>JADYZV010000097.1 GCA_020852965.1 Pirellulaceae bacterium | reverse complement strand
GTCGGTGTACGCTTTACACTTCATAGTCCCGATGGCCAGGAGGGCTTTCCAGGCAACCTCGACGTGACCGCCGAGTATACGTGGAGCAACGACAACGAACTGGCCTACACGTTCGAAGCTAAGACCGACGCAGCCACGGTACTCAACTTGACCAACCATGCCTATTGGAATCTGTCGGGCGCGAACCAAGGCGATGTGCTGGGGCATGTTTTGCAACTCATGTGCGAACAATATGTCGCGGTCGACGAGACCTTGATTCCGACTGGAGACATAAACAAAGTCGACGGATCGCCACTCGATTTTCGTCAGCCCCACGCGCTGGGTGAGCGCATCTCGCAACTGCCCGACACTAAAGGCTACGACCACTGTTACGTGGTTGATGGCGCAGCCGGTGCTATGCGCAATTGCGCCGTGGTGCATGATCCGAGTAGCGGTCGTGTCATGGAAATGTCGACGACGCAGCCTGGCGTTCAGCTCTATACGGCCAATCACTTGGGCGCTCCGTGGGGCCAACACGGCGCGTTATGCCTAGAGACGCAACACTATCCCGACTCGCCAAATCAGCCTGGTTTTCCGACCACACGTTTAAACCCTGGTGAGACCTTTCGCGAGACGACCATCATTCGATTCACTGTGAAATAAGGCTGAGAAAATATTTTCGGCAGCACCTCAACACTACCGAGGCTCTAGTCTGCTTAGCCGCGCAGCGCTGGCGCGGTTAAACAGGAAACTTTGGGGACAACCATTGCGCGCTGCCGACGAACCTGCCCGATTCACCTTGTAACGCTTCAACGCTAAGCATAGAGAGCGCAATCATCACCGACCCCAAGCCGACCGAAGGATGGCTGGCCGCCGACCAGCTCAAACACGATCCGCGCGTAGCCCAAGCCGAACAGTTGTTGCTGGCTGCCTTGCGCGATGCACAAAGCGAATTGACTGGTCCACGCCCGCCGCGAGTCGACCATCAGGCGAGCTTCCAACAGTTGCTCGAGCGTCTGGAAAGCGCGCGTGGTGGTGCTCCTTACTTTCCCTATCTCAGCAGCGGTATCGGCAATGGTCCGTGGGTCGAGTTGGCCGACGGCAGCGTCAAGCTCGACTTTATCGCAGGTATCGGCGTGTACGGGCTGGGACACAGTCACCCACGCTGGTTGCAGGCGGGCGTGCAAGCCGCACTGCAGGACACGGTCATGCAAGGCAACTTGCAGCAGCACGTTCCTTCCATCGAGCTTTGCGAATGTCTTTTAAAATTAGCTCAAGCTCAGGGGGCCGGCTTGTCCCATTGCCTGCTCACGACCAGTGGCGCCATGGCCAACGAAAACGCACTGAAGATCGCCTTTCATCATCGTTTTCCAGCGGATCGAGTGCTGGCACTTGATCATTGCTTTGCGGGTCGTTCGATTGCCATGGCCCAGTTGACCGATCGGCCGCACTACCGCACGGGCATTCCCACCGTGCTGGCCGTCGACTACATACCAGCGGAAGATCCTGAACATTCGCCACAGTCACAAGCTCGTTCGCTGGCAGCCCTGGAGAAACACTTGCAGCGTTATCCTGGGAAGCATGCGGCGTTATGGTTGGAGCTGGTGGCTGGCGAAGGGGGCTACTATCCCGGCTCGGAGGAGTATTTTAAAAAATTGATTGCGCGCGCCAAAGCGGACAATGTACTGATCATTTTTGATGAAGTGCAAACCTTCAGTCGCTTGAGTCAGCCCTTTGCATTTCAGCATTTTAATCTTGATGACTATGCTGACATTGTGACGCTCGGCAAGATCACGCAACTGTGTGCAACGCTCTATCGCGACGAACTCAAGCCGAAAGGACCGCTGCTGAGTCAGACCTTTACCGCGTCGAGCGCTTCGATCGAAGCGGCCTTAGTTGTGCTGGATGAGCTCGAGCGGACCGGCTGCTTTGGTGCGGCTGGTTGGAACATGCAGCGACACGACTATTTTTCTCAGCGATTGCGGGAACTGGCGGACAAATACCCTGGCAAAATCGCTGGCCCGCATGGTTGTGGGATGATGCTCGCGCTCACTCCGGGCGATGGTTCCAGCCAAGCGGCCAACGACTTGGTGCATGCCCTGTTCGCCGCCGGACTGATGAGTTTTGTTGCGGGAAGCAATCCAGCCCGCGTGCGCTTCCTCCCTCCGCCTGCGGTCACCACCAATGCTCACATCGACACGGCCATCGAGATCATCGATAAGGTTCTTGCGGCAAACGCCTGATTTTGGCTCTGGCGTTGAACGAGGGGAAGCTCAAAGTACGGATGAGAGCCGGCCTGCAAGAGCCGCTGCCACGCGAGGTATGTGAATGGCTATAATGTGGCCAAACATTTCACTTCTTGTCACCTGAGTGGCGGAAATCGCATTTTCATGAACTTTCTCAGACTCGTGCTCGTGGCCGAACTGATCGCTGCGAGCTGCATCGCTTGCCCAATCCATGCAGCGGAGGGCCTTGTCTTTTCGGGCTTGGGGCTGACCCCACAAACGCGCGCGGTCCCTGGCAATACGGTAACACTCATGGCTCGTGTCGGCAATTCGGGGACCGAACCGCTAACGGGCACCGTGGTCGCCAAGGTCGAACAACTTCCCTACCTGCAGTCTGCCCGTAGCGTGCGACTCGAACCGGGAGAAGAGCGTTCGTTCAAACTTTTTATTCAACTGCCACAACAGATCGACAAGGGCGGACTCCACCAGCAATTGGATGTAGTTGCCACGCTGGTTGTTCGCGACGGAGCGCGCGAGGTCATCCTGCAACGGGACGGGAAACCAGCCACTCAAACGCTTTCGCTGCCGGTGCTGCCCGAAGGACGAGTCATGGCCATGCAAGCCGCACCTGCTCCAGCGGAAGGTCTGTCTTGGGATTGGCCTCCACCGGTAACTCCCAGTGGTTATGACTTCGTCGTTGCGGCCCGCGTCGACTCGACCCGAGATCGCAAATCGGTCAGCTATGATGGGCAGCCACTTCCGCTGCAGTTGATGGAATGGGACGCGCTGGATCTCTTTGTCGTCGCCGATCCAGCCGCACTACAAGACCCAGCCGCTATCGAAGCCATGCGGCTGTTCATGTTGCGCGGAGGACGTTTGTGGGTCATGCTGGACCAAGTCCCCGGCGAGTTGATACAACCCTTGCTGAACCCAAGGCAAAGCCTGGTCGAGGTCGAGCGTGTCATGCTCAACCAATTCACAATCGAAACCGACTACCCAGCCACAGATTTCTTTGAAAGCGATCTGTTTGTTGACCTGGAGAGAGAGGTCATGATGGCCCGCGTCGTGCAGCACGGGGGCCAAGTCTTGCACAGCGTCGACGGTTGGCCCATTTCCATGGTCTTCCCCGTTGGCTACGGGCAACTGCTAGTAACCACGCTCGATAGTTT
>JADYZV010000096.1 GCA_020852965.1 Pirellulaceae bacterium | reverse complement strand
GACAAATTAGATTTCATTTTTTGGTCAAGTAGCAAGAAAAGTAAGAACTGAAGTAGGAATTCCTCCCTACGCGCCTGGCAGTGTCTCCCCCGCTGAAATTGGCAGTCTTTTCAGTCTCGGTCACAAAAACGCCGAGAGCATTTAGCCTCGGCGTTTTGCGTTTCTATAGCGGTTTTCATTGGGATTGCGTGCGCCGGCCAGTTCAGAGAGCGCCGACGTGCGATTTCGGGATGGCACCAGTTTGCGATTTCGGGTGCGACTTGCCCCAGAACTCTCGCGCTCTCTGTTTAACAGACCCCATCGGGTTAACAGCCCGGTTCCTTTCGGTGTCCGGATTGAACCGGTTTCGGAAAGCAGGGCTGTACTAACCAAACTGGAACGCTGAGGCGATAGGAGGGCCAATAGTCAACGTCTCCGGCGTAGCTTACTCTCTAAGAAGTCACGGAATCTCTTGTCGTAATTCCGGCGCATTTGCAGTTCAGCCATGAGATCCGCGGGAATGTTCTTCATTTCCATAAGCGATGTAATCCTCTTCGAATTGCGATGCATGGCCTCATAAAATGCAAGGTGCTCTCCTTGTCTGAATCGCGACTGAAGGTTCCACAATGTCTCAATATGGATTAACTTGCCGGTTGATGAGGGAACTTTCGTTTTGGATTTCATGTGCACTGTAGCCATGAGCGACTCCTTGGGGGGTTAGGGAACAATAGTCAGCCATGCATACTGACTGGATGAGGACTTGGAGTAGCTGTCCTAGAGATGCGCTCGCGATACCTGATATATCATTTGAGCGGCCGCCCCTCATGGCGGGGGTGAGCTTTAGCCGTTGGGGTTAGTTTAGCTGTTAATCGAAACGTTGTCAACTGAGCACTAAAGAAGCAACTTCACAAAATCCCGGAAGAACCCACTTTGCATGTGCGCAAGTGATTGTTGTCGGGGGAGTCGGTAACTTTCGCCATGAAGGAGCGACTGCGATCTAGACGGGGAGTGGAACATGGACCTGCTTCCCATGGAACTCAGCGAGCTAACGGCAGCGAACTACGACCTCGGTATGCTTGGCTTCGACGCGGAAGAACTAGCACGCATTCTCGGTGGCGAAATGAACGATGGCGAATGCGACCCGGATGAAGTGCCATTACCTCCCGATGAAGCAGTGACGCAACCTGGCGATCTGTGGATACTCGGCAACCATCGACTGCTGTGCGGAGACTCGTCCAAGCCCGAAGACCTTGATCGGCTCCTTGGTGGTCAGCCGATTCATCTCGTTAACACCGACCCGCCGAACAACGTCAAAGTTGAGCCTCGCAGCAAGAACGCGATCGCTGCCGGATTGAGTTCATTCAGCAACGATTCTGCAGCGTCAAAACTTCGCAGCGACCAAGGTATGGCTGCGTTCACGCACGCCATCAGCCAAAAGAACAAAGCCAAGAAACCAGCCGGTGGAACTGCTGTTGCCGATAAGCCTCAACGTAAGATACGTGCCAAGGATCGACCACTGGCCAATGATTTCGTTACGGACGAAGCATTCGACACACTGCTCGACGCGTGGTTTGGCAACATCGCGCGTGCGTTACTGCCTGGACGTGGTTTTTACATTTGGGGCGGCTATGCGAACTGTGGCAACTATCCACCGGTGCTCAAGCGCCACGGGCTATATTTCTCGCAGTCCATTATCTGGGATAAGCAACACCCCGTTTTGACGCGAAAGGACTTTATGGGAGCGCACGAATGGTGTCAACCGCCAGACACGATGGTCAGTACACCGCATGGCAATGTGCCTATATCGAGCCTCGTGGATGGCGACTCGGTCATCAGTTTTAACCTCGACTCACTGTCGCTCTCGGCCAGTCCAGTGCGAGTTACTAGTCGTCACTATGAAGGGCTACTCCACTGCGTTACTGCAGGCGAGCGCATGACTTGGTGCACACCAGAGCATTTGTGGAGCGTTCGAAACGTACATGGCACTTCGGTCGATGAACCGTTCATCGTATTCACAAGCAACTTGGTGGCTGACGATATGCTGGTGCCGTGCGCTCTTGGTAGCGATTCCACCGAGTGGCGTAGTGTGAACGTCGTCGACCAGCAGTACTACTCGGGATTGGTCTATTCGATGGAAGTCGAGCACGACCATCACTACATCGCTGATGGTATCGTTACGCACAACTGTTTCTACGGATGGAAGGAAGACGCTGGTCATAAGTACTTCGGTCCCAACAACGTGACCGAATTGTGGCAGGTTAAAAAAATCCCGCCTCAACGACTAGAACATTTGACGGGTAAGCCTGCTGAGCTTGCTGTGCGTGCGATGCAGTACTCGTCGGTTGCAGGTGAGAACGTTCTGGATTTATTCGGAGGCAGTGATTCAACGCTCATTGGCCCAGAGCGTTGCGGTCGCAATGCATTCTTGATGGAGATCGACGCACCGTACGCAGACGTAATAGTGGATCGCTTCCAAAGATACTCTGGGGTCGCTGCAGTGCTGGAACGAACGGGCGAATCGCCCATCCCGATGAAGCCGCGCGAGGAGAACATGCGATGAGAAGTGGTTGTGCGTTTGAGCCATCACGTATCGACGAGTGCCACATCGACGACAAGTTCCTCCATAAGTCGCTGTCCTTGAGCGATGAACTGTCGACCAGGATTTCGCGTGCCGGGCACTTTCCCAAAGGCACGAATGAGATGGGTGTCTAATATTTCGGGTGCGTTCCAAGTGAGGTCGCAATATAGTGATTGACATATTACGAATGTGCCAAACTTCATCGCGCGGGCACGATAGCCGATATCCCAGTCTTTATATGATTGTGATGCATCCAGGGTATTGCTTGTGCGCACTAGTCGATGGCTATGTTCGAATGGCTTCGCAGCATTACCGTGGACCATACAATTGTTCGGCAGACTCAGCCCTCGTTCGATGTACCACTTTGAACCCTCAGTGTGTGAAGGGCGAATCGCTATCACTCGCAAGAGAGCTGTTAAGCGTCGCTGCGCTCTGCCAGTACCGTACTTTCCCTTGCGAAGCATATAAGCAACAGAATCGCCGACAGCAAGTCTTGGCGCAAACTTGTCCGTACGACATAGACAAGAGATCGCGGGAAATTCGTGTTCCAGATCAGGCTCGCGTCGAATTGAACCATCAACGAATGGTGGAATGTGTGACTCCACGCTTGCTTCGCGTCCCGCTTTTGAGGCGACCAGTGGTGCGTATGAATTGAGATAGAAGTTTGGCATTAAAACATAGTAGTCGCTTTATAAACTAAGGGCAGTTAGCCCCCCCGTATCATAGGTACTTCCGGTTGAACTTGGGTAGTTTGGGCGGGGTGGGAGCCCGGTATTTTTACACGCGATAGGCGTTTCATGGAAAGTAAATAAGCGTGCCAAAACCGGTGAAACCACAGGTTCCAGCGCCTGAAAAATCCGAGATTCTTGCAAGCGCCTACCGCAAGATTATGGCCGGCAACAAGGATGAATTGTCGCGCGAGGAAGATGCTGCGGTCAAGCAATTTGAGAAGGGAAAGGAGGAACGGCTGCGCTGGCAGTACTACGATTCGATTCCACAAAAGCACTGGCGAGCCATGTCGGGTCGTCAGGCCAAGGTTCTCATTGAGCAAGCATCGCGTTACGGCATTCCCTTCGGTGGTGCCATGGTATCGCTCCCCAAGGTCGTGCTGGCGCTCCACGACTTCTTAGCGGAGAACAAACACAAACTGGCTCGCGACGACGATGACATGCTCAACGGGCCGGCTAGCCCTGCGCTGGAACGCTACCGCGAAGAACGTGCGCTATTGGCTCGGCTTCAGCGATTGGAACGCGAAACTGAACTTCTTCCTCGCGACCTAGTGCGTCAGTCCCTTGCTAAGACCGCCACGCTCATTCGTACAGCGGGCGAATCGCTCCAGCGTCAATATCGCGACGGTGCTGCCGAGTTGCTGTACGAGGCCATTGCGGACGCCGAGGCGGAGATTGAACGGTTCTTTGCAGAACGCCATACAGACGACGCAGATCGCCACTCCGACGAGGCTACCGTCGATGCTGCTGAGTGAGCGCACTGCCTTGCAAGACCTGCGATGGTTCTTGGAGCAGTCCAAGCCGCGCCGCTTGCGCACGATGCGTCAATTCGCGGAAGATGAAATTGTGCTTCCCTCGGGTCCGTTCGCCGGCAGTCGCTTCCGTGTTCATCGACAGCCCTACACCGGCCTGTGGTTCGATCAGGTCGACAGCGGCCAGTTTTCGCGATTCGTGGCTACCGGACCAACGCAGTCAGGCAAGACCATCGCCTGCTTCGTGATCCCCCTGCTTTACCATTTGTTTGAGTATGGCGAGACGGTCATCTGTGGGCTGCCCGACATGGACATGGCTACCGACAAATGGCGCGAGGACTTGTTGCCGATCATCGAGCGTTCCAAGTACCGCGATCAGCTTCCCAAGCAAGGCTCTGGCAGTCGTGGTGGTCTGGTTCAGTCGCTACAATTTCGCAACGGTGCCACATTGAAATTCATGTCCGGAGGCGGCGGTGACAAGAGTCGTGCTGCATTCACATCGCGCGTCGTCGTGATCACTGAGACCGATGGCAGGAACGAGCCTGGCCGCAACAGTCGCGAGTCTGACAAGATATCCCAGCTCATTGCTCGAACTCGCGCCTTTGGCCATCGCAGCCGCATCTACATGGAGTGCACGGTCAGCACAGAGACTGGACGAACGTGGCAGGAATATACGCGTGGCACCTGCAGTCACATCGTGCTGCCCTGCCCCCTTTGCAACGCTTGGGTGAGTCCAGAACGGGAGCATTTGGTGGGCTAGCAGGAAGCTGAGACGCAGGCGGAAGCCGGTCAGACAGCCAGATTCAGTTGTCCCGCCTGTCATGAAACCTGGAGCGACGCTCTACGAATCGCCGCGAACCGTTCCAGTCGTTTGGTGCATGATGGTCAGTCAATAACAGTCGATGGCACCGTTGAAGGGCCGCCGCCTGCCACCGACACGCTTGGCTTTCGCTGGTCGGCCGTCAACAACTTGTTCTCAGCCACTAGCGAAATAGCCGCCGAGGAATGGCGTGCGAGACGTGCAGCCGACGAGGATAACGCTGAACGCGAGCGACGCCAGTTCGTGTGGTGTCTTCCAGTGGTCCCAACCAAGTGGACCGATGCGGAAATCGAGACGCATGAGCTTGCCTGTCGCGTCGCTGAGGTACCGCGCGGAGTTGTACCGACCAACTCTACATCACTGACCGTTGCCATGGACCTCGGCAAATACCTCAACCACTGGATTGTCGTAGCGTGGTCGCCAGGGCCGTTTGGACACGTCGTTGACTACGGGCGTATCGAGGTCGCCTCGGACGATCTAGGCGTCGAACAAGCCACGATGGTGGCCTTGCGCCAATTCCGCGCGATGGTCATGGAGGGTTGGCCGGTTGGCGTTGTGGGTGGCGAAACAATGAAACCACAACTGACGTTCGTGGACGCCGGCTACATGACCGATGTGGTGTACGCCTTCTGCCGTGAATCCGGTAATCGCTTCCTGCCCTCGGTAGGCCGTGGTGCGTCGCAGCAACATCAACAGTGGTACGACCGCCCCACACAGACCGGGTCCATCGTGAAGTACCTTGGCGAGGGATTCCATATCAATTGGCTGCCTAACGCCAATGTGCATTTAGCTGAGGTCAACGCGGACCACTGGAAGACATGGGTTCACCAGCGCCTCAGCACCCCGACCAGCCGCCCAGGAGCCATTACGTTCTTCCAGGCGAGTCCTACCGAGCATCTGTCGTTCGCCAAACATTTGACTGCTGAGGTCAAGACGGAGGAGTTCATTTCAGGCAAAGGCATGGTGACCAAATGGGATCGCAAGCGTAAGCAAAACCACTGGTTCGATGCGCTGTACAATGCTTGTGCTGCCGGCCACTACTGCGGGGTTAGGCTGGTGGATGAAGTAAAACCTGACGTGCCGAAGCCAGCGAAACAAGCTGCCCCCCAGCGCTTACGCCCAGACGGCTCGCCTTGGATCGATCAAGATCGCTGGCGGCAGACTCAGAAAAGGGTTTGGGGGAATAGGCGGTGAGTCGCGATTGGGACACTTAACGATCACTATGTTTCTTGTGGGTGAGGCTCCACTCCGTGCGAGTGACGTAGTGGTGCGGGGTATCAATAACCGCCAAATTTATTGGTGCAAATTAGTCGAGAACTGGAAACAATTATGCGCGTGATTCGTATTCTTGTTTTGTCGCTGACAACTTGTGGATTTTGCTGCTGCCGCCTTGGATTCGCTCAAGAAGAATGGATTGGCCGACGGGTCTATTACAAAGTCGATGCGGTTGCAAGAGTCGATGACAGGATGGTAGAAAGCGATGGACTTTTCGATTTCCCTGAGACCGTTGAGGTTGAAGACGGGGATTGGGTATCACTAGGCCAGGGTTGGATGCTTAAACGGGATCTCATGAATGCCGATGAAGCGTTCGAATACTATGACGAACTTGTGCGGACTAATCCAAGTGCCGTCTTTGCCTGGGAAGGCCGGGCTAGCAGCGCAACCGACAGAGGGGACTTTGAGCGAGCCATCGCCGATTTTACGTACGCGATTCAACTGAAGCCGAAGAGTGCACCACTCTACACCAATCGAGCGATTGCCAAGAATTCTTCAAAAGATTTCAACGGCGCGGTTCGTGATTGTGACGTGGCGGCGACGCTTGATCCGCAGTACGCCTCAGCATATTGGGCTCGGGGATTTGCATATTTCTCACTGGGCAAAGCCAAGGAAGCGCTGGCTGACTATGATATCGCAATCGGGCTAAATCCCACGGTTGCGAAGCTCTACGCTGACCGAGGCTCACTCAGATATTTTGAAGGTGATTTGGAAGGAGCCATCAAGGATTCGTCCGAAGCTATCCGCATCGATCCTAAGTGCATGATGGCACTGAACAGCTTGGCTTGGATTCACGCGACTGCATCTGACAGTCCGAAACGTGATGGCAAGTCGGCAGTCAAGCTGGCAACAAAAGCATGCGAGCTAACGAACTTTCAAGATCCCAACACGCTTGGTACGCTTGCAGCGGCATATGCAGAAACTGGGGACTTCGCTACTGCAATTAGATATCTAAAACAAGCAAATGATATCGATCCGAATAGCAGCAATGAATTTCGTAGAAAGATGCTGTTAAGCTTTCAAGCTCAAGAGCCCTTTCGAAATTGACTCTCCCTCTGCCATTGTTATTCCCCATCAACGACAAAACGCCCACACGCGCAAACGTGGGGCGATTGTGGGCTATCGCTGGGACTTTAACCTAGGTGCGAGCCGCGAAACGACCTCGCTCGATTTTTACAAATCTGGCGGCGTCCCCAGCGGCCAAGTCTCGAAGAATCGCGCTGTACAGCGTCGCGTGCGGAGTCTTACCGCCAGGGCTGGACCAGTAGCCTTTGGCCAGCATGGCTTCGATCATCTCTTTGGTGTTGAGCGGCTGTTCAGATTCCGCCAGGACCTTGAGGGCAGCACTGACGCAGCTCAACCGCTTCTCGCTGGTATCGACGGTTTTATCTTTTGTTGCCTTACCCTTGCGTGGCTTCTTGAGCACGCCCGCCTCTGCGACTACTGGATCGACGACCGCTGGTTCCGAGGCCACCTCCGTCGCTTTGCCATCGCCTTTGGACTTGGCCGCTCTCTTTGAACCTGCAACCGGCTGCAATCGCTGGCCCGACTTGATTTGCATCTTCTTGTTCGTTAACAAGTTGGTCGCATCCCAACCGCCGCGTGGCCTCTCCCCATCGATCCGAACCTCGACGCGCTTGCCCGATACCGTCGCGCCGTAAACACCGCCAATTTTCACATCTGCCTTCTTCATCATCGTGTCTCCCAATTCTATTTCGTGGTTGGCTGCCATCGTCAGGCCGATCGAACCACCGACCGGCGACGTGAATTGGTACCGCGTTTCGGCCACTAGTCCTTGCAGAACGCATCCGCCATGCGCATCGCGTCGGCCAAATGAACTCGCATTTGTTTCAGCGTGCCGAGATGCCCGTAGTGGAGATTCGGTAGTACGCAATCGTCATCTGGCGCTGGCATGTTCTGAACGAACTCGGCTAGGTTCTCCAGCGCCGCGACAATATCCACGTGACAGGCGACATAGGATTCCACCGATTCTTTGTGCTTGATCGACATGTGTGTTTCTCCGTTGAAAGGTATGGGGGTGTTAGCAATCGCGACATGATTCCCAGGCGCGTTTGCTGCCGTAGCCCATCTGTCCGCCTTCGACGATGTACACCACCGGGTCTTCGGCGACGTCGCTGTCATCCGAGTAGTCGTCCTCGTCGCTGGTGTCGTTCATTTCCTGGCCAGACGTCAGACCGCAAATGCGATTCTCAAACGGCCATTGCTGCTGGGTCATCAGCCGGACTTCCGCGTCGCCGCCAAGCTCGTCGCGGTAGTCAGTTAAGATCTCGATCAGGGTGTCCAGGGTCATGTTTGCGCTCCGTGTTTTTGGGAATGGAAATTCGTTCGTACAACACACATGGAGCCATGGGTTTGAAGACACATCAAGCGCTGGGTGCGGAGATTCGAGGATGTTTCGCGGAGTTTCTACGGAAGGTAGAATGGCGATAGAGGGGCGCTACATCCACCGCCTGAGAGACCGACGAACCGTTGCGCGAAAGATATCCGTGGACGATCCTAAAGATTGGCGATCATTTGAAATTGCTGTTGCGAAGTTCATTGAGGCAATCGCGCATGATGCGAAAGTCACGCACGACGAGAGCATTCCAGACGCTCACACAGGGCATCCACGGCAGCGAGATGTTTGGATTGAAAGCACTCTTGGTGGGTTATTTCCGTTCAAAGCCTTGGCCAGCTGTAAGTACTTAGGAAGGGTTCTCAACGAGCAAGATATAGATCATTTCAACGGCGAGTTCATCTCATCAAAAGCCAATGTTGGAATTTTGTACTCACGGCAAGGATACGACGATCGAGCGCTGGAAAAGGCTTCTGTTTTGGGATTCCCATGCTGCAAGCTTTATACGAACGAGCCGCCGGAGCTACCAAGCCAGTTGGTGTTTGGACTTGCATTCCATTTCACGCCCCAAAACAAGTGCTGGCTCTCCCAAGACTTGCCAGGGACAAAGTTCCGTATTTGGAATGACGTGTTTGACCTAAAGCTGCACGGGCTTCTGATACGCGACATCGTTATTGAACAACTTGACCAATTTCAGACCACCGATGAGCGCGATTGTCTCTGGGAAGAGGCGCGGTCAGGGAGCGGCTTCGCGCTAGACATTTCGAGTTGCGTCAATATGCCCAATGCGATCAACGTAGTCATGTCGTATCGTGCCCGACGGGCCAGGGGCGAGTTCTCACTTATAAGCGGCTCTTACAACTTCACGTCAGAACTCTTCGTGGGGGAGCAATGCTCACCGTGGCTTGATACTCACAGTGCTGACCCCGGACCGGGTTGGGAAGAAGTAACCGACTTGCCTCTACAGATGCCGGTACCGCTCGTCGCATTCTACATGGGCGCTTCTTCAATTTCGGCCATTGCTGAATATGGAAATATGATGCTGCATTAGACTGGCAGCTCAACGCCGTGTTTCTTGTTCAATTTCGCAAAGGTAGAACTATGACAACTTACTTCAACAACTGCCGCGGTCGCCGCCACGAAACCTTTTACGGCAAAGGAGCTTTCTTCGACCTAAACACAACTGGCTTGCAGGCCAAAATGGCAGTCGGACTGAAACGCGGCGAGGAGTGCGTTGTCGCCTCATACAACAATGACGGGGCTGTAGCGTTTGACTGGTGGGAGTTCTCCCGCGAGGCGCTCGAGCCTGATCCAGACGACGCGACTGCGCAAGTTCGCGTTTTTTACGGCAAGAGGACTCGGTCGGTGCGAATTTCAAAGGCGAAAGCCGCCAAGACTAAGGACTACAAGATATTCTTCAACCGCGACGGCAACTTCAAACGACCGTCGGTTGTAAAGTAAGGGGCCCTAGCCACGACTGACCAGCCAAATTCGCATCGCGCAGATGTTGGAGCTTGGTGAAGAAACTACGTTGCAAATACGCCTTGAGAAACTTCAATGCCCGGATGCCTGTTCACGATTCAGCGGGCTCAAGACGAACCATTCCCACATCAAAAGTGTCTGCCGTTAACTCCTATTCACAACTCAAGAATGAACATCCCATGTCAACGTTACAAAAGTCGCGACGCATCTCCGAACTTATTACAGCCGCTCGCTCGTTCCGTTTTTGCGGGCCCAGCGATGATCCAGACGAACAGACTGCGGTTTGCGTTGGATATCGCCATTTGGTGGTTCAGCTCCAGCGACTTGCCTCACCGATCTTGCCTAACGCCGAGCGCGACCGATTAAACAGCATCAATGTCGAAGTGGATAATATTAATTCGGTGTACGAAGCCAACGCAGAACTCGAGAGTCTCCTTGCCGACATTGAATCTGGTCTAGCGAACGCCAATGCCGATGTGTTCAACATCGGGTCGGCGGCACAGATCGTCCAGACTGGCTTAATCTCACGGCTTGAATCGGCGACAACGCAGCAATTCAATACAGATTTTCTCGTTCGGCTTTGCAAAGAGATCAATTCTTCGTTTGCACATGGAAACATCGTGTCGACGGCCCTCACAATGCGAGCGGTGCTCAACTACGTCCCGCCGGTATTTGGCCATAAGACTTTCGATCAAGTAACCGCCAATTCCAGCCGAAGTTTGAAGCCGACATTGGAGCTCCTCCAAGAGGGGCTCCGGAAAATCGCAGACTTCCATACGCACCGCACAATTAGCAAATGTGATTTGTACCCATCCGCTGCACAGGTTGAACTTTACAAACCACAATTCGAGTTATTGTTGCTCGAAGTACTTTCGCATCTTGCACCACAAAGTTTACTTGCTGAAGAGCCGCCCAAATCTCCTTACTATGCGGGCCCGCATTAACCAAGCCCGCGAAACCTCGGAATCCTACAGCACTGCCCCTAGTCGGCTCCGCTTCATCACATCGAGGGCTTCGATGGCATGGAAATGCTCAGTGAGCAGCGGTCCGGCGGGTGACTCCAGTTTGGCGTCCGCGATCTCTAGCGCCTCGGCCAGGGTCATCGGCCCTTCTAACGCCTTGTAATACGCTTCGCGAATTTCCGCGGCTCGATCGCCATCCATGTCGCGGAAGATCTCGCGCAGGGCAGTTTCTGTCGCTTTGTGGTCGTTGTTCATTGTGAGTGTGCTCTATGGGCCTTCGTTAACGGACAAACTAACGCAATCCGACAACAATTTTTCGGTTTCGGGAACCGTCGAAGGGCAAAACGCTTTTGGCGTCTTAATCCCTCACCAGTTTGATTGCGAATTGCAATATCTCGGTGGTGGAGAGTGGCATTGCAGCAACGTCAACGTTTATAGTCCGTAGTTGCCACCTCGAGACTCATATGCCGAAGGGCGACACCACGGCGGATACCATGCATTGAGAAAAGACGAGTTCTGAATCGTGAAGGTTGTAGTAGCCTTCACGGGTCTGTTACGCTTTGATTCGCCAATTGGCCGCCTAGCCAAATCTTGCACACCGTCTCAGTACGTTCCGCCGCGTCTTTTCCTGGTCGTCATGGGACATGCTCTCAAAGGTCCTAAGCGCCGCGCTATACTTTTCGGATCGAGATTGCTCGCTGTCAAAATACGTCTTTGACTTGTACATCGCATAGGCAGTTGATTCGTTATTGCGGAGCGTAAAGAGCATCCTGATCAGTGCGCTAAACAATTGGTTGAATTGCTCTGGCCGATGAGAGGCTTGTTGTGATTCGAATTTCTCTAGCTCGTTTTCGTCCTCCCAATCGAATTCGAACTTGCTGGGATCAAATTTGTCGCCAATTGGACTTCTCCAGGATCGATCGTAGTGCTTCTGCCAGCTACCAATTCGCCAGCCATTCTCCAATGGGAGTGCCATGTCCAAAGGGATGAATGCCAGTGGGCTGCTTTGGTGGATCTCGTGCGTGCTGGCTAGAAAGACCTGCCGGTCCACATCCCAAACGATATCCCTCGGTTTATACCCAAGTAGTGGCATCACTTCGCCTTCAACGGACCGTCCGCCTATCGCAATCTTCGGCGATGGTGGAAACGGAAGGGTGAAAGTCTGTGTGAAGACGATGCCGTCGCCAAACTCGTGCATCAATGGAGTAAAGAATAAATGCAAGTCCAACTCCAATACAGACGCAAAGGCCGCTGCACCCGATTTGCCACGCATTGGACTGCCCTGCTACTAGTCAATTCTTGCGTCGAGTATTGAGCGGGGACTCGGTCGTAGTGGATCGAGGCGGTCGGCTTGCTGAAAGCCCCAGCGAAGGTAATCTGCGATTTCACTATCGATTGCCAGCGAGCCTTCTACACTTACATGCTGCTGGCAAACCAAATCCAAATAATTTCGAAGGATCTGGCTCTCCCTCCAGGCTCGTGCTCGCTCAAAAAGGTCTTCGATCTTGGTCTGCTCCACCAACTGAAGTTTACTCAACTCGTCTTGCTTGCGTTTCCGTTCGGCCGCGGCCGCTTGCTCAACTATTTCGCGTTCGATTCTATTGATGCGTGCGGCTTCCGCCGCGCGTTCGCTGAGCCTGTGCTCCCCAACCCTTCGTACATATTCGGTGACCATGGTCACAAGTCCGTCTTCGATTCTGCGTTTCTTGCCGTCTTTTGCCATCCAGTTGCTGGAATCAGATGGTCCACTATCAAACAGTAGCAGCCCATTGAATATGTTCTCTGTCCGCTCGCGATCCCAGTGATATTCAGCTTTGGGATCTTTGATCTTTACCATGTTCGTGCGTTCCCTTAGCCTGATGCTGGTTACGGGTTCACCAGTCAGTTGGATTTGCGTTGTGGCGTGCCCCCACTCACGTTCAGGTGGAACGATAGCGACTCGCCCATCTAGTTTCTCTACAAGCTTGATGAGAGTGTCCATGACTGCTAACGCACGGCTGCGGGACTCTTTAGAGACATGAATATCCAATGTAGGCTCACGTCTACGAGTCTGGCGTTGTTCCCAAGGTTTACGAGCCTCAACTTCTTGCTGCTCTTGATCCACCTTCCACTGGGAGATCAAGGGATGTGGCTTACGTAGTACTTTGGGAAGCTTGACTGGCTTGAGCTTTCTTGCCAGCGCGAGCAACTCTTGAATGTCTGGGTCGTAAAACGTTTCACGAGGAGGCTCGTTTACGCTCGGTGCTTGATGCGGGTACTTCAAGAAAACCAGCGATTGGATGTCGGGATCATCATCCCTAGGTAGACGCGTCTTTTTCGGTTTCTTGCCATGAGCCAGCTTCGCCCAGTAACCAAGGTAAGGCTTGGGGATGTTATATGTCCTACAGACTTTCCCGATCATCACGTCGCTGATTTCAAGTTCTGCCGCAACTTTGGTTGTCGGCATCGACCACAGCTTGTCGTAGAATTCCTGACGGGTGAATTTGAACTCTTGGCGTTCTGCAACGGACATGCGGCTACTCCCAGTTAGGCTTTACGCATACATTTTCTTGCATACCCTTGGCTCAATGGCGCGAGGCGAAAGCGAAAACGTGGAATTCAATATAGCCGATCGACAAGTGAAGTCCTACCGCCGCATTTCCCGCATCAGAATTCGCAAATGAAAGATGACCGAAATCGTCGCGCCTACCATCAGCGTGATTAACAGAGCATGCAACCAGGGGAAGAATGGAAACGTAACTACAGCACCAACGACCAAACCAATGAGCCAGCCGGCCAGAGCGGTTCGCCAAACGGGTTTTAGCTCGTCATCTCCTGCAGTTTCTAGCTGGGGTGGATGATAAGCTTTCGCTGGAGATCCCTCGCGATCGCTATGCGACCTTTGATCCACAACTGATCGGCATGCACCATCAAGACTCGTTCAGTGCGAAACATTGCAATTCACTTGGGAATGGGAATGAAACGCAATAAACACTACTTTGGAGGGGAGGCGGCAAATTCTTGCATGCCTTATATTCCTCTCAGACTTCTTATCCTATCCTCTCGCCGGAGATTGATTTCATGCGTTTTGCCAAACTATTATTCATTCGCGGAAATGACAGTAACCTGCATTTCCCCAAACGGTTCCCAAGGCTCGGTTGTCGTCGCAACTTCCTCAAATCCGAAGGCACATCGATGATTGGTCTATTCAGCTGTCGGCATTGTCGAAATACGATCATAAGCTCAATGGTCGCAATGCTTTTCTGTTTCTTTACGGGTATAGTATCCGCAGACATAGTCACGGGTGTGGTCGCTAGGGGAGGTCACTTTAATGGGATTAATCCATACGCGATAGCAAAAAGTGAGCTCTTTGAACTTAGGGATAAAATAACAAACGAGGGCAAGATTGGACTCGTATCGGTGAATGGTTCCGCGAGTGCCTCTAATGGAGAGCTGAGGTTGGAAGTTAGTTCGTCGGTTGAAGCTGGTCTCCAGATTGCTGGTTTTCAAGAAATGCTCGCCTACGCGTCCATTGTAGAAAGGGGTCGCATGGTGTGGACATTGTCTGGTCCAAGCGACCCATTTGCGCTCGAATTCTTCGTAACAGCAGAGTTGAGCGGGAATGTTTCACTCAGTGACGGCGGTAATATTGGCAGGTTCGGAAGCGCGGGAACCTTAAGCCTGGACACTGGACTGCAAGGAGTGGTGTACGGTAAAACTTTTACTGCTCTGGACACTACGTTTACTCCATTCTTTCAAGGCACGCTCGCTGTTGATTCTCAGGGAAGTTTTAGGCTTGCACCGTCGGCGCAGGTAGGACTAACCATCATTAGCGACTTCGGCACCTTAGGATTCGGCAACACTTTTAAGTACACTTCAATCCTGATGCCCGACGGCACAACACCAGAATCGCATGGTTGGAGACTGGAATTTGAATCCGGTATGCAATCTCCAAACCTCGTCGCCGTCCCAGAACCGTCACGCGTGACTCTGCTCGTCATTGGCGCATGCACAAGCGGGCTAAGCACATGGAGAAGGCGACGAGGTGAGCATACGGTTCGACGTTCATGATCGAATCCTTGCTCTCGGAATGCGCAGCGCAACCGTTTTTGTCGGATGAGGGATGGTCGAAGTTCCCGAAGTAGATGCACTTGCCCTATGCCTGAGTGAATCTTTGTCCGTTTAGTCAAAAACTCAGACGAGCACTTTGATCGACTAGGGATGAGTTCGAATCGCTTCATGAATCCAAGTTTTCGTTCGAGATCTTTGCCGGCGTTGTCGTCTGTGCGTATTGACGGACGGCATCCAAAAACTGATCAATCGCTTGGCCGCCGTACGAGGCGCGAGTTCATGAGATTTGGTGGAACCATCAAAAGGGTTGCAAGAACGATGGCACCGAATAGACAGTAAGCGATTGTAAAGAAGTCAGGTGTCAACTCGAAAAACAACACGTCGTGGGCCAGCCTGCCCATGAAAACTGCCCGAATGCGATGTTTGACCAGATTTAGAACGTAAGTAGGACTCAAGAGTTGTCAGGGGACACGTGACTGAGAGCAGGGGCTCAACTACGACGACTCCTATCATGCACAGGTGAATCAGGTGAAACCAACTATTGCGAACCAGCTCCACTTGAACAAACTGCCGGCCAAAATAAGCACGAGCCCCAACACGACGAATGTAACGGAGCCAAGGTGAAAGACTACGACGAAATCGGCAAGTAGGGAGTTGGGCTTCATACACTGTATGACATCGCGACCATCCAAACTATTCCCTAACTTTTGGCCGACTAGAAGGAAAAAATTCCTGTTGACTCGATCCTACTAAAAGTAGCAAACTCAAAGGTATTTTATGTTTCCTTCATTATTCTGGTCAGGCAATCTTATTCCCGATGCTTCCAGTAGCCGTTTGTCCCTGTGAGTGTTTCTACGAAGACGCTGACATGGTCTATATTAACCCTGAGGAATGCATTGACTGTGAAGCCTGCATTCCCGAGTGCCCGGTGGAAGCAATTTTCCATGAGGACAATGTCCCCGCACAATGGGTTCACTATATTGAGTTAAACGCCAAGAGGTCGAATGAGTGTCCGCCAGCCGAGTCGCCCTAGGAGCCAGCCGACGCTTGATTAGGGCCCGAATCGATTACCTCCTATTCGCGAGTGTCGTGATGCTACTTGGCTTGGCATCACGCCACTACCGCGAAAAGTTACCCGCCTTCGTTGGCGATTATAGTGGCGATACTCTGTGGGCGCTGATGTTGTATCTGCTGGTAAGCGTTTTTCTGGCTGGGCACCAGCCTGCAACGCGAGCAGTGACTTCTCTGATAATCGCATTCCTAGTGGAGTTCAGTCAGCTTTACCACGCTCCTTGGATCGACAGCATTCGGCAGACCACACTTGGCGGGCTGGCACTCGGATTCGGATTCCTATGGACTGATCTCGTGTGTTACGCAGTTGGCGTCGCAACGGGCGCAGTTGCCGAATTCTGCAGCGTGCAGCTTCATCGCAGAAACCGCGATTCGCTATCCCGATAGATAACGTATGGCAGACGCTGCGCCGATCATGACTTGCGAAATCCGCGCATGGACGCTCTCGCCCAAAACTTTTTGCTCGATATCTCAACGGTTTTCCTAAGGAAAAACGCGTTCTCACGGAATTTGTCGACCGCGTGACCTAAGGTGTCACGACGCTAGCTGATAGTAATAGTGTTGGGACGCGGCAGGCCAACAACACTCCGCCGCAGCAATCGAAACTCAAGGAAGAATCAAATGCTAGTTCTAAGTCGCAAAGTTGGTGAGAAGCTGGTTATCGACGGCAACATCACTGTCGAAGTTGTCCGAATCCAAGGCAACCGAATCACCCTCGGCCTCGTTGCTCCTGCCGACGTCAAGATTCTTAGGGGCGAGTTGAATCAGAAGCAAGCTACTGTCCAAGTTGACGTGACCCCAGGAGTTTCCAACACCGAGCAACTTATGCGTCAGGCCTGCTAGAGCTGGGTGGCACCGATCAATTGCCGTTCTTATGTAGGAACGAGTATTCGGCGGTGTCACGTTGCGCCCAACCGATACCAGTGATTTGCGCTTGAAAAGGTACCAGTTGCATTAAGGAAGGGTGACGCTTCCGATAGACGGTTTTCAACAGTGAAGACCGCATCGGAGAAGAGCGTCATGGTGCACCAACTGGGAATGG
>JADYZV010000095.1 GCA_020852965.1 Pirellulaceae bacterium | reverse complement strand
TCCGCGTAAAATCATCACTCATTCGTTTACTTCGTCAATGCACTTGCTATTCTCTTGGACTACCTCAAACGGAATTTAGAAAGTTGCCCTGGTCGATCGCGACCGAGTCAAGACAAGGGCCATTATGGCGACAGTCACTGCAGATAAGCTAGTCGAGCTAGTACAAAAGAGCCAGTTAGCCGAACCGGAAGTACTTGAGAAAGCGCTCGAAGCGATACGCTCCGAACACGGGGGGGAGCTCCCTGCCGAGCCGGTCGAGTTAGCGAAGGCACTGCAAAAACGCAAAGTCATTACCCGTTGGCACTGCGAAAAACTGCTGCAAGGGAAGTACAAAGGCTTTTTTCTCGGCAAACACAAACTGCTCGGGCACATCGGTAGTGGTGGCATGAGCAGCGTCTACTTAGCCGAGCACGTGATGATGCATGACCTGCGGGCGATCAAAGTCTTGCCGCAAAGCCGCTTAGGAAAATCGTCTTACCTGAAACGATTCCAGCAAGAAGCCAAAGCGATCGCCTCGCTCAATCATCCCAACGTAGTTCGTGCTCACGACATTGACAATCAGGGGGACACCCACTACATCGTCATGGAATATGTCGATGGCGATGACCTGCAAACGATCGTTAAAAAGAAAGGTCCGCTCTCTTTCGAAAAAGTAGCCAACTACATCGCTCAAGCCGCACATGGTTTGCAGCATGCCCACGATGTCGGCTTGATTCACCGCGATATCAAACCGGCCAACATTCTCATCAACTCGCGCGGCCAAGTGAAAATACTCGATCTGGGACTGGCCCTGTTCGCCGACGACGCCCAAGCCTCGTTGACCATCGATTATAACGACAAAGTTCTCGGGACCGCCGACTACCTCGCTCCCGAACAGGCTCTCAATAGTCACAAAGTCGATCCACGTGCCGACCTCTATGGACTCGGCTGCACCATGTACTTCATGCTCACCGGCCATCCACCCTTTCCCGATGGGACTATTGCTCAACGCATCGCCAAACACCAGAAAGAGATGCCCAAAGAGATCCGCAAAATCCGCCCCGAGTGCCCCGGCGAGCTGGAAGGAATCTGCTGGAAGTTGATGCAGAAGGATCCCAAGTTCCGCTACTCCTCAGCCGCGCAAACCGCCGAAGTGCTCGAAGCCTGGCTGGCCCAACGCCCCACCGGTTCCGGCAACAGTTCGCTCCGTTTGGGAGACGAGAACGATCCGCGAGGGTCCCGACCACACAGCGGCTCCAGCCTGTCAGCCACCATCGATACTGTTAGCAGCCATAGCGGTGACACCCTGACCGGAAAATCAGGTAGCGCGATCACCAATCTCAGCGCTTCCGATAGTGGCGTGCTGGTGCGTATCGCTAGAAATGCCAACGCTTCGGATACTAGCAGCCAGATTGATTTGGAATCGGAGATCGCCCGCCGCAGTCAATTGCGCTCCGGTCTTAGTTCTGCCCATGGCGGACATTCGGTCGTCCGCGCCGCCCCCCAGAAGCCTCTGCCGACACAGCCCTTGCTGCCTGCCACACCGCTGATCCCGGCTACCGGGGGAAGGCGTGTTTTATGGATTATTGGATTGACGCTCATGTTCATTATTGCAGTCCTACTCGGTATCCTCATTTACTTGACGCTCTACCGTGACGACTCTAGCAGCGCCATCTTCATTCCCGCAGCTCCATCGCTAGGAGCCTCGCTCACTTCGAATCCGTGATACACTTCGAATTCGCCATGAATCTTTTCGATCGCTACCGTCCGCACCCGACCAACCGATCCATGGCCCTCGTCACCTGGCTCGCGTTGACCGCATGGCTGGCTGTGTGCACTGCGAACTCCGGTCAGGCAGCGATCACCGATCAACAGCACGCCAAGGCGACGGAGCTGGCCCAAAGTATTCTGGCGGCTAGCAAACTTTACGCTGATGGTTCGTATGCAAAATCGGCTGAGAAGGTAACGAGCGTTCAGCAGGAATTGATCGAGCTGTTGAAGTCGAGCAATGTAGAATTGCAACGCCTAGTCAAACCAACCTATCAGCGACTGGTCCGCGCTCACCGTTTACTTGAACTGGAAGGCGCCGAGCTCGAGCCACTGCCGAGCTGGAAAGAGTTGACCGCTAGCGAGAATGCGGTACCGGACAAGATGTCCAATGCCGCGAAGGGAACAGAGGCGAGTTTCACTTCAGACATCGCACCCTGGTTGATCAACACCTGCGGAAATTGCCATATCGCCAAGCGTAGTGGCGAGTTTTCGATGGCCTCGTTTGAAAGCCTCATGGCCGGTGCTAATGGAGCGACGGTCGTGTTCCCCGGCAGTGCGCGCAGCAGTCGCTTGGTCGACGTGATCGAAAGCGGCGACATGCCACGCGGTGGTGGCAAGGTTTCCGCCGAGCAATTGGCAGCCCTAAAAAGTTGGATCGATGAAGGAGCGAAGTTCGATGGACCAACGACGGACATGAACATCGAATCGCTCATCAATCAAGTACAGGCCGGTTCGGCCCAACATGGCGAACTGTTCCTGCGCCGGCAACAAGATTCACTCCAGCGCTGGACTCGCGTACTTCCCAACGACAGCCCCTCCACAACCAAGGACGACGAACTATTTCTGCTCGGCAACGTGCCACAGGAACGGCTCGGTTCGGTTCTAGAACAATTGCAATCTGCTGTTTTGCAGACGAAGAAACTGCTCAAGACTCCCGTTGACAAGCCGCTCATCGATGGCGGACTGACTGTATTCGTACTCAAGAGTCGCTACGATTACAGCGAGTTTGGTCGGATGACCGAGAATCGTGAACTTCCCAAAGATTGGCTGGGGCATTGGCACGCCGATCCGCTCGATGTCTACGGTGTGTTGGCCGCCGATAGCGACAGCAGCGATGCGCGCGCAGCAGACAGACAAGCCGAGGCGGTCGCGCTGCAAATCGTCAGCGGTGCCTATCTCGGCTCCTTCTCCCAAGTACCCACTTGGTTCGCCGAAGGGGTCGCGCGCAACTTGGTGAAAGACTCATTCCGACGCGGTGACGCGCGCCTGGCTGTTTGGCAACATGCCTACCCAGTGGCGCTACTGAAAATGGACAAAGCCCAGACACTGTTAGAGGGCCGATTGGATGAAGAGTCTGCCGGCTTGGTAGGCATGGGGCTGACCCATTTCATGATGGAACGCACAAATCGCCGCCGCTTCGATCAATTGCTCGAATTACTGCAAGCTGGACAAACCTTCGAGTCGGCTTGTACGGCTACATTCGCCCCCCCCGAAACACTCGTCTCCGGCTGGCTTGGCAAGTAAGCGTAGGTTCTGCCGCCACAGCGAATGCCGAAGACCGAAGCATCCTACCGCCGGGCGACGGTAGCTACGGTAGTTTGTGACGGCAGCTACGATATAGCGGTATTCTATTCCGGTATGACGGTATTCCGAGACAGCTGCACGTATGCGTTATTCAATCTCGTCCGCGGCGCATCAAAAACAATCCGGCAATCATCAGTATGCCACCTAGAACTTGCGCAAGCAATGGCTGCTCCTTGAGCACAATCCAACCACCGACGACAGTCACCAAGGTCACTATATTCTGGTAGACCGAAGCGTGCGAGGCACCTACTGCGCGCACTCCGACATGCCAAGTCACGTAAGCGACTCCGGTCGAAAAGACGCCCGAGTAGATGATGGCCATAAGTATGGTCGGCTGCATGGCTTGCGGCAACGCGACAGGCAGTTCGGCGGCTACCAACAACAGATGGAATGGCGTGGTCAATAGCGCGCTGATAAACGCCAAACGCAGCGGAGTGATCTTTTTCAAAATGGGGCGACTCATGACTGTGGCTGTCGCCCAAGTCATAGCCGCCAGGAGCATACACACATTCCCCACGATATAACGACTGGAAAAGCTCACCGGCCCGCTCCCTTGCGTGGTCACAATGACGGTTCCCACAAGGGTCACCAACAGTCCGAACCAAGTGACCCTTGGTAGACGCTCGCGTAGAAACACAAAGGACAGGATGGCCGTCCACATGGGCATCGAGGCTAGGATCAAGCCGGTGTTGCCAGCGGTCGTCAAGTCGATTCCTATGACGAAGAGCACCAGGTACGCAAAGCCACTCAAGAATGCAAATAGCGACACACGCCACCAACGGACCGGCTCACGCGCCTCGATGGGGGCGACCAGCCAAGCTTCACCTGCAGCGAGAATGCCAAGCGTGATCGTCGCGAAGACCAAACGCAGTGCATTGAAGACCCACGGGCTGACATCGCTAATAGCGTTCTTGAAGACCAAGATATTGGTCCCCCACATCAGCGCCGTTGACAGCAGAATCAAGTCGGCCCACCAAGGCGTACGCGCAGTGGTAACCGATCTCGATGACGGAAATTGGGAAAGTGGCAGCTGGTCGCGCTGGCTAGCGTCGCGCTGAGAAAAATCGTTCACTCTACCTCGAGCAGTTCCGACGCATGAAAGTCAACTATTCAGCTCGCATTCTGTCGCTAGCCGAGCGCTTCGATTGAAAACGCCACGCTTAGCATACCAGCCCAAGCGTCTCAGCCCCAGTCTATGCGGAGTGGAACTCGTTCCCTACCTACCGCGAAAACTGGGCATTTTGGTCGCGCTGCATACGTTAGTTGTTCGATCTAGGTATGATATTTTCCTGCTAAATTCATGTCAGCCTTGAAGGTGAGTGCCCGTGCCGCGAAAGAAACTCGCTCTAATCCATACATCCCCAAAGCTAATTCAGGCGTTTGAGGAACTCTGCAACGAACACGACGGACAAAACGAGCGCGACGAGGCGAAGCTAACATGACTAAGCAGAATCCCGTACAAAAAATTGGTGTGATCGGCCTGGGGCTGATGGGGACAGCCATCACAGTACGGCTGATCGAAAACGGTTTCGTGCCAGTCGTTTGGAACCGCACTCGAGCCAAAGCCGATGCACTGATCGATGCGGGAGCGCAGTGGAGCGACCGGCCACTCGCTGAGTGCCAACGCGTGATAATTAGTTTGTTCTCGAGTGATGTGGTGCGCGAGGTCTTGACCCCCATGCTGGTTGACCTGCGAACTGGGCAGACGCTCATCGATACGACTACCGGAGATCCTCGCGATAGTATTCACTGGGAGCAACGTTTAAAATTCAGTGGCGCCTTCTATCTGGATGCTCCGATTTCTGGGTCGAGCCAACAGACTCGTGAGGGACGAGCCACCGTGATGGTCGGCGGCCAACAGCGTGCCTTTGAAGATTGCAACGACCTATGGCCCGTGTTGGGAGCACAGATCTTTCACGTTGGTCCTTGTGGCAGCGCCGCTAAGATGAAGCTCGTCAGCAATCTAATATTGGGGCTCAATCGCGCAGCGCTGGCAGAAGGCCTAGCGTTTGCCGATGCCTTACACATCGACCTACATACCGCGTTAGCAGTGCTGCGTGGTAGCGCCGCCTACTCGCGTCAGATGGATACCAAAGGGACCAAAATGATCGACGGCGATTTTGCCGTACATGCCAAACTCACGCAACACCTGAAGGATGTCAACCTCATCCTAGAAACGGCTGAGCAGGAAGGTCTAGTGCTCCCGATCAGCCAAGCGCATCGACGACTACTTCAACAAGCCGAAGCGCTCGGTTATGGTCAGCAGGATAACAGCGCGATTATCCAAGCCTTGCGTAGGAGTCCCGCGTGAAACATCCGACAACCAGCGAGCATATGCAAACAGCCTTGCCGCCGTCCCCTGCTCCTTTGTCGTATTGGGCGCGTATCGCAGTCCTAGTAGCTGCCTCGTTGGGACTACTCTTCGATGGCATCGAATTGGGGCTGATGCCAGTAGCCTCGCTGTCGGTATCCAAGAGCCTGCTGGGCGTGGCTTACACGCCCACGCTCGGCGGCGACTGGTTCGCTCGTTTCACCGCAGCCTTGATGCTCGGTGCGGCCATCGGCGGCGTGCTGCTTGGGAACCTAGGTGACCGAATTGGACGGACGCGTGCCATGGGAATTAGCATCGTATTCTATTCCTTGTTCGCCCTGCTTGGGGCCTGGGTGCGCACTCAGGAAGAGATGCTTGTCCTTCGCTTTATGGTCGGCTTGGGAGTGGGCGGCATGTGGCCCAATGGCATGGCGTTAGTTTCCGAGTGCTGGTCGGCCGCTTCTCGCCCTTGGGTCAGCGGCGTGATGAGCGCCGGACTTAACGCAGGCATTCTGTTGCTTTCGCAAATCGTACGTTTTTGGCCACTGACTCCCGAGTCTTGGCGTTGGTTGTTTTACTTGGGAGGTGCTCCAGCCATTCTCGGTGTCGTCGTGTTGGTCGCACTCCCCGAGTCTCCCACTTGGTTGTCTGATCGCGGGCGCATCAAGCGGCCACCTCCTCCAGTGCGAGAATTGTTTCAATTCGAATTCCTAAGGCTTACGCTGGTCGCTATCTTGCTGGCATCGATTCCCTTGGTGGGTGCTTGGTCAGCCAGCAAGTGGATGATTCCCTGGGCCGACAAAGTAGCTGGGACGTCCAACCCGGGTTACAAAGCTATCACGCAAGGCTGGTGGGCCCTGGGGGCTACGCTCGGCAGCTTTACCGGCGCACAATTGTCGCGTTGGATGGGTAGACGCACGAGCTACTTCTTGATCAGCATAGGCGCCACCGCATTGACTCTAGTGATGTTTCGCTGGACAGCACCGCTGCAAGCCAGCTTCCACGTTATCGTCTTCGCCCAAGGCTTGGTGGCCACGCTGTTTTTCGGTTGGTTAGCGGTCTACTTACCGCAGATGTTCCCCACGCGAGTTCGCGCCACCGGCAGCGGATTAGCCTACAATTCAGGACGCTTTGCTACCGCTGCCGGCGTGCTGGCTGCCGGAGGATTGTTCGCCTATCTCGGTGGTGACTATGCCCGAGTGGGTACCATCTGTTCACTCATCTACGCTGTCGGGGCCCTCGCCATTTGGTGGCTACCTAAGGAAACTAACAGCATTCGTGCTCATTCGCGTGATTCGAGAGAAAAAATAAGGACTGAGCAACACGCAGCCCTAAGGTCTAAATCGTAAATTGCAGATTTCAAATTGGACATCTCCAACTGCTGATCTCAAATCTCAGATTCCCATGACGCAATTCGCTTAGCCAATTCGGCTACAAGATCGTGCGCATCCATGCCGTCAAAGTCATCGGGACTGAAAAGAGTTTTCCGGAAATGGGTGCCGAATCTCCAGTGCGTGAAATTACCGAAGATCTAATCCAGCTGAAATACAATTTTCAATCGGAATTGACTCTAAAGGCAGATGAACGTTCGATCGAAAAGAACTTCGAACTAATGCCATAACGCCCATCGCTAGGCCTGCAAGCGGCTCAGTTCGACCACGATGGAAAGCTCGGGCCTCGATTCGATAAACGTGTTGAAGGCGATTATTTGAGAACTGAGATATAGGTCCCCTTGCGGATTCGCAAAGCGTTCTACAAGCTTTTTTTCGGGCAACACCAGCCAATACTCCAGCACATGTGCGCTCGCATAGATGGCTGGATTACCGAGCAGAGAGGACATGGAAACCTCACATATCGCCGAAAGACTGGTTGATTGCACACAAAAAGGTAATCCGAACGCGAACCTGGCTCTCCGAGGAACTGGTTGAGGGCGAGGGTTGTGCTGAATCGTCTTCAACCATTCCAGTGTAGGCTATGCCAATCGCAGTAGCAACAACCCCCTTCGCCCGCTCGCGGGCTGGAGCGCAAGTCTTATGGATAGACACTCGCACCGCGCCGAATCACTCCCTCACTCCCTCACTCCCTCACTCCCTCACTCCCTCACTCC
>JADYZV010000094.1 GCA_020852965.1 Pirellulaceae bacterium | reverse complement strand
TTTGGATCAATAACCGTTTGGGACTCGTAACCTCGTCCACTACGACAAACCCTAGAATCCAAAATGGTTGAAGAACTAGCTCATCGTCGAGCAGAGAAAGGGAGCGACGGACGGGACAGAGAGCAACTGGTCGGCGATGCGATCGGCGACCATGGCACAAGCCCCATGGAGCGAACGCCATGAAGAACCAAAGAAACGACCTGGGTCATTTCGTTTCGGCCGTAGTCATTGAGCAATCTCCCGCCCCCAATTCGGCCAAAATCCTTCACGGCGTTCGCCCCACAGGGCCAACGCTAGTTGATCCATCTCCTTAAGCAGTGCTTTTGAGAGAGTCTCTGGGTTAACGAACGCTGCAGCGGCACACAAAGCGCGCTAAATTTGATAAAAATAGGAGAGTTTCTCTATTTTGCATTGCCTGTGATGCACTGGACTCCCCGACCGTGACTCGATCCAATCCGGCCAACCAGCCAAGCGACGCGCCGTTGCGTGAACCAATCGCCGAAACAACCCACAGCTCGCAGCTGATACAGGGTTTTCCCAGCTCAGGCCGACTGGCGGGGATCGACTTTGGATCGGTGCGCGTTGGACTGGCCTTGTGCGACCCAAGTCAAACCTGGGTTACACCACTGGCCATCTACGAGCGGCGCAGCAAGCCCTTGGACGGCGACTACCTGGCTCGGCTAGCAGGCCAAGAGCAATTGGTGGGCTGGGTTGTTGGCTTGCCGCTCCACTGCAGCGGAGAGGAAAGCCAGAAATCGACTGAGGCGCGGCATTTCGCTCGGTGGTTGGGGGAGCGGACCGCCTTGCCTGTAGCCCTGTTCGATGAACGTTTTACTACGGCCGAGGCGCGGCGATTGCTCAACCAGACTGCATTGAGTGCGAACAAGAGGCGACAACGACTCGATGGTATGGCTGCTCATTTGATCCTGAGCCATTTCTTGGGGGCGCGCGGTTCGGGAGCAAGCAGTAGTGCTCCATTGGATGACGCTACTGGATGACGCTGCGGATTCTGAATAATCCGCGATTCAGCACCCTCGCGGAACGCATCGGGACCTTGATAGGCTGTCCCGCCGCCCCCCCGGTTGGTGCGTGAGTACTCGCGAATTAGCCTTTTTGACTTGTTTTTTGCGATTTTTTAATCCAATTTGCGGAAGAACAGTTCCACTATCGGGAACTTTGCTCCTTAGACTACCATCCCAAGCTTATCGGCCGCCCAGCTTTATTGAACTCGAAATCGGTGGCCTGCGTTTAGGAGTCGAAGTCATGCCACTTGATGGCGAACAACTTAACGATTTGCTAAGCGGTTTTGTCGACGGTGAGCTCACGCAAGAGGAGCGAGCACTTGTCGAGGAAGCGGCTCGGGGCGATGCGCGCCTTGGCGAGCAACTCAAGCAATTGCGACAACAGTCGAGCTGGGTCCAGCAGGCCGGAAACGCGATTGCCAATGATTTATCGGCCTTCTCCAAGCGTTTACCGAGCGTGCCGTCATTGGCTGAGCGCGTGATCAACGCAGCCAAGCAGCGTGGTCGCGAAATGGGTTTGCCCGCGTCGCACTATGTTCAGCCCTTTGCAACGGATGAAGTGGGCGAAAGCTCGCACGCAGCCGGCGGGACGGACCTTGTGAGCCCTCAAACCACCAGCCAGGTTGACGAAGCGGTCCAACCGTCTCTTCGGCGTTCTGTGGGGTGGATAGCATTTGTCGGATTGGCTTCGGCCGCAGCGCTGCTGATCGCGGTTACTTGGCCGCGCTGGCAACCAGACCAAGGGGCTCAATCGCCACCGCGTGCCACGCTCGACAACGCAGTCGCCGGCTCGCTCGATAACTTGGCCAATGATTCGCTGGCTGAGGAAGATTCGCTAGATGGAACCATGAACGAGTCTGAGGCCGTGGGCTCGGGGCTCGTCGGCAAGTCGTCGGGGATGTCGTATGCCTTGGTGGTTGACATTGAGACGACAGCCGCCGCGCAGCGCGACCACGTCTTGGAGAAGATACTAGCCACAGCCGGTATACCGCTGGCACCGCCCATTGCCGCCAATCCCGACATACTCAAGGCGCTGGATGATTCGCGCATGATCGTGCGCAATTCGGTGCCTTCAACGCGTCAATTATCGATCCAGGTGGTGCGTGGTGACATGCAGGAACTCGACATAGCGTTGCGCAAAGTCTGGCAGGACAGCAACCATTTTCCGAATGTTGCGTTAAACCTTTCGATCGATTCTCGGGCCACGCTGATGCGCGAGATATTGCGTAGTGCTGGCAATCGCTTCACACCGACCGATCGTTTTGCGGTGCCACTAGCCGTCGATCGAACCGCAATGGGTCCGCTGTCGACGGACCCAGCAGTCCCGGCGGCTGGTCAAGCTAGCTCCTTTCTTGAAGCCGATGGTGGGGTGCAGTATATTTCTAAGAGCCAGCGCGATAGCGGTTGGGCAGGGATGGGCGAATTGCCTGGTACTCAGCTCGATTCGATGGCGACGATTCTTCTGGTTGTGCACCGCGTCGAGTGAGCGCTCGCTCGCTCGCTCGCTCGCTAAAATAGCTCGGTGGTCCCCACCGAGAATCACGTTGGGGGACCAACGTGCCACCTTTCTTTCGGCTATCATGGAGCTTTCAGGGAACTCTTTCCTCCCCTTGCGCGTCTTTCCCCTTCGGTAACGCATGCAGAGCGAAGATCAACAATCGATCGAGCAAGTGCTCAGTGGAGACTCGTCCGCCTACAGGGCGATCGTTGATCGCCATCAGCGTCGGTTGTTGGGGCTCCTGGTACACGCATGTGGTGACTGCGAGCTGGCGGAAGACATCGCGCAAGAGGCCTTTGCTCGGGCTTACCAAAAACTCGATATGTTCAACGGTGAGTCGCAGTTTTACACATGGCTCGCGCGCATTGCCATGAACCTTTTGTTCAGCGACCAACGGCGAAAGCGTTTGGAAAACCAAGTTTCACGGGCTGCGCTCGATGTGGCCCTCGATAGCGATGGCTTTGCCAACCGCCGCCCCAACGCGACTCCTGAACAACAAATGGAGCTCAACGAAACCCAACAATGTGTCCGCCAAGCAATCGCCATGCTCGACGAGGAGCGTCGGGCGGTGGTGGTGCTGCGTGACTTCGACGGTTTGGACTATGAGGCAATTGCGGAGGCTTTAGGAATCCCAGTGGGAACTGTCCGCAGTCGCTTGCATCGCGCTCGTCTAGAGCTTAGATCGATCCTGCAACAAAAAGCCGTTCAACTTGGGTTGAGTAGCCAATGAATCAGCCAGAAAACAACAACCAAACTCAAAGTAGCTCCGAGTATAGCGAAGAGTGGTTATCCGCTTATATCGACGATGAATTAACCGATGCCCAGCGCGCAGTCGTCGAGCAACGTATGGCCAGTGACAGCGAAACGCGACAATTGCTCGATGATCTACAACGCGTACGCGGATTGGTGAACCAGCTTCCAGCTTGGTCGGGCAAGCTCATCAGCGCGCCGGACTGCATTCAGGAAAGCGGTGCGGCGATTGTATCTACAGATGGTACGACTAGTACCACGGATAGTGACTATGACCCTGCGGGCGATTACCCCGACGAATTGAATCCTGCTTCCGATGGCATATCGCAAAATGAATCGCGACTACATTCGGAGTCGATAGCCCAGACGCTTGAACGAGAGGGCGACCCAGACGATGGCGCCCAGCGTAAAGTTCAAACGTCCTTAGCGGGTTTCGCGCATTCAGGCCAAACGCGTTTTAGGTCGTGGTTACGCCCGCTGGCACTGGCCGCCTGTCTGATGATGCTCTTGGGGGGCAGCGTATGGGTTTGGAACTCAGGCTCATCGTGGACCGTTGCCACGTCTACGGGAGGTGGCCGTGAGCTCGAGCAGGAGATGTCCTCCGCCGATTCGATTGCGTTGAAGTCCGAAGTCAAAGACGCTGTCGAAGCTAAGATCAGCCAGCAGGCGGGTCCCCCAACGGCAGACAATCCACCCGATCGCTCGCCCAGTTTATTTGCCGATGACGGCCAGCCCAGCGCAGCAGGCGTGCGACGGCCTGCTAGCCCAGCCCCCAGTGAAGTACATCGCGATGCTTTTGACCTCGCGGAATTGCCACCCACGAAGCAAGCTGAAGATTCGCTGGGAGCGAGCCCAGCGCAGGCTCCCGCCTCAGCCTTCTCGGCAAACACGATGGCTAGCGAACAAGCCTCGAATGCGGCCGTCGAGTCGACTCAAGAGTCGTTAGCCGCCAATCAAAAGATGATGCGAAGTCATGACGCAGGTCAAGCCGTGGAAGGCGGTTTGGGACGTAGCACAAACGACGCACCGGCGATGCAACGAACGGATAAAACCGAAGCACTTGGGCGCGGCAGCCAGGATAAAGCCAACACCAAAGTGCAATTGGCTCATTCGGCCGGTTGGAATGCGCGAGACATTGAAGCTGCGTTGGAGCGCCTCGCACCTCTGCTCAACTTGCCGATCACCCAAACCGAAAGTCCTGTGGTTGCCGATTCGGTAGCGGCCATTCCCATTGCAATCGTCACTCCCAAAGCTCCGCTGTCGGGAGCCACACCACTGGGCAATAGGTTGCAACAGCAGGCGGTCCCATTGCAAGAAGTGGTTCCACCCGACTCGAAGCCTCTCGCATGGCAGGCACCATTCGCACCATCGGTCGAGGATGGACCTTCGACGATTGCCCTGTTCTTACTGCGCGATGAAGCCGAGCAAATCTTGCAAGCTGCTCGGCAAGCTGGCGAGCTTGCGACCCAACCCGTGTGGATCAGTTCCGCCAGTGGAGCACCCACCCCAGCCAACCCCAAACAACAAGTCGTATTGTTGTTCACCCCACAGTAGCTTCGAGTTCTCACGGTTGTATTGACCACGAAACACACGAAGAACAACTCGTGAACGGTTACAACAAACTTTTTCTTGGACGCTTATGCCGACAGTTACCGACTCTCCGTCCCCACACGACGCGGCTTGGCTAGCGTCACTGGAAGAAGCTTGGCAACTTGCCTACGCAACCTTGCATTCCGAGCGCACCTCGAACGGACATTGGACGGGCGAACTCTCCGCCTCCGCGCTCTCGACGGCTACCGCTATTAGCGCGCTGGCGCAGTCGCGGCGCAGTGACTGCGCCCCTGCTGAACGGCTGGGCGAAGTGGACATGGCAATCGAAGCCGGCTGCGATTGGTTGCGAGAGCAACAGAATGACGATGGTGGTTTTGGCGATACCGATCGCAGCTATTCGAACATCGCTACCTCGCTGTTGGTTTTGTCCGCGTGGGAATTGGCAAAGCAAGTAGGCGTCGGAGTGCGGGGTGATGTACAGGGAGTGGCCAACGCAGCCGGTCAGGCCGATGGCTCGTCCCACCAGTCGGCCGCATGGGAATACGTCCAGCGCAATGGGGCATGGGAAGGGCTGCGTCGGCGATATGGCAAGGACAAGACGTTCGTTGTACCGATTCTCAGTAATTGTGCGCTGGCGGGAATGGTCGATTGGCGCGAGGTACCGGCGCTCCCTTTCGAAGCGGCTTGGTTGCCCCAAGAGCTCTATCGTTGGGCGCGCATGCCAGTGGTCAGCTATGCGGTGCCAGCCCTAGTAGCGATCGGGCAAGCTCGCTTTCATTTTGCTCCGCCACGAAATCCACTCTTAAAAGCCATCCGCAGACGAGCGATTGTACCTACTTTGGGCGTGCTGCGATCGATGCAGCCGGCTAGTGGAGGCTATCTGGAAGCGACTCCACTGACCAGCTTCGTGTTGATGAATTTGGCGGCGGCTGGCAATGGCAACTTGCCAGTAGCACAAGACTGCTTGCGATTCATTCTCGACGCGCGCCAGACGGATGGCAGTTGGCCTATCGATACCAACTTGGCAACGTGGATAACGAGTCTGTCGCTGAATGCACTCGCACAGCGTGGCCCTTTGAAATTGAGCGTGGGTACTCAAGTGCTCACGACGCGGAGCGTCGAGCCACATTACGCACAGCGTGGCCCTTTGCAGTTGAGCGTGGGTAGTGAAGCGCTCACGACGCGGAGCGTCGAGCCACATTGCACGCAGCGCGGTCCATTGCAGTTGACAGACAGCCCGACATGCTCGCCAGCCGTCGAGCCCAAGCGATCCGTGATTTCTAGTCGAACGATTTCTAGCCGAACGGTGCGCTGGCTGTTAGCGTGTCAACATCGACGTCGACATGCGTTCACGGGTGCCAATCCGGGCGGCTGGGGCTGGACCGATTTGAGTGGCGCAGTTCCCGATGCCGACGATACACCAGCCGCACTGCTGGCGCTTAGCCGGATCGATTGGCGCGAACCGCAATGGCAGCGCTTGGAACAGCAGTCGCTCGACGCGGTTGCGCTGGGGTTGGCGTGGCTACTGCGATTGCAGAATCGAGACGGAGGCTGGCCGACTTTTTGTCGCGGTTGGGGGACGCTGCCGTTTGATCGCAGCGGGACCGACCTGACGGCGCATGCGCTGCGCGCCTTGCACACTTGGCTACCTCGGTTGGAACAAGTCAATGCGGCCAGTGGAGCTCGGCCACTGCGTGCCGCCAGAATCCAAGCGTCGATGCGGCGGGGTCTGATTTACCTGACGCGGATGCAACAAGCCGACGGGAGTTGGTTGCCGCTTTGGTTTGGCAACCAAGACCGGCTTGACGAAGACAACCCCGTCTATGGAACCGGCAGAGTGCTTTTGGCTTACGGAGCGTTGGGGCTGTTGGATTCCGAGCAAGCACGGCGGGCGACGAACTATTTGTTGCAGTCTCAAAACCCGGACGGAGGCTGGGGGGGAGGCTGTGGAGTACAATACCAAGGGAAAGATGGCGATTCGAGCAGTTCGATCGAGGAGACGTCGATTGCCGTGGAAGGGCTGTTGTGTGGTGGCCAGAAGCTGGGGGATGCAAGTATAATGCATGCTCTCGAGTGGCTCACACAAACGATTCGCTCGGGGAATTTATTGTGCTCCAGCCCGATTGGCTTCTATTTTGCCAAGCTGTGGTATTACGAACGACTGTATCCCACCGTATTCAGTCTGGGGGCCTTGGGCGCGGCGCTACATGCCAGCCAGCGCGCCAGCCAACACGTAGTGGGCACCGAGCCGACCAATGCTAACCAGGAGTGACTACTTTGTCATCAGCCTATTCGATAGACCCAACCCTAGCACTGACCGACCAAGCGAGTTTGCCTGCCAATCCGCTTGCCACCAGTGTCGAGGCTGGTGCAAAATCGCGCCGGCGCAAGACGAGTCACTTGAAGGTAGTCCCCGAGACTCGCGAACTGCGCGACGCGCTCAAGCTGCGCTGCGACGAAGTGGCCGCGCGGCTGGATAAAACGCGACCGCTGGCCAAGGGTGACATGGAAGCTGTCGCACGCCAGATGCTCAGCGAAGCCGGGCTCGCCGAAGGCTATTTGGGCTGGGCGATGGTGATGCTGAGCAGCGCGTTCTATCGCGATCAAGTTGCCGCCACCGACCCGAAACGCCGACTGTTTCTACTTCCACACTGCCTGAAACATGCCGAAGGCTGTCCGGCCGACTACGACGAATTCGGGATGAACTGCAAGAAGTGTGGTGCTTGCAGCATCGCCGATTTTCGCTCCGTCGCGGAGGATATGGGCTACAAAGTGCTCGTGGCCGAGGGCTCGCCCGTCGTACTGAAAATTATTGTCAGTGGTTATGTCGATGCGATCGTCGGCGTAGCTTGCTTGAATGTGCTCGAAAAGGCGATCGATAAAATCTTGCTGTCGGGAATTCCCTGCATGGCGGTGCCGCTACTGTCGAGCGATTGTCGCAACACCAGCGTGGATGAGGACTGGGTCAGTGAAATGATTCTCACCCGGCAATCTACACCGGCAGTGCAGACGCGCAGCTACGTTCACTTGATGCGCGCGGCCAATGACATGTTTCAAGGAAGCACGTTCGAACGATTGGTCAGGCGGCAGCGTTCGACCGGCCCGCTCGACAATAACGCTCGCGATCCGCTCGACAACTCGGCTCACAACCCACTCGAGGGCATCGACCCTATTGCCGCTACCGAAGCACTGGGGCTGGACTTCGTCAGTCGCGGAGGTAAGTACTCGCGTCCCTTCATGACGTTGGCGACCTACGATGCGCTCGCCGATGGAGAAGCGACGCTCAACGGCGGGCCGGAAGCCATCGCCAAGTACTCCGATGCTGTTCTGCGAGCGGCGATGAGTATCGAAATGTTTCACAAAGCGAGCTTGGTACACGATGATATCGAAGACGACGATGGTTATCGCTACGGTCACGAAACCATGCACCGTCGCTTTGGTCTGCCGACAGCCATCAACGTGGGCGATTACCTAATCGGCTTGGGCTATCGCATGGTCAGCCGCAGCGGTTCCGAAATCGGCTCGGATTGTGCCGCCGACATCTTGGATTGTTTGGCGGGCGCTCACACTCGCTTGGCCGAGGGGCAAGGTGCCGAGCTGCTATGGCGCGACGCGAGCGACAAACGCTTAACCCCACTGGATGCGCTCAAGGTCTACGCACTCAAGACAGCGCCCGCCTTCGAAGCGGCCTTGTACACCGGAGCACGCTTGGCCGGTGATGTTAGCTCGTTGGCCGAACCGATCAAATTGTTTGCGCGAAATATCGGTGTCGCTTTTCAAATCCTCAATGACCTGGCCGATTGGGAAGGGGATCAACACAACAAACTGTCCGCCGGCGGAGATGTGCTCGGCGGTCGCCCGACGCTGCTGTGGGCACTGGCCTTGGCCAATCTCTCCGATGAGGACCAGAGTCGCTTGCTGCATCTTGTGAGTTACGAGTGCGATTTAAGCGATACGGAAAAGCTGTCACAAGTTCGACAATTGTATCGACAGGCGCAAGTCTTCGAGCAGGCGCGGCGGTTGATTGAAAAGCACGAGCAGCGCGCCCTGGAAGCCGCCGCACAAATCGACTCCGAACCGATGCAGCGTTTGTTATTGTACCTAGTCGACACCGTGCTCGAACACGAAGACCCCGCCGATCCTCCGATGGTAGCCATCGCCCCGCATGGGCTGCTGCCCGTCGTCGCCAAGTAAGTCCCACCACTACAGGAGTCTTCCCTTGTTGGAAGCGACCTCGCCTAGCGCACAGCTCGTGCGGCTCATTGGACTGTTCTATCCCCGGCTCGCCGAGCTGGGTTCGTTTTCGCACTGCACCACGGAGGAGTGTCCCCCCGCCTACCGTAGCATGCTCGATCATGAAAAGCACATGACAGTCACGGTCGAACATCGCCATAAAGATTCGGTCGATGTCGAAGTATTGGCCTGTAGGCAGAATGAAACGCATTACATGCGCAAGATTCTGTTGCGTCGACAAGCCGATCGGTGCGTGGTGCTATTTGGTATCGTGCGATTGGCTTTGGGCACGCTGCAGCCCCAAGTCCGCGATGAGATTCTATCACAGGGCATTCCCTTGGGCCGCGTGCTGATCGCGCACGATGTACTACGACACGTTCAGCTCAATGCGCTGTGGCGCGTTGCCTGCGGCCCCGAGTTGGCCGAGTGGTTTGGAGTGCCGACTGGTAGCACAACCTATGGACGTACCGCTTTGATCTATTGCGACGGCAAGCCCGCCGTCGAGCTGCTCGAGATAGTCACCCCTGAAGAAAGCCTGGAGTGTTAGAACTTCGTTCGTCGTTGGATCCAATATGGGACGAGGCAGAATCATGGTTGGCAGAATGATGAAGACATTTTTTTGTGGTTACGTTCAGCGAAACGTATCCCTTTTCGATCCTATCGTTCATTTCGGAGAGTTGTTTCAATGCAACCGTCGACGTTGACCAATATGTTTCGCAGCCGATTTTCGCAAGGGATATTGGTCGCAACAGTCGTGGTTGTCGCTTTCACTTCGGCCTACTCGCAGGAGACGCAGCCGGAAAATGCGGTACCGACAGTCGTGCGGGGCGAATCGGAACCGAGCGCCGGAGCGCGGGCTGCGGCAGAGGTGATCGATGCGGCGGGACTGCGGGCGCATATTCGCTTCCTAGCCGATGATCTGCTCGAAGGCCGTGGGCCTGGCTCGCGAGGAGATCAATTGGCGCAACTCTATATCTCGTGTCAGCTCGAAGCGCTCGGTATTGAACCAGCCGCTAAAACCGAAGCGGGCGAGTCGACGTGGTTTCAGCCGGTCCCACTGCGCGGTCTGACAACTCGGGCTCCCGAGATGATCGACTTTCGTCGCGCGAAACCGGAGCAAAAACAAGCTGACGTCGCCAGCGATAAGAGCAATTCGGCGGGTACTCTCAGCCTGCGATTGCTGGATGATATGATGGCGATCAGCGGTAAAGCGGAACCAACGATCAGCATCGAAAACGCCGAGCTGGTCTTCGTTGGCTATGGTATCCAAGCCCCCGAGTACGATTGGAACGATTTTAAACAGACCGACATGCGCGGCAAGATATTGGTCGTACTCAACAACGACCCCGCTGATGACCCCGATCTCTTCGCAGGCAAGCGACGGCTCTACTACGGTCGTTGGGATTACAAATACCAAATGGCTGCCAAGCTGGGGGCGGCCGGTGCGCTGATCATCCATACCACGGAATCAGCCGGGTATCCCTACCAAGTCGTTCGCACTTCGTGGAGCGGCGAGGAGTTCGAACTCGCTAGCTCGCAAGGACCGCGCACAAAGCTCAAAGGTTGGTTGACGGAAGAGGCGGCGCAGAAATTAATTAATTTCTCGGGCCACGACCTTCAGCAGCTCATCGATCAAGCTCAGTCACGCGACTTCAAGCCGGTACCGCTGGGAGTTGAACTCTCACTGGAGATGCAATGCTCGGTGCGCGAACAGATGACCGGCAACGTATTGGGGGTGATACCGGGGAGCGATCCCCAATTAGCGCGCGAGTTTGTGGTCTACACCGCGCACCACGACCACTTGGGAATGGCGGAAACTCGCGATGCGGACGGGGACAATATCTACAATGGAGCAGTCGACAACGCTTCAGGAGTCGCTTCGCTGTTGACGATAGCCAAGGCGATGGCTGCCTTGCCGGAGCGGCCCAAACGCAGCCTGCTATTTGCCTTTGTAGGAGCGGAGGAGCAGGGACTACTCGGCTCGCAGCACTTGGCACTGCACCCTCCAATGCCGACGGGGTACATGGCCGCAGTCATCAACATTGATGGAATCAACTTTCTAGGCCGAGCTCACGATGTGAATGTGATCGGCTATGGTAAATCGAATCTCGATGGGCTAGTCGAACGCGTGGCCAAGTGGCAGGGCCGGACGGTGATCCCCGACTACTTTCCCGATCGTGGCTACTATTATCGCTCCGATCAATTCAGCTTAGCCAAAGTGGGGGTGCCCGGAGTCTACCTGCACAGCGGTATCAAAATCATCGATCGACCCGACGGTTGGGGCAAGGAGCAATTGGGAGCTTGGGTGGAAAAGACGTATCATCAACCGAGCGACGAATTCGATGCGAGCTGGGATTTGACGGGTGCAATCGACGATGCCCGATTGCTAATGCAACTGGGTTTTGAAGTGGCCAACCAAGCTGACATGCCGCAGTGGATTCGCGGCGACGAATTTGAAGCCGCCCGCCGCTCGGCCATCGAAGCCCGAGACCGCTGAGTTCGACTTGCGTAGTTCTCATGCGAGATCGGCGACGAAGTATGATCGTCTTCGTTCCCTGTCATCGGTGCTCCGGCTTTGCCACCCGTGCGAGAATTCGTGACATTGGCTAGCACGGATGGTAGCGACACATGATTGCACCTCTACATTATCCAATGCACATGAATCCTCCCCTGCACGTTAACACACTCAACGAATGGTTCCAGCGACTCGCACCGGTAAAAGAGTTTGACTCGCCGTCGCAGGCAGCTCAGGCTCAGACAACCCAACAGCCGGTCGTCGAACGTCTGTTGCTGAGCGTATCGCGGTCAGCCATGGCCTGCGAGTTCGAAGTGCTGTTCAATCAATTCCAGTATCCGCAGGCCGCCGACTTGGCAGTCGAAGCGCTCGACTTGGTAGAGCAGCTCGAAAGTCGGCTGAGTGTCTACAAGCCGCGAAGCGATTTGAGCGTGCTCAATCGCTTCGGTAGCCAGCGCGCAATACCGCTGTCTCACGATAGCCTGACGTTGCTTCAACTGGCCCAGGACATCCATACCTGGACCGACGGAGCGTTTGACATCACGGCCGGTAGCCTGTCGGAAGCATGGGGCTTTTCACGGCGGCAAGGTGTCGTGCCGTCGCCAGAGCAGATCGCTGACGCGTTGCAACGGGTCGGTTCACAGTTTCTGGAGTTGGATGGGACGGCGAGACAAGGTCGCTTGCTGCGCACTGGGGTGAAAACGAATCCAGGAGGAATCGGAAAGGGCTACGCGCTTGACCGGGCGGCCCAGCGACTCGACAACGGCGGAATCGCGGATTTCATGATCCATGGTGGACTCAGTTCCGTTGTCGCGCGCGGGGCGCGGCAGCATCCGCAGACCGGTGGTGGTTGGCTCGTCTCACTCAGGCATCCGTGGCGATTGGAACAAGTCTTGGGGACGATTCGGCTGCGCGATCAAGCGCTTGGAACCAGTGGTTCGGGCAAACAGTTTTTTCACTTCGGTGGCCAGCGCTACAGTCATATCATTGATCCCCGCAGCGGCTGGCCCGCGCAGGGCCTACTGAGTGCAACCGTGATATGTCGCAGCGGTGCGGTGGCGGATGCTTTGGCGACGGCACTATTCGTGATGGGGCTCGAGCGTGCGCGGGTATTTTGCGAAAGCCACCCACAAGTAGGGGTAGTGTTAGTCGTCGCCTCCGAGCGTGAGACGCGTCCCCATGTCGAACTCTTGAACGTCGCGCCCGATCAATGGACCGAGCTGCCTCGAGAGTCAGCCGAAGGGGAATGTACCCGCTGAAGTCCCACTACTTAGCTACACGTCCGGTTTTGAGCATTGTTCCGTCGCCGCTCATGCTAAAGATGTGGAAAACCGATAGACTTATCAGCCAGCCTGGCGAAGATAAACTAGCCTTAATAAAGCGGCAACTAGGAGAAATGGGTCGGCCTCATCTGCTGGCGTGGGACTCGGGCGTATCCCGTCAGCATGGTGAGGCCGCCCACCTAATTGTTAATTGAAAAAACGATTCCGCGCGCCGCCATTTGCAATCCATGCAGGGGCGAGCGGTCCTTGCTGTTGCGCGCGGAATCGCGTTAGTTAGTTGTTGCTAGGAAATGCAAACCGACGGCGGAGCGTCGGGCCACATTCTAATGCAAACCGACGGCGGAGCGTCGGGCCACATTCTAATGCAATCCGACGGCGGATCGTCGGGGCACATTCTGCTAGGGGAGTGGTCAGGCGGCGACCGTCGCCAGGGCGGGATGAGCGGCAGCACCCGTTCCCGTTAACACCTCAATGAACTCTTCGAAAATGCGACAATCGAGTGCACTCGCATAGGGACACTCGGGGTGGAACTGAGTGCCGATAGCGAACCAGTCGATCATCTCGCTTTCGATGGCTTCAATCACTCCATCTTGGCATCGCGCGGTGACGCGGAAGCCCTGAGCTACTTCGTCGATCGCCATGTGATGGCGACTGGTAACACGAATCTCCCCTTCGCCGTACACACGACCGATGAGTGAATCTGCGGCGATGACCAACGAGTGCCGATGGGCAGGGTCTTGGGCATCGCGGTGAGGCAGCGCGTCGGGTAGGTCTTCGGGGAGGTGTAGGAACAGATTGCCACCGCAAACCACATTCAGCAATTGCATTCCAGCGCCAATTGCCAGAACCGGTAGGCGACGTTCTACGATCTCGTGTGTCAGGCGGCGATCGAAGCGCTCGCGTCGCGCTTCCATCGGTTTCACAGAAGGATGCAGCATGAAACCATCATTGCGAGGGTCCAAATCACCGCCGCCAATCAGTACACATCCATCGAGGTGATCGAGCAATTGACCAATACCTGCTTCGTCAGCCAAGGGAGCCAGGACCACCGGAATGGCACCTGCTCGAGCAATCGCATCGTAGTACCCTGCTGCCACAAAGGAGAAAGCAGGTTGGCTGTGGGTAGCTGCGCGGAAATCCGCATTAATGCCAATGATTGGCTTTGTCATCTGAAAATCCTTGTCAGATCTTAAGTCCGTCGGTGCTCAGGGCAACGCATCAGACAAGCGCAGGCAGAAATCCTAACTGGACAATGGCCAGCAATTTCCGTAATAGGGGCAATGGTAGGCAGCAGACGAGATACATCACGTCGAAGTTGCGTTGCTAACGAATGGTAGGCCCGAGTAGGTTGTTGGTGGCTGTGGCTTCATCATCCCGATGATTTTATCCAACACGCACCGTCAACTGGGCTTACTTGACATTCGAGAGCAGCTTTCGCACAATCCCTGCGAAAAACGTCCGAATACGTTAAACTCCGAGTCCTCACGAGTGTGACTGGCAACCTTTGCCAGAGCGATGGGAGAAAGGTAACAACGTTTTTCAAGGCTTCAAGTGATACTCTATATTTGGTGTTGCGGCGCATTGCTAGCCCAATGGAGTGTGCTAGCAAATCATTCGGTATCCCACAAACCTACGCGCGAGCTGGCCTATGGGTCTGCCGCAGTGGGCGAGGTTGCGAGTCCCTGACTCAAACCGACTCGTAACCTCGTCCACTACCAAGCCCTAGAACCTAGAGCCTAGAACCTAGAACCTAGAGCCTAGAGCCTAGAGCCTAGAACCTAGAGCCTAGAGCCTAGAGCCTAGAGCCTAGAACCTAGAACCTAGAGCCTAGAGCCTAGAGCCTAGAGCCTAGAGCCTAGAGCCTAGAGCCTAGAACCTAGAACCTAGAGCCTAGAGCCTAGAACCAAGAACCAAGAACCAAGAACCAAGCCCCCCTTTTTCATCGAGCCACGAGCCGTGCAGTTTGAACGTGTCGCTATTGAAGCTTTAGCATTTACCCTACCTGGCGAAGTTGTCACATCGCAAGAAATCGAACAGCAGTTGGCCCCGACCTATTCGCGATTGCGTTTGCCGGAGGGGAGGCTGGAGCTGATGAGTGGCATTGCCGAGCGACGATTCTGGCCAAGGGACACTTCGATCGGAGGCCCCAGCGCACAGACCGCTGGACTTGCGCTCGATGCGACGGGTCTTGACCGGGCGGATATCGGTTGCTTGATCCACGCCAGCGTTTGCCGGGACTACCTCGAGCCCGCTACGGCTTGCGGCGTGCATGCCGCTCTGGGGCTGAGCTCCGATTGTTGGGTCTACGATTGTTCCAACGCCTGTCTCGGCTTGCTCAGCGGCATGGTACAGATTGCTACGTTGATCGAGCGCGGCGCCATTCGCGCAGGCATCGTGGTTGGTACCGAAAGCGCGCGCAGCTTGGTCGAGTCGACGATCGCGTCGCTCAATGCCGATGAGCATCTTACTCGTCAAACGATCAAACCCTCGTTCGCTTCGCTGACCATCGGCTCAGGGAGCTGTGCGGTGCTATTGGTCGATCGCAAGCTGAGTCAGACCGATAATCGCTTGCTCTCCTGTGTGGCACGAGCGGAAACGCAACACCATGCGTTGTGTCAGAGCGACAACGATCAAGCGGGGCGAGCGATGCAGCCGCTCATGCAAACCGACTCGGAGCAACTATTGCAAGCCGGCATAGCCGTAGGGGTTCGTACTTTCGATCAACTACTGGCCGAAGGCGCTCAGCGCGACGAATTCGACGCGACCGTTTGCCATCAAGTCGGTGCCACGCACCGGCGGCTGATGCTCGAATCGCTTCACTTGCCCGAGCTGAACGACTTCAGCACGTTTGCGTGGCTGGGCAACACCGGCTCGGTGGCATTGCCGACCGCGCTGGCTCTTGGACTAAAGCAGGGTGCGCTTTCGGGTGGAAAGCATGTTGCGCTGCTAGGCATTGGTTCGGGTATTAACTCGGTGATGATGTCGACTCGCTGGAATCATCCGCTAGTGGCAGGCGAACTCGACGCCAACGCGTTGAAGAATCTAATAGTCCCTCAACCCTAAAAGCTGAACCCTGACAAAGCACTAAGTGGAACGACTCAATCTTGAATCAACCATCTCCAAAATCGGTCGCGCGGCGCTTGCTCGAATTGATCCGCTTTAGCCATACGGTGTTTGCGTTGCCATTTGCGCTGCTAGCCTGCGTGTGGGCCAGTGTGGTCCCCTTGCCCGCTAGCGAGACACTAGAGCACGACGTGGCTCAAGCGCAAGTGTCGCTCGCGGCTGTTGAGCAAACTGGTTCTTTTGGCGGACAACTCTCGAGCGGACAAATTGGCTTGCGCGCGCTGGGAGTGCTGCTGTGCATGGTAAGTGCGCGGTCGGCGGCGATGGCTTTTAATCGATTGGTCGACGCGCGCTTCGACGCTGGCAATCCGCGCACCGCCGCACGGCACTTGGTCTCAGGTGAATTGACTCGTGGCCAAGCCTGGGGTTTCTTTGCTGCCATGGTGTTGATGTTCTTCCTAGCCTGCACGCTGTTTCTACCGAACTGGTTACCTTTGGCCGGTGCACTGCCAGTGCTACTGTGGATTTGTGGTTACAGTTTGGCCAAGCGATTTACCTCTGCCGTCCACCTTTGGTTGGGGGTGGCACTGGCACTCTCCCCGATATGCGCTTGGATAGCCATGCGGGGCGAAGTACTGCTGATCGTCCCCGGCGATGTGTGGCCCGCTGTGGGATTGGCGATGGCGATCGCCTGCTGGGTAGCGGGCTTTGACATTATTTATGCATGTCAGGACGCTGCATTCGATCGGCAAGCGGGATTGCACAGTCTGCCGGCGCGATTGGGAGTGTTGGGTGCGCTTCGCGTCGCTGCGGGCTTGCACGCATTGATGCTGGTTGTACTGGCCGCGCTGCCGAGTCTGTTTCCGCAACTTTCGTTGGGAATTATCTATTGGATGGGACTGGCCATCGTGGCTGCGCTGGTTGTTCGGCAACATGCAATGATTCGACCGAGGGGAGCAGAGGGAGAGGGAGAGGGAGATGTGGGGCTATCCGACGCGGAGCGTCGGGCCACATTGCGTCGGGCCACATTGAAGCCCGGGGAGCTCGACTTGGGGCGTATCAATGAAGCGTTCTTTCAGATCAATGCACTGCTCAGCTTTTGCCTGTCGATCGTGGCTGCAATCGATGCCGTATGGCGTTAGAACTAGCCCGTTTTCCGCAAGCCGCAAACTCTTAGAAAACAACAACTTAGCATCCCTGTCCGGGGCTCGCGAGTGGTTGTCGATCGAAGGCTATTCTGCTACACTTTCCGCTTGCCTAATCAGGTGAATTGTCGACGATTGATGTGCTCTCCGAGTGAAGGATTTTGGCTTGGCCGACGAACCCCCGAATGACGTGGACAATCCCGCAACCAATGCTGCCGGCGGTGACGATGGCAGCCATCCTGGCACGACCATTATCGATCAGCCCATCGAAAATGAACTGCGTGAAAGCTATTTGACCTACGCCATGAGCGTGATTGTCAGCCGAGCGCTACCGGACGTGCGCGACGGGCTCAAGCCATCGCAGCGGCGCATTCTAGTCGCGATGAACGACTTGGGGCTCGGGCCAGGGGCTAAGCGAGTTAAATGCGCCAAGATCTCGGGGGATACCAGCGGTAATTACCACCCGCACGGCGAAGCGGTCATCTATCCGACCTTGGTGCGCATGGCCCAAGACTGGAACATGCGTCAAACGATGATCGACAAACAGGGTAACTTCGGCTCGATTGCCGGGCTCCCGCCAGCGGCCATGCGATACACCGAAGCTCGCCTCAGCGCGGCCGCTGCGAATATGCTCGATGACCTCAAGCTCGATACGGTCGATTACGTCCCGACCTACGACGAGGTCCGCACCGAACCCGTCGTGCTACCCGCGCGTTTCCCCAACCTGTTGGTCAATGGTGCGACGGGCATCGCCGTAGGTATGGCAACCAGCATTCCTCCGCATAACTTGCGCGAGGTCTGTTCTGCAATCCTAGCATTGGTGGACGATCCGGAAACTTCGATCGACGAGCTGATGGAACTCGTGCCTGGCCCGGACTTTCCTACCGGTGGCATCATCTGCGGACGTTATGGGATTCGCCAGGGCTACCGCACTGGTCGTAGCGTGATTGTGGTCCGAGCGCGTACCAAGATCGAGACGATCAAGAATCGTTCGCGCATCGTCGTCAGTGAGATTCCGTTTCAACAGTTTCGCGACCGAGTCATCGAGCGCATCGCAGCCCTGGTCAGTACCGGCAGGATCAAGGGGATTTCGGGTATTCGCGACGAAAGCGATCTCAAAGAGCCGGTGCGTCTGGTCATTGAAATCAAGCAGGGGCACGACGCCGACATCGTCCTCAATCAGCTCTACCAGTTTTCGCCGTTGCAAGATTCCTTCTCGATTATTTTTCTGGCGCTGGTCGACGGCAAGCCGCGCGAGTTGAATTTGAAGGAGATGCTGCAGGAGTTCATTCGCCACCGCGTGACGGTCATCCGTCGCCGGACGCAGTTCTTGCTTGCCCGAGCTCGCAAGCGCAAGCACACGGTCGAAGGGCTGCTGCTCGCATTGGCCGACATCGATCAAATCATTCAAATTATCCGCTCCAGCCGCACCCAGGTCGAAGCCAAAGAACGTTTGATGGGAGTGCAGGTTCCCGGCTCGATGATGCAGCGCGCCCTGGGCGAACGTGGTTTCATTGAATTCCAGCGAGACCGAGGCGAATCGGATACCTATTCGCTTTCGAGCGTACAGACCGATGCCATCCTGGCCATGCGGCTCGGGCAGTTGGTCAACCTCGAACAAGACAAACTCTCCGACGAGCACGCCGCACTGTTGGTCGAGATCGATGGCTATCTGGAGATACTATCCGATACCAAGAATATCTACGCCATCATTCGCGAAGAGACTGAAGAGATCGCGCGGCGTTTTGGCGATAATCGACGAACGGAAATCAGCCACGAAGAGCTGGGCAACTACAACATGGAAGACCTCATCACCGAGGAAACCATGGTGGTCACGATCAGCCATCGCGGCTATATCAAACGCATTCCATCGATCACCTACCGCGCACAACGCCGTGGAGGTAAGGGTATCACGGGAGCCAAGACTGAAGATGAAGATCCAGTTGAGCACCTGTTTGTAGCCAGCACGCACGCCTATCTGCTGTTTTTCACCACGCAGGGGAAGGTCTACTGGCAGAAGGTCTACGAGATACCACAACTGAGTCGCGAGAGCCGTGGCCGCGCTGTGGTCAATCTATTGAACTTGGCCGAAGGTGAGAAGATCGCCGAATGCGTAGCCGTACGAGATTTTGACATGCCCGGTCACTTTCTGATGATGGCCACCAAGCGAGGTCTGGTAAAGAAAACCGCCCTCGACGCTTACAGCCGTCCCAAGAAAGGTGGCATCATCGCCATCAAACTCAAAGACGACGACGAGCTCGTCGATGTGGTCGTGGCCGGTCCCGACGCGCAAATGTTGATGTCGACCTCCGGCGGTAAGGCCATTCGCTTTGCCGAAACCGATGCACGCTCGATGGGGCGCAATACGTCGGGAGTGAAGGGCATTCGGCTGAAGAAGGGAGATTCGGTGATCGGCATGGTCGTGGCCGATCCCGAGGCAACGCTGCTGACGGTCTGCGAACAGGGCTACGGCAAACGAACTTGGTTCGGTGCTGGAGAGAAACTTACCTCCGTTGAAGATGATGAGAATGGCGCAAACGAAAATGGCGATGCGCCAGACGCGGCCGATTCGACGCCGGCAGATGTTAGCGCCGAAAATGTCGATACAGAAAACGGCGATGGTGGTGACGAAGTTGCTTCGTCCCATTCCTACCGTACTCAGCGACGTGGTGGCGGCGGTTTGATGGATATTAAAACGACCAAACGCAATGGGCCTGTGATCGGCATCGTACCCGTTACCGACGACGATGAGCTATTGATGATGACCTCGCGCGGCAAGATTCAAAGAGTCGCTGCCAAAGAGATCAACATCATCGGCCGCAATACCCAGGGGGTACGCATTATGAACGTCGACGAGGGGGATACTCTTACAGCCATCGTCAAAGTCCCTAAGGAGGATATCATTGATGAAGAAGCTGTGATGCCGAGCACACCTCCCGCCCAGCCTGCATCTACACCCCCTGAGCCCGCCAAAGAAACTGACCCGTCCGACGAGTAGCTTTGACCGTTGGGATACCGACCCACGACCCTGCGGACTATTGGCCGGTGAACATTGTTACGTCCCGATTGAGCCAAACAATGTGCGTCGCTGGATGCAATCGTTTAACGCCGAGCCGCAGCAGGCCGCAGGTGCGCCAGGCGAGTTGATCAACAGGTGAGTCTCAGAGGCACCATAACACATGCTAACCGACTTTCGCGGCCTGCGCAGGCGACGGCACCTGCGGCAGCCAACTGATAAGCTCACCTGCGGCTGCCAACCACACTTCAGACACTGGTTCTATATCGTCTAAATCCAACGTCTAACGTGAACGGTTACATCGATCCTATGCCAAGATCTCCTTGACGACCCGCGCCGGCTCCACACCAGTCAGTCGTTGATCGAGACCCTGGGATTTGAAGGTGAATCTCGCATGATCGATTCCTAAGCAATGGAGAAGAGTGGCGTTCAGATCGTACAGGCTGACCGGATCCTTTACGATATTGTATGAGAAGTCGTCGGTCTCACCGTAGACCACGCCCCCCTGTACGCCTCCTCCGGCCAGCCACACGCTGAAACACCTTGGATGGTGATCGCGCCCGTATTTTGTTTTGGTTAGCTCACCTTGGCTGTAGACGGTTCGGCCAAACTCGCCCGCCCAAACCACCAGCGTGTCATCGAGTAGACCGCGTTGTTTGAGGTCGGTAATCAGACCATAGCATGCGCGATCGGTGTCTCGGCACTGCAGTCCGTGCTCGTTGGGGAGATCGGCATGTTGGTCCCAGCCACGATGAAGCACCTGGACGACGCGCACATCACGTTCGGCGAGTCGGCGTGCGAGCAGGCAGCTTGCGGCAAAAGATCCCGATTCATGCACGCTGGGGCCGTAGAGCTCAAGTGTGGACTGCGTTTCACGGCTGAAATCGGCTAGCTCCGGAACGCTAGCCTGCATGCGAAACGCCATCTCGTATTGCTTGATCCGAGTGAGCGTCTCAGGATCACCATGCTCTGCGTACGCCATTTGATTGAAGCGTGTCAACGAATCTAGCATGGTACTACGAGTAGCGCGATCGACCCCCTGAGGGTTTTCCAAGAACAGCACCGGATCGCCCTGATTGCGGAGTACGACACCATTGTGAGCTGTGGGTAGATAGCCCGAGCTCCACATGCGAGTAAAGAGCGCTTGCGCGGCTTGCGCGGAGAACTTGGGCGTCAACACCACGAACTCGGGCAAGTCCTGGTTCATGCTTCCCAAACCATAAGAGATCCACGATCCGATGCTCGCCTTACCGGGGATCTCGCTGCCGGTCATCAGGAAAGTACAGGCTGGGTCGTGGTTGATCGCATTGGTATGGACGCTGCGTACAATCGCCAGGTCATCCACCAACTTCGCCGTATGTGGAAGCAAATCGCTGACCCACGCGCCGCTCTGTCCATGGCGCGCGAACTTAAACACCGAGGGGGCGATCGGGAAGCGATTCTGTCCGCTGGTCATCGTCGTAATGCGTTGGCCCTGCCGCACCGACTCGGGGAGGTCTACATCGAAGTAGTCGTGCAAACCCGGCTTGTAATCGAACGTATCGATTTGTGAAGGCCCACCATTCATGTGTAAGTAAATAATTCGCTTGGCCGTCGGCGAAAAATGTGGCAGACCTGGAAGTGACGCGTGCCCCGCCACGGAGTCTGCGCTGGTCGCCGCAAAGACTCGGGGCGAAAGTCCCGCCATCGCGACGCTCCCCATCGCCAGTCCTGCACCCGAAAAAAATTGTCGCCGAGTCAATTGATTCATATAGTCGTGGCATGGATTCATCGCGCTATCCTCTATTACTTGCGAAGTCGGGCCGCCGAACTAGCAAACCAACGGCATCAATTGCGATTCAGTGTCTCGTCTAAGTTGAGCAGCAATTGGGCTATCATTGTCCAGGCGGCGAATTCCGCCAGCGGAGGATCGATGGAAGGTTTCGACTTCCCGTGGCTGATGACTTGGCGTGCCGCTACCAGGTCCGCCTCAAAGTGTTTCCGATGATTCGCCAATGTCGCCGCGAGCAAGTCGTGTTCCTCTGGCGTCGGATTGCGCGCGGTCGCGGATCGAAACGCGTAATACAGTTTTTCATCTTCGCAGTCCGAATGTTGGATCAATCGCTCGGCAAATGCGCGAGCCGCTTCAACGTGTTGGACATCGTTTTGCAGTGCGAGCGCCTGCAGGGGAGTGTCGGAGCGATTGCGACCAACGCAGAACATCTCGCGCGATGGGGCGTCAAAGATCGTCATCGAGGGTGGGGGAGCGGTACGTTTCCAAAAGCTATAAAGACTACGGCGATAGAGTGCGCTGTCGTGGTCCTGCACATAGACCTTCGTGTTGCTCCCTCCAAAGGCTACCGGCTCCCAGATATTGATAGGCTGGTAGGGGTTTACGGGTGGGCCACCCACATGCTGACATAGAAGCCCACTCAGTGCGAGCGCTTGATCACGCAATACTTCGGCATCGAGCCTCAGTCTGGAACTACGTGCCAGCAGGCGGTTGGATGGATCGGCCTCCAGCAATTCGGGCGTTACACGAGAGTCCTGTCGGTAGGCGCGCGAGGTCACCAGCAGGCGTACCAATTTTTTTACGTCCCAACCGGAGAGCCTGAATTCGCTCGCAAGCCAATCGAGCAACTGTGGATGGGTTGGGGGCTCACCTTGAACGCCGAAATCGCCTGGAGTGCGGACAAGTCCCGCACCGAATAGCTGTTGCCAAAATCGATTGACCGTGACACGGGAGGTCAAGGGGTGCTGCGAGCTAACCAGCCAGCGCGCAAAATCGAGTCGATTGAGCCGTTCTCCCTCGGGGTCGATCGGAGGAAGGAACGCGGGCGTCGCCGCCTGTACTCGCTCGCCAGGATGGTCGTACTGACCGCGGAGCATAACGTAAGCAGGCAGTGGCTCGTCTCGTTCGCTCGAAACTAGAGTCACGGGAAGGTTCGATTCATAGTGGATCTGCTCGGCGAGCAGCCGGCGAGCAGCATGGACCTCCGGCTCAAGCGCCCCGCGCAATGGAGCGTAGATGTAGTCGCGATACCAATTGGCAAGTTGCAATTTTTCCTCGTCGGTCTGTTGAACGCTGGAGACTCCGACGAGGTAGCTAATGTCATGGCGAAGGGAGATAGTTGGCGGATATTCGTGAGCTCGGGAAGATACGGAGTTGACCCAAGCGCTCTTGGAGAGCAGTGGATCGGCTTTCGCGCTGGGGCTGGTATACTCGGCCCCCACGTGATCCCACCAGGCTTGGCCGCCACTCTGAGCCAACCGCAAGCCTGTATAATCCTTGCCTTGCTCGAGGCCAGCTTCCGCAGCCGTCAGCTCCAACACTGCATATTCGCCGACGGATGGTAGCGGCCCAGCGTCGATCACATCCTGGGGAGACTCCGCTGTAAAAGCCGCCGCGTCGCCCCAAACTTTTCGGAACGTCTTTTCTTGGCTGATGAACTCCAAGCTGATCGCACGTGGCGGATGGACTGGATCTAAGTGGACGCTGACAAACGCTCGAACATTGTCACCGACGGTGAGTACTACGTCACCCGCCGTGAACGCGATCGGCCGTTCCACTCTCCCTTCCAACTGCAACGCGCGTTGACCGCCTACCAACGGTATGTCTTCCCCTGCCAACCATTGGCCCGACAATGGCGGGCCGATGACATTCTTGGGCGTGGGTAGATCCGCATCCTCGGCCCATATCACCTCGTAGGTAATTGCCGTCTCGGTGAGCTCTAGCAGGTCGAACCCGCCAGCGATCAACGCGTCGGCGCGCCTCGTGACGGCTGCTTCGAGCGACTCGACATCCGACGTGATTTCATCGATGCGATTTTGCTTGGAAGGGGTGTCTGCGACGACCGCCACCGGTCCTGCAAATCGCACATTGCCGTCCCACGGTCGGACGTCCAGCCCTTTGAAAATGGCCCCCAGGGAATAGACTTCTTTTTGCGTCAGTGGATCAAACTTGTGATCGTGGCAGGAGGCACAATTCGTGGTGAGGCCCATCCATACGGCGGCCGTCGTATCGACGCGATCGGCCGTGGTGCGCATCTCTTCTTCAGCCTCGATCGATCCCGCCTCAGAAGTCGTCTGCAGATTTCGGTTGTAACCCGACGCCACCAGTTGATCGATACGCGGGTTGGGTAACAAGTCGCCGGCGAGCTGTTCGATCGTGAACTGATCAAATGCGAGATTGCGATTGAAAGCTTGTACAACCCAATCGCGATAGGGCCAGATGGAGCGAACATTGTCAAAGTGACGTCCGTGCGTATCGGCATAGCGAACCGCGTCGAGCCAGTACCGAGCAAAATGTTCGCCGTATTGCGGCGAGGCGAGCAGGCGATCGACCAAGCGCTCGTATGCATCGGGTGCCGTATCCGCGACGAATCGATCGACTTCCTCAGGCGTGGGTGGCAGCCCAGTCAGGTCGAGCGTAACACGCCGGAGCAGCGTCTCGGGTGCGGCCTGTGGCGAGAGGCTTAGATCGTGCTCCGCCAACTTCGCCTGAATAAAGCGATCCACTGGATGGCCTACCATGCCGCAATCGGTCTGCGGCAATGGCGGGTGCGTCACCGGCGCGAAGGCCCAATGATCTTCGTAAATTGCGCCTTGCTCTATCCAGCGCCGTACCAAATCGAGTTGTTCTTTTGACAGCGGCGTCTTGAGCGAATCGACAGGCGGCATCTGTTCGCTGGTATCCTCCGTGGAGATCCTATGCCATAGTTCCGAGTTCTCCCAGTCGCCCGGAGAGAGTACCTGCTCCGCGCCTGCGGCGGTGTCGAGGCGAAGATCCGCTTCGCGGTGTTCGGCATCCTGACCATGACAAGCGAAGCAATTATCTGAAAGAATGGGCCGAATGTGTTCGTTGAAGCTTATCGGCTCGTCTGCAAAAGCCGGTATCGAAATCAGGCACCCTATTGCGATCAGACGGATATACATAGGATCGATCGATCTCCCATTATCAGCGGAAAACTAACTTATCTGCATGGCTGAGTCAGGGTAGGATTTCGCTTGTACCGGACCACGCGCATTCGAACCTCTATCCTGCGATTCTATTCCAAAACGACCTCGGTGACGGCCATTCCCTTATATTATTCTACCTAATCGAACAAGAGATACGATGCGTCTGCCCGGCCCAGTTGGTGGCAGTGGCACCCGCGAGCTTGACTCGCCGGTAAATCAGCTTTTAAGCTAGACTGCGAGGCAAACTCCCGATCGTTACGCTGTCTACTCTCCAACTCGCCTCAATGCAGAGTAGCAGGGTAAATAATGGTCGGCAGAATGACATGTTTGCCGTCATCGCAACTAGCTCATCCCAAGATCCTCAACGAATCGTGATTGAAGCTCAATCGTCTGCGGGGCAATTCCAAGTGCCTCGGCGATTATCGGCCTGAGCTCCGCGAGAATTTCCGCTTCAGATTTCAAGTCCAACAACTTGGTCGCAGCGATTGACGCGACGATATGTTGTGTGAGCTCACCGAACGTGGCCCAACCGGCGGGAGGTGAAGTCCTAAACCGTGACGCGACTGCGATAAGCAGCAGTATTGGCAGCGACAGCACAAACATAGCCAACGGAAAAAACTCGACCCCCAGCACCAGCAGATTTTTCACAATGAAGTAGGCGGAAATAAAAAAAGCAAGATAGGCAAGCAATCGCGAGGCGCCCGACAGGCGTAAACCATTAGGAAAGGAGCCAAGCAGTGCGGGTAGTGCGGCCCACAGCGCTCGACGCTCTTTCACATTCAGGACATGCGAAACTCGATCGCGAGGGCGGATGCGAAGACTGTCGTTGTGGGCTGCTTCGCGAACAGAAACTCGAAGTTGAAAGAAAGCTCGTAGCGAAAGGCAGGGTTCTGCCTGAGCGATACGGATATGATTTTGAATGATCGCAACGAGATCACCAACCGAGCGGACGGATTGGCCTTCTTCGTCGCGGATGTGGATGCCGAAGTGGTCTTCGACATCCATCACGATGTAGACACTATCCATTCCCATTGCAAACTACTTGTGATAAGTCGTCCTGCGCTACCCTTCAAAACCTCGGCTCATACTTGGAAACTGCCATGAGGCCGAGAGTAAACGTATTGTTTGGGGATGAAATGCCGACGGCAGAGCGCCGGGCCACATTAGTCAAGCTGGCGTGGGCCCACGATGTTTTGGCTGCTCGATTAGGCAGTTCCGGCTGGGTTGAAGTACTCGGGCTCGGCACCGCTCTTCCACTTGATGTTGCATCCGATACTCGGCTTGTGCGGTTCGGGAATCGGTCGCCTGGCTAGTAGGGCCTCCAGGGCAGCGCGCAGATCGGCACCATCGGGCTGGGCACCTTGATTGGGCCGTGTGCCATCCATTTGCCCGCGATAGACCAGTTTGAAGTCGGCATCGAACAAGTAAAAATCGGGTGTACAGGCAGCTTTGTAGCTTTTGGCAACCGCTTGTGTGGCGTCGTACAAATAGGGGAAGTGGTAGCCTTGTGTGGCTGCTTCCTGCTTCATCATCTCGGGGGAATCGTCGGGTTGAGCCACGATGTCGTTGCTGCTGATACCGACCACGGCAACATCTTTGGCCTGGTACTCGTCTGCCAATCGGGCGAGCTCTGGGGCGACGTGTTTGACGTAGGGGCAGTGGTTGCACATGAAGACGACGAGCAAGCCGCGCTGCCCGCGAAAGTCGTCACGCGAAATCGATTTGCCGTCGGTATCAGGGAGCGAAAAGTTGGGGGCTTCTGTCCCCAACGGAAGCATGGTGCTGGCGGTTCGAACCATCGCTGCATCTCCTTCGTAGTTATTCGTATACGCGTTGCGGAAGTTGCGTTATTCGCTGCGGCTGGTGACTTCCAGCAGGTGATAACCGAACTGAGTTTTGACGGGCCCATGGACGGTGTTCAGGTCGCCATTGAAAACGACTTCGTCGAACTCCTTGACCATTTGTCCTCGTCCGAATTCGCCCAGGTCGCCGCCACTTTTTCCCGATGGGCAGGTCGAGTGGGCTTTGGCTACATCGGCAAAATCGGTCCCAGCTTCGATCTGCTTTTTCAGTTCTTCACAGCGGGCTTCGCTATCGACCAAAATGTGTCGTGCGCTGGCTCGTGCCATGGTTATGCTCCTCAAATTTAGAATCGGATCTTGCAAGACTTGTGAGACTCCCAATTTAAGCCGATCGCCCGTCGGTTAACAGGGGTAGGCACGCGGCAAACTCTGCCGTGGGAGCATTCCAAGGTGGGCTCAAAAGAGTGTTCGACCTACGGAGCAACAATAATTCCATTCATTTGGTGACGGGTAATGGGCGAGGCTATGGGTTGACAACTTCCTTTAAGTGGTTGTCTGCAGGCTGTTAGCTGCCCATTGAGTGCCTTGAAGCTTTACTTCATTTCTCAACAAAACATGTTTCGAATCGATTGCTATTCCCAAATCGATTCCGCGCCTACTATACTTAGTTAAATATGAAGCGGCTGGTTAGCTGCTCGCCTACTTTTCACACATCCCCACTGTTTGGTCTTCGCTTACCGCTCATCCCCAACGAACCGCGCGCATAACGCCCATTTGGGGTGTAAAGTGCCAGGTGTTTGGGTCCGCCTCCACGGAGCCAATGGGCGTAGGCCACGAAAACACCACGAGCCCCTGGACCCCCTCGTCAGCCGTCCTACCTAGTTCCCGAATTGATCCACATTCGGCCTTTTCCATCCGGAGTATTGTTAGCATGAATGGTCAACGTCCACGGCGCTGGCGTGGCGATCGACAAGATCGTCGTCCTCCCTTGGGGCGCGCCCGCGCGCCAGATGCCAATCCTGAAGTGGAGCAGCGCATCCGCGAGCTTGATTCCGATCGCGAACCGATGTCGCTGGCGGAGGAGATCGCCATCGAGGCGCGACAAGCAGGAGGCACTGCGCCCGCTGGCAGCGTGAGTCGCGCAAGCGAGCTCGGCACGCAGGACTCGACGCGTACCTCCAGCGAGCAGGGGACGACGTTTGCTGAGCTGCAAGCCATGGAGGAGAGCGAGCTGCGCGGGGTCGCGGAAGAGGCTCAAGTCGACTCTACCGGCTTGAGTAAACGCGAATTGGTGTTTCAAATCCTCAAAGCTCGACTCAAGAACAATGGGCTGATGTTCGGTGAAGGGACGCTCGAAATCCTCCCCGACGGGTTTGGCTTTCTTCGCAGTTTTCGCCACCACTATATTTCTTGCCCCGACGACATCTACGTGTCTCCTAGCCAGATTCGTCGCTTTGGCCTAGAAACCGGCTCGACCGTCGCAGGACAAATTCGTCCTCCCAAGGAGAACGAACGCTACTTCGCTTTGCTACGCGTCGAAGCGATCAATTTTCACGACCCCGACTTGCGACATCGCAAAGTTAACTTTGAAGATTTGACCGCGCTACATCCCGACCAACGCATTGTGCTCGAGACCGATCCCGAAACCATCGAGACTCGCGTGATCGACATGTTCGTTCCCCTGGGATTTGGACAACGAGGCTTGATCGTCAGTCCTCCTCGCGCGGGCAAGACGATTTTAATGCAAAAGATGGCCCGCTCCGTCTTGAAGAACTACCCCAACGCCTACGTGATGATGTTGCTCATCGACGAGCGCCCTGAAGAAGTGACCGATATGGAGCGCGAGGTGCGCGGCCCCAACTGTGAAGTGGTTAGCAGCACTTTCGACGAACCCGCTTCGCGGCACATTCAAGTCGCTCAAATGGTGTTGGAAAAAGCTAAGCGAATGGTCGAATATGGAGTCGACGTCGTGATTTTCCTCGACAGCATTACCCGCTTTGCACGAGCTTGGAATAGCGAATGCCCGCAGAGTGGTAAATTGTTGACGGGTGGATTGGACGCCAACGCGTTGCAGAAGCCCAAGGCATTTTTCGGATCGGCGCGCAAGGTCGAAGAAGGGGGCTCGCTAACGATTATCGCCACCGCGCTGGTCGATACCGGTAGCCGCATGGACGATATCATCTTTGAAGAGTTCAAAGGGACCGGAAATATGGAGATCGTGCTCGATCGCAGCTTGGTCGATCGCCGCATTTGGCCTGCGATTGATCTCAATAAGAGTGGCACTCGACGTGAAGAGGTGCTGATGGATGCAGAAGAGCACAAACGCGTGACCGCTTTGCGACGCGTGTTGGGCGAGCTCAGCGCACCCGACGCGATGGAAAAGCTGGTCGAGCAACTGCAGAAGAAGAAGACCAACGCCGAATTCCTGATGAGTCTGAGGCCTCAATAACCATGGGTGAAACGCTATCGAAAATCGGTATCGTCGTCTCGACGTACAATTCCAACATCACCCAGAGATTGCTTGAAGGAAGCTTGGAATCGCTGCAGTCAGCCGGCTGGAATGGCGAAAAAGTCGAGACGCTGAAGGTTCCCGGCGCGTGGGAACTGCCGTTGGCCGCACAGCGACTATTGGACCGCGACGAGGTCCTCGGAGTCGTCGTGCTGGGAGCGGTCATTCGCGGTGAGACCACGCATGATCAACATATCAACCGCGCCGTCAGCAGCGCGCTAATGGATCTGATGCTCGCCTCAGGGAAGCCGGTTGGTTTCGGCTTGCTGACTTGCAATACGCTCGAACAGGCCATTCATCGCGCCGGTGGCAACGTGGGCAACAAAGGTTGCGAGACGGCCGAAGCCGTTTTGGCCATGCTGTAAAACTCTTGACTGTAGGCACTACGAGATTGCTTCGATCGTTGTACCACACGCAATTGCTTGGAATCCTGCAGACTTGCTCGCTGGTGATTCAGCTTGGGTGGCTAGCTGCGGTATCCTATCTCCCCGCTACCCATCCGCACCGTTTTTTCGATCTTTAAAGACTTTTCTGGAGGACAATGATGAGTTTAATAAAAGAGTTCCGTGAATTTGCCATGCGCGGTAACGTGATCGATTTGGCCGTAGCCGTCGTGATTGGAGCCGCATTCGGGAAGATCGTCAGCTCGTTTGTGGCCAACATTGTGATGCCCCCGCTCAATCTGTTGACTGCCAAGTATGGTGTGAATTTCAACGACCTCGCGCTGAAGGTCAAGACGGATGCACCGGTGATGGACGCGGCAGGAAAGATGGTGACTGAGGCCGACGGGTCGGTCAAACTTGTGCCTACCGACTATGCGATCTTGAACTACGGACCGTTCTTGCAAACCATCGTCGATTTTCTGATCGTCGCCGTTGCCATCTTTGTCGTGATCAAAGCCATTAATACGGCAAAGGCACGCTTTGAGAAGAAGGAATCAACCGCTCCGGCTTTGCCCAGCGAAGAAGTCTTGTTGCTTCGTGAAATCCGCGATTCACTCAAACGCAATTAATAAAATAACGCTATTTTGGCATGACAACACGCCGCTCTATGGTTACCATTGAGCGAGTGTTAACCAACGACCCTTCCTAAACGCAACCTAAGTTGTCTTGGGACGCTCGTTACCTGTTCGACAACTTGCCACTTACCATTTGCTCGCCAATGACAACCCGCCGACGCGCTCGTGAAATTGTATTGCAACTGCTCTACGAAGAAGATCTGCATCCGGAGCAAAATGCAAAGGTGGCGGATCAATTCTTAACCAAGCGTTTGCATGGCAACCGGCCGCTGGTCGAGTTTGCACGCAAACTATTTCACAATGTGGTTGCTAACCGCAAGGAGCTCGATAAAGCGCTCAGCTCGAAAGCAGCCAACTGGTCCTTGCGGCGCATGGCGGCCATCGATCGCAATGTTTTGCGTCTGGGGGCTTATGAGATATTGATGACCGACACGCCCGGGCGCGTGGTGATCAATGAAGCGGTCGAACTGGCCAAGCGCTATGGTGATCGCCAGTCGGGACAGTTCGTCAATGGCATCCTGGATCGCGTTCTACATCAAACCGCTGCTTCCTCGGTAGACGGTGATCCGCCGCAAGATTCCGCCACCGCGGAAGCCACTGGCAATCTGACGACGGGCAATCAAGCGACCGCAGAGCCGGCGAGCAGTTCGCCTGATATCCATCAGCCCGCTCGGAGCGATGCGTCTCCTCCGAAAGTGAACTATGGACGATTCCAAACGACATAGGCCTTCTTCAAGCCATCCCAAACCTCCACGCCTAAGTCCGGTCCCGTCCACCCCGGCTTCGGCAGAGGAAATGGAGTCCTCGATTGACGAAGAGGGCGTCTCGCTGGAGGAGCTCAGTCAATCCTATCGACGCGCGGTCGGCCAAGCGACGGATGTCGTGCCAAGCGCAGTAGAGGCTGCAACTGTGGGCGGAGCGGACGGAATCGCTGGTCTCGCTAGCGAGCTCCAATCTGGGGACGTGCTCCATCCATTCGATCGGATCGATCCGGAAGAAGCCGACCAGGAAGACATCGCGGGCTGTCCACTTACACCCCAATCGATTCTGGAAGCCATTCTGTTTGTTGGCCGCTCAGATGGTAGCCCCATCACGGCCGCTGAGATCGCCGACTTGATGCGCGGTGTCCAGGAAAGCGAAGTGGTCGAGTCGATCGATCAACTCAACGAAATCTACGCAGCAACCAACCGCGCAACGCGCATTGTCGCGAGCGGAGCGGGCTTTCGCCTGCAACTCGCTGATGATTTGAGCTCTATCCGCAATCGCTTCTACGGACGCGTGCGGCAAGTTAAACTCAATCAAGCCGCCATCGACTGCTTGGCGCTGATCTCCTATCAGCCTGGTATTTCGCGCGAAGAACTCGAACAACAGCGTGGTCAACCCAGCGGCAGTCTGCTGTCGCAATTGATTCGCCGGCAACTGGTCGAGATGTGTCGCGAGACCGCTGAGAATTCTCCCGGTGACAAAATGCCAGCCGTCAAAATACCAGCCGACAAAAAGCCAGCCGTCAAAACGCCAGCCGACAAAAAAACTGTGCAGCGTTACTACCCAACTCAGCGGCTACTCGACCTAGCTGGCATCGAATCGCTCGACGATTTGCCACAGACTGAAGATATCGATTAATCGATCAGAACTAGGGCGTCGTGCAATTCGTTGACATCTCCTGCGACGCGAGGAAAAGGACCGGCAAGTTGTTTTCCAGCCTCCGCAATTGCGTTGCAAATCGCGTCACTGGATTCATTTTGACGAAGTCCTTCAGTGAGTTGTCGGCATAGTTGATCGAGGAACGTCTGCCCCAGTTTGTCCAGAATCGCTTGGTCTCCAAGGACGACGGCAATGCGTTCGAATAAAGAAACATAGATTAGCATCCCGGCTGAACCACTGGTGTGATGAACGCGTTTGTCAAAGAACGTCTCGCGCGCTCGCGCGGAAACTTCCTCCTGCATCTGTTTGCGTGGAGTAAACAACCGTCGGAGCCACCCGATCCGACTTCCTATGGAAGCACCCGCGATAAATGCCACCACGATACCGGCAACCATCGTCAACAAACCGACGTAAATGGGTAAGCTGTCCCAACTACCTGTTTCGCCTAATTGCCGCGGGAGGACTAGCCAAATAGTGAGCGCTGCAAGAATCGCCAACCAAAGGCCGATCATGTCCTCCGGCCGATCGTACCGTCCAGACTCGGTGGCCACGACCGGCACGATTTCACACGATGTCTTGGCCTCGGCTTCCACAACCGCTCTTTCGACCTGTTTGCGCTGTTCCTCGTTTATGAGGTCAGATGCTCTCTTCATATTCGCCTATCCTCACCAAGATCCCGTTGCACCACCGCCACCGGAAGAACCTCCGCCAAATGAACCTCCGCCAAACGAACCACTGCTGCCGCGACTGGTCAGCACCTGATAGAGGATCGTGCCCAGTATTGCAAATACGACTCCCCAAAAAACCCAAGCCCAGCCGCTGGAACCATTGCGCACAAGAGACACGATCGTAAAGACAGCCAGTCCGATAGAAGCGGCTATCAGCGCATAATGCCACCAAGGGCGTGGTCGCGTCGGCAATTCTAGCTTTCGGCCCATCTTGTCCAGCGCCTCGACGCCAGCCACGATTCCCTCAGAAAATCGGCCTTGTTTAAACTCGGGAATGATGTGCTCATCCATGATCTGCCGACAGAGGGCATCCTCACGTCGTCCCCATCCGCCTCCTAGCTCAATCCTCGCTTTTCGATCGTCCCTGGAAACCAGCAATAGGATACCCGTATTCCAATCCTGGCCTCCCAAAGTTGCGTGCCCGATTCCCCACTGATCGAAAAGTAAAGTTGCGAAGGTCTCGATACGCATGCCCTCACCGCCATATTGGGCCATAGATTCGATCGTGATGACAATGATCGGAGTTGCCTTGTCTGTCAGCAGACTATCGCAGATTTCACGAATGTGTTCTTTTGCGTTGGGCTCAAGCATGCCAGCGAGGTCGCGGATGAATTCGCGTTCCCCCGGCGGCTCCAGGCTAATTTCGATCGCGGGCGCCGACGATGTGGCCATCATACAAAAGGCAATGATCGTGGCAAAACCAACAAACGCTCGGCTACTGCGTCGATTACTCATTCGGAATTACCTTCAACCTTTTAACCTGCGACCACTCTCGGCGATTGCACTGCGGGATGTTTGGGATCCGTGACACACTCGATCAGCCTATGCAGCGCTCATCAGCGGTTCCAAGATCAAATAGGGGTGAGTCGAACAACAATGATAACCAACGACGTCAGAAACGTATCGCGATCAATGGGTCTGTCGGAATAGGATGCGGGGGATAGATCGCTCATGGAGGTTTGTTGATGGTAGGGACGACGGGAGTGCCAAAGCAGATTCTATCCGACCGACTGTGCCTGAGCAACTTGAGCGTTCGGCGAAGTGCATCTTGCAGGATAGTTTATGTTGGAGGATTTGTTTCCTCGAACTAGGAGCCCAGCAATGGACAGTACGAAATGTTCGGAGGCGGAAGGGTTTTGGCGGTTGATTATAAGCCAGCAGCAGGCGAGTGGGGTGTCGGCTCGGGCTGAATTGCATCAACGGAAGGCGTGCCACGAAACGTATGCCCCTCCCACATACACCATGATCTTATTATCTACCACACGGGCAGGGCTCGTCAATGTCCAAGCATCGAGGACCGTGGCAGTAGCGATGCATTCATCGAACTGCTGTAGAGCTTGTGCGTTGTTTAGGCATGTGATTGCCCAAGCTGCGATCGGAGAATAGAACGTGAAGAGGACTCAATCCAGCCGTGTCCTGGGATTCGGAACGTGAACCATAGGCGGGAATTACCAGAAACTGGGCACCGTCCAGAGCGGGAATGCGCGCTAATTGCGGATTCCAACGATCGTTGCAAATCAATATTCCGCAGCGCCCCAGCGATGTATCGAAAGCGCGACTGGTTTGACCAAGACGGTTGTACCACCACGAAGGATGATAGCCTTCGGCCAACTGCATTTTGTGATACTTCCCACGTAGCTCCCCATCGCGATCGATGAAGACAGCACAGTTGAAAACGTCTTCGCCAATCTGCTCGGCCAACCCGAATACGAGGCACATATCCAATTGACGTGCGAGATCTCTAAAACCACCGACGATCGTCGCATCCATGGCTACGGCAACTTCGTGCATTCTTTCCGATGGAAACTCACCGGCGATGATCTCATTGACTACATATCCGTCGAGCGCACCCTCGGGAGCGACAGCCAGGAGCGCGCCACCGCGTTTCGCCTGACAAAACAGACTTTCCAAGCGTTTGGCATTCCCCTGAATATCGAATTTCTGGGGGATAAACGAAATCGCCGCCACGCGGATTGAGGGGTTTTTCCCTGGCGAGTCGGAGGTGTCATCTGCCCACAGGTTGGCTGCCCATAGGACGAGCAGGATGGCTAGCGTCTTGATTCGCACGAGGCACTCCTTCATCAGGGAATAGCTCACGAAAAGTGAGTTTAGTTATCTGGGCATTTCCATTCACATTTCCTTGATCGTTCCAGCAGTCTGTTCGTATTCGTAGGTTGTCAGTTCTAATCGATGGCCATATGGATCACAGAAATAAATAGAAAATGCAAGGTCGTGATCGACAATTTCTTCGCCCGTCTCAAGAACCTTTTGAGGAAAGCGGGGGCTTCAGTTCGGCCAGCCGACCATCCTGCCACAAGTAATCAAGCAGACTACGCAATACGACAGCATTCCACACCATTGGCGAGCATGAGGCCGCGACCGATCTCTCGGCGCTTGAACTAACGTGGAGCCAATCATCTTGTTCTCGCTTCAAAACATTCTGCCACGGTATGAAAACCTGTCTGTTGAACAGGAGCAGGCGACGAACTCTAAGACTAACGCCTTCACTCAGTACTCCAATTCTGCCGACCGAATAGATTCCGCCATTCCGAATTTGGTCTACTGCGGCAACAACCATCGGCTGTAGGACACGTTCCCGATTGACATACATGATATTCTGCCAGAGTGCCATTCTCTGTTCAAAGTTTTGCTTCATCAAGCGTCCACAATGGAATTCTACTTTGATCTTTTCCTTCGAATGCGAGAGCAATTCCAGCCAGAACGTCCAACCTCTTGACTTGAAAGGCGGATAGACTGCGAATCGCGTGGCCCTCAAGTCGCTAAACGCAATCCCCTTGTCGTTCAAACTAACATGCGTGTCTGTGTAGGTCAGCGTGAAATCCTTTCCGCCGACGTCATAGTTCTTGAACTCAAAAGAAATCGTGTCCCAGTCGGTCACATGAGCTCTCCTGTCAGGAATAAATCAGCAATTGCCAGCGAGTGGTTATGAGCCAACTTGCCAATAAACAGAGGATCAAAAACTCGAAATCAATATCACGTGGAAAACGTTCTATCGAAGCACCCGTCTGGCGGATCCATAAGTTCAAGTGCAGGTTTCGCGATTGGTCCGACATATTTCTAGCAAAGCCATTGAGGGTTGCCAACTACGGAGCCAATCGTTGGCGGCTTCCACCGTAAGATCGCGGCGCCGAAGCTTGCTGTCACGAACGGGTTCCACCGCCAAATCGGCCTTTCTACCAGTCGCTTCGATCACTCGCGACAGTCCGAGCAACATATTCACGCGCATCGTTCGGTGAACTGACAACATGAATTCAGCAAACCAACTAGAATCTACATTCCAGAGTCGATACCTGCGGGTTCTTTTATCGAGTCTAGGATTAATAGTAGTTTATTCAGAGGGCGTGCTCATGCGATTTCGAATTCTATCAGCCATTGCAGTTTCGCTGGGGCTGCTTGCTCTACCAGCATGGAGTCAAGGGCTTTCGCACTTTCGAAGCGATCACGGTGTGGCGCAAGGCCAACAACCATTGCCGGCGGACTTTTCCGTGGACGCCAAACAGTTGTGGCGGACTACCTTGGCTCCTGGGCATTCGTCCCCTTGCGTGTGCGGCGACTTGATTGTGCTTACCACTTTTCAAGCTGATGAGAAAGAGCTCGCCACCGTCTGTTTGGACCGAGCCACTGGGGTAGTGCGTTGGAAGCAAGTGGTGCCCACTGAGTCGATCGAGCCCTTTCATAGCACGGGCAGCCCAGCCACAGCGACTCCAGCTTGCAATGGCAAGCAAATTTTCACCTTCTTCGGTAGCTATGGTCTGCTGTGCTACGATCTCGATGGAAATCTCCTCTGGGAAAAAACCATGGGGCCTTTTCAAGACGAGTTTGGCGCAGCCAGCTCGCCGGTGCTAGTCGATGACAAACTCATTCTAAATGCAGACCACGATATCGACAGCTTTATCATCGCTCTGGATCAAACTAGTGGCGAGACCGTTTGGCGGGCAGATCGTAGCGAAGCCACGCGTAGCTACTCGACCCCCATTGTTTTGGAACGCGACGGCGCCAAACAAGTCGTCGTGGCTGGTGCCCTACAATTAGCTGCCTACGATTCAGCCACGGGAGAGAAGTTGTGGTGGTTCAATGGCTTATCGCGCATCGTCGATTGTACTCCGGTCATTCACGATGGCCGGATTTACTCGGCCTCCTGGACACCGGGTGGCGATCCAGGCGAACGCATTTCCATGGAGCCTTTCGCTCAGGCCCTGGCACAATATGACAAGAATCAAAATGGATTAGTCGCCAAAGACGAACTGCCGCCGGCGAGTCCCGTCTTAGAGCGATTTTTCAGAATCGACTTAAATCAAGATCAGCAGTTGGACGAACAAGAGTGGGCTCGCCATGCGGCGGTGTTCGAACGTGCTCAGAACGTAGCTGTCGCCCTAGTTCCTGGCACGCGCGGTAGCCTCGACCCACAGCATGTTCAATGGAGCTATAACCGAGGGCTGCCAACGGTTCCCAGCTCGGTGGTCTACGATGGTGTAATGACGATGGTCAAGGATAGCGGTATCGTGACCCTGCTCGACATCAACAACGGCCAGATGTTGCAGCAACTGCGAGCCGCCGGGCGAGGCAACTACTATGCATCGCTCGTGGCCGGCGACGGCAAGGTCTACCTGATCAGCGAGAGTGGCGTAATGACGGTACTCGAGTCGGGACCGGAGGGGAAGATCTTATCTTCGTACGATTTTGGCGAACGGGTGATGGCCACACCAGTCATTGCCGACGGCATATTCTACATCCGTACCGACGCTGCGCTCTACAGTTTTACAAAATCTTGAATGTGGCCCGACGCTCCGCGTCGGTGTTGCTAGCAGGACTCACGACGCGGAGCGTCGAGCCACATTATTTGCGCTAGTCGTGAGTTCTCCGCCAGACAGTTCGAAAGACAATTGCAGCTAGTGTTCGGATAAGTAAAGAGCACTAATCTACCCTAATCGCACACTAATGATTTTGCGAGTGGACATTCTCACTAAGCATTACACAGGGGGCGGGACATGCCAATTCGCATACGAAGGACACGTGAACACGTCATCGAAGACCTGAGCGAAAACTTCCTTGAACAGTTAGTGCTTATACGAGGCCATTTATTGAGGCGTCCCTCGCGCGACTATGGCGTTGACGTCACGATGTTCCATTTTGCCGAAAACGGAGAGCTTGAGAATGGGGAAGTTCGATTTCAGCTTAAGGCGTCGCAGCGATTGAAGCTGATTAGCAGTGGAAAATTCATCTCCATTAGCATTAAATCCAGCGATCTTCACTATTGGTCGATGGAGTACTATCCGTTTATACTGGTGGTCTACAACGCAATTGAAAACAGGGCGTTCTGGGTGGATGTCCAAGAGTACGTTAGCCAGAATTCCGAAGGGATTGATTTTGACCAACAGACCATCAACGTACACGTACCCACTTTGAACTGTCTGACATTGGACGCAATTGACTTGTTTCGATCAAAGTCGTTGTCGGCGGTGGAAGCAAATAAACGAACCGGAGGGAAAAAAGATGGACGACGCCAATGAGAACGATATAGACTTCCAAGGATTGAAACACTTCCTCAAAGGAATTGGCTTCGAAGAAGTTGGAAACCCAGACACATCGCTGATACTCAAACACCAGGAAAGCGACACCATCGTTGCGATTACTGTTCCTGAAAACGGGCACTCTGTTCGCCCTGCCGACCTACTTTCCATCATTGTCCGGCTCGAATACCAAGGTATTGCAGACGAGAAAACACTCGAACAATTCCGGGCTGGCAAACTACCGCTTGCGTCATAGCTCAATTTGTGCCCCACGGATTGCGTCTACAAGTCGCTGAGTAAACGTGTCGCATTCTTGCGAGTCGGGTCCTTGGCGAGTATACCCGACGCGAGCACTACCGCCGAATGCGTTAAAAATAATCCAGTCTGATCTTCGGTGTTTCAACAAATACCAAACCGCAGCAATTCCAAAAAGCAGGATAGCTCCGTAGGTGGTTCTCTGTGAAATCGTCGCGAGAACCGAAAATAATCCACATGCGCCGATAACGATGAAAGAGATTGCAAAAATGCACGCCCCAAAAAAGATTTCCGTTGTGGCAGAGAGCTTACAATAGGCCGGCTTCAATTCTGAGAGTGGTATCGTCTGCTCCCACCATCCAAGGTGTGTTCGAGTCTTAACATAGACCTCATCATGGCGTAGTACGACCATCCCACGAGCGCTGAATGCAGCAAAGCGGTAAACTGTTTCGTATGCGTCCGTTTCAGTCATGGTATTGATCGCGATTGATGAGCAGGACTCACGACGCGGAGCGTCGAGCCACATTATAGGCATTCGCAGTCGACGGCAGCGTTAGTAGCGGACCAAAACGCCGCGTGATACTAGGTTCTGGCGGACTATGTTTTCATTCCCTGCGATCGTTAGCATCGCCTTCAATTCAGTTTCCGTGGCTTTCTCGGAGACATGATACACTGCCGCATCGGCAAAGCACACAAGTGGTCCGCGAGGGTGAACGCTCGATATGGACAGTTCATTCTTCGCGTTAACTTGGAGGCTCATCGTTTCAAATTCCAGGTCGCGTGGTTCTGTCCAGTCTGGAGTAAATGTGATTGATTCAACGACAAGAATCGTGTTTTCCAACCCATCCTTGATGTCAGATGGCTTAACGCATTTTGATTTTGGAAACGCGGTCAATTCTCCCGACACAACCACGTAGTTGATTCCGGCTCGATTATTTAAACGACAACTTGGACATGTGAACGCCCATGGGTGTCGTGGAATTGTGGCCATGAACGTGGCTCCACCTTTACTCCCCATTGGCACGGGTGTGCCATTGAGCAAGCGCATGTTCATCGGTGAATCCCAACTAGTATTTACATCGTAGAACATAGACGATTGTTCCATGAAATGTGGATATATTTGCGATCGCCAGCTACGCCACAATTTGCCATCGGAGTCAGTTTCTACAGCAAGCGGCAGGGTGTGATAAGTCCGTTCGTAGTTGTGCAGGGCAAGTCCAATCTGCTTGAGGTTGTTGCTGCAAGACATACCGCGCTCCGTTGTTGGATAGCAAATGCAAAGAAATAATCATTGAGATCATTGGGCACGGCTGTATTGTGATGCGTGAACCGTGGCAAGCGCCAAAACAGCTAATCTATATTGTTGAGTTTGGCAAAGCAAAGATCTGAGGAAGCGTGTAAGATAGCTTTCTGCCTCTACTATCCGTGCGCCGGCTTTGCTATCCGTGCTCGGGCTTCATGTCATTGCCTCGCACGGATGGCAAGGCCGGTGCACGGATAGAGAAATGCCAGACCACTCGTGTGAACCGTTGCGGCTGTTCATCAGCGAAACACAATAGACTTTTATTAATTTATGAAAGAAAGATGGGCGACTGACGCATGTGGATGGTAACGGGAGCGGCGGGTTTTATCGGTAGTTGTTTTACTCGGCGACAAGCTGCCCAAGGGCGCAAACTGTGTTTGGTCGACAAACTGACTTACGCAGGCAATCTGTCGTCGATCGACCAGCCGCTGCGGACTGATGGTGTCTCGTTCTCGCAGTTGGATATCGGCGATCAATCGGCGATGCTTGACTTGCTGCAGCGACACGCCTGCACGACCGCCGTCAATTTTGCGGCGGAGAGTCATGTGGATCGTTCCATCGACGCACTGGGAGTGTTCGCGCAAACCAACGTGTTGGGGACTGTTAGTTTGCTGACTGCGGCACTGGCCTACTGGCGGGAACTCGACGCGGTCGCGCAGCGGAAATTCCGCTTCCTGCATGTCTCGACCGACGAGGTCTATGGTTCAACTGGAGCCAGCGGTGCATTTGACGAGTCTTCAGGATATGCACCCAACTCGCCCTATGCGGCATCCAAGGCAGCCTCAGATCACTTCGTGCGCGCATTCTATCGGACCTATGGCTTGCCAGTCTTAACAACTTGTGGCTCGAACACGTATGGGGCTTACCAATTCCCTGAAAAGTTGATTCCGCTAATGATCCTCAACGCCATCGAGCAGCGACCGCTCCCCGTCTACGGCGATGGACTGCAAGTTCGCGATTGGTTGCACGTCGACGACCATTGCAGCGCGATAGAGCGCGTGTTGGAAAGTGGCACAGTGGGCGATGTCTTCAATGTTGGTGGAGGCAGCGAACTGACGAATCTACAAGTTGTGCAGGCGATCTGCGATTATGTTGCGGAAGCCACGGGTCGCGACTCAGGCAGCATGCGCGAGCTGATCACGCACGTGGCGGACCGTCCAGGCCACGACCGGCGCTATGCAATGGATACGACTAAGCTACGTGCAGAGTTGGATTGGTCGCCCACGAACCAGTTTGCCGATGGCTTGCGTTCGACGGTGCAATGGTATCTTGATAACGAGGCCTGGGTGGCTGAAGTTCGGCCGGCCGCGTTTCGGCGTGCGGGACTCGGGTAATCATGTGGCCCGACGCTCCGCGTCGGTGTCGCTAATAGAACTCACGACGCGGAGCGTCGAGCCACATTGTCGACTACAATGCAAATGCTTACACCTGCCGTATTCTACTATCCTCCAGTCGAGACCCGCCATGCCTTTCCATTTCCATCGCCGCGCATTCGCTCAAACGCTCGCCGGTTCACTTTCCGCGCTGGCACTAGCCGACTTGTCAAACTCAGAGTTGTTGGCACAAGACAGCTCTGCTCAGACCCTTCCTGCGCTCGATCGCTTTCCGCGGATGATGCAAGAGTTCTTGGTCGAGCGGGTCACTGCCGCTCACGATCGCTCAGTCGAAGCGAAGGAACGCCTGCAGACTCGCAGCGATGCCGAACGATACGTGCAATCGGTTCGCGAGAAAATCGCACTCTGCTTTGGCCCACATCCGGAAAAGACAGACTTAAACGCGCGAGTGACTGGTGTCATTGAGCGCGACCAATACCGCATTGAAAAGGTCATCTTCGATAGCCGCCCGAACTTTCCGGTCACTGCCAATCTATACTTGCCCAAGCGACCTGGAAAAGTGCCTGCGGTGGTGGGAACCTGCGGTCACTCCGACAATGGCAAAGCGGCAGGCGCCTATCAGTCATTTGCGCAGGGACTCGCACTGCAAGGCTACGCCTGCTTAATATACGACCCTATTGGTCAAGGAGAGCGTCTGCAATATATGGTTAGCAAAGATGGCCAAGTCAAATCGAAATATGGCGTAGGCGTCCGCGAACACATTCACGCGGGCAATCAACAATTTTTGGTCGGCGACTTTTTCGGAATGTGGCGAGCCTGGGATGGCATTCGCGCGCTCGACTACTTGTTGACTCGCGAGGAAGTCGATCCACAACACGTCGGTGTGACGGGTAATTCAGGTGGTGGCACTATGACGACCTGGTTGTGCGGCGTCGAGTCGCGATGGACTATGGCCGCGCCCGCCTGCTTCGTAACCACGTTCCTACATAACGCGGAGAACGAATTGCCCGCCGATACCGAGCAGTGCCCGCCGCATGCGCTGGCGCTGGGATTGGAGCATGAAGACTTCCTGGCTGCCATGGCGCCCAAGCCGATCGTGATCCTTACCAAAGAGCGAGATTACTTCGATGTCCGTGGCGGTGAAGAAGCGTTTAAGCGACTAAAGCGACTGTACACGCTATTAGGGAAACCTGACAACATCGCGCTGCATACCGGCCCCACGGATCATGGTTACTCGATCGAGAATCGAGAGGCCATGTATGGCTGGTTCAATCGCATCACGGGAGTCTCGGACGCCGAGCGCGAACCGGAGATCGTCATCGAAACGGACGAAACGCTGCAATGCACGCCATCAGGACAAGTTGCCACCGCGCAGCCTGCCACCGTCTTTAGCATGACTCGCGACAAAGCTCTGCTGTTACAAAAACAACGTGCCCAAGTTGACAGTGGCCAGTTGCCGAAGCTCATCCAGCAGGTGCTCAATGTCGCGCCCAACTTGCCGAACGAACCACCCGACTATCGCATTTTGCGCAACATCGGAAATCGCCAATACCCTCGTCGCTCTAGCACGACCTACGCTGTGGAAACCGAGCCTGGTGTGTTTGCGCTGAGCTATATGCTAACGGATGCGCCGCATTACAGTCGGCCACCGCAGGACGTGCGAACAGCCGTCTTGTATGTGTCGCATCGATCGAGCGATCAGGAGTTGCGTGACGAAGATTGGCTGCGTAAGTTGATTACCGGTCGGCCAGAGACGCCAGTCTTCGCATGCGACGTTCGCGGCATTGGTGAATCGCGTCCCAACACCTGCGGATTCAACAGTTTTGATGATCCCTATGGATGCGACTACTTCTACGCCATACATGGACTCATGCTCGATCGCTCATATCTCGGTCAAAAGACTTGGGATGTACTCCGAGTGTTGCAATGGATGAAGTCGTTTGGCCACGAACAGATTGAAATCATTGCCAGTGGTTGGGGCGCGATTTCAGCAAGCCTGGCAGTGGTGCTCAGTCAGAGTATGCTGGGTGATTGCGTCTCGTCGGTAACGCTCAATCGAGCGTTGGAATCTTTTCATTCGCTGGCGATCGACGAAGACTACGACATGCCGTTAGCTTATCTGCCGTTAGATGTTCTCAGCCACTTCGACATGCCCGACTGCTACGCCGCGTTGCCAAAGTTGACGCAGATTGAATCGTAGCGCTTCAACCAAATTTGATTTTTGGGGTTAGTCGTAGTGGACGAGGTTACGAGTCCCTAACGGTTAACGATCCAAACGGGACTCGTAACCTCGTCCACTACCTTCGATATAAGCAAAACATTTCAGTCGCGGTCGCACCAGTCGCGCTATTCCTGAATCGGTAGAGTTAGCTGATGGTGTTTGCCACTACGCAGGATTTCGACATCGACTACATCGCCGTGCTTGAGATTTCGGCCGACATAGGCAAACACGTCTGCTTCGCGCCGGAGATCGGTGCGACCGTCATAGGAAATCAGTATGTCGTCGACTTGAAAGCCAGCGCGTTTAGCTGTTGCATGCTTGTTGTATTGCCCAACGTGTGTGATGCGAAGTGCCATTGCTCCTTCGATCCCAAGGGCTTGCTTTTCGTCGTCGGCAAGGGTTTTCAAGCTCAAGCCGCCGGTTGCGATGCCGCGCATGCCCCAGGAAGAGACTCGCCACGAGATATCATCTGCCTGGCGCCAACCGCTGCCGAGCGCCAATAATGCAGTGATAACCTCGCCGTCGCGACGAACCCTCAATGCTACCTCTCCTCCTTCGGCGGGAACATGATGCAGTATCCACTGGACGTCGGCCATCGAAAGTAAAGGCTGACCGTTCATCAGCACAATTTCGTCACCAGGCAGCAATCCCGAGGCAGCGGCTGGAGAGCCAGCGATAATATCTTTTACTGTGGCTCGTTGGTCGGGATCGAGAATCATGCCCACCGCTTTGGGATGTGGATAGGGGAAGAGAATCTGCTCCGGAATGGGCTGCGATTGTTCCCAGTAAAAGTCGCGTCGCGCGTCGCCGATTTGATGGCAGTGGATGCAACTCTTGACAACGTCACCCGAGTAATTCAGTCGATCGGTGTATTTTCCACTTAGCGCCGGGTATTTTTCCGGCGCGTCGAATTCAAGAGGCTTTCCCGTCTTGCCAATCAACGAAGCTTTGTTGTTTGGGTACTGCTTGTGTAGAGCAAGTGCGCCTTCCAAGGCGCGCGCCATGCCGTCGAGCGACACATCTCCAATCCAATCGGTACGGTGCGAACGCGTGCCGAATCGACCATAGATGGTTTTGTCCGCGTTGAGCATAAACAGAGCGAACGATTGATCGGTATCGTACTGAAATGTGTTGAGGTCCAATCCGTTCGTACCGACAATACGTACGCACACGAATTGCTCCAAAAGCGGGCGAATGACGGGATCGGTATCTACCAAATCATCATCCAACTTGACACACTCTTCGCAGGGAATACAGCGCAGCGTAACCAAAATCGGCTTGCCTGACTCGCGCGCCAACTGGTAGGCTTTATCGAGATCGTTATAAAGCCAAAAGCCTTCCGCTTCGACCTCCGCTTTATCGGCTCGTACCTTTTGCTCGCGGGTAGGTTTTTGAGCTAATGCAGATTGCGCAATGAACAGCAAGCCGACGAATGCCATAGTGGATTTGAACATCATTTGCCTTTCGAGTTAGACGACTAAAGCGTATGGCTTGATTGTATCACGATCAGTTGCATGATTTTACTGTAGCTCAAGAAACACTACTCGAAACGCTCCGACAGGAAAGGCCAGATTACCCCGCAGGCCATCGTTCTGCCAGCTCTCCAAGTCGACTCAAGGCAGAATGAGAATGATGGCCGGCAGAATGATAAGAACCCATGACAAAAAAAGTCAGCCCAAATGGGTAACTGATCTACGGAGCGATTAACGACTATTGATGGAAACACTACAATAGCAGAAGACCAAAGCGGGGATAAATCCCCGCACTCCATATTTTGGCCCTCACTGCGGCTAGAAGCAAGCTGAAGTGCTGGTAGAGTGCTTCGAGTTTGAAGCGACTGGGCCCTGCATTTGGATTGTTTATCAGTGAAGACTATGCTGATTCCGCTCTTGTTTATCGACGACCGTCCGCGTTGGTGTTGACTGTGGGGAAGACCAAAGCGGGGATAAATCCCCGCACTCCAAAAAATATGAAAGTTCGAATTATGTGTAAAAGACTACTCGCCCTGGTGACTACCGTGTGGGGGTTGATGTTGGTTAGCGTCACCAGCGCCGACGATTGGCCGCAGTGGATGGGGCCGCAGCGCGATGATGTCTATCGCGAAGAGGGAATCGTCGATCGCATACCTACACAAGGGCTGCCGATTAAGTGGCGAGCGCCGGTGGCGAGTGGCTATGCGGGACCAGCCGTCGCTAATGGTCGGGTGTTTTTGAGCGACTACGTCATCGAAAGTGGCAAGACTACCAACAATCCTAGCGTTCGTGACAAGTTAACTGGTATCGAGCGCGTCCTCTGCTTCGTTGCGGACACTGGCCAAGAGTTGTGGAAGTTCGAACGTCCGCGCGCCTACAATATTTCTTATCCCAATGGACCGCGGGCGACTCCCACCGTGGACGACGACCGAGTTTACGTGCTGGGGGCCGAAGGAGATTTGACCTGTTTGCGCGTTGCGACGGGCGAGCTAGTTTGGGAAAAACAACTGGCAAAAGAGTTCAAGGCCGAGACACCGATCTGGGGCCACGCAGCTCATCCGCTGGTGCATGGCGAACTGCTCTACTGTTTGGCGGGTGGCCCGAACAGTGTAGCCGTCGCACTCGATAAGATGACCGGCGAAGTGCGTTGGCACGCCCTGTCGGCTTCGGAGATCGGCTATTGCCCACCAATCATCTATTCGCTCGGCGGGCGTGAGCAATTGCTGATTTGGCACGCCGATTCACTCAATTCACTCGATCCGCAAACTGGAAAACTGATCTGGACCTATCCCTTGCAAGCGCGCTACGCCATGGCCGTCGCTGCGCCGCAAGTCAGTGGCAATCGCTTGTATGCTAGCGGCATTGGCGAGACCGCCGTCATGCTCGAATTGAAACCGGATGGAACGCCTGGGGAGGCGTTGTGGACCGGCAGACCGAAACTGGGCGTCTATAGTTGCAATGCGACCGCGTTGTTTGACGGCGACAAGCTCTATGGGGCCGATTGCGGTTCGGGGGCTTTCATCGCGGTCAATGCAGACGATGGCGAGCGGCTGTGGGAGACGTTTGAGCTGACGACGGGGGGCGACCGCCGCGCATCGCAAGGAACAGCCTTTGCCATCAAACACGAAAATAAATTCATTCTGTTTACGGAAACGGGCGATCTTGTTTTCGCTAGATTCTCTGCGGAAGGTTTCGAAGAGTTGGGGCGCATGCACGTGTTAGAACCAACTGGGGAAGCGATGGGGCGCTCGGTGGTGTGGAGCCATCCAGCCTTAGCTAATCGTTGCATCTATGTGCGCAACGACCAAGAGTTAGTTTGTGTCAGTTTAGCAGCGGAGTAACATCAATGTTCACCATGGACGAATATCAACTGGCAGACCCGTCGTCGTTAATCACCCCTTGTTTACTTGTCTATCCGCACCTGGTGCGCAAGAATCTGGCTGAGACGATACGAATTGCTGGTTCAGCGCAGCGCCTGCGCCCGCATGTCAAGACGCACAAGACGCCGCAGATTGTGCATATGGAACTCGCGGCTGGAATAACCAAGCACAAGTGCGCGACACTCTCCGAAGCGCGAATGCTCGCCGAGTGCCGCGCGCCCGATGTGCTGATCGCCTACCCGCAAGTGGGGCCGGCGGTAACTCGCTTGGGAGAACTGGTCGATCAATTCCCCGCCACTCGTTTCTCAACCGTTGTCGACAACGCCACTTCGCTTAAGCAGCTCGAAGTTGAATTCGAACAGCACACAGAGCAATTGAGTGTATTGGTGGATGTCGACACGGGCATGCATCGCACTGGCATCTTGCTGGGAGATGCAGCCGACGAGCTCTATCGTCAACTCAGCCGTTCATCCGTACTCGCGGCAGGTGGCTTGCACGTTTATGACGGTCAGAACCATCAGTCGGATGTGCAGGAGCGGCGAGCTGCCGTCGATAGCCTGTTTGCACCGGTGCTGGCAATGGTCGAGCGGCTGGCTGCCGGCGGAGTGACAGTGCCGAAGCTCGTCTGCGGTGGAACTCCAACGTTTCCAATCTTTGCCGAACTGGCTAAGTCGAAGACCAGTGTGGAAGTCGAGTGTTCTCCAGGGACGTGCGTGCTGACGGATTTCAACTACTCGAATAACTACCGCGACATGGCCGGTTTCCGACCAGCGGCCGTGTTGATGACACGCGTTATCTCGAAACCTTTCCCTGGGCGAGTTACCGTCGATTTGGGTTATAAAGCGGTTGCCTCAGACCCGCCCGCTGGTCGGCGCTGCCACTTCTTGAATCTTCCCGACGCCAAAGAGATTCAGCACAGCGAAGAGCATTTGGTCGTCGAGAGCCCTGCGGTGGACAATTTGACTGTGGGCGACGTGTTGTACGTTGTACCGGCGCATATCTGTCCTACGGTGGCTCTACACAGCCACATGATCGTTGTCGAAGATGGTCGAGTCGTCGATCGCTGGCGCGTGACGGCGCGCGATCGGCTGGTGTAAACGAAATGGGACTTTTTGATGGAACGCCGCTCGAGCGCCCGGTGACATGTGACCGCTGCTGCAAGGATGTCCAACAGTGTACTTGCCCAGCAGAGTCGATCCGCCAGTCCGAAGTGGCACCCGCAGCCCAACGCCTAAGTGTAAGCGTAGAAAAGCGGCAGCGAGGCAAGGTGGTGACCGTCATCTCAGGACTGACGGGAGCGCTCGAGCAGCGCAAGTTGCTGTTGAAAACTCTTAAGCAGGATTGTGGTGCCGGTGGAGCGCTCGAAGGGAGCCAGATTGAACTGCAGGGGGATCATCGCCAGCGCGCCAGCCAATGGTTGCGCGCCGAGGGCTACCGACTAAACTGATCGGCCCCCTTGGCAATGTTGGGTTTTGCATGGTAGTCTTGAGCGATTTTATTTTGGGCGGCCAAAACTATCTGGACCGCGACAGGATTCGGAGACATCTGCGGAGAACCCCACGCTGTGCCACGGCGAAACGACTTAAAGAAGATCATGATCATCGGCTCGGGCCCCATCGTTATTGGGCAAGCGTGCGAGTTCGATTACTCAGGAACTCAGGCCTGCAAAGCCCTCCGCGAGGAGGGATATGAAGTCGTATTGGTCAACAGCAACCCGGCCACGATCATGACCGACCCCAATACGGCCGAGCGGACGTATATCGAGCCGCTGACTTGGGAGGTGGTGGCCAAGATCATCGAAAAGGAGCGTCCCGATGCGCTGTTGCCGACGTTGGGGGGACAGACGGCTCTCAACGTGGCGATGGATTTGGACAAACACGGTGTGTTGAAAACCTTCTCGGTGGAAATGATCGGTGCGATTCCCTCGGTGATTGCCAAGGCCGAGGAGCGCGACCAATTCAAAGAGGCGATGGAGAAAATCGGCCTCGAAGTTTGCCGTGGCGAGGTCGTTTCGACTATCGAGGAGGCGCGGCGTGTGCTCGGCGACGTAGGCCTCCCCTGCGTGGTACGACCGAGCTTCACGATGGGGGGCAGCGGTTCGGCCATCGCCTACAATCGAGATGATTTCGACGCCTTGGTGCGTAACGGATTGGTGCAATCGCCCGTAACGGAAGTGCTGCTCGAAGAATCGATTATCGGCTGGAAGGAATACGAGATGGAGGTGATGCGCGACATGGATGACAATGTCGTGATCATCTGCTCAATCGAGAATTTCGATCCGATGGGGGTGCATACGGGGGATTCGATCACCGTTGCTCCTGCGCAAACGATGACCGACAAAGAATATCAGCGGATGCGCGATGCCTCGTTGGCAGTCATGCGCGAAATTGGTGTCGAGACGGGTGGCTCCAATATCCAGTTCGCTATTCATCCTGACACGGGCCGCATGATCGTTATCGAGATGAACCCGCGCGTCAGTCGCTCTAGCGCACTGGCGAGCAAAGCGACTGGTTTCCCCATTGCCAAGATTGCGGCCAAGCTGGCGGTGGGCTATCGACTGTGGGAGCTGCCCAACGATATCACCAAGAAGACCAAGGCTTGTTTCGAACCAACGATCGACTACGTGGTTACCAAGATTCCACGCTTTGCTTTCGAGAAATTCCCTGAAGCCGATACGACATTGATGACGCAGATGAAGAGCGTCGGCGAAACCATGGCTATCGGCCGCACGTTCAAGGAGTCGTTCCAAAAGGCGCTGCGTGGATTGGAAGTGGGAGCTTTCGGTTTTGGTTGCGACAACAAAGATCTGTGGGGGACTGATTTCGCGCCTGACGAGGACGAGATCCGCAGCAAGCTGTCCCGTCCTAATCCCGATCGAGTTTGGCATTTGCGATATGCGCTCAAGTCGGGCATGAGCGTGGCAGAAATCCATGAGATCACCAACATCGATCCTTGGTTTTTGGATCACTTGGCCGAATTGGTTGAGATGGAGAATCGCTTGGCCGCCTTCGGTTCGTTGGAGAAGCTCCCCGATGACGAATTGCGTTTGGCCAAACAGTGTGGTTACTCCGATCGCCAGTTGGCTAAGCTGCTCGGTAGTGACGAGCTCGAAGTCCGCGCATGGCGCAAGTCGCGCGGGATTGTGTCGACTTTCAAAGCCGTCGACACCTGTGCGGCGGAGTTCGAGGCCTACACTCCGTACTACTACAGCACCTACGAACAAGAAGACGAAACGCCAGTAAAAAAGCCTGGCGTGAAACGCATTATGATCCTCGGCGGCGGTCCCAATCGCATCGGCCAAGGGATCGAATTCGACTACTGTTGTTGCCATGCCAGCTTCGCCCTGCGCGAGATGGGGATCGAATCGATCATGGTCAATAGCAATCCCGAAACGGTCAGTACCGACTACGACACCAGCGATATCTTGTTTTTCGAACCGCTGACGATCGAGGATGTGCTGAATATCTGTGATCGCATGCAACCCGACGGTGTGATCGTGCAATTTGGCGGACAGACTCCGCTCAATTTGGCTCGAGTACTGGCTACGGCTGGCGTGCCGATCATCGGCACCACGGTCGATACCATCGAAGCGGCCGAGGATCGCGAGAAGTTCCAAAAACTACTTAATTCGCTCGGTTTGAAGCAACCGGCCAATGCCATTGCGCGCACGATGGCGCAGGCGCGGACCGAAGCCAAGAATGTCGGCTTCCCATCGTTGGTTCGCCCGAGTTTTGTACTCGGTGGCCGCGCCATGGAGATCTGCTACGACCATGTGCAGTTCGAACGCTATGTAGCGGAAGCTTTCATTGTGGCTGAAGGTCAACCGGTGCTCATCGATCGATTCTTGGAGGACGCGATCGAAGTCGACGTCGATGCGCTCAGCGACGGCCAAGACGTAGTGGTCATGGGGATCATGGAACACATCGAAGAGGCAGGTGTTCACTCCGGCGATTCGGCCTGTGTGATTCCCCCTTTCACACTATCGGACGAAGTGCTGCAGGAGATTCGCGAAGCGACGTGGGCCATGGCCAAGCGTCTGCAAGTGATCGGACTGATGAATGTCCAGTTCGCCGTCAAGGCCGAAGATGGCAAAATGGTCGTGTATATCTTGGAAGTCAATCCGCGCGCCAGCCGCACCGTCCCCTTTGTGGCCAAAGCGACCGGCGTTCCCGTCGCCAAGTTGGCTGCCAAAGTGATGGCGGGCATGACGCTGCGCGAACTGGGCATTACCTCCGAGCCCGTTCCCAAGCGTGTGTCCGTCAAAGAGAGTGTCTTTCCATTTCGCAAGTTCGTTGGTGTGGACATCGTGCTCGGACCTGAGATGCGCAGTACGGGCGAAGTGATGGGAATCAGTGAAAGTTTTGCCATTGCGTTTGCCAAGAGTCAATTGGCTGCCGGGGTGGTACTGCCGACCAGTGGCAATGTATTCGTGAGTATCAACTCGCGACACAAGGAGGGGATTCCCGAGTTGGTCACGCAGCTTCATGAGCTCGGTTTTACCTTGCTAGCCACTCAGGGGACAGCTCGCATTATCGAAGCGGCAGGCATACCGGTGACGAGCGTCAAGAAGATTGCGGAGGGGTCGCCCAATTTGATCGACTATCTCAAAAACGGTGAAGTCTCACTGATTGTCAACACTCCCAGCGGCAAGGGGGCGAGGACCGATGAAGGTCGCATCCGCGCTGCAGCGGTGCAAAATGGAGTCCCTTGTATCACGACCATGGCCGCCGCGTCGGCCGCGATTAAGGCCATGCAGGCGCTACGCACCGAAGAGCTGACGGTCGAAGCCTTGCAAGATCGCTTTCCCTGATCTCCTTGGAGTGCGGGGATTGATCCCCGCTTTGGCCTCCCCCATAGCCAGAATCACAAGCAAACGTATCTATCGCGAGCGGTTAGAGCCGTTAGGTGGTATACTACACGACACCTCTGTGCGCCCGGAACCTCACGTTTAAAACAAGTGTTCAGGACCAACCTACTCCCAGCACGAACATTGCGAAACGTTGCAGTTGGTGTCTACCTGTCTCAAGACCAAAGCTGTGACAAGTCCCAGCACTCCAAAGGATAGCACCTATGAAACTAGCAATGTCGATCGGGCTGACGATCCTTTCGTTCATTTCGAGCTACATTCCATCACAAGTGCTCGCGCAATCGTCCGAGTCCTCTTCGGCTGAAGCCCCACTGCGAGTCACCGTCCTTTCCTACAATATTCATCATGCCGAAGGGGTCGACGGTCGTTTGGATCTCGACCGTATCGCAGAGGTGATTCGCAAGTCCCAAGCCGACTTGGTCTCGCTCCAGGAAGTCGATCAACGCGTCGCGCGCAGCGAACGAGTCGATCAGCCTCAAGAGCTTGCCAAACAACTGGGGATGCACGTTGTCTTCGGTGCCAACATCGATTTGCAGGGAGGCAAATATGGCAATGCCGTGCTCTCTCGCTACCCGATCAAATCGAGCAAGAATCACGTACTACCTAACGTAGGGGGCGGTGAGCAACGCGGTCTGTTGGAAGTCAATGTGGAACTGCCGCAAGGAATCGAGCTGAAGTTTCTGGCGACGCATCTTGACCATCGTCACGATCCCGCTCAGCGATTGGCTTCAGCAAAATTCATCAACGAACTAGTCGACGCTTCGGAACAGCCCCTCTGCTTGGTAGGTGACTTGAACGCAGTTCCCGATAGCAGTACCATCGAGTCACTCCGGCAGCAGTGGACGCTCCCAACGGGGCAGGATCAGCCCACGATTCCCGTTGGAAAGCCACAAAGGAAGATCGACTACATTCTGCACGGTCAAGCTTCGACAAACGTGGAGTTCAACATCCGCGAGGTCGAGTCGCGAGTGCTCGATGAGGCGTTGGCTTCCGATCATCGGCCCGTTGTGTCGGTGTTGGAGTTTACGCGAAAGTCTCAGGAACGACCCAATGTGTTGTTCATTGCAATCGACGACTTGAATGACTGGATCGGCTGCTTGCAGGGGCATCCCCAGGCGTTAACACCCAACATGGATGCGTTGGCCAGTCGTGGTGTGTTATTCACCAATGCTCATTGCTCATCCCCGGCTTGCAATCCGTCGCGAGCGGCGGTTTTTAGCGGACGCACCCCACATTATACCGGCGTATGGTCCAACGACAGTGCTCAGTTGCTGAAACAGCATCCCGACATACTTGCCATCCCGCGCGCTTTCCAGAAGGCGGGCTATTCAACCTTGGCGACCGGAAAAATGCTGCATGGCGGTGGTCCGGATAATAGAATGCTATTCGAGCAATCGTTTAGTACTGAGCAGCGATGGAGTCCGCTGAATGGTAAGACGGTGCGCTACACCAAGGAAGAGTTGCCGAGCAAAGGAAGCGAGAACCCACGGCATGTCGTCGAACGCGAAGGAGCTGATCCGATCGTGTTGCCACTGAATCGCATGCCCTCGGATCGCGCCCCAGGGAAGCCGGATGGCGAGTCGTTCGACTGGGGACCACTCGATGTGGCCGACACCGAGATGGGGGATACAAAAATCACTGATTGGGCCATCGAGCAACTGCAGCAGGGGTTTGAGGGTAAGCCGTTTTTCCTGGGCGTCGGATACTATCGACCGCACATTCCATTGTGGGCCCCGAGTCGCTACTTCGAGCCCTTTCCGCTCGACGCAATTCAATTACCTCCCTATACCCAGGATGACTTGGATGACCTGAGCTCGGCCGGCAAGCAATGGGCCTTGGAGGCGGTAACCGCTGGTAGCCACGCGACGGTCGTCAAGCATGACCAGTGGCGAAATGCCGTCCAAGCCTACTTGGCATGCACCTACTACGTCGACCATGAGCTCGGGCGTCTGATCGCGGCGCTCGATTCAGGTTCCTTGGGCGACAATACGCTCATTGTGCTGTGGACCGACCACGGTTGGCACCTAGGCGAGAAACAGCATTGGGGCAAGTGGACGGGTTGGGAGCGATCTACCCGCGTCCCGCTGATGATCATTCCTCCCAAGTCGCAAGCTAGCCAGTTCGCGTCGGCCGGCTCACGCTGCGAGCGCGTGGTCAGTTTGCTCGATCTCTATCCCACTCTGTTGGACTTCTGCAACGTGCCAGGTCCCGAAGAGCTCGATGGCCAATCGCTGGTGCCACTACTGCGCGACCCCAAACTAGATACCGACAGGTATGTGCTAACCACCTTTGACAAAGGGAACGTCGCCCTGCGAAACGAACGCTACCGATATATCCGCTACGCCGATGGATCGGAAGAGCTCTACGACCACGCCGTCGACGCGCTCGAAAGGTACAATCTGGCTAGTCAACCTGGCAGCGCAGCGGTACTGGAGGATCTGCGTAACTATCCGTGCTCCGGCCTTTCCATCCGTGCTAGTGATTGACACGAGTTCTCGCACGGATGGCAAGGCCGGAGCACGGATGGCAGGGACAAAAGACGACATTGCTCGTTTCCTAGCATTCTTATTAATGTCAGACGCAAAATGGCACGGGCGATTGCAAAACTTGTGAATGGCTACACCATTAGCACACCGCGAAAGATGTCATCATGAAGAATTTCAACATTCACTCGTTGATTCGTGGGTACCGCGCACTCTGTCTGCTGTTTGTGCTCTTCGTTTCCAGTCATTTCGATGCGAGACCAGCGGTGTGTGCGGAGCGGCCTAATGTGCTGCTGATTTGTATCGACGACCTGCGCCCCGAATTGAACTGTTACGGAGTCGACTACATTCGGTCCCCGAACATCGATCGGCTCGCGAATGAAAGTGGGATGTTTGTTCGACACTATGTGCAAGCACCGACGTGCGGCGCATCGCGCTATGCCATGCTGACCGGACGCTACGGAGGGGGCTCGAATGAAGCCCTCTTTCAACGGGCCGCCAGAATAACGGCTGGGAAAACGGAGGCTCCGAGCATGCCGGAGTGGTTTCGGCAGCAAAATTACCGCACGGTTTCCGTTGGCAAAGTCTCGCACCATCCCGGCGGGCTGGGTGGCGAGGATTGGAATGACGAAGCGATCGTTGAAATGCCTCAGGCGTGGGATGAACAAATCTGTCCTTCGGGCGACTGGCAACACCCACGCGGCTTCATGCACGGCTTGGCTCATGGTGAGATTCGCACTCAAGCAAATGAAATGGATCTCTTTCAATCGACCGCCGGTGATGACGACATCTATCCCGACGGGCTGACCACCAACGAAGCTCTAAGACAGCTTGACAGTTTGACGACCGACACGCAACAGCCGTTTTTTCTTGCGGTTGGAATTCTACGGCCACATCTCCCCTTTGGCGCGCCTGCCAAGTACATGCAGCCCTATCGCAATGTGACGTTGCCCCCCATTGCGCACCCCGAAAAGCCGTCGGGCCACACCACCTGGCACAACTCGGGCGAGTTCATGCAGTACCAGCGTTGGGGGCAAGACCCGAACCGTGACGCCCAATTCGCCAGCGATGTTCGCAGGCACTACGCCGCTTGTGTTACCTACGCCGATGCCCAAGTCGGACGTATCCTGGAACAGCTCGAAGCCGTAGGGGCCAAAGACAATACAATCGTCGTGCTGTGGGGAGATCACGGTTGGCACTTGGGAGAACATGCTATTTGGGGCAAGCACGCTCTGTTCGAAGAATCGCTGCGTTCACCCTTGTTGATCCATGTGCCTGGTAGCCCACCCGACTCAGTGAAGAGGTTCGATACGATCGTGGAATCGGTCGACATCTTTCCTACGCTCTGCGAGTTGGCTGGACTGACTCAGCCCGACTTTGTTCAGGGTGAATCGCTAGCTGGAATACTGCGAGGGGGACTGGCCACCGAGCAGACGGCGGTTTCTTACTTCAAGCAGGCGCGCAGCCTGCGCACCGATCGGTATCGTTTCATAGTGCATCGCGATGGACATCGCGAGCTATACGACCACGCTCGGCAGCCGGGGGAGACTGAGAATGTTGCTCAGCAATTCCCAGAGCTTTGTGATGAGCTTCAACGATCGCTCGATGAACGCTGTCCAGATACCAAGCGTTAGAGTCGCGTTAATTTCCATGCTAGCGAATGACAAGAATTTTCGCACGGATGGCAAGGCCGGAGCACGGATGGTAGGGAGTGCGCCAGCTATCTTAATTAATTCAAGGGGATTGGCCCGCAAACTCTGCGCAGTTTATCGCGTGTTCGCAGAATGCAGGTTGTATTGGATATTCCTTCAACTCTGCCTTTGCTTGTGGCCGATTGGAACTGCTGAGGAGGACTTTCTTGCGAGCGGTCATGCGACCTAGCTGCCGCCGCTGGTCGTCGGTAGCGCCGTCGACGCTTGGAACAGTCCTTCTCAACGCACAATAAACCAAGTCGCCGCCCGTGAATCAGGTTGCTGACAAACGAAGTCCCAGGGGGTTTTGAAAATGTTTCGCAAGATTTCTCTTTCGATCGCGATGGTTGGCGCTTGCGCCCTCGGCAGTTTGGCTCGGGCCGAAGACAACGGTGAGTCCGCCGTGACTCAGGCCAGTGGCGTCAAAGCCGAACTGGCCGCCTACACCACCAACTACTCGTCCGTTGCATCCGCTAGCGGCGGCTTCATGCAAACGCCGCAAGCCATGGCCTACGGACAGACTTGGGGAGGTACTGGAGGAAGCCGCGATTGCGATCGTTTCTACCACTATCCCTACGTGTTCTATCCACAGAACTATCGTGGCAGCGAATACTATCAAAGCAGCGATAGCATGTACAATCGCTATCCACCCGAGATGCAAATCCCAGTCTACAACCGCCACTGGCAAAATTTCTACCCCAGTTCGCGGCGCTACCATTGGGGACACCATTTCATCTTGGACGTGTTCTAAGGCTGCCAGCCACCGAATATAAACTCAACTCCAGCGCGATGCCCCACCGGTCATCGCGTTGTTGCATTCGAGCTTCTATTTTCGGGTAGTGGACGAGGTTACGAGTCCTGTAATGGACGAGGTTGCGAGTCCTGTAGATTCTCTATCGGTTGAGGACTCGTAACCTCGTCCACTGCCTTAGAATTCCCACACGGGAATGCTCCCATCCCGCAGCTCTTGGGCGAAGGCGAGACACAGCGTTTGCTTTTCCAACAATGCGCTATCTGCAGCCGTTTCGGCGAGCGTAGCGGCTTGATCTAGGTCACCGCTAATGGCGGTGGCCAGAGCCAATGCAATCTGGCAACTCCAATCGCTGTCACCAGTCAATCGATTGGCAAGTTCGGCGTGTTCCAGGGCTTCGCGGTACACACGCTTTTGGTTGGAGGAACGCTGCCGAAATGTACAATAGCACAGTGCGAGTCCTCGGTGCGCGGCGACTTCATTCGAACCGCTTTGCAGCAGAGAATTCCACTGTCTGACCGCCTGGCTGGGGTCATTTAAGAGCTGCGCTACTTGCGCGTGAAGCCAAATCGCCTGTGAGGGAATCTCTTTTAGCTTGAGAAGTTCCTTCAGTTGCTTTTGAGCTTCCTTCGTCTCTCCACGACGCGCGAGCACCTCTGCTTTCAGGGCTATGGCTACAGGCCGCGCAATCGTCGGCGACCGGACAAGCTCCTCCATGAGTGGTTCAGCTTCGTCGAGCCGCTCGAGTCGGACCAGCGTAATGGCTCGCACGACTCGTGCGCTCAGGTTATCGGGGTCGGCTCGTTCGAGTTCACGTAGTGCCGATTTAAGCTGAACTTGACTTCGTACACCCGCGATATCCGCTTGATCAAGATAGCGATCGTATAGCTTGCGTTGGTCGACAAACCACTGCTGAGCTTGGCGGTTCGTTTCCTCAAGACCGTTGAGTATCTTCTGACGACGTTCGACGACCAACCGGCTCGCCAAATCGAGCTGTTTGAACTGTTCCCCCAGGTTGATCGACTGCACTGTTCGAAATTGTTGCTGTTGAATATTGCCAGAAAGAACTCGCCCCGATTCTATTGTACCCGTCGAGGATGGCCGTCTGTTCTGTAGCAGTGGATCTGACGAAGCTGAATCACGCAGGGTGGATTGACTGGACAGTACAGCAAAATCAAGCTGGAGAAGCTGCAGTTGCATGTTGGCTTCCCACAACCGCATGGCACCCATGACTTCAGCGGACTTGACCTGCCCTAGGTCTTTCTCGCTCTGCTGTAAGCGTGCGTGGGCATCGTCGCGTTGTTGGATCAGCCGACGCTGAGTAGCTAGCAGCTCTTCGGAATCGCGCTGAAGTTCTTCAAACGTGGTTGCATACGACATAATGCTCGCGAATGACTGGCTGCCTTTGCTTTGGGCAGCGAGCTGAGCCGTGGGCATCGCCAACGCCGCTATCAGCCATAAACATACGAATTTGGGTCGCGAAATCACACTTTGCATCGCTATTATGCTCCACGTAGCGGCCATCGTTTGCATCAATTTTGACTTTCTAGGCATCATTAATTGTAGCAGTTTACGCGATAGTCGCTGATCGCTCCGCCGATCAATGCTCTTGGTGCATGGGCAGCGTCAACGTGTTCGTTTATCCGTGAGACTCGCAAGCAACTGATCGCGGCGACTAACTTGAGCAACTGACCGGCGGAGCGGTCGGCGACTAACTTGCATCGTAGGCGAGCGGAGCATAGAATTCAATTCGGCTCGCAATTTTCAGGTTCGACAATGGCTTATCTTAAAGGATAGCAGCATGCGTGCGATATTGTTTTGCTCGTGCTTGGTCTTGGGAACCACCTGCGTGTTAGCCAATGAGCCAAATCGGCAGGAGAGTCCCGATCGACTTCAGCAGGTTCTGCAATCAGAAGCCGGCGGTACGGCTGTAGACCGTCGCTCCAGTCTGGGTGAAGTCGATGGGCTCGGGCCGACAGCTCGCTGGCATGTCGGTCAATTCGAACATCGGGGGAAGTGGCTCAATTTCGAAGACCTGGATGAGGCAGTGGAACCGCTGCAATTGCAACGCTACCGCCAGCTTCGTTCGGAGATGCAGGCCGACGTAGAAAACCATCGCCGCTTAGCACTTTGGTGCCAGTCTCAAAAATTAGATGCGCAGGCCACGGCTCATTGGCACGCAGTCCTGGCATTCTCGCCCAACGACGTTCAAGCTCGCATGGCATTAAAGGATGCCTGGATCGATGGCCAGTGGTTCTCGCTCGAGGAACGAGAACGGGTAGCGGACGCTTCCCAGCGCATCGAAGCCGAGTGGACGAAATGGATTCCACGCCTGCAGAAAATTGTCGAAAACATTGTCAGCACTTCTACCGAGAGGACCAAACGCGGATTGGCTGCGCTCGACAAGATCGATGATCCGGCGGCGATCTCGTCGCTGGAGATTACTAGCCAACAGTTAGCTGACGACCAAGCATTGCCATTCGTACAAGCTATCGGACGAATCCAGTCGAAGGCTGCTTGCTTGGCCTGTTGCCGGATCGCCATGGAGCGTTCTGGGGAGCCTGCGGGTGAAATGGCTATCAAACAGGTCAAGGCTTATCCTCAAGAGATGTACGTTCCGGAACTGCTTAGCTTGCTTCTGGAGCCAACTCAGACGGAGGTGGAATACCAAGTTAACGCGAAGGGAGAATTACTGATTCATCGCGCATTGATTCGCGAGACGATGAACGAAAAGCAAGCCGTATACCTGCAACGTTTGGTGCGTATCAATGCGCCCGTTAGCCAGATTCAAAACGTAACTGGGCGCGGGCCACTGATGCAGAGGCCGGGTATTGAAACTCAACCGGGTGCATTGGCGGCCGGCATGTCGGCTCCGTCTCAGATTTCCGCCGATGAGATCGCAGCTTCGCAGGATGCTCTCGAAGCGCAAAAGCAGTTCGAGCAGAGGTTACAACAATCCAATGCAGAACTTAAACAGTCGAGTCAAAAGGTCTATCGCCTGCTAGCCAAAACAACGGGTCAAGGCTTGGCGGAAACACCTGCGGCTTGGTGGGCTTGGTGGCGCGAATCCAATGGTCAGACCTTGGCACGCAAGCCGCTACGTGAATCGAACTACCAACTGGTTGACCAAGCACGAGTGCAAGTCAATTACGCTCTCCTCGGACAGTTTAGAGTACACGAATGCCTAGTCTACGGAACGCTCGTGCAAACCCAAAGTGGATTGCGACCAATCGAATCGATCCAAGTCGGTGATTTGGTCTTATCGCAGAACGTCGAATCGGGCGAGTTGTGTCTCAAGCCGGTTATAAAAACCACGATCCGCCCTCCACTGTCGACATTGCGCATGGTAACCGAAGCGGGTGAAATACAAGCCACTGCTGGCCATCGCTGGTTTGTATCGGGCAAGGGCTGGTTGATGACCAAAGAACTGCAACCCGACATGTTGCTGCATAACGCCAGCGGGACCACCCGAATCGTAAGCATGATTGCAGATCCGCTCGAACAAGAGACGTACAATCTGGTGGTCGACGGGTTCCATACTTATTTCGTCGGTCCTGAGCGGGTGCTCAGCTACGACAACTCCGAACTACAGCCTACCTTGCGCGCCGTTCCCGGCTACGGCCAAATCGTGCTTACCCAATAGCAGTCTTTATTCACAACCGTTCACCCGTTAGTTCGTTTGTTGACCACGAAAAACACGAAGAACACGAAAAACTGGATCTACTCTTCTTTAATTGTTTAGTACACCCGCGATTTCATCCTCAAAAACTTTTAGTGGACGATTCGTGCATGTTGTTCTTTGTTGACCTCGAACATCGCTCCCAAGATTTTGCAACTTTCGTCTTTGAACAGTATTTCAGCATTGCTCATTACCGCGTTGCTAGACTGCCAAGAACAGCGGCAGAGATTACTTTCGTGTCCTTCGTGTGTTTCGTGGTTAAACAACTCCCAATCCTCCAAGTTCGTAGACGGTTACTTTTATTGGTAGGCTCAATACTAGGCCTCGCTGTTAGGCAGATTGAAGCGTCAAACACCAACACCAAACGCCACGTATCAACAAGTATCACTCTCACTCAGCACGGCGCATTTGGTCGCGAGAATCCCCAGCTAGCCGCCAGCGCATCGGCGGCCAGTTCGATGTCGGTGATCTCGCCCCAACCACCGTTGCGCAAAAACGCGTGGGCGAACTCATGTGCGATGACATAGTCGGTAAAGCCAACCGAGGTATCATTGAGTTTGCTCCGGAGCACTACGCAGCGGCTGACCATACCGCCTGAAGTGGGACAAGCCATGAAGAGCTTCCAGCCCGTCTCGGGTGTATAGTCCTCAAGGGTAATGCGGAAGGTGGTATCTTCCATGAAGTCACACTGCACCGACTCGGGCAAGGCACACAGCACCCATGCCAGCCGAGTGTGGAGCTGTGCGTAGGGAGCAAATTGTGCGAGCTGGTCATGGAAGCGAGCGACGATCATAGATAGCTTATTCTTGCTGTAGCGCAAATAGAATTATATTAATACCGATGCGAGCAGCGTCTTCGCGCACGTAACCGTGACACTGAAGCGAATGGCGACTCTCCAGCGCGCAACTGATATCGAGAGGCGAAAAGACCACGGCGATGCGATTGTTGACTCTGCCCACTTCCAAGCGAGGTGCGATACGGCGCTGAGCGGCTACGATACTATCGCCAGACAAATCGGGATCGATCACGTTGACTTGGCGAATATCAAAGCCGTAAAAGTTGCGAGTCAGTAATGGGTGTGTTGCGGGAAGTGTTTCGAACGGCTCGCCGAGTATTAGAGCCATCTCGCGACGGAAGCTGCTGGCAAAGGCCTCGTCGGCGCAGATCGCGTCGGCAAATAAGAAACCGCCATTCTTAAAATAGTTGCGTAGCGCTACACGTTGTAGCTCGCTCAATCGCAATTCTCCACGACCATGCATGAAAACCATCGGGTATTGTGCTAGGCTCTCGGGATCGATGTCGATCATCCGCCGTTCGCCACTAAGCTGAAAGGGGCTCTCTTTGTCGAGCCACTGCATCAGGTTGGGGATGGCTCGGGCAGCGTCGTCCGCACCGGCGTTGTGTTGCAATTTGGGGAGTACAAACAAACCGCGATCGGTCGGAAGCTGGTTGCGGACCTCTTCGAGTACGGTGACCGAATCGAGCTTCTGCTTTAGCTCGCGGCCCGTGGCGTAGGAAACAACATTGATGCCAATCTTGGTCGACGCATCCAGGTCTTTTTGTACAGCGGCCGTGAACTCGGGTTTGATGCCGTACGGTTGGTTCAATTGCCACCGGCAGGATAGACTGATTGGCGAATAGACGACTCCCAAGCGGCAGCAGGTTTGCACGCCGTACAGCCAGGCGTCGGATGGCAAATCTTGCGGAGTGACGCGGCTTTCTGCAAACCATATCGGGTGATCGGGTGAGATCTTTTCCAAGGGTTGCCCGAACAGCTCGACAACAAGTGCTTGGAAGAACCTTTCGAAATCCAGGCCATCGCATCCATTGCCATTGCAGGCTTCGGCAAATATGAAGCCACCCTGTTCGACGTACTCCTTGAGGAGTTGTTTTTGGCCCGTGGTCAAATTCGGTGCGCGACTACCGCTGATGAATAGCACTGGGGATTCGAGCAGATCTGCGACTTTGGCTTTGCTCAGTTCGATGTTTTGCCACGAAAGATCTCGCTTCCAAGCCTGTTCGATATAGGTGGTCAGGTGTTGAACGGCTGCTGGATGATTTCGCCAATCTTGATCCTCGCCGAATTGCAATCGATTAATAACCGTTTGTCGTTTCCCTTTTGAAAGGAACAACAGGGCGAAAGCCGTTTCTGTGAACTCGTTGCCGTGGTAAGCGTTTGATTTCCCCACGATACGGCCGGTAACATTGTCTTGCAAATTCAGTAGTTGCAATGAGCCTTGCCGATACCAATCGGTGTCACCGATAAAGCGGCGACCGGTCAAGCGCCCTACGCGTTCCAAAGCATAGATATAGTACAGATGTTGCCCTTGATAGCCAGGATTGCTTGCCACGGAGAAGTTGTCCCCTAGCCATTTCAAACCGGCGGCAATGCGATCCTGTTCGCTGAACCCTCCGCCGCAACATTGAATTGAGTCGAGCGCAGTCGGCTCGAGCCCATCGAGCTGGTCGCCGACGATCACCAGCGAAGCGATACCCGCGCAGGTCATACTGCCGCGTCCCGGTCCATCCGAATCGTAGGGGAAGCTGCCATCGCGGTTTTGCAAAGTACTCCAGTATTGGCGAGCGCGTCCGAAAATCATCCGCCATGTGTCGGCAGGAAAGTTGGCCACCCCTGAACGTTGGGCCTCATGCAAGGCCAGTAGCGCGAATTGACCGTTGGATGGATCACCTCCACCACCCCCTTGGTCATAGCTCCAACCGCCGTTGGCCAACTGGGCTCGGCCCAACCACTCGGCGTTGCGACGGATCTGACTGGCGTATTTGTTCGGGTTCGCCGCGCAAAATACCATGGTCTGCAAAGATACGGTGTAGGTCTTTTCCAATTCGCGACGACCTAGGAATTGTAGAGCCCTTGCAACCTCCGGCTGATCGGGACTCGCACCACTATTGAGTAGTGCCAAAGTCACCAAAGCGCTAACGCCATCGGGATAAATGGCGTTGAATTCCGGCCAACCTCCATCGGCAAGCTGGTTGGATATTAGGAAACGGGTCGCTTGCACTATGCCCTGTTCGACCTGTTGTGGGCTGAGGTCTTGTCCCCAGCAGGCGGACGGCGCTGCTGCAAACGTTAGAATCGCAATTGTGCTGGCAATTCTAGCTATCATGCTGCGGTTTCCTAAAATCATCTATCGCCGGGCGAATGAAATGAAGCTGCGCGACGCTCGCGGTACAAAAGGCAACGTGGGTGGTTTGCATGATACTTTGTGGCCGATTCGTGGCGAGTCCCCGTGCGGCAAAGGGCCTGCGACAATACAATTCTAGCGTAGTGGACGAGTCCACGAGTTGGTTGATGTAGTGGACGAGGCAACGAGCCCTTTGATTCGTTTAACCCGGATTATTCATGAGTTTGTGCGAAAACGAAGTAAACGATGTTGTTGCATAGGTTTACGTCAGAGGGACAAAACACAGTCTGCAGTGGAAATCGTAACCCGCAGCGTCAGCAAGGGCGTTTGACTCGACTACAAAATGGCCAATCAAAACCAAGTTAATCCACGCTTCTGATATTCGATTCAGGCTCAAACGTCCTTGCTGACGCTGCGGGTTATGAATAATCCGCGATAACCGCCAGGGACTCGTAACCTCGTCCACTACAATTACCTCATCCACTACAATTATAGCCAATCGTCCGAATCGGTAGGAATTTGCTCGTGTCGAACAAACCCAAAAACGTTGGAGACCTGCTGCGTGAATTTCGCGAGCATCGCGATACCATGCGGCAAGAGCTGGCGAAGGTAGTGATTGGCCAGGATGAAGTGATCGAGCAACTGTTGGCTGCCATCTTTACGCGCGGCCATTGTTTGCTCGAAGGAGTGCCAGGCTTGGCCAAGACACTGATGGTCAGCTCGCTGGCGCGCATCATCGATGTGTCCTTCAATCGAATCCAGTTCACGCCCGACCTGATGCCCTCCGATATCACCGGCACCAACGTGCTCGACGAAGACGAACAGGGCAAGCACCAGTTCCGTTTTGTTGAAGGTCCCATCTTCACCAATATCTTGCTGGCGGACGAAATCAACCGTACCCCGCCCAAGACCCAGGCCGCTTTGTTGCAGGCCATGCAGGAACGACAAGTCTCGGTGGGGAGGACGACCTACGATTTGCCCGATCCGTTCTTCGCCATCGCTACCCAAAACCCGATTGAACAGGAGGGGACCTATCCGCTCCCCGAAGCTCAGCTTGACCGTTTCATGTTCAATATCATTGTCGGCTATCCGTCTGCCGATGAAGAGGAAAGCATTCTGCTAGCTACTACGCGCAACGAAAAGATCGAAGTCAACAAAATCCTGTCGGCTCGAGCCATCATCAATATCCAGAAGCTGGTGCAGAGCGTGGCGGTCAGTCCGTTTGTCGTGAAGTATGTCGCCCACTTGGTGCGTGCAAGTCGCCCTGCTGACGAACGAGCACCTCAGTTCATCAAGGACCTGGTCGACTGGGGGGCTGGGCCGCGCGCGGGACAGTTTCTCATCAATGGCGGCAAAGCGATGGCTGCTATGGATGGACGCTTCAGCATTGCCATCGAGGACATAAAGCGCATTGCCATTCCGGTGTTGCGGCATCGCGTGAGCACCAACTTTCAGGCGCAGGCCGAAGGGATGACCAGCGAGCGAATCGTGCAGCGGCTGTTGAAGGAGATCCCTGAGCCGGATGTCCCCAAGTTCGGCGGTGTTGCAGCTCCTTCTCCTCCTCCGCCTCCCCCTGCCGTACGGGGAAAGTAAACCGCGATGGTTGCCGTCGAGCAGTATTTGAAACCCGAGTTGGCCGCGCAGATCAAGCGGCTCGACCTACGCGCCAAAATGGTCGTACGCGGTTTTTTGCAAGGGCTACACGCGAGTCCCTTCCATGGTTTCAGTGCCGAATTCAGCGAGCACCGCCGCTATTCCCCAGGGGACGACCCCAAAAATATCGACTGGATCGCTTACGCCAAGACCGGTAAGTACTACGTAAAAAAGTTCGAATCCGAAACGAATCTCACAGGCTACTTGGCCATCGACTTGAGCGCGTCGATGAACTACACCTATCGACAGTCGTTGACCAAGCTCGACTACTGCATTTGCCTGGCCGCCGCGCTAAGCTACTTGATGATCGCGCAGCAAGACCCTGTGGGACTGGTCACATTTGATACCAAGCTAGGGGCTAGCGTTCCACCGCGCAGCCGGCGCAGCCAGCTACCCACGATCCTCAGCCATTTGACGCGGCTCAAAGTCGCCGGCAAAACCGACTTGGCCGGCTCCGTCATGCAGCTCGCCGCCATGCTGCGCCATCGTAGTTTGGTCATGTTATTTAGCGACTTGCTGACCGAAGAGGAGCCGATGTTTCGCTCGTTGCGCAATTTGCGACATGCGGGGCACGACGTGATCATTTTTCATGTGCTGGATGAAGCCGAAGTGACCTTTCCCTTTCAAGGGACGATGCAACTCCGCGATCCCGAGACAGGAGCCAGCGAATCGGTGCGGGCTGCCGACGCCGCGTCCGAATATCGCAAGACGATCGAAGCCTTTCGTAAACGACTCGAACGCGAATTCAACGAAAGTCGTATCGACTATGTACCGCTTGATACCAGCCAGCCCTATGACAAAGCTCTGATGGAGTATCTCCTACGCCGCCGCAACAGGTTTTGAGTGTTTGGGTCCCGATAGGGACGGCATGTGATAGCAAATCCCAGGTGAAGCTGAGCACTGAGCGGCGATAGGCGTGCTTCGCGGTAAAAAAACAACCAAGCACCAACAACCAAGCACCAAGCACCAAGCACCAAGCACCAAGCACCAAGAACCAAGAACCAAGAACCAAGAACCAAGAACCAAGAACCAAGAACCCTTCGTCTGCGTCTTCTATGAGCTTCCTACACCTATCTCTTCTCGCCGGTTTGGGAGCGGTATCGATCCCGATCCTGCTGCATTTGTTTGGCCGCAGCCAACCGCAGGTGATCGATTTTCCGGCGCTGCGATTCGTGCAACAGACTACGCAAGAACAGAGCATGAGTTGGCAATTGCGGCATATGCTGCTGTTGCTGCTGCGCGTTCTGTTGCTGGCGGCCTTGGCTCTCGCACTAGCTCGGCCGCGCATTCACAGCATGATGTTTGGGAATGTGTTGACTGGATCGCTTTTGGCGGGCTGCGCGTTGTTGGCTTCGGTGATTGCTGCTGTCGCTTTCGTATCGCGGCGACCGGCCAGTGTGTGGTTGACAGTCGCTCTGGTGGCAGCAGGGCTGTGGATTGCGGCGGCGCTGTGGAGTGTGACTGCGTTGGCCAAGGGGCCGAGCGTCCCCAGTTCCGACCAATCGGCACCGGTAGCGGCCGTGCTAATCATCGACAACGGCCCGACGATGAGCTACCGCACTGACAATACCACTCGGCTCGAGTTGGCGCGAGATATGGGGGTGTGGATACTCGACCAGCTCCCGCTGGATAGCCGCGTGGGGATTCACGCAGGTGCTCCGCTCGGCTCACTGGCACTCGATCCTGCTACCGCCAAGTCGCAATTGAAGATTATCGAAACGCGAGGCGCGCATGTCGATCTACTCGCGCGCATCCGCACTGCGCTCGACCTGGTACTCGTCAGCGAATTGGAACGCAAAGAGATCTATGTCGTTACCGATTTGATGTCCGCTTCGTGGTTGGCCAGCACCGGCGGGTTGACAGAGTTGCTGGGCGCACACGTCGAAGACGTGCTGCTGCAAGTGATCGATGTAGGGGCCGAAGACCATGTCAATTTTCGCTTGGGAGATCCACTCGTCGATTTCGACACGGTTCCCGCAGGTGGTGAAGTCGCCATCGAGATCGATGTGCATCGTCCCGATAATACTGCAGGCGAAGGTCTGAACATAGAATTGCACCAGGAGCAAGTTGATCCGAAGTCTCCTCCGATCATAAGCGATGGGAAACTACAGATCACGAACGTCAAGGTGGTCGATCGGCAAGTCGCCGAGTTCGGATCATCCGAAACAGCTCGCGTGACACTCAGGGCCAGCGATCTGGTAGCTGGCTCGCACAACTTTACCATTCGCCTCGATCGGCCCGACCCACTACTGGTCGACAATCAACGTTTCTTGACCGTGCTGGCTCAGCAGCAACGCCCGACATTGATCGTCGCCGACGACGTGGCCATTGGTCAAAACTTGCAAGCGATTGTCGACCCATCGTCGTTCGCCAGTGGGAAATCCGAAGAGTCCGCCGTGGATCAAGTCCGCTATGTTCAGTTGTCGAACGTGCTCTTGGAAAAGTATTCGGTCATCTGTCTGTACGACCCGCCACCATTGACGGACAAACTCGTTCAGAGCTTGCAGCAACATGTGGCCGGCGGGGGTGGATTGTTCCTGATATTGGGCCCCAGCATGGGGACGCTCGAGAGCATCCAGGGAAATCCGCTCACTGAATTGCTCCCAGGGCCATTGTCCGCGTTGGCCATCCGGCGCACCTCCGATCCGTTGGTCTATCCTGAACCTGTCGCGCTGTCGCATCCGGTCTTCTTTGCTTTGGGTCAATCACCCGATGAAGTGATTTGGAACGTCTATCCCATCTACCGCAATTGGGATTTCTCGTCGCTGGCCGATGGTGTCATCACCCTGATGAGGCTGAGCGACGGCTCGGCACCGTTTCTCACGTTGGAGAGTCGCGGCCGCGGAGAGATCCTGACATTGACCACGCCAATCCCCGAATTCGATTCCCGCAAACGCGAACTGTGGAATCTGCTATGGACCAGCGATCCCCTTCCAGCGTTCGCTATCTTGCTCGGTTCCTTTCGATCGCTCAGTGGTGCCAATCGCGAAAGTCTCAATTACGAGGTGGGGCAAGCCGTAGCTCTCTCGAACGATCCGCTCCAGTGGCCCAGTCGCTATGATTTAATGACACCCGATGCGCATTTGCTTCGCCCCAGCGCGACGGAGGGGACACTCAACTTGGGTGCATTCGAGCAGGCGGGCATTTATCGGTTGCGTGGGCAACGCAATGAAGCGGTTGCACGTTCGTTCAGCGTCAACGTACCCGCCAGCGATACTGCGCTGGTGCGCATGCAATCGCTCGATTTGGATGAACGTTTGGGACGAGACCACTATCGTTTGGCCCATGACCGTAGCGAAGTGGAGAGCAGCGTGGGACAAGCGCGTTTCGGCCGCGAACTCTACCCGCTGTTAATGCTATTGGTGGCCGGACTGTTCCTCGCCGAGCAGGCAATGTCGAACCGCTTTTATCAGATTAAGCTGGGGCGATAGGAGTCGAATGCTCATCGGATGATAGAAGTTTTAAACAACTCGATGATGCTCGGCCAGTTCAGTGTCGAACCGGTGTTCGGCTGGTTGGCAGTGATTCCGCTTGCGCTGGTGATGTTGGCCAGTCTTTGGCTCACACTGTCGTCGACTGGTTTATCCCTACGCGCGCGATGGCTATTAGTTCTGTTGCGTTTTTTGGCAATGCTTTTGTTGCTGATCGGCTGGCTTCGTCCAGCTCTGGTCACTCAGCGCGAGAATCAAAGCGCTGGGGCGATCGCCGTGCTCATCGATCGCTCTCAGAGCATGGGACTGGCCAGCGATGTCAGCGACCGCAGTCGCTGGGAGGTCGAACGCGAAGTGTGGCAAGCGATTGTGGCGGCGACCGACTTGAAAATTGGCCAAATGCTACTGGTGCCTTATTTCTACGATGGCCAACTCGTTGCGGCCCCCGCTGATGAACTTCCACAGCTCGATAAAACTTTCTCAAAGCCACCGACTGGACGCGTGACTGACCTGGGCAACGCGCTCGCCAAGATCGGCCAATTGCAGCTCGATCCGCCTCTGCGCGGCGTGATCCTGCTCGGCGATGGAACGCAGACACTGATTCCGGCCCCCATCGATCCCAGCATCGCGGCGCGACAAATGGCCCAGCTCGATCAACCCGTACTGCTAGTCGGTATTGGGCCGCGTGGTGAAAAGAGCCAAGTTAAAGATGTGGCCATCGAAGGAGTTCCAGAACTCTTCACCGCCTTCGTCAAGAAGGAATTGAAAATTCCGTTGGTCGTCAATGCGCAAGGCGTTCAGGGGGTGCCGATCGAGATCGAGTTGACGCTGCGAGCCAGCGGCAAGCCCGATCAAATTGTAGGTAGCCGCGAAGTAGTGGCTACCAAACCGAGCCAAAAGATGCCGCTGGAATTCACGATTGTGCTACCCGACGAAGGTGAGTATCTATTGGAAGCGAACGCTAGGGTAGCGGCGCGCGAAGAGAGCATGGCCAACAATCAGACGCTCAGTTTTGTGACCGTACGCGAAGGGGGCGTGCGAATTTTATATCTGGCAGGACAACCCTTACCTGAGCAGAAATTCTTGAGACGCTCGCTGGAGGAGTCGCAGGACTTTGCTACTCAGTTTCAAATGTGGCCCGAGCGCGAACGAAGTCGCTGGCCAATGGACCTAGCTGTCGACCTCGATCAGTTCGACGTGCTGATCATCGATGACTTGGCCGCCGAAGCGCTGTCCGATAGCACGGCCCGGGAGATTTTGGCAAGTGTTCGACGTGGTGCGGGGATCTTGTTCATGGGAGGCTATCGCAGCTTTGATGCCGGTGGCTATGGACGCAGCCCACTTGCGCCACTCTTCCCTGTGGAACTAAGCAAGAAGGCACATGTTTGGGATGCGCCCATCGACCCCGAGCTACAGATCCTGGGCGATGTGCTACTGCGTCCAACGCGCCCGCATCCGATTACCACCTTGGCACCAGAGCCCGACAATACTCGAATATGGGAAAAGCTCAAACCGCTTCAAGGGATGAATCGCTTGGGAGAACTCACGCGTTCGCCCGGTGTGCAAGTACTGCTGGAAGGACCTGAGCACGATCCCGCGCTGGTGACGGGCGAATTCGGAAAAGGTCGCGTGCTGGCCTTCGCTGGCGACAGCACGTGGCGCTGGTGCTTGGCTGGACAAACCAAGGCGCATCAACAGTTTTGGCGACAAGCAGTTCTGTGGCTGGTCCGTCGCGATTCGCTCCATGAAGGTTTTCGATTGCAGCTCGAACGCAGGCGGCTTCAATTGGATGAAACGCCCAATTTGGTCATCGACTGGTTTGGCGGGAGCGAGGGGAAGCCGATGCCCGATGAGATCAAGCTCGAACTATCACGCGACGGACAGTGGTTGCAAAATTTCAGTTCGACGTCCATCGACGACGGCGAGCGACAAGCCACGCTCACGGGGCTCAGTACCCCAGGCTTGTACCGTGCGGCGCTATCGGCGACGGCGAGCGATGGCCAAACCTATCAAGCGGAAATCGCTTTTATCGTGCGCGACGAATCACGAGAGTTAATGCAACCAGCCGCCGATTGGCAGATGATGAACAACATCGTGGCCGCCAATCAGGCCGCCGGTGGGCAATTGATATTGCCCGAAGAGATCGGTGTCGCCCTTGACTGGCTGCGAGAGCGGCAAAAGGCGACACAGGTTACTACCTTGGAAAAACGACGTTTGGGGGATCGCGCCTGGGATGCTTGGCTGGTCTTGGTGCTATTCTGCGTGCTCATGAGTTGCGAATGGGGCTTACGCAAAAGTTGGCAGCTACCCTAGTGCTTCAACCCCATATAAAGCACTAATCCTAATTTTAGGCCTTTGGCAGATTCGAGCACTTTCTGCTAAGATATACCCCTCGCCCCTCATCGAGCTCAGGGGAATCATCGGGCAGAATTTGAAAAGAACGAATGTCGATATCTGTGGATTCTACCAACAAATCAGACGCGTCGCCGGCGCGATCTGGGCAAGTCAGTGGCCGCAGTCGCTTGGGCCAACTAACTGGTATTGAGATCATGGCGACCGGAAGTTATGTTCCCGAGGCCGTGGTCGCCAATGAGGACTTGGCGGAGCTGGGCTGCGACAGCGAGTGGATTGTACAGCGCACCGGTATACGCCAGCGTCGCCGTGCCAGCCCCGAGCAGGCGACCAGCGATTTGGCGCTACGCGCTGCCGAGCAATGTCTGCAACGCGCCGGAGTGAGCCCTTCTGAGGTCGACTTGATCGTGGTCGCAACCATTACTCCCGATCATGCCACACCCTCGACCGCGTGCCATCTGCAACGTGCACTTGGCTGCGTGGCACCCGCCATGGATGTCAATGCAGCTTGTGCCGGCTTCATGTACGCCCTGGTCACCGCTGGACAGTTTGTCGCCAATGGCTCCGCCAAGTGCGCCTTGGTGGTCGGTGCCGAAGTGATGAGCCGCACGGTCAACCCTGCCGATCAAAAGACCTACCCGCTATTCGGCGATGGAGCGGGAGCCGTGCTGTTGCGCGCTACCGAAGATCGCTCGAAAGGCTTGTTGAGCTACACGCTGGGAGCCGAGGGCTGCGGAGGTCAATTGCTGAGCATTCCCAGCGGCGGTAGCCGCATGCCACTTACGGCAGAAGCGATTGCAGCGGGAGACCACTATTTGCGCATGGAGGGACGTTCGGTTTTTAAGTGGGCCGTGCGCGTCGTTTCCGATAGCTTGCAGGATTGCTTAACACATGCTCGACTCGATATCGGTCGGATCAATTTGATGATCTTGCATCAAGCCAACATGCGCATCATCGACTCGGCCGTGTCCGATTTTGGCTTCGATCGCAACAAGGTGTTTGTCAATCTCGAACGCTACGGCAATACCAGTGCAGCCAGCATCCCCCTAGCGCTCGACGAAGCGCTCACCAGTGGCGCACTCAAGCCAGGTGAGCTCGTCATGCTGTGCGGCTTCGGTTCCGGCCTGGCATGGGGTACCGCCATCTGGCAGCTCTGATCCTTCGAGTCCCTGTAGTGGACGCGGCCCGC
>JADYZV010000093.1 GCA_020852965.1 Pirellulaceae bacterium | reverse complement strand
GAGAGGTCATGATGGCCCGCGTCGTGCAGCACGGGGGCCAAGTCTTGCACAGCGTCGACGGTTGGCCCATTTCCATGGTCTTCCCCGTTGGCTACGGGCAACTGCTAGTAACCACGCTCGATAGTTTCGCATGGATCGAACCTCGCACCCAGCAGCGTAGTACCGATCCATCTCATCAAGCAGACTTCAGCGTCCGTCCCTGGGGGGCGAACTGGTCAGCCCAAGCCAACGTCCCGTTCCCCAAGTTACCCATTAGCGATCAAGTCGAGTATCCTCTGTTAAGGATAGGCAATCCCGTTGTGCCACGGAATTGGGTAGCGACCGCCTTGCTTGGCTTCTGTGGGCTGCTAGCCATAGCGGGAGTTTGCTTGGCAACGACTCGCCGTCAGACCTGGATCGGCTGGCTCGCCCCAAGCTTGGCGGTCGCGACCAGTCTTTCACTGTTGCTGGCCGCTTCATGGGTCCGCCGCGACATTCCAGAAAGCGTATCTCGATTGCAGCTTGTCGAAGTGGCGGACGATGGTAGTTTCGCATTCGTGCGCGAGCAATCCGGCGTGTTCCTCGACCGACAATCTCCCATGCAGTTGGATAGTCAAATCGACGGAGTCATGCGCAGCAGTGAAGCCGTCACCTCAGGCGTGCGCCGCTTTACTGTGGATGATTTCGAAGATTGGAACGTCTCCAATGAAGCTTGGCCACCCGGATCGTGGCGGTATCAGTCGGAGTTTGCCAAGCCTACGAGCGACCTAACTGTGTTGGGAAGTTTGACGGAAGCCGGTCTGCAGCTCGAAATGCCTGCCGAACTTCCTGCTCCACTGGAAGATCCCGTGCTCAGTTTTGTATTGGGGGACCCATTGTTGTGTCGTGCATCGAGTGGGGAAGTTGAAGTCGACGACCGATTGACGGTTGGCAACGGACGCTGGATCGCTGGATCGATGCTCAGCACCGAGCAGCAGCGTCGCATCGATCTCTATCAACAGTTCTTTCAGTCCGCTGGAGACATACAGCGACCTACGCGGCGACTCTATGGTTGGACTCCGCCGTGGCAGGTTTCGCAGTGGAACCGAGAATTACAGCAACCGGGTGCAGCCCTAGTCGCTTTGCCCGTCGCGCTGCAGCGTCCCGATGTGGGCGAAGAAGTTTTCATTCCCCACGGCTTGATCGAGCTCCGTCAAGGCCTCAAGGCAGTTGGTGCAACGTCCACTTTCAACCAACAGACCGGCCAATGGCGGCAGGAGCTAACCGTAGCTGCCAATTTGGAGCTCGACTTCGTACTCCCCGCCGAGGTCGTCCCCTTTGCAGCCAAGTCGCTCGAATTGGAGCTTGACATCCGCGCACCTGAGAGAAAAGTCACGCTGTCGGCGCTGAGCCCCTCGGGGCCGATCGAGCTCGCGCAATTCGACAGCCCCTCTCTACCTTGGTCAACCACGATTTCCGATCCAACCGTATTGCAACTGGCCGAAGACGGTCGCCTGGAGGTTTTGCTCCAAGTCAGCGAGCGCCAAGTCGCTGAGGGGACCGACCCGGACAACTCTTACGTGACCTGGCGAGTCGCGTACTTTCACGCCAGCCTGCGCGGTAGCGTGTTGCCCCAATCCACCCTCACCGATCCACCTGTTCCATGAGCCACTCTTCGATGAACACTGACGAGCCCGTACTCAAAACCGAAAACTTGACGAAACGCTATGGCCAATTTTGCGCCTTGGACGATTTGTCCATCCACGTCGGTCGCGGGCAGATCTTGGGCTTCATTGGCCCCAACGGTGCCGGCAAGACGACGACGATCAAGATCCTTGTTGGTCTCTCGCGGCCAACCTCGGGCAATGCCTGGATTGCTGGGGTGAACTGCAGCAAACAAGCCTCGCAGATCAAGCATCTCGTGGGCTACATGCCCGATCGCTTTGGTTCGTATGACAACATGCGCGTGCATGAGTATCTCGACTTTTTTGGAGCGGTGTTTGGCATCTCGGCCAAAGCGCGGCGCAAGCGGATTGCGGAAGTCATGGAGACCACCAACACGACCTACATGCAGGACAAATTTGTCGAGAGTTTGAGTCACGGTATGCAGCAACGTGTCGGCATCGCAAGGACTTTATTGCACGATCCCCAAGTTCTGATCCTCGACGAACCGGCCAACGGACTCGATCCGCGCGCTCGAATTGAAATGCGTGAGCTGCTGTTGCGTTTGGCCAGCGAGGGAAAAACTCTGATCGTCACGAGCCACATCCTGCCCGAGCTGGCGCGCATTTGCGACACAGTGGCGATCATCACCGGCGGTAAACTACAAGCCTTCGGGAAGCTCGACGCGGTCATGCGAGACCTGTGCCCGACACGAAGCTACGAAGTGCAATTGGTCCGCGATGACCAGCTCGATTCGGCTAGCAGTTTGCTGCAGGCCGGCTTAAAAGATGCGGTGGTGACGATTTCTCGTCCCGAACGTACGCTCCGCTTTCCAACCGCTGACAGCGAAGCGGAATTGGCCGGGGCACTGCAACAGTTGATTCAGGGAGGCATCGAGGTGGCCCAGTTCCGTGAAGTGGCCGGCGACCTCGAAGATGCCTTCCTGAGCGTAGCTGCGAGGGACAAATAGTGTTTAACAATCCTATCTTGCGGCGAGAGCTGCTCGGTCGCCTGCGTTCGTGGAAGACGTTTGCCGCATTGATCGCGGTAGCGCTGATTAGCGGCGGTCTGGTGCTATTGCGTTGGCCAACGGACGCCACGCTGGATGTGGTCAGCCAAGGGGCCATGCTGGTCTTTCGACCGTTGGCCTTTGCGCTGGCATTGGCGGTGATGATGTTGGTTCCTCCCTTCCCCGCCACGTCGCTCGTTACCGAACGTCGCAATGGGACGTTGGCATTGCTGCTCAACTCACCGACTACGCCGTTGCAGATCTACTGGGGAAAGCTCACCAGCAATGTATGTTTGGCATTGATCCTGATTTCCGCCAGTTTGCCCGCCATGGCAGCCTGCTTGGCGATGGGGGGCATTTCACTTGGCGATCACATCCTGCCGCTGATCCTAGTGTTGTTCATTATGGCCGTTCAATACACAGCGGTCGGCTTGTGGGTCAGCCTGCGTTCCTCCTCGAGCGACACCAGTCTGCGCATGACGTACGCAGCCGTTCTGGCGCTGGCCGTTCTATCGATTGGTCCATTGGTCTGGATTGGCAATCTGTCGGGGGCGGCGGCGTGGGTAGCGCAATGGCTCACCGCCCTGTCGCCAATCTCTGCACTGCAACACATCAGCGCCGCGCAAGCTGCCACCGCTTCGCTTGGGATCGGTACCGGGTTCGTCGAATTTGTAATCGCCAGTAGTGTCGTCACGCTCGGGTTGGCTGTCATCACCGTGCGTCAGCTCGATCCACTGCAGCTCGATCGCCCCCGGCCAACCGGCAAAGTCGTCAGCCGGGCGGCAGGTAACTCGCCCAGTCTTCTCAGGCGGCTAAATTATCTCGTCGATCCCCAGCAACGTAAAGCCTCGATTCCCTGGTGGCTCAACCCAGTAATGGTCAAGGAATTTCGCACGCGCAAGTTCGGTCGTTTGCATTGGCTGCTGCGACTGGTGGCCCTGTGTGCAATTATCTCACTAATGCTAACAGTGCTGGCGGCGACAGGAACCGTCAGTTGGGGAGTTGAGAAAATCGCCGGCCCATTGGTCCTGATGCAACTGGCCCTGATGCTACTCGTCGGACCAAGCCTGGGAGCCACCTTGATCTCCGCCGAAGTTGAAAGTGGCGGCTGGGAATTGCTCCGCGCCACTCCTTTTCCAGCGATACGAATCTTATCTGGCAAGCTCATGAGTGTGGTGTGGACGATGCTCTTGGTCTTGCTCGCCACACTTCCCGGCTATGCCGTCATGAGCACCATCCAACCGGCCATGAGCGGACAAGTCGGCAACGTGATCATTTCACTACTCGTGGCTGTGGCTATGGTGGTTGCCATCAGTGGCTGCGTGAGCTCATTTTGCAAGACTACCGCCGTGGCCACTGCAACCAGCTACGGAGTGCTGCTTTCGCTATTCGTTGGCACACTATTGGTTTGGTTGGCGCGCGGCAAGCCTTTTGGCCCCTTATTCGTCGAGCGATTGTTGCGAATCAACCCGGCCGCTGCCGCCCTAAGTGAGATGAATACACCCGGTTTTGAACAGTACAACCTAGCCCCTGTGAGTTGGTGGGTGGGCGGCGGCATTGCGGTTGGTTGCTTAATCGTACTCTCCGTTCGAACTTGGCTAATGACTCGTCCCGATTAACTGAATTGTTTTATGCGCTTCCTGAAAATAGTCCTCTCGTTCGTCTGTTGTATTGGCTCCACATCGTTCAGCTATCCTGCCATACGGGCATGCGCCGACGAGCCGCTGCGGTTGGCCCATCGCTGGGAAGTTGAACCCGACTTGGGGATCGAATGGCTAGCGCCTCGAACTCCGCTACCGCTAACATTGCACCCTGAGCGTTTTGCGTCGTCACAGCTCCAAGTGGTGTTGGATGAATCACGTCATGCACTACAGTACGCCGACCAAGAAGATCTTGCCGGTCGCGAGCTCGCGCTGGAGGCGATTCTCGAACGGCTAAAAAACCCTCCAGAGAATCGACAATTGGTCTTGGCGCTGGCGGGCGCCGCCATTGCCCTGGCAGACGGCTCCCATGCGCAAGTGTTATGGGAGCGGTTGCGAGATGCCCCGGCCACACGGCCCCTGATCGATCGCGCACTAGTCGACTGGATGAGCCCCGTAGCGCTCGATAGCTGGCGCACACGACTGCTGGACCCTTCCTCTTCCCAGTCCGACCTGCTATTGGCGATCGAAGGGGTTGGGGCAACCGGTAGCGCGCAAGATCGTCCAGCTCTCGAGGCCCTACTGCGCAGCGACCGGCACCAAACACCACTCAAAATCTCCATCGCGCGTGCGCTCGGCTCGGTGGCGACCGCTGATCTGGAAAGTTTGGCGGATGATATTTTGGTCGCTGAAATTGAACATCGTGAATTGCTAGTCGCTGAACTATTGTCCAGACACACCAGCCCCGCAGCTCGCGAACAACTAAGCTCGATTGTCGACAGTTCTCACCAACCCGCGCGGACCGTGGCCTATACTGCCATCAGCCGCAACTATGCCGAACTGGCGCGCGAGTTGGCCCCACAGATGTTGGAACAAAACGACAACAACCTGCGCGCTCAAGCTGTCGCGGTGCTCGACCAATACGACGATGCAGTTAGTTTGCGTTACCAAGCCGCTCGCATCGCCGACCGAAATTACGAGCTGCGTGTTAGTGTTCGCGAAAACCTACTGCGGAAGACACGGATCCCCGAGCTAAGAATTGTAGTCGACGAAGTCATCGACGAACAATTGGACAGCGATGTTTACCAAGGTATTGAACAAGCCATCCTGCTGTCGGTGGCACTGCGCGAAGCGGAACGTTGTCCCACCTATTTAAAATTGCTCGAATTCCCTCGACCGGAAACCAGCCTAATCGCCGCCTGGGCGCTACAAGAACTGGCGCAAACACCCGAATTGATGGAAGGCATACTGACTCACACTCGCTTCTTAACAGATCGTTTGATAAAAAAAGAACCGACCTATCGTCCCGAGCATTTGCGACAAGCCTTCTTGTTCGAAGCCATGGGCCGCAATCGCTACCAGCCCGCTGTGGAGATGCTCAAGTTGTACATCGACAAACACCATTGGATGGGTGATTTCTGTCGCGCCTCCGCCATTTGGGCGCTCGGCAAAATCTTAGAAGATAGTCAAGATGCGGATGTCGCCCAAGCGTTGGCCGAGCGAATGCTGGATATGGACCCCGAGAACCCCGAGGACCCTCTGGTGCAGTTCAATTCGACCGTTGCCTTAGGGTGGATCAAAGCCCCGCAGAGCTTAGAAAAACTTCGGGCTGTGCCAGCCGTACTCGGTGCGCATGGCCAGGCGGCCCAGTGGGCCCAACAGCAATTTGCGAAGTGAAATGCTGGAACACTCATTGATCGCTGACCACTCCGCCGATCAGTCGCTTTCTCTACGCTTACACATGTTCGAAAGCCGAACTCAAGTGACGATCGTCAAGTTGCTTTGCTGCGCCGCGTTGTGTTTGGTCGGATGCGCGGGAGTCGATTCGCTGATGATTCGCAATGCGGTAAACAGGCCCAGCTCGGCGTCGCTTTCATTCTCATTCTTGCTGTTGGCGCCGCCGCTGTTAGGCGGCTGAGCTGCGTCCCCTTTTTCCGATGGAAGCTTGACCGGCTGTTCAGCTTGCTTGGCGTCGCGCTCGATCAACTCTGAACGCACTACATGCACATCCCTGGGAGCCTCGATCCCCAATTGAATCACATTCCCTTTGATGCGCACCACACTGACCGAAATGCTGTCACCGATGCGAATGGTTTGATTGAGTTTGCGGGATAGAACGAGCATACTGGCAGCCTCCAACAAAGTAACTAGTTTAATGCAGCTAACGAAAGACTTGACATCGCGAACAATGTGGCCCGACGCTCCGCCGTCGGATATCTTTCACCACCGAAGCAACTTACGAAAGACTTGACATCGCGAATCGCGTGCCAGTCGCCGCGCTGAACTAGAATTCGCTGCAACAATGCCCTTTTGCAAGGCTTTTTGAGCGACAGCAACGACCGTTCGCCCTATCTAGGGGAGTTCGTACTACTGAGGCGGAAGAACTTCTTACAAGTTATATCCCAAGATTGCAAGATAGTCGCAGACCGGCAGCGCGATCAGCGACTATGGCGAGCGGCTATCGAAACGATTACTTGCGACCTGGGGGAATCGTCAACAATCTGGGCTCGGCAGATTCATCCGGCAGCGGATCGGATAGATGTGAGTCGCCTACGGCTTGGTCCCAATCGTGCGACAGCAGTAGATCAAAGCCTGGATTTTGATTCTTGACTTGGCACGAGCAGGGGCCGGTCATAAATGTGCAAGCCATACCGATCGTCTCAGGCATGATCCCTGCACCGACCAAACCATACAGCACTCGCCCGCGTCCGAAGACCGGAAAGGCCAGCGGTTCGTCGTTGGGCAATTCGGCTTCGCTGTGCCCCAAGGCGCGCAGCAAGAAGGCTTCCTGAGGATCGGCGCGATCGAGTGTGACGGCAGAGAACTCAATGCGTAGAGGAATCTTGCTGTTGTCCAGCCGCGTTGGCTCGATATCCAGCTCCTCAGCAGTCGGCACAGTCAAACGCTTCTGGTTGATCTCGATCTGCTGCTGGAGCGTGTCCAGAGCTAGTTTGTCTTTGTCACCATCGCCACAAGGAACGAAAATCCACACCGACGATTGTCCACGACTCAAGCGCTCGGCAACCTCCTGACGGACGGGTGATAGCAACAATCGTTCGACAGACTCAGATGTAAGCTCAGCGGCCTCGAGCACGCGATCGGGAACTTGTTCAGCCGTGCGAGGGTAAAGCACAACCATCAATGGGGCACTACTTGGTTGATGTTCGCGCCACAATTCCAATAGCCGTTCATCGTGAATTGTTGAGATGTCGGCTGTTTGGGTTTCGATGTTCGTCGCCAGTTGCTGCTCGGCTGCTCGCAATCGAGCCACATTCGCCTGAGCAGAGCCATCGAGTGGTCCAGCGGTAAGCACGATCACTTGATATTTGTCCGACGTCCAACGTTCCAGCGCGTAGCGGAACACGGGCACCTGGCAGGCCAAACCGACGGCTGTCAGGCCTACTATGGCAACGCACGATAGCACAAGCAAACGCAATGAGTTATTCATGGTCTAAATCATTCAAAAATCAGGTGTCATAGTTTTCGAGTAGTGGACGAGGTTACGAGTCCTGATGCATAACGATTCAAGGGGACTCGTAACCTCGTCCACTACCTCAAATCAAGGGGACTGGTAACCTCGTCCACTACGATGAATTGAATTCTTGGCAAAGCGTCAGGGGAGTTTTTCGACCTCAATTCCTGCCAATGCGGGTGTCCCTTCCTTTGCGACAAAACGCAATTGAAGCTTGCCAGCGATCGACACTCCCTCCAGCAGATGCTCGGCGGTAGCCTGGCCGGACGTACCACTTGGGTCGAGCGTTACATCGCTCAGTTTCAGTTCATCTTGAACGTAGACATCGAACACTCGCCGTCCTTTTGTCGTCAGCGGCGAACAAGCGAAATGCAAACGGACATCGTATCGATGCTCGGGCACAAGCTCCTTAGACGTTGGCTCCTCGGAGACAAGTTTCGGCGATTCAACGGCAGCCGACGTGGCTCCCTCGTTCGTGTCAGCGACTTTATCGGACTTGTTCTTGGCACCGTTATCCGCAGCATCCTCAGGCGGAGCTGGCGGTGTGACCAAACGCAAGCCGATTTGCAACTCGGTCAGATCCTCCAAGCCCGAAGCCGATACCCAAGGCCGCTCGACTCCAGTGACCAATGACGAGTGGTGTTGGAAAGGCTTGGCCTCAGCGTTGGTCGTAACCTCGATCGGTGCCGAATCGCCGGCGACCACAGGATACTCCATCCACAACTGGCCATCGGCCTGGCGTCGATCTCCAGGCGCGCCAAAGTTGATCGCCAAGCGCTCGATCAACTGGTCAGGAGACGCTTGTGCTGAAGTTAGATCATTCGTCCACATATCGATCTCAGGCATGTGAACCAGCGCGAGCGAAGTTTGGTTCTGATAGGAGCACGTACAAGTTCGCGTGTAGTCGGGTGCGTTGAGCACTCCGTTGGCTACCACCAAGTTCGACGTACAGCCCGATTTGAAACCGCCCAGATTGCCCGTGCCACCCTCGGTCAGTAAATCGTAGAAACCAGCCGCTCCCGAGCGGAACGTAAGCAGGTTTTCACTGGCGATGATCGTATTGCAACCATAAGCACGAGTAATCTTCCACGGCTGTATCTCACCGGTAAGTGGGTTCTTAACCAACTTCTGCTTACCCGTCTTCAAATAGAAGGCCCCCGCCGATTCGCTATACGAATTGGCGTTCGTTATGATCAAATCATTGTGTAGGATACACGGGCCCGAATAGGCTAAGTCCTCGTTCTGCCATAGGACTGAGCCGTCGCCCGCGTGGTAGACGGCCATACCATGGCCCGATTCGGAGGCTAGACGGTCACTGGCCTGTGAGCCAGCCTGGAGCAGCAGATCGAACTGTGGCGAATAGCCTAGCCAAGTGCCGAAAATATCATGCTTGACTTCCCAAGTTGTCTGGCCAGTCTTAATGTCCATGGCAACGATGCGATAATCATCGGGCGCGGGCTTACCGCGGCGCAGCAACGCTTCTTCGATGTGTCTGGGGTTTTTATCCAAGCAATACAGCTTGCCCTTTCCTGCCACGATACCGTTGTGCAGAAAACTGTGTTGAGCCATGACCTGCCACAGTTGTTTACCCGTATGACGATCAAATCCGATCAGCCCCACGCTGGCAGCCCGATCAAAACTCTTGGATCCAAAACCCGCTTTGGTGACACTCAGCCCTTTGTCCGATTCAAACTCCAAACCATGTCGCTCGCGGTATTTGGCAAAACCTAAACCACCAATCAGCACATCTTCGTAAACGCCGATGTAACCCCACTCGGGCTGCTCACCATTGGCATCTCTAGGCAATTCAATTTCGTGCAACGTCTCTCCGCTGAGCGGGTCGAGCGCCAAACAAGTGTTACCGACTAAGATGTAAACCCGATCCTCGGTGACGACGTAGTTCGTACCTCGCGCATTGGCACCTGGAATGTGAACTTGATTGTATTTTGTATCCAGCGGCGTATCCTCGTAGGTCGTATCAAAATAGACATCAAAGGTGCCCAGGTCTTCGAAGTCACGCTTCCAGATCACGCGACCGGTGTAGACGTCTCGGCAGTTGAGGCTGCTCATCCCTTGGATATACAGCCGTCCCCCGACGACTTGCTCAGGCGGGCCATGCCCGTGGCGCGGAAGTACATCCATATTGCTACTACCACCAAACCACAGCACACCCAGCGGTAGCTTGACGCGGCTATCATTGCTCTTGAGCGTATTGGCCACGTCGCCATATTGGTGCGTCCAATCGGAAGAACCTGGCAGAGCACCTACGCGGCGCACGCAGACGCCGTAGTCGCGCACTTCGACTTGTGCCTGTTCGAGCTGCAGCGCTTCAATTTGTGCAGCCAACTGCTCCGCATCGCGAGCCGCCTTGGCCTGGTCGCCTTTATCTCTGGACACTAACACGTGCATGGTGCCACCGTAGGGTCGCACCGACTGATACAAGCTGGCCAAGGTCGCTCCGTCAATACTCGCCGCCAACTCGGGAGCAATAAACAGCATATTCCCTACATACTGCGGCGCGCGAAAGGCAGCGGCTGCCGAGAGATGCTGCGTGACCCCTTCGATGCGGGCCGCGTCCATCTCCCGTCGCATGCGTTCGACGCGACTGGCATCTGAATCGACCATCGCCAACTGCTCAAAGGGAGACTGCGTCGCCAGGCAGCGAGCCACTCCCGAATCGGTCGAACCAAACCAGAATGCGAATCCTTCAGCAGGCGAACTACCGAGCATTTCTTTGACTGCCCGTTGATCTGCGGCCGAAATATCCCAACCCGTCTGAGGATCCCTATTAGCCAGTTCACTTGGCTCCGACTTCGAGTTCTCGTCGGCGGCAGTGCTATCGCCAAAAGCCAACAACTTGCCATCGAGCGTCACGGCGAACAACTTGCCCGATGCGACCAATAGTCTTTCGATGCGTTCTGCGCAGGGGAGTTGAAACACGATCTCGGCTGGCTTGTCGTCCGTCGGCAAACGAACCGCGGTGATGTTACCACCCCCCGCCGCGATGAGTTTATTCCCTGCAAGTATCAAATCACCAGTTCCATCTGCCTCGATTTCCCATTTCAATTGCTCGTCCGTTCCGTAGGCGCGAATCACAGGCCGCTCCTCGACGAGCTCCGCCGAATAGATCGTCCCTGCTGCGAGAACCGGTTCGTTGGGCATGAAGGCCGTCTTCAGTCCTGTAGTGATATTGAAAGCCCGCGTTCCCTTCTCGCGCGTATGCACGTAGAAGAAATCGTCGGCAGCGGCGACGAACGAGCCCCCACTCCCTTTGCCTCCCGCGTTCAATTCAAAGTATCGCAGGCTGCCCGTTGCGCGATCGAAGACCGCCGGCACCGAACGACCTCCCGGTACGATCAGTTCGTTCTCGGTAGCCACCAATGCACCTTGTGGTGCAACACCGGCAAAGGAAGGAGCGCTGTGCGGCTGCTTGATGTAGTGAGCGCCCGTACTATCGTTGAGCCACTCGATCTCTCCCGACTCGGCGTCGAGCGCATAGATGAATGTTCCCATGAACGGCCAGATGCTCGCCGCAAAGTAGACTTGGCCATCGCGGACGACGGGACCGCCGCGAGCTGGCCAAGCTGACGTTAGTCGTTGATTGCCAATGACGTGCTGCGAGTTGGGGGCACCGCTGAACTTCCACTCCAGCGTTCCATCTTCGGCATTGACGCAATACAGAAAGCCATCGTCACTGCAGAAGTAAATGCGGTTTTGCCAGCCCACTGGAGGGAGCCGCACAGGAGCTTCGGTGAAAAACGACCACAGCTCGCGCCCCGTGCCCGCATCCAAAGCCATGAGCTTATCGCGATCATTGAATCCGACAAACATGCGACCATCGAGCACGATCGGTTCGAAAATGCGATCGTAGGTCATCAAATCCAGATTGAGCGGATCATCCCAAGCGGGCTGCCGCTGGGAGAATTCTCGCTGCCATAGTGGCTGGAGCGAATCTGCGATCTTGTTCGTGCTCGCCGCCGAGCGCTGTGCATCGCTGCGCCACATCGGCCAGTCGTCAGAAGCAGACACAGCCTGCGGGAATTGCCAAGCAATCACTATTAAAACTAGCATCCACAGACTTGCGAGGCTGCGAAACGACGGACATCTCGAAATACCGGGTTGGCTCATGGCTAAATTCATCTTCCATTCTGCGTCGGTGGGAAAAGCATGACTGATCCTCTAGTATAACCGACATTCGCCGTGCGTGAACGTACGCACGCGCTGCTGCGGCCAAGCAAATTAGTTCTCCGGCTACGTGTCATGGCTCCCAAAGAACTGGTCTGTCTGACCGCGACAGCGCTATCTTTTCCCCCGATGTCCTGAAATGAGCCTACTTTCTCTACAGGATTCAGAAGTCAAGGATTTGCCGGTCGTGCTAACTCTGAGGGACCGATACGCGAACGAGGAACTCGCCATCGACGACGATATCCGAGTATTTCTCCGACGCATCCCAGTCCATTCGGACAGGTAACCCTCGCAGAGATTTCGTCATCTCGCCCGAACCGAGCTTGATAAAGTAGGTGCGGAGCGTCTCCCCTGTTGCCCTGACCATGATGGTAATTCGATAGGTGCCTGCATTCCGTTCATTCATTGGCCCCCAAATGGCGAGGGTATATTCTCCAGAAGGTGAGTCTTCGATATGACCGCCTTGAAAGGGTGCGCTGGTAAACAGCCACCAGAGGCAGCAGACGAACGCAGTCGACGCGATGCCCGCCACGAACGATTTTCGGTTTAAAGTCGCCAATATTCTTGCGATCCCTCCACGATAGGCTTGACCCCAATAACTACGATTCAGAATATGAACGACGCAGTTGTCACTAACAAGCTCTGTCTGACTTGCACTTGGCACACTGCCAGCCCGTTGGTAATTCCCTTACGAATCCAACCTTGATGCATGGCTTCTGAATTATTCGTTGCTAGAAGGCGGTGAGTCTGGCAGTAAGTGAGAGCCATGGATTAATGCAATGATTGACACCACAGAGCCATCATCCTGGTAAAGCATACGATACGAGTATTCAATTATCTCACGAATGTCTTCGCGTTGGTATTCGGGAACCATTTGCCCTGATTGAGGAAAAGCCGCCAACTGCTGGCTTCTTTTCGTAAGCCTATCCACCACGGCAACTGCATATCGTAGAGAATCAGCCCCAATGTGTTCGTAAATGGCCGTGAGATCCGCAAGGGCTGCCCGAGTCCAAACGACTTGTTTCATTCTGGCAATCCAAACCTCTTGCGAACTTCGGAAACAGGCACTGTTTCTCCGTTTTCAGCATCTTTCAGCCCAGCCTCAATTTTTTGGCGAACATAAAGTCGGTACATCACGTCGTCCCACGTCGCGCTGCTAGGCAGCGTTTCAATAGTCTCTCTAACTTTAGACCTGATGTCAGTTTCCGGTGCTGTACTCATTCCCATTCTCCTTTTGGCTGAATTGAATTGGAATTATTGTTTATTCTGTTCTTTTCGCGATTTTCGCATCTGCTCTCGCTGAATTTCCTTCGCCTCGCTGATTCGATTGCGACAGGCTCGGCAGCGAACGGCGGTTGCGTATAGAGTCCCTTTCGCAACTTCATAGTACCACTTCTGCTGCTCCGCAGTCCATACTTCCTCCTGGCCACAATCACGGCAACAGAATGCAATATCAAAATACGCCACCCTTGGCGGCCCCCATGAATTGTTGGGAACTTGTAGACTCAAATTTGCAGCGATTGCATGACCGTCGCTCTTCGGCGATTCCTTTCTTGCATTCTTGTCGCGACGGCGTGACATTGCTATGCGCTCTGCTCCACTTGAGGAAATTCGGCTATTTGACCTTACACCACGGCGGCTTTGACGCAGTTGATCGGCGGGAGCGAGTCATACAAACATTCCCACTGCTCCCCTCCGTCGCGACCGATCCATAATTGCCCCGTGGTGGTCCCCAAATAGAGCGCGGGGGATTTGGTTTCATCGATCGTCATGGCATCGCGCAGCACGGTAAAGAAGCTATCCTTTTTCGGAAAACCCGCCGTGCGACGCTTCCAAGAATCACCCCCATTCTCGCTGCGCCAGACGGCCGGTGCTCCGCCGGGGCAGGTTCTCGTGCTCGGCTCCAGCGGCACCACATAGACCGTGTCAGGTTTCTGCGGATGCACGACGATCGGAAAACCAAAGTCGGAGGGTAGACCATCGGCGATCGAAGTCCAACTGCGCCCCTGGTCATCGCTGCGCAAGACGCCGATACCAGGTCGATCCTCCCAACCACCGTGATTCTGCATGTAGAGTCGCTGTGGCCGGTCGGGATGCCGGGCAATTTTATGAACGCACTGACCAAATTCGGGATAGGGATCGGGAACAAAACCTGCCCCAACTCCGTTGTTCGATGCGTGGAACGATGCTCCACCGTCTTCGCTGACATAGTGACCGCCAGTCGAAATGCCTAGATGAATGCGATTGCCGTCGCGCACAATCGTGTGCATGCACAAGCCTCCCGCACCGGGATGCCACTGGCGCGAGTGGGGGTGATTGCTGATGCTAGAAACCATCTCCCAGGAGTTTCCATAGTCATCGCTATGGAACAGAGCGGCGGGCTCGACGCCGCACCATAGTTCCTTCTTGTTATCCCCCGGCTCGATAGACCAGATATTGGCCAGCGCTCGACCGTCTCCCTCGGGAAAGGCCGGAGCCGACTTGGTGGTCTTAAATTTTTTTCCCAAGTCGGTCGACACCAAAACCTTCATGCCAAAGAAGGCATTGCAGCTCGACGCATAGATTCTCGGCGAGGACCGTTGGTCGATCGTTGCCGAGTAGACACTTACTCCGCTGCCAAACGGTCCACGCAGAGAAAACTTGCGTCGCGACGTTCCCGCTTCGGCCACAAACAAGCCCTTCTTGGTACCCACCGTCAACACCACTCGTTCCGCCATACTAGCCTCCCGAAACTGCTGTCCAAATAGTTAACACATCACCCGAGTTCAATTTGAAATTCGCGCAGCGGCAATCCTGCCTGGCGATCAACTCCCTGTTAACAAACAAATTGATATGCCGACGTATCGCCCCTGTTTCATCGCAGATGCTGCCATAGAGGTCTGGATAGTGCTCTCGCAAGGCATCGAGCGCGGCCGATACCGAGTTGGCGGGAAGGCAGATCTCGCCCGCCACGCCACTGTAGGCTCGCAAAGCTTCTGGAATGCGCACCGCGATCGTCATCGTGAAAGGGTTTCCAAAATAGCTATCTATTAACTGGCTGGATGCACAAAGCCCAAATGCAAAGCGGCATGGCGACAGATGAGTTGATCATTCTGCTGCCGAGTGATTGAACCAAACATGGGGTGCTTTGGCAGCGGCCCCTGCGTCTGATAGTGCGCGATCGATTCCTTGAGGTGGGCAAGCGCCGTCGCCACATCGAACTCTTGGTCGGGCCAAAACACCGCTTCGGATTGCTTGGGCAGTTTGAAGCCGGGCTTCAGCGGCTTGTCGTTGAGTAGCATCGGTTTCATCAGCGGAATCATCAGTCGCATGTACCACGGTGGCGGTGGCACCTGCAGCTTGCCAGTCGTCATGTCGTGCGATCTGGCCAGGTGCTCGAGGATCTGCCCAAACGAGTGCCGGCCCGTCGTCCGCACCTGACCACTGGCCAGCCGCTCCGCTTCGGCGACCACTTCATCGAGATTGTTGAATTGCAATTCACGGCGTTCCGGTCGAGCGGTCATGAGCATTGGCTCCCAGTTCGAGGTGGTATCAACTTTTCCGCTATTCACCCAGATTGTAAGGTACCCAGCCTCGTTTTGCCCACGAATCACGCCAATGAACGCGAATAAAATGCGACCGGGCATGACTCAGGTGTGGCGAGGCAAGAGCGTACAGGCTATTGGCGGCTTCGGAAAAGCATTTGGCTAGTCGACTTTCTCTGGCTGTGCTGGACCAGGCTGCAAGAACTCAGAGCGAATCATACCGTCCACCGATTCGAACCATGGACTCTGCAAATCGATCGGATTTCGAGTCCCCCGTGCAAACAACGATCCGCCGTGCGCGACGAATACTACCAGCGTTTTTCGGACCAATTCTATGCTGAAGCACATAGCCATCAACGAATCTGTCCCGCCTTGCTTCCGACGGTCCATGAGCGGTTCAATGTCGATATAGAAGCCAGCGTCGATACCGCCACTCTTGGTTGTAATTTCATATGCGTCTCCGATCGCTACGCGAATGATCATTTCGCGTCCGTCTCGTGTCACACCATCAAACTCGGCTTGTACTACAGGAGAATGCATTCTTTACTTTGGCGCTCTGCGCTCCGATGATTGCCAAAACTGTTCCACTGGATCAAAGCCTTGTGGGAACTTCGTCTTTGCATCATAGGTTGGAGGTTTGTCGAAGCAACAACTGGCCAAATCATCGCTATCGACTGCCGATAAATCGGCACCTTCAAGCCTCGCTCCACTGATGCTCGCGCCCTGAAAGCTCCCGGACAGTCTCGCGCCGACCATGGTCGCATCCTCAAATGACGCTCCATGAAATGAGGCTGCTGTCCCAGTCAGTGTCGCGTCTGTAATATCGGCCCCAATGAACGTGGCCAACTGAAACGAGGATGGTCCCCCGAACAAGCTAGCTCCGGTAAGATTCGCTTCATCAAAGCAAGCAAATTGAAACGAGCTATCGCCCCCCTGCAACGTGGCATTTTCAAGGTTGCAATTGCGAAACGATGCTCGCTGAAATGCATTGAGGCTACTCGCGATCGTCATGCCCATGAGATTCATGCCGTCGAGATCGGATTCCCAAAACGACCGTGAGCTGTCCGGACGTTTACCTCGCAGTTGATCGCTTAGCTGGCTCTTTGCGCGCCCAAGCTCTCCCTTGTAGTATTCCAAATGTTGCATCTGCAGTCGTTGCGTACGGTAGGAAAGTTGCAGCGCCACATCAGCATGTCGCAGCGAGGAGTACCACGCACAGCTCATGGCCACAATCACGATTAGGAGCAACAATCCGCGATTCGAAAACTGCGACCAACGTTGTGTAAGATTGAAAGAGTTAGTCATCAATGCATGGTCCCATCCGCTCTTCGATTCGCCACTTTGACTCCCTGTCTCCCTGTCTCCCTGTCTCCCTGTCTCCCTACCTCCCCATCTCCCCATTAGGCATGCTTGTGAGAATGGGCGAATCGAGCGACGAGCCGTTGGGGCGCAGGCCGACGACGCGCAAGCCGATTTGAGTGACACGAACTTTCAACTCAGGACGCGTGGCGTACAAGTAGACGACTGCCAAGGTGCGCCCTGCGGCTGATAGCGCGAACAAACCATAGTAGGCATTGACCGTCGTGCCCCAATATGACAGCAAACAGGCACCGACCGTGGCACCGATACACCAAGCCGAAGTATTGGCAAAGTTGTACAGGGTCAACATCTTCACTCGGTTCTGAACAGGCAACGCTTCGAAAAACATCAGGAACAATCCCAATTCGTAAGCCGCCCACGCCACGCCGTTAATCGTTTGAATGAAGATCAGCCAATAGATGTTTTGCGATACGATCCACAACCCCGACAGAGGGACGATGGCTGTACCACCGACGGTGAGCAACCAACCCGCCCCACGACGTCGGGCAAGTTGCCCCCAAGCAGCGAGCGAAATGACTTTAGCGACAAAGGCGACGGCAACCAGTCCGGTAAATGCCAAATAGGACAAGTTTAAATGCTTGAGCATGTAGGGTGTAAAGTACGGACCCGATATCTGTACTGCACCTTGAACTAACACCAAGTAGATCAACAGGTGCTTGCCAGAAAACGAGCGAGCGGCGTTCACTAGTTCGACCGGATCGTCGATCCGATTGATAGCGGGTGCGCGCACGGTGAATTCGCCCGTGCTGTGCAAGGCCAGCATGATGGCGGAGACCAGTCGCGATGCGAAGGCGACGGCGAAAAGGCCAGCAAACGCCAACAACACCCAGCCACCTTGACGACCATACTGCAATAGTAGCCCCCCCGCCACAAAGCCGACCAGCGTAGCCAACTGGCTGGCGCGAGTGCGCTTGGCAAAGTAGTTAGCCCGCATCTGTTTCGGAATGATGCGCTCGATCCAACTATTCCAAGCGGGTCCTGAGGCGAGTCCGGCGGCCCAGTAGAATGAGGCGATGGCTAACAGAACTGGACCACTTACCGAGCCTTGATAGGCGGCCCACATCAAGGGAACGAACGCCAGCGACTGCAGAGCGGCGGCTAGTACCACCCACCACTTTTGCGAAAACCCACGCGACAGAGCCCACAGCGTCACCATCTGTAGCAGGCCGCCGGCCATCAATGGCACGCTACCGACAATGCCCGCAGTGACTTCTCCCAAGCCGACCGCCAAGGCAAAGGCGGGCAAAAATGTCTCGCCAACTCCCACCATCACGCCGTACGCGGCCGCGTCGGAAGTGCTGGCTAACATATTGCGTCGAAGCTGAACCGATGGGAGTAACATGAGCGTCATGGGGTAAAAAATTGGTAAACAGCCCCAAACCATCCGTTGCTTGAGGATGCTGGATTATGCCCAGGAATACATTTGGCGGGGAGGGCAAAATGCCACGATTTCGAGAACAATTCGCGCAGCTCTGGAGCTGAAAACGAGTGGTCGAACCGGCCCGACCTGCGAGGTACGCGACTGGAACGTTCGCTGGCTGTGCGGGCTGGGAAGTCGCCGTTACGGCGCAAATCCTGCGCATTACCACCAACGAGACGAATCCGGAATAGGGGAGGTTCATCCGGAAAGCCCCCATTTACGGACTTGTCAAACAAGGGGGCTTTGGATCACAATAGAGCTAGGGAAACACCTACCCTCCCGCCGTAATTTCCTGCCTTCAGAAAAATGGTGATGCTATGCTTACCCTCCTCGGTAAAGCGGGCCGCTGCTGCGATGGATTGTCGCGACGTAGCTTCCTTACCATCGGTGGACTTTCGTTTGGTGCCGGTGGCTTCGGATTGGCCGATTTGCTCAGGGCCGAATCGCAACAAAGCCCAAAATCGCGCATCAACCATAAGGCGGTCATCAACATCTTCTTGGCGGGCGGGCCTCCGCATCAGGACATGTGGGAGATCAAGACCGAAGCGCCTGCTGAAATCCGCGGTGAGTTCCAGCCGATCGCGACCAATGTGCCTGGTATTCAAATCTGCGAAGTCTTTCCACAACTCGCCAAGCTGATGGACAAAGCGGTAGTGATTCGCTCCGTGGTCGGCTGCAAAGATCGCCACGAATCGTCGCAGTGCCTGAGCGGCTGGATTTCGAGCGAAATGCGAGCCCTGGGTGGACGCCCCTCAATCGGTTCAGCCGTTGCCAAACTCTACGGCCCAGTCGACGCGTCGGTACCTCCTTATGTCGGGTTGGCCGCACCCGCTGCACACACCCCTTGGTCCGATCCCGGGACACCCGGTTTTCTGGGAACCAGCTTCGCTCCGTTCCAGCCCGATGGGCCTGGCATGGACAATATGAAACTTAACGACATCTCGCTCGATCGCCTGCAAGATCGGCGACAGTTGCTGACCAGTCTCGATACTTTGCGGCGCGACATCGATACCTCGGGAGCTATGGAAGGGATGGACGCCTTCGGGCAACGCGCCTTCGATGTGCTGACCAGTAGCAAGCTACTCGACGCACTCGACCTTTCCAAGGAAGACCCGCAAGTCGTCGCGCGTTACGGCGATGGGAAACCCTATCACTATCAATACGATGGTTCGCCGACTTGCAACGACCATCTGCTTATCGCTCGACGCCTGGTAGAAGCCGGCGCGCGCTGCGTGAGCCTCAGCTACGGTCGCTGGGATAGCCACGGCCAGAATTTTCAATTGGTCCGCGATCATGGTAGCAAGTTGGATCAATGCCTCAGCGCGCTGATCGAAGACCTCGATGCGCGCGGCATGCTCAACGATGTGTCGGTCGTCGTGTGGGGCGAATTCGGACGAAGTCCCAAGATCAACGCCGGTGCCGGGCGCGATCATTGGTCTCCCGTAAGCTGTGCATTTTTGGCCGGCGGCGGCATTCGGGCTGGCCAAGCTATCGGGGCAACCAACCGCTTAGGAGAACACGCTACCGAACGCCCCGTCGACATGCAAGAGATCATCGCCACGCTGTATCACAATTTGGGAATCGACACCGCCACGACCGCCTTGATGGATCCCACCGGTCGCCCGCAGTATTTGGTCGAGCGCGGACCGATCAGTGAATTGATTTGAAGTCCCAACAACCGCGTGCATCACGACTTCGTAACCCGCTTGTCCTACCACACATGTTTTCTTGGACCCCTGTGAGCTTGTCTCACAAGTGAACGAGTTTTGAAACTAGATCGAGGTCCTCACCAATGCCCCCGCATTCAAATGCTTGACGGCCTTGCCCCACAAACTCGCTCCAATCGTCCCGCCTGAACTAAAGACGACCCCATGAACTTGAAATCCATTAGCGCGCACCTGCTGTGTTTGCTCGTTTGCGGCCAATCGCTGCTGTCCGCCGCCGATGAAGATGAGTTGCGTTTCAATCTACCTGCGGTCATTGAAAGCCACACAGGCGATGCTCCACCTCGGTTTGAACTGCGCGGCCGTGATGCGCGTTGGCAACTGCATGTCACCCAATCGCTCGAGTCGGCGGCCGGTAGCAGCTCCGATTCATCGAACATCTCGCGCGATGTGACGCGGCAAGTTGCCTTTCGTGTCGAGCCGCCCGAGGTTGCCCGGGTCGACGCCAGCGGCTTTGTCACACCGCTCAAGTCCGGTTCGGCGACGATCACCGCCGCGCTCGACGGTCTCCCCGCGGCCTCCATCGACGTCGATGTGTCAGGCATGGAGACCACACAACCGGTCCACTTTGCGAATCAAATCGTCCCGATCTTCACCAAGTTTGGTTGCAATGGCGGCGGGTGTCATGGCAAAGCGGCCGGGCAAGCCGGTTTTAAACTATCGTTGTTGGGCTTTGAACCGCGCGAGGACTATGCACACTTGGTCAATGAATCGCGCGGGCGTCGCGTCTTCCCTGCTCTACCTGCGCAGAGCCTGCTGCTACAGAAAGCGGCCAATCAAACACCTCATGGAGGCGGAAGTCGTATCGAAGTCGATTCGCACGAATACCGTCTGCTACAACGCTGGATCGCCAGCGGCCTACCCTACGGCGACCCCGCACAAGCTCACGTGACCAGTATCGAAGTCGTGCCCCAACACGCGAGTCTAGAGCGCGGTGCATCGCAACAACTGTCGGTCGTCGCCATCTATTCCGATGGCTCGATCGAGGACATCACGCGCACCGCACAATACGAATCGAACAATACCGATCTGGCGGACGTCAGCGTACGCGGCCTAGTCAGTTTGACTGAGCGTCCTGGGGACGTTGCGATTATGACTCGCTTCCAAGGACAAGTCGCCGTGTTTCGCGCAACAGTGCCACTCGGCGTTTCGATCGAGGCCTGGCCGAAGTCGCGCAATGTGGTCGACGAGCTGGTGTTCTCGAAGCTGAATGCATTGGGTATTCCACCGTCGCCCGAGTGTGACGACGCGACCTTCATCCGTCGCGTGACACTCGACCTGTGCGGACGCTTGCCCACCATCGCGGAGGCGCAGGCCTTCGTACAATCGACGGCCGAAGACAAATACGAATCGACTGTTGATCGACTATTGACGACCGTAGATCACGCCGAGTTCTTCGCAAAGAAGTGGAGCACCATCTTGCGCAATCGTCGCGATTCGGCAGGATACCAAGCGGGCACATTTGCGTTTTACGATTGGCTGCGCGATGGCTTCTATGACAACAAACCCTACGATCAAATGGTCAGCGAACTGTTGACCGCCTCGGGATCGGTCGACAGCAACCCTCCCGTCACATGGCTGCGTGAAGTGGCCAGTACGGAATCGCGAGTCGAGGATGCGGCCCAGTTGTTCCTCGGTCAACGCATTCAGTGTGCCCGCTGTCACCATCACCCGTTCGAAAAATGGAGCCAAGCCGACTACTTCCACATGGCTGCGTTCTTCTCCAAAGTGACGCGCGGCGAAGGTGAAACGCCGGAACAACCGCGTTTCGTATCGCGCAGCGGTGTCGCCACAGCCAAGCACCCCAAGACGGGCGAAGCGTTAGCACCCGCTGGCCTGGGAGCGGAACCAGTCACGCTAGCCGCCACAGCCGATCCGCGCGACGAATTGGCCCGCTGGATGACCGACGAAAACAATCCATTCTTTGCGCGCGCCTTGGTCAATCGCTACTGGAAGCACTTCTTCGCCGTCGGCCTGGTCGAGCCCGAGGATGACATGCGTGTTACCAACCCCGCCTCGAACCCTGAATTGCTCGACGGCTTGGCGGAGGCCTTTGTCGACAGCGGCTATGACATGCGAAGTTTGCTCCGATTGATCTGCACTTCGACCACCTACCGATTGAGCTCCGATGCGAACGACTACAATTTGAACAACCAAAGTTACGCGCGTTACTACCCCAAGCGACTTCAAGCGGAAGTGTTGCTCGATGCGATCGACCAAGTGTTGCTGACCCACACAGCGTTCGATGGAGTTCCACCACACACTCGCGCAGTCAGCTTGCCCGACAATCGCTTCTCGTCGTACTTCTTGGATGTATTTGGCAAACCCGACTCGACCACTGCCTGCGAGTGCGAACGCTCACAAGAAGCCACGCTAGCTCAGAGCCTCCATCTACTCAATTCGAAAGACATGCAGGCCAAACTGGCCAGCGATGAGGGACTGGCAGCTAGCTTGGCGGCTAGCTCCGATCCAATCGAGCACAAGATCGAGCAATTGTACTTGGCCGCGCTGAGCCGCCCCGCAACGGCCGCTGAGATCCAAACCGCCAGCAGCTACGTCCTCGGCAAACCTGACTCCGCGCGGCAAGCCTACGAGGATTTGGTATGGGCCGTATTGAACAGCAAAGAGTTTCTGTTCAACCATTGATGAATTTTAAGCGCCATGATTTGCCGATTGAAGCTGGCAGCAGGCTGGCCTGTTTAACCGCGCAGCGCGGACGCGCCGGTGATGTGCAAACCGAAACGACTCTGCGGCACCGCTGCGGATATCTAGCACGAGTCTGGGCCGTTACCGCGGTGCAAACCTCACGCGGGCGCGCTGACGCGGTTAAACAGACCACGCGCTGCCTAGCAAAACATATGCTCAATTCGCTTTGACAAAGCACGAATCCTATTAGAATTGACTACTGCAATACCCCCTAACCCGTAGCGTCAACAAGGATGTTTCAGACGCAAGAAGAGTCGCTCGTTTGAATTACCGAAACACTACTGAGATGCATACGAGACTCGTAACCTCGTCCGCTGCTACCTTGCGCACAGGACTCGTAACCTCGTCCACTGCTACCTTGCGCACAGGACTCGTAACCTCGTCCACTACGATGCGCGCAGGCGGCGGACGAGGTTGCGAGTCCTGCGCGCGTCTAGTGATACTTTGCCTTTTTTGCAGCCTGCACTGCTGGTGGCTAGCTCCCGCTGCCCTGGCGCAGACTCCTACCTTGGAACTGCATAGCCTGTCACAATCGATCGCGCAGATTGGATCGTCTGTCGACCTGCAGATCACTGGTAGCTCGACCGAAGAGCTCGCGCAACTTCATTTCGTTTCGCCCCACGTGAGCTCGCAACCTGTGCTCGAGCCAGCCCAACCTCTGGGCGATCCTCCGCTCGGCAACGGCACTTTCAAAGTGCAGATTGACTCAGGTGCCTCACCTGGTAAATGCGACGTTCGCGCGGTGGGACGTTTCGGCATCAGCAATCCTCGCCCTCTGTGGTTGACGCGCAAAGCCGTCGTGGTCGCTGCCACAGACCACTCGGAATCTGCCTTGGCGATCGAGTATCCGCAGGAGAGCATCGTGCTCGCGCGCTGCTTGCCTCAACGCCGCAACTACTATCGCATGGAGCTAGAAGCTGGCCAAAGACTGAAGTTAGCGATGATTGCCAAACAGCTCGATTCGCGTGCGAATCCAATCGTGGTGCTGTATGGACCTGCTCCCGAGCGACGTGAGTTGGCTCGTAGTCGCACAATTGACAACTGGCCCGCTGAACTGGAATACGTAGCAGAACAAGCAGGGGAGGTACTCGTGGTGGTCTACGACGCCATCTACGGCGGTGGTCCTGACTACAGCTATGCGTTGGAATGCGTAGTCGACGCAATCACCTCGCCAGAGAACCAAGCAGCTTCCACGTTGGTGCTCGATGCAATGTTGCGTCCAACTCTGAGCAATGCGACAAACGCCGTGCAGGATGTCGAACGCTGGACGATGGCGGGCGAGCCAATCGGGGAGACTGGCGAGCCGGCGCAGGCAGGTGCGGGTGAAGCACTGCCACTGCGTGTCGAAGGTGTCTTGTGCGACGAGCAAGCGGCTAACTCGCATGACTTTACCGCTACCAAGGACCAACTACTATGGTTCGAAGTCGATTCGCAACGCCTAGGACAACTGACCGACCCGCGCTTGATACTTTATCGGCTGACCACTACGGCTGAAGGCACAAGTGAAAACAAAACGCCTGTCGAGTCGCTTCAGCAGTTGTTGGAGTTCGACGATCCACCGGTAATGGGGGATGCAGGATTGAAAGTTGTCTTGCGCGATCCGCAATTAAATTGGACCGTTCCCGAGGATGGACGTTATCGCATTGAGCTGCTCGACAACGAAAGTGGTCCACGTCGCCCTGAAGAGTGCGGCTATCGGCTTCGCGTCGAGCGTAGCGTGCCCAGTCTGCAGCTATTGGCCTATCCTCCCTACCCCATTAACAATCCTGCGCTGTCGCACCCTACTGGCTTGAACTTGATGCGCGGTGGCACATGTTCACTTCGCGTATTGGCGCTGCGCCGCGGTGGCTTTTCAGGTCCAATTGAAATTGAGGTAGCCGGATTGCCCGAAGGAGTCAGTTGCACTTCCGCCGTTATTCATCCCTCGCAACCCGAAGTTTCGCTGACTCTGCAATGCAACGAAGCTGCGGCGAGTTGGGTTGGCCCGATACAGATCATTGGACGAACGGCGGCCAGTGAGTCGGCCAGCGTCGCCGCCGAAGCTGCCACGATCAGTTGGGCCGCCATCCCGACTCGCAACACGGTCCAGTCACGATTGTGCGATGAGCTGCTGCTATGTGTAAATCCTGCTGATACAGCCGCGATTAGCGCCCAGCTCGGTGACGGATCAACGTTGGAGGTCAAGCAGGGAGACAAGCTGTCGCTGCCGATCGCGCTGACTCGACGGGCTGGCGGCGCGGCAGCTTGCGTGCTGCGCGCTCAAAATGTCATAGCCAAAGTTGGCTTACCAGAGGTGACCATTGCTGCGGATCAATCGACAGGCGCTGCCGAACTGACGGTAGCCGAGGATGCACCGCTGGGTGAATTCACCTGTTGGATGCAGTGTGAAACCAAAATCAAATGGCGCGACAACCCGCAGGCACTCGAGCGGGCAGAAGCTCATTTAACACGGCTCAACGACGCCTTGGCTAAAGCGACCGAGGAGCCAGAGAAGAAGAGCCTACAAACTGCGATTGAAAGCGTTACCGCTCGCATTGCCGCTTTGAAAACAACCAGTGCTGAGAAAGAATTGACCGTGTGGCTCCCCAGCACCACTCAGCGAGTTCGTATTGTTGGCAAGTAGTTCAATATCTGTGCTCCGGCCCTGCCAGCCGTGCTACCAATGGACACGAAGGTGCGCACGGATTGTAGAGCCGAGGCACGGATAGAGATGCCTCGCCATCACGCTCGAAATGACTACTTTTTTCAACGGCTACTTAACAGACGCTTTGCGATGCAATCTGTCGCTCCAACTATACTAGATGGACGACGTTGCGATCGACCTTCCCACCTCCGAGATGTTTGCGATGACCTCAACCAACCGACGATCTAAAACTGCGGCAAGACTTTTGCTGACTTTTGTGTGGAGTGCTGCCTTGCTCGCTCCCCTTCCACTATCGGCCGAAGATGCAACGCAGCCAGCGGCGAGCGACATTGATGCGAAAGTTGACTACGCGCGCGATATTGCACCGCTGTTCACTCGCAACTGCATCGCCTGTCACAATGCCAAAAAGCTGGAGGGGGGACTGAATCTAGAATCGCACGCAGACTTGATGGCCGGTGGTGATAGCGGGCCAGCCATCGTGCCGCAGAACAACGACGAGAGCGAACTGCTCAGCCGAGTGATAGATACAGACGATCCGATGCCGCCGCTGGACAATGCAGTAGGTGCGATGGCCCTGACTCCGGACGAAGTCGAATTGTTGACGAGCTGGATTGCTGGGGGCGCTCTCGATTCGATCGCTTCTACCAATGCGGCAATGGACTGGCAAGCCATTCCAGAGACACTGTCACCGATATACGCATTGGATAGCTCGCGCGATGGTGAACTTTTGGCGGTGGGGCATGGCAATACCGTGCAGTTGGTACGACCCGTCGGTGGCACGTCGAGTGCCACGCCTCTCGAGCTCATCGATATTAATCTGCATTTACCCGATGGCACCCCGTTGGCAGCCACACACTTGGACTTGGTGCAGTCGCTTGCATTCAGTCCCGATAGCCAAACGCTAGCCACGGGGGGATTTCGTAGCGTGAAGCTCTGGCGGCGTCAGACCGCCGAGCGACAACTACTCAGCGGCCTCGCGACGAGTGACGCGCTATCCTCTTTCTCGACCTCCGGCGCGCGGTTGGCCGTCGTCGCGCAAGGAACTGGTATTGAGCTGGTCGACGTAGCTAGCTCGCAATCGCATCGCTTTCTGGGCGCACACTCGCAGCCAATCACAGCACTTGTTTGGCTGTCGGAGCAAACGTTGCTCACGGCGGACAGTGGCGGTTCGTTGAGGCTGACTCAAGCCGACACCTATCAGACGGCTCCGTTGAACTGCGAAGCCCCACCACGCAACCTAAAACAAATTGTAGGAGTGGGCGAACGCCTGTTCGCGCTCGATGATGCGGGGGCACTGTTCGAATTGCAGTTAGCCTCGGGATTGGCCTTCACGGAAGTCGTCGTCGGTGCGGAGAACGTTGTGAAGTTCCGGCCCTTGACTCTTCCCGCTGCCGGGAGCCTATTGGCTACCGTCACACAGCCCGAGCCGAGTTTGGTAGTCGCGCTGAAGAATCAAAAGCTGATCCGAGTCGCACTCGACGATGCCGCCGTATTAGCCGAATGGCCCTACGAAACCGAACTACTACAAATCCACGCCAGCTCGGGCGGCGAATCGCTGCTAACGATTGCAACCGACGGCAGCGCGCGGCTGTTGAAGTTGGCAAGCGGCGAACTCTTGGCAGCCCTAGATCAAGACTACAATCAAGCCGCCAAATTCCGTGAGAGTCAGCGCGACGCTGCGCGGCAACAGGCCTACGTGGATCAATTGGTCGCGCAACTGCCCGAATTGCAAAAGGCTTCCGAGGCGGAGATCGAGGCGCACAAGAAGGTTCAGGAAGCACGCGAACAGGCACTCGCCGCCCTGACCACCAAGGACACCGAACTTGCCGCCGCAAAAACCAGCCACTCTGAAACCGAGCAAGCGTTGGCCGAAGCGCAAAAACGGGTCACCGAATTGACGGCAGAACTAGAAGCCAAACAAAAGGCTGCCCAAGAAGCCGAGACAAAGCGAACGGCTGCGGCTGCCGAATTGGCCGACCGCGATCAGGCTCTGGCAACCGCCGCCGATGGCGTACAGCGCGCCGCCGAGCGAATCACTTCTTTGCAAACCTTGACCGACAGCGAGCGACAACGACTGGGTGAAGTCCAGACCCACTCCACAGAACTGCAAAAGAGCGTGGCACCTCCCCCTGCCGTCGCGGGACAATTCAGCCAGGATGGCTCGGCAGTAGTCATCGCGGGCAACGATCACACCCTGCGATTGTATGCTTCCACCAACGGTGCGCCGCGCGCCAATTTGACCGGAGCAACTGACAAATTAATTTCACTGAAATCGATCGACGGTAATGAACTGCGAGGACTGACCGCCGACGGGCGCGTGCTGAGCTGGGATTTGACTCTCCCTTGGAAGCTCGATAAGACACTTGGCACTGCCGCTGAATCGATTTTTAGCGATCGGATTTGTGCGCTCGACTTCAGCCCCGATGGCAGCCTGTTGGCGGTAGGAAGTGGTCCACCAAGCCGCTTTGGGGATGTCAAGCTTGTCGATGTCTCTAGCGGCGCGATCGCTCGCGATCTAGGCGAGGTACACAGCGATACGGTGCTGAGCTTACAATTTTCCCCCGACGGTCGCATGCTTGCCAGTGGCGGAGCGGATAAGCTATGCCGACTGTGGCATGTCGCCACGGGGGAAGCGGTACGAGGCTTTGAAGGTCACACGCATCATGTGTTGGGAATCGCTTGGCAAGATAACGGGCAGCGTCTCGCCACCGCCAGCGCCGACCACAGCGTGAAAGTGTGGAAGGTCGACAGTGGCGAGCAACAACGCACCATCGCAGGCTTTAGCCACGAGGTGACCGCCATCGAATTCATCGGCGATACGGCGCAATTGGTCGCGGTGGCTGCCGACGGTGCAGCTCGCATACTCAATACCGACGATGGGGCGACGCTGCGCGGTTTGGCTGGTGCCGAGAATGCGTTGTATTCACTGTCAGTCTCCGCCGATAGCCTACGCGCCAGCGCCGCTGGTCAAACCGGCAAAGTATGGACTTGGCTAATCGCCGATGGAAAATTGTTGGAATAGCTCACGCCGGTGAACCAGCTCGAACCATTAGGAGAGAATGATCGTGAATGACCTGCTCCATGGCCAAACGCTATTGTGGTCGAGTCGCGATGCCTCGGGCGTAATCACCGCAGCCCTCGGCCGGATGCTATGGGAGCTGTTGGGCACTGACGACTCAGGCTCACGCCTGCTACGCGCAACCAACGACGAACAGCTAAACCAATTGGCTAGGACGCATGCACTAGGGCTAGCGCTGTGGTCTGTCGACGACGATTCGCAATTGTCGCACGTGTGCCAATCGTTGTGCGCGTTGCGTGAGTGCTCTCCCGAGACGATCTGCGTCGTCTATGCTGAATTGGCTCAGAAAGACTTGCTGTCAGTGTTGGTGGAAGCGGGCGCGCAGCTTGTTGCCTACGATGTGCCGAGCCTTCAAAGTGCTCTTGTCAGGATTGTCCGAGTTGCACCGCGCTCGAGCGGTAGCCTTCACCCACTGACCACGGGACTGCTCGAACAACTACCGTGGGGTGAGCAGACCCCCGCGAGCTTGCCTCGCGGGTGAATCAGTTTTGTAGCTAGCAGACCCCCGCGAGCTTGCCTCGCGGGTGAATCAGTTTTGTAGCTAGCTGCCGTGACCATCGACTCGCCCCCATCGTTGGTTGCCGCCGCGATCGTCGCCCTAAAGGCGACGATCGCGGCG
>JADYZV010000092.1 GCA_020852965.1 Pirellulaceae bacterium | reverse complement strand
CTCCGCAAAAAAACTTGCGACGAGCTGCGCCAGCCCCACGTCCCGATATAAAACCACTCCCTCAAACACCCAAGTTGGCAGTCTCCGCTCCGCTGAAAATGGCAGTCTTTTCAGTCTCGGTCACAAGGATGTTCAGACGAGGGTGAATCAGGAGCGGGGCAAGCTTACGCTTGCCAAAACGGGCAACATAGTCGGGGCAGCCTGGCTACATACTACATCCAGGCCGGTTGAAGGCTACCCAGATCCGAACTTGCACGTGCATTGCTTCGCTATAAACGCAACCCACACTGGTGAACGGTGGACCGCCGCTGATTTTTCCGCAATCGTCGCCGATAGTGGCTACTATGACGCTATCTTCAAATCCCAGCTCGCAACAAACCTTCGTGAAATGGGCTACCAAATCGAAAGAAATAAAAACGGTTTCGAAGTTGCCGGGGTGAAACGAAGCACCATCGACAAGTTCAGCAGACGAACAAAGGAAATTGAAGAAGTAGCCGACCGACTTGGCATAACCGATCCCAAAAAGAAAGGTGAGCTTGGCGCAATCACCCGGGAGGCCAAAGCGTCCAGTGTGGTTCCTGCCAATCAACTACACGACAAGTGGCTCGGCCTCATGTCACAGGAAGAACGAGCACTATTCTCTCAGCTCAAACATCGGAAGAATTTGCCGCCAAAGAAAAGAAGCCTTGGCGAAGTGCTGGAGTATGTCAACCAACACTGTTTTGAACGACATGCCGTCGTACGTGAACGGGAGGTGGCACGCAATGCACTTCTTCATGGGGTCGACTCTTTTTCGCCGCAGCAACTGCTCAGTGCGGTTCAGGAACATGCCTACTTTCGCGATGGCAAGGACGAGAAAGCGGTCGTCACAACACGGGAAGTCTTGCAAGAGGAACAATCCCTTCTGTCCTTTGTCCGAAGTGGCATGGGTCGCTATCGTCCGCTTGCTGTTGACCATGAATTCAAACAAGACTGGCTTTCCAAAGAGCAAAAAGCTGCTGTGAGAGGAATTCTGAATTCGCATGATCGCCTGATCGTACTTCGCGGGGCGGCAGGTAGCGGCAAAACGTCGGTCATGCACGAAACGATCGATGCGATCGAAGCCGGGGGCAGATCAGTCACCGTACTTGCACCAACCGCCCAGGCAGCACACGACGTGCTAGGCAAGCAGGAAGGATTCAATGCACATACGCTGGCTAGCTTTTTGGAAAGTCCTAAGTTTCAAAAGGAGGCAGCGAAGGGCTTGATATGGGTGGATGAAGGAGCTCTTGTCGGCACGCGTGACCTGGTTCGCCTTTCCAAGGTGGCAGACGAACTTGATGCCAGGATCATCCTTAGCGGTGACGCCAAGCAGCATCAGCCTGTTGCTGCTGGCGCACCATTCAGACTATTGGAAGACGAGCTTGGGGTAAGACCATTTGAAATCAATACGATTCGAAGGCAAAAGAACAGCGAGTATCGCTCGGCGGTGCAGCACCTGAGTAGGGGAGACGTTGCTGATGGACTGTCCGAACTAAGTGATCTGGGATACATCACTGAGATCGAAGATGCCGCGGCGCGTTACTCACAACTGGCTGCAGACTACGCGAATAACTTAGCCAGCGGCAAATCGACACTCGTCATTGCCCCAAGTCATGCTGAGCGTGAAGTCGTTACCGAGGCCATTCGTAGCGAGCTTAAGACCAGAGGAATCATTGATTCTAACGAACGAATACTCAGCACGCTGCAATCGAAACACCTGACCACCGCAGAACGATCCGACCCGGTGAGCTATGTACCCGGCGACATCGTTGAGTTTACCAAGCGGGGCAAAGGCGGATTCAAACCAGGTGAGCGGCTGGAAGTATCATCCATTGAGAATGGACGCGTGCAGGCCCGCATGGGAGATAGGCAAGTTGAGATTCCGATCGGTTCGCCAAATTCGTTTGACGTCTACCGAAAAATCGAACGCTCATTTGCTAAGGGTGACGTTATCCGAATTACCAAGAATCGGAAACCCAGCAACTCGAAAGAGCAACGATTGAATAATGGCACGACGCTGCAATTGATGGGATTCACAAGGGATGGAGATCTAAGGCTTAGCAATGGTCAGATACTTTCGTCAAGCTGGCAACACATTGACCATGGAATTGTGTTGACTTCATACAGCTCCCAAGGCAAGACATTCGACAGGGCGATCGTCGCCCAAAGCCATCTTTCGTACGCCGCTTCTTCCCCGGAGCAGCTCTATGTCACCGCCAGCCGGGCCAAGGAGCAAACCATGATATACACCGATGACGTTCCATCGCTCTTTGCAGCGGTGTCTAAGCAGCGTCCAAATATGAATGCCAGCGAGCTGGTACGGGCGAGTAGCGAATCAACCAATACGCGGAAGCCTCATTCTCTTGCTGCGTATGCAGAACACATCCGACTTCATGTACGTAGCTTTGCCAGGGAGCAGGCAAAGCGAATCATCGAATGGACCAAGACGAGACAGTCAGCACGAGAAATGACGGTGTAGAATGTCGAATTCGACCAACAAGATCCTGGAATATCTTGGGGACTCGCCGCGCCAGCCTGAGATCGCCGACGATGTCTACTCACCGAATCAATATCGCGCTTTCGGGTTTGTTCGAAAGCCAGTCTCCAACGAACCAATGATACGGTTTATCAAGTTGAATGGGGTTCAAAAATCCCTGGCCTACAGCCACCTCTACGACATCGACTTTGATCCACGCACTGGAATCACTATCGATTTCACGCAGCACATCGTCGAAATAAAGGGAAGAGGATTACTGCAAGGCTTTGAGCGAATGTCGGCTCACCGCGTAATTTTCGTCGCAGAGGCCGATCGGCCGACAGCGGTTCTAGTCCCTGAAGGAGAGCCTGTAATAACAGGCTTGGAGATCAAAAGTAAATACACGCTTTGACAAAGCTCTGAAAATAGTGTGCGAAGCGGCACAATGAATCCCACCTTTCGTAGGAGATGCTGATACAAAATACATTTTAAATTGACGTGATTAGTTTGGAAGCGATTGTCAACTCTCGATTCAGCCTGCGGCAATCGCAATTGTCGCTAAGGCCACAGCTAGCTGGGAAACGGAACTCGACAGCGCCTGAACACTTATTGGCAAACAAATTTCCCTATTCGTCATCTGTATCGACAGAGCCTATTTCTAATCTAAGCAAACCGTCCTTGAGCCACTTAATGGTATCGTGTGATACAGCGGCTGACTGACGTGAGCATTTCCACTCGGCTACAGCGTCATAGACACACTCTAATAAATATCGCAACACGGCATCAGGACCGTCAATTCTTGACCAATGGACGTGTCGGCAGTTAATGGAAACGATAATGTCAGCAGCTGTGTCGCTTGAAAAATAGGGGTCCTGGGGACTCAGATCATGGGACAGGTAGACGCGGACATGGTTCGCACCAAGTTTTACGTTCAGATCCGGCTCGCGAGGTGAAATGGCATCAACAACATGTTTAGTCGAAGCCTTTATCACTTCTTCGGATGGCACTTCGGTTAGCTGAATCGCGTCGACAAATCCTGCTGACTCCAACTGAGTTTTAAGTTCGTCCATTGCAATCTGGACATCAGCTGGTTTAGGCCCACCAATTTCCGTTTGGCTTTTGTAGGTCTTATTAGCCTGTTCAATATAGTCACCAAAAGCCGTCTCCAAGAATTCCTGGACTTTAGCCTCCTCATCGCCCTGCCAGAGAATGGCGTCTTTCGTGTGACTAACGCCAAATTCATCGAGATTAATTTCGCCAATCAATCGTTGGTTGCGAAGATCGTTTCTATTGATACCGAATATGCCCTCTGGACGCCATGCTTCAGGCTGACCTTGAATCACCCGCCCTCTACGGATTTGTGCGAACCCCGCTTTGCGTCTAGAACCACCTTGAAGCACTCCAATCCATCCCCAAATACGTCTTCCTTCGATTTGCTCATCGAACAGTTTTCGATAAGGCGTGCCTTCAAAGTCTTTGATAAAGTCTATTTCGTCATCCCAGACCAAAGGCTCGCCCCCCTGAAAACGAATGATCAAACTGCCATCACGAATATCCACGCGATACATAGACTGAAGATAGGTCTTCATCGATTTGACCGTTTGGTGATGCAAAGGCCGATGCATCTTGGAAATTTCAACAGTCGTGTAGTGAAGCGACTTATCTTTTGGTCGTTCAATCGGACTAAGATGTAAGTTGCCACTGGCAACCTTTTCGACGTCCACTTCCACTTCAATTTCGTAGTCTTCGCCCAGTCGTTTTGTCGTAATTTTCCATTGATCGCCGAACCAGCAAGCAGCGGTTTTGAGGCCAAGACCAAATTCACTGCGGCCATCCGTTTTCGCTGGCGGCTTTCCGAGTCTAAGGGCATGCCGTAACTCATCAGAAGACATGCCCATTGCAGTATCGTGTATGCGAAGCGTTTTTTCATTGCGTTCGTACGTCACATCAATCTCGCAAACAGCCTTACCTCCAGCTGCGGCATCCAGTTCGATTCGGTTGTCAAAAAACGATTGTGTCGAGTTGTCCAAGAATTCCGCCAACGCATACCATGCTCGATAACCCAAACGCTTGTAGGAGCGAATAATATCTGGACCAACTTCCAATTCAATCTTACTAGTCATGATTGTCTACCTATGATGCGAGCGACTTGTTTTTCAACGGAGTATTCACCGGACTGTAGGCGAACTAACACGTAGGTTCCGGCAGCAGAATCAATGGGAAAGCGATCCTCAAGACAAAAAAGCATCAGTGTGCCAGCGAGAAAATGGCAGCGCCATCTGGTCGGTGTGCTCTCAAGCAATAGTTCGACTTCTTGGCCTTGCTCAAATGGCAACGCCGCGCGATTGTCAATGATGATTGCCCGTGTCGTATCGCGCCTAATCTGGATTGAACTTAAGACCGATGATCCCTGGCCTGGCACCATGCCAATCTGGCGAAAGAGGAATTTGCCTTGCCTGGATTGATATGGCTTAACGGTGATCAGCGATGCATCGTACTGTTTCAGTGTATCTCGCCAGTCTTCACACTCCGAATCAACAATGACAAGTACGTTTGCTTGCACAGATGCCATTAGGGCTTGAGCCCGCTCTGCTTCATCTGCCGTCTCAAATGCTGATGCTACTCGCAAAATGTGCTGTTTGTTAAATTTGCCGTGAGAAAGCGCGGCAACCTGCGGTTCAACATGAGTCGAAAGAGAATGACGCGACATTTCAACTTCGATCACCCACCAAGCCCTAAAGTTCGCCTCAAAGATTAAGAAGTCAGGCTGAGCATTCCCAAACTCAGGACTACTCACCGTTTGCTTGAATGGAACCGCTCGATAACCTGGGAATATGTCAGGTGCGTGAGCGAGAATCTGAGACTCGAACTCATCTTCGAGCAAAACATCTCTAGAGATGGGATGAAACCATTCATGATTGGCAAGTATCTTCTCCATTCTGTGCACTGACCCCTATCCATCGTACCTTTGCAATCTCCGCCATTCCGGCCGCTTCCTCCACCAGTCGGGTTTCTTCGGCTTCGGTTGAGTACAAAGTGTACACTGTGGCTCGATCTTTGTGTTTCGCGGGGCGTAACACCCTCCCGAGCCGCTGAATTCTCTGCCGCTGCGTAGCTGTAGCGGCTGCAATAACCGCTATTTCGACTTCTGGAACATTCATTCCTTCGTCCAGTGCTCGGCAGGAAAACAGAATGTCGAATACTCCCTTGCGGAACAATCGAAGGTTTTCACGGCGATAATCACCAGCGATTCCCGTGTGATAGATAGTCGCACTGTGCCCACGTTCTTGAGCGATCCTCAGCATCGTGTTGATGGCCGTGACAGATTCATGAAAGACAATGCACTTTTTCGAACGATGCTGTTCGATCAGTCGTATAGTCGTGCCGATGCGCATTGCTGCATTGTTGGCAATGGACGCACGCTTGCGAAGCAACGAGTTGAGACGTGAATCCGCGTGACGCTCAGCTGGCGAACAACCCGCGAGCTGCTTTGAGCGGTGCCCAATTTGCTGTGATACACGTTTGTATTCTGCTAGCTCCGGTCGCATTAAAGGGACATTGGCATTAATCAAATCGAATTCAGAAATGACCCCGTCACGTTTCGCGTCAGTTAAGCCATACTCGTACAGGATACTTCCGAGCCGTGGTACGATTCGCTTGTTGAAGTTGTCGTCATATGGCCGCTCTGGCGTAGCGGACAAACCAACCGTAGCAACATACGCTCCATCCAGTGCTTGAAAGTTGAGATCACTGCCAGCACGATGACATTCATCGACTATCAACATGCTTGCCCGGCTATCAGTCGCCAGCGTATCCATTACAGTCCGAGCGGTATTGATTACCAATACGACAAATTTCGAGCGAACTTTCTTGTTGCGGCGATAAACACTCACCTCTTTTTGGTCAAATCCGCCTTCTTCAACTAGGCTGACTGCCCACTGGTCAGCCAGTGAGACCGTTGGTACGACGATAAAAACTCGAAGGTCAGGCCAAATCTCAAGTGCTCGTTTAATACATGCCTGAGAGAAAACGGTTTTCCCGCCTCCAGTGACAACTTTGAATATGCCACGGTATTGGGCCTCGCACCACAATTGCAACGCCTCTTGTTGCCACTTTCGCAGGTCGTGTTTCACTTATGAATTAAACTTTATTTGCTATAGTGGCGTTTTTGCAGCGATCCATTGAAGCGATGCCGTGATGCAATCGCATAGGATAAATTACGTTCACACGCCAACCACTTTCTCTTTAAGGATTCGGCGACGAATCCAGTGGTGTTGCTTCCGGCAAACGGGTCGAATACTCGGTCCCCCTCCTCCGTCAGCAGACGAACGAAAAACTCAACGAGGCGGGGAGGCATTTTAGCTGGATGTAAAGCGAGGTTATTGTCTCGACAATAGCGCAAGAATGGATCGTTCGATGCTGTGTTTGCAATGGACAATAAACCGTGGAGGGACGGAAGGCTCGAAAGGAAGTCAGGGAGAAGTTCCTCCAATGCGGACAACAGCACATTTGGAGGAATTGCTCCTCCGTTATCTGTGCAAAAAGATTCGGCTCCTATCACATGCTCAGAAGGGCGCTTACCGGCATTGTAGGTTCCACGCTCAAGCAGCTTCTTCATGCTATCACTGTAGCCAGTTAGTACACGTCTATTGTCCGCCTTCGGTTTTGTGGACTTCGCCATCCACCAAACGCGCGTGTAAGAATCCTTTACGCGGCAACGTTCAACATTTACCCATTGAGCTGGGCTGGGCAATCGGGCAGGATTGTAGCAAATAAACTCTTGGCAAAGATGAAGGTCTCCCTTCTTCTTGAATTCAAGCAACGCCTCAATTGGTAACGTTGACATAGTCGGTGAACCTGGCTCCCAACCATTGCCAAGCTCGATAACAATGGAACCATCATCTGTTATGAGATCGGACAGCAACGGAGCAAAACTGGCGAGCCAGTCAATATAGTTTTGACCGCTAAGGTTCCCGTACTTCTTTTTTCTATTGAGCGGAAAAGGTGGCGAAGTAAAGGCAAGTTGAACTTTGCCCTTATAACGCTGCATGACTTTACTGCTCAGCAGCTCTTTTGAATCTGCAACGAATAGTTTTCCGTGAGTAGTTTGATACCGTGGCTTCTTGCTATCGAGCTTGTTAACCATCCGTGGATTCCGCATGCCTAGCGTCATTGTCATCGATCGAAAAATCGAGAAGCGCTTCCCCACGTTGCGGATTAGCCAGAAATTCTGCAACCGCCAATCGCACCACAAAGGCCAACTTGACCTTATTTTTGCGAGCAATTTTTTCTAGTGTCTGCCGATGACCGTCCGCAAGCGTGACAGTGATGCGGTCTTTAGTGCGGCTGCTTCCCATTAGCTAGATGATACGAAAAGTGAGCGGTGGATGCAATAGGATGCAAACTGCATCCCGCTGCTGCCCGTTGCTCCTGATGACAGACCAAAGGACCGCAGAGGCATCAACGACCATTTCCTATCATTCTTCCTTGCCAATCCTATCAATTCTGATAGGTAAATGGTCGAAGACTGATAGGAAAAATATTTGGCACAAGACGTCACCCCCAGACAGCAAGCAATTCTCGGCATCATTGCGGAGCACTCTCCGCTATCAATTTCGGGACTTCGCGATCGCTTACCCAATAAAGTGAGTGTGCCCACCCTCAACCGCGATGTGGCAGGATTGGTGGCTCTTGGGTATCTGATCAAGCAGGGTCAGGGCCGAGCAACCGTCTATGAGCCTTCACCGATCTACTCCGTGTTTGCCCCCGTGGATATGGAGGACTACTTCGCTTTCGAGCCAGACAATCGCAGGGCATCCACCGGATTTAATCCCGGATTGCTTTCTCTGCTCCGGAACGTCCCGCTTTTTACAACCGAAGAAAACAGGTGGCTTGATAAACTAAAGCGAGACTATCAGCAGAACCTTGCCACACTCTCTCCCGCCATATACCAGAAGGAACTGGAGCGGATGACCATCGAACTAAGCTGGAAGTCATCACAGATCGAAGGCAATACGTACTCCTTACTGGAGACCGAGCAGTTGTTTGTAGAACAAACAGTTGCGCAAGGACGGTCACGTGATGAGGCCACTATGCTCCTCAATCACAAGGCATGTCTGGAGTTCATTTTGGAGCATCAGGAAATCGGTAGAGTGCTGAACCTGGCAACGCTGGAGCAAATCCATTCACTGCTCATCAAAGATCTGAATGTGAATCGTAACCTCAGGTCGCGCACGGTGGGAATTACAGGTACCGCCTATAAGCCGCTGGATAATCACTATCAGATTAGGGAGGCCGCCGAACTGATGTGCGACACCATCAACAACCGGACCTCCGGCTTTGAGAAGGCACTGCTTGCGGTAGCCCTCATCTCCTATATTCAGCCCTTTGAAGATGGCAATAAGCGCACCGGGCGGATGGTCGGCAATGCACTACTTATCGCCGATGGTGCATGCCCACTATCATACCGGAGCGTTGAATCGATCGAATACAAGAAAGCAATGCTACTGTTTTATGAGCAAAACAATCTCAGTGCATTTAAAAGCTTATTCATGCAGCAGGTCGAATTTGCTGTGACGACGTATTTCAGGTGATGAAGACTGGTTCGATCCGCCGATTTAGTATGAGTGAAAAGTCGTGGGAAGCGCTTGTAACCGACTTTTCGGAACTCAGAAACTCACGGCCACTTTCGCTCATCTCATCGATGCTGCGTATCCAATCGACGGCAGCCGTCGAGAACCTCGCGACCAGCGTCTCAGTTCCAGAATTCAATACGATATCCATGTGAATCGCTACCTGCCTGCGTGGATTGCTCGCTGCCTGGTCAATCCGCCAAAGCAAACCATGACTGCACAGCTCGTAGCAATGGCCCATGGCGTGCAGATCAAACGTCTTAAACCACTGGCCCGCCCAGTTGCTGGTGACCGGATTACCCGGAGCGATGAAAATACGATCGGGAACTCTACGCATGCTTGCCCCGTTCAATCAGTTGCAGATCAAGCCAGTCTGCCGGGGAGAGATTCGAGGCATGCTCCAGCTGGCTCAACTGATAGACGCAGCCAATTCGTCTGGGAGCACTGGATCGACGCTTAAGCTTGGTTGCCAGCAGCGACTTTATGCGATCTTGATGAGCATCCGAGTACCTGGTTACCTGACCGTGCTTGCCGATGCGACCATGGCGAACAGTGAGAGTCCAGAATCCCAGCAAATCCTTACCAACCATTAACTGGTACAGCCGGTGGTGATTGCGTTTAGGGTTGTGTGCCTCCAAAGTCACAGTCAAGAGATTCTCCATTCAACCACCCTTTCCATGCGAGTACAGAAAACGTTCGTTTTCCGTACTCTGTTGCGACCAATTGTTATCGATCAGGTTTTCTTGAGAAAATGAGTACAGTAACTCGGTAAATAAATCAAGTAAAAGTTTTGACAATCTCAATCGAGTTTCTTGACCGAAGAGTGAAACACTGTTAACCGGCAAGCATGTTGATCGGATATGCACGTGTTTCTACCCATGATCAGAGCCTTGACTTACAACGAGATGCTCTGAATGCAGTCGGCTGCGAAAAGATCATCGTCGATGTTGCCAGTGGCAGTGAGCAGGAGCGATCTGGCATTGATCAGCTAAGGGAGGTACTCCGCAAAGGTGATGTTCTCGTAGTTTGGCGGCTGGATCGGTTAGGCCGCAGCCTGAAACAACTCATAACACTCATCGAAGAATTTGAATCGATGGGCGTTGGATTCCGTAGCGTCACTGAATCGATCGATACCACTTCCCCTGGCGGCAAGCTGTTCTTCCATATCATTGGGGCACTGGCAGAGTTTGAACGCAATATCATTGTCGAGCGAACTAAGGCCGGACTGTCAGCGGCCCGAGCTCGCGGAAGACTGGGCGGCAGGCCCAAGAAACTCAGCAAGCAGCAACAGAAGCTAGTCCACCAGCTTTACGAGGCCAAGCAATTGAGCCTCAAGGAAATCTGCGAGATGTTTGGCATCTCGAAGACAACGCTATATAGTTACATCAAAGTTCGCGAGTGATGGCGATTCAAACTAACAATTGCGCCAGAATGTCCCCTGTGGTAATCGTCATGCCTGCATGTGTATCAAACCTTCTGTTCGACAGGCCTTCGCCCCTGGCATCTTCCTGGCTACCTGCTTGGATCATTCACCATTCTGCTCGTTGCCGCGTACCTGGCTTTGGTCATTACGTTTGAGAGGAATGAAAACTACAATATGCAGTCGTTCGTGATACTGACCATCTGCGATGTGCTGCTGCTATTCATGACCATTGTAGCTGTCGAGATATTGCGGCGGCGCAGTTGCAGGCCGATTACCTTTGCGCTACTCATCACTCTGGCCTGGACGCACATGCAATTGTTCTATTGGATAGTTTCACCTCATCATCTAGTCGAACTACCACTTCATTGGCAGATTGTAGCCCTCGATGTGTGCGAAGCCATTTGCCCAGAACATGTTTGGAATGACTATATTGAGAAGATAGAACAGTACGAGGAACTCCAAAACGCCAAACCGTCTGGTGTTCAACTTTGATAAAACAAGTCGCAACTCTCCTAGCCTGCCTTCCAGGTAGGCGGCTCGTCAACTGGATGCTCCCAGTTAATTTGGTGCAGTCGGAACGAGTACAACATGTCTCGCACCATTTCCCCTGAATGATCAAAATTCCTGTTTGCAAGCATGGCTTCCAGGTATTCGCGCACCATGTCCAGCTTATTGAACTCGGACCTGAGTGATGGCGATTTTGCAAAAGAAGTATCCATCCAGGAAAGAAGCTTCCGCACTCGTTCCTCGCGGCCCTTAAACAAGTTGGGTGGTACACGAGTGAGAGCGCTTAGAGCAGTAACACCCTGGCTAAACCTATCCGATGAATTTTGCATTTTATGCCCAACTAAAGTTACGAAAGGATGGCCATGGCGATCAGGGTTGCAAGCGTGCCTGGAACTACCAGCCAAAATGAGATCGCGATACGTTTGAATTTGAAATCAGCAATACCCGCCAGCTCGTAAAGGTGCCTCGCAGCACTCTTCTCCAGAAACGAACTGGCATTAATCGCATCCAAGAAGCGTTCAGGGGGCAAGGCACGAATTGATTTCCAGTACACGAGTTCGTCAGGATTCTCCGGTGCTTCCGTCTTTGGCGGGATATTGCGAGCTTGGATCGGCATCACGCACCTGATAGCGAAATACGCTGACAGCGATAAGAGCAGTACTGCGATGGCAAGGAAAATCGCAGACAGCCAGTCAGTTGACCATCGATTGATGGTCAGTAGCCTGGATGCGTCGTACCGCGTAAACAGCCAGGCTAGCAGGCCGCTCGACCATGCAAAAAAGATTGCCGCCTTTCGATCAGCGAACTGAATAAAGCTGCAAGTGTAGGCATGCACTTGCCAGATGAAGTCGTTTGTTTCTGTGCTCATCGGGGATTCCCTGGGTGTTTTCGGGAAAGAACATCATAGGGATATCGGTCGACCCTGTAGCCTTTGCCGGAAATCATTGAGAACCGGACCTTGCCCGTTGCAGAGGTTGGATAGTAACTGTTGACCACCGACGAAATATAAACTTCGTTGTAGCCTTTGTTAGCTCGCTTGCAGGCTTCGTTGACGCAGGGCCCGTAGGCGGTCACTTCGTTGGCTGTATCAAGACCTATTCGTGTGATGATGACTTTTCCAGAATCGATTCCGACACCAATTTGCAAGCCAGCGGGAATTCCGTCCGTTACAAGGAGTGGGTTGATGACGTCCTCGATAGCCTCGACCATTCCACGGCCGCATCTTACGCTGTCACTAGCCGCCTTTGAAGCAATCTCGCTCGTAAATGTTTCACGACCTTCCTCCACTTCCGTAATGCCAAAGCCTGCAAACAAGCCATCGCCGCGCAGACCGATGACTTTTCCATTTGACCTGCCAATCAGATACTCCATGGTTGGCAAATAGGTATGCATGGTGAGATAGGTGTTTTCAGCGCCGTGTCTAATTGCACGGGAGGACGAGTCGCGGAGGTCCACCGATAAGACGACGGCCCACGCAAGTTGCCCGGTGCCATGTTTTAACACTGAGAACTTGGGATCATCGACAATACTGATACTTGCCTCGATGCTGCCCTCTTTGTGGCGATTGGCAATCATCGCCTTCGCGTGGTACCTCTCTACCAGATGGAAAGGGATAGATTCCCCTCCGTCGCGAGCCTCCTGGAGTTTATTTCTGGCAAAGTCACAAACCTCATCAATCGTCGCGATCATACGCTTCCTTTCACGCTAAATTTGTGTTTCAAGCGGTTTAGCACTCCTTGCCGTCCAGACTCCTGAGCAGCCCACATCTTGTGGGGCGCCCTATTGCTTGCACAACATACAGTGGCTTTTTGTCAGTTTGGGGTCAAGTGGACTTGTTCTGAAAATAGGACATTTTCAGGCGGCTTACCTGCGCACGGTTGCCCATGACGGAGCAACAAGCTTGTCGCCAACACGCTGAAGAATCGCTCCCTCAGGTGGATACGCATCGTAGCTAGCCTCGTCAATACTCGCTTTTGTAGAGGGTTGCCACAACAGAGAAGAGTCGCTGTAGTCATTGTTCCATATGTAGCGGCTTACACCGGTGAATATATAGAAATCGCTGCCGACCGAGTCCTCAGGTCTCACTACGCTGTACGGCCCCTTACCCGAATGTACGCGAAGCACCTGACCGGCTCCCAGCACTCCGGAAAGCTTGCCTACGAGCTCCCACTCAAAGCTGCCGTCTCGCCTGAAAGCCTTGTGGTATAGATTGACGCCGGAAAGGGCGATATTGGTTCGCCCGACGTTCTTGATATCGACCCACTCCGCTGCAAGCTGGCTCTCGCTGGCGCCAGATGTCGAGCGATCCTTACCTGCGGGGTTGGGTTTGAGTTGGTTGGTCCGCACCGTCATGCTCAGGTTCCTTAGGAAAAACAAAGGTTCTGGCGGCCAAATTGGTCGCCGCTATCTTAATTACCTGGACCCCTTAACCGACTACGGGCTTTTTTGTCAAAAATGGGTAAGTTAAGATCAGCAGGTACTCATTAAGGAGGACCGCTCACCATGGCGGATGCCACAATCGACGAAGATGACGATGAACCCCTGAACTTTCGCATTCAGTGCCAGGAGCCGGCTGCACTTGCGCGACTGCTGGAACTGTACGGACCGACGGCCAGGGGCTACCTGAAGAAGCGATATGGACACGTGCTGTGCGACGCTGACATCATGTCCGTGCTGACCAATACCGCTGCACGTGTCTGGCAATACGGTGATTCCTATGATCCGAAACAATCGCTGAAGTCGTGGTTCCTGCGAATTGTGCAGACCCAGGCCATCGACATGATTAATGACAATATGGAGCACAGGGGAGTCGCCCTCGACCTGCAGAGGCATGACCGGCCCGAAGTGTGCGACGAACCTTTGGACAAGAAGACAAGGCAACAGATTGAAGCCTTGGATCGCTGCATTGAAAAACTTGTCGGAAATCAAAAGGCGATTATCCAGGCAGACCTTGCTTCCGACGACTCGGCGAGTACCGAGTGGTTGGCGGAGAAGCTCGGCACAACATCCAATTCGATCTATGTCTCGCGAATCAAGGCGAGAGAGAACCTTAGAAAATGCCTATCAGATCATGAAAATCAAATTCGCAGCAATGGAGCACGAAAATGAACTCCGAAGCTGACCGTTTCTGGAATGACATGGCGCCAAAATATCGTGCGCATCGTGGCCTTTGTCCGATGACGCCCGAAGAAGCCGATGCCGAATACGATGGCGCAACAGCAATCCCGATCAGTGATTCCGATATAAAGGCAATAGTCGACGCGGCGACCTCTGGAAACCTCCCAGCATGGACTCCCGATCAAGAGCATTGGCAGTCGGACTTGGATACTCAAACTGTCGAAGAGGAAATGCTGGTAATGTTCCGTGAAGAAGGGGAGACCAGCGAGGAGACGGATGCCATCGAAGAAGAACTACGAAAAAGGATGCTGAACGATGAGCGCCCCGAAGAGCAAGATGGACTGGATGGCGGAACACCACCACCAGGATAAAGCGGCCCGGACAGCTGATGAGCTTGTGGCTAGGCTACAATTGCATCCACCGATCGATCCGCTGAGGGTTGCAGCAACCGAACAACGCTTGCTGCGAACCGGTGGAAGTAATCTGGGCAGCCGCTACGATGGTAAGCTGGAGTTTGTCCGAAATCGCGGTCTCTTCCTTCTTTACTACAACACCAAATACGACGTGGGCTTGCCCGAAGGTGAGCACCATCCACGAACGCGGTTCTCCATTAGCCATGAGCTGGGGCATTTCTTCATCGACCATCACCATCAGGCACTAAGGAACGGTGCCCGTCCCCATCGATCCACAGGCGAGTTCTGCACCCCAAACCAAATCGAGAGGGAAGCGGATGCCTTCGCTGCTAACCTCCTCATGCCGACGCAATTTGCCCGCCCAATAATCAATCATGCAGAGCTCTCGATGAAGAGAATCGAGTTTATTGCACATGACTTTGGCGTTTCTATGGTCAGTGCAGCGATCCGGAGCGTTCGCCTGTCAGATTTCCCTTGTGCACTTGCGGGCATCAGACGTGGACAAGTAGCGTGGATGTTTCCTTCTCAGGCAATAATAGAATCAGGCATTTATCCCACGGCAATCGCATCAAAATTGTATGAGAATATTAGCGTGGGGCTTGTCTTAGGCAAGAGTTTCGCGAAGGATGCATGGGAACGGATTGAGTCTAGTATCAAAATGGAGTGTCCCAATGCTTGCT
>JADYZV010000091.1 GCA_020852965.1 Pirellulaceae bacterium | reverse complement strand
GCCGCGTAAGCCGATTGGCACGCGAGGTGATGCATCACAGCCCCAGTTGTTGATCAGATCGCCTTGTACACCTGCGGCCTGCTCCGTCTCGGCGTTAAACGATTGCACCGGATCAACGCTAGTTAGTTAGCTAGTTAGCATTGGTGATATTGCCAAGCAGCCCTTTCTTGAAAGCCAAGGCCATGGCGCGCGGCACTTCGGCTTCAGCCAGTACTAAATTGGCGCGGTTCTCGGCCACGCTGGCACGATTCTCCTGCTCGGTAGCAATGGCTTCGGCGCGGCGTTGCTCTGCCAAAGCGCGGGCCACGCGCACGTCGGCTTCGGCTTGGTCGGCGCGTAGTCGCGCACCGATGTTGTCCCCGACATCGATGTCGGCGATGTCGATCGAGACAATTTGAAAGGCCGTCTGCGCGTCGAGTCCACGACGAAGCACGGTGCGAGAGATCATGTCGGGATTTTCGAGCACGGTCTGATGCGTTTCGCTCGAGCCAATCGAGCTGATGATACTCTCACCCACGCGGGCGATGATCGTCTCTTCCGTAGCACCACCGATCAACTGTTCGAGGTTGGTACGAACCGTCACGCGTGTGCGCACGCGCAGTTCGACGCCATCGCGAGCGATAGCGCTGAGCGTGGCTTTGCCACTGCGGCGCGGGTCGGGGCAATCGATCACCTTGGGTTGCACGCTGGTGCGCACGGCGTCTTGCACGTCGCGACCGGCCAAGTCGATCGCAGCGGCGCGGTCAAAATCGAGGTCGATTCCAGCGCGGTGCGCAGCGATGATAGCTTGAATGACATTCATCACGTTGCCGCCAGCCAAATAATGCGCCTCCAAGCGTTGCGTCAAAATGCCATTGCGCGAGGTGATGTCCAAGCCAGCTTGAGCGGCCATGATCTTGGCATGCACGATAATCGGCGCGCGGACTTGGCGAAAATACATGCCAATCAGACTCAGCATCGAGACGCGCGCACTGGCTGCAAAGGCTTGAACCCACAATGCCCCAAAGGCGAAGAATGAAATGACAACAAACAACGCGATCAAAGCCAGCAGGCCAATCACAGCCCACCAGGCGATCGTCGTAGCGCTAAAGTTCACCTGTGCCAATGGCAACCAAAGATCATTTGCAAGCGACTGCATGTTTGGGTCTCAGTATGTGAGTGTGTTTACTTGAGTCGAGTTTGACCGACAAGGTCTAGCGTCTCCCCCATGATAACGATTGCCAACCGACTAAGAAACATGGCAAGTCCGACCAAAACCAGATCCAACTGCCTTGGGATCGCCACGATTCGCAATTCGGTATGCAAGCTACTGCCAGATTCTGGCTACAATACCATCCTATCTCGCTTTTCCGAGGACGAAACGGTCAAGTCGCGTCCAATCTACTTTAATCTACTGTAAGCAGTACATTTCGAGGAACGACCAGCGTGAAAACCAGTCGTAGATCATGGACTTTTGCTGCACTACTGGCGATCTGCCTGCCTGTGTGTTCTGGGTGCTCACAAGGACCGCAAGCAAACTATGCCAAGCTGGGCTTGGTCGAAGTGGCGGGTACCATTTCGCTCGATGGCCAGCCGGTCCCCAAGGCGGCAATTTTCTTCTACAGCGAGAATGGAACTTATAGCTACGGCATTACCGACAAATCGGGCCATTATGTGGCCATGCTAAACTCCCAAAAGTCGGGAGTGATACCAGGCGAGAAGAAGATCGAGATTTCGACTGTCCACAGCCCCGTTCCTGGCGGCCTATCGGACGACGGTGCACAAAGCGGAGAAGTCATCGAAGAGGATCCCGATGCGCCGGTCAAGAAAAAGAGGGCAGGCGAAAAAATCCCCGACTGCTATAACACCAAGACGACCCTCAAAGTCGACGTCAGCAGTTCCGATAGTGGGATGGACTTCAATCTCAAGAGCGATTGCTCGACCACCGAGCCGACTTAGACATTGGAGTGCTGTTTTTTTGGAGTGCGGGGATTGATCCCCGCTTTGGCCTTCCCCAAAGTCCACATCCATCGAAAACTACGGGTCACCAGAGCGGATGGACGCAACACAGCTTCGCATAAGCACTCCCCCGCAGCGCTGCTAAGTTGCTTTTCACCAGTCAGTTCCCATGCGCTGCGAGCCGCACTTCAGACCAAAGCTCCGAGAACTCGAAGCACTCCAAAAATCAATCCTTACCGTAGTGCTTGACCTGTTCCCAGTACTCGTCGAAGTGAAAGTCGGGACTGTTGTCCAAGTCGTGACACTCGAGGCACTTGTCGCGCGCCTTGTCGAGCGGCAAGATCATCTGCTGCTGCAATTCCTTCAATCGGTCGCTCGTTACATCGATCTCGCCCAGCTCGGCTGCCACATGCTCGCTGCCGGGACCGTGACAATTCTCGCAGCCACTACCGTTCATCAGCGGTGTCTCTTCCGGACTGATAAATCCTGTCTCATAGGGATAGTACTTTTGTGGATTCCAACCCGTGGCATGGCAACTGATGCATTCTGGATCGTGATGCCGAGGAATACCGCCACGATCGTTGTCGGGTTCGACGATTGAGGTGGTGGCATGGAAGTGAGGCGTCTCTTGCCATATCTCAAAGGCGGTGCTGTGGCAATCACCGCATGCCTCCGAACCGACAAATGTACGGCCGGTTGGATGCGCAGTGAACGTCAGCCCCAACCCTTCAAAGCCAGCGTCGGCTAGCCGCTGCTGATAGCGAGCAAACTCTTCCAGCATGCGTTGGGAATCTTTGAATTGACTGGAGATGGCGATTTTCTGATAGCGAATGGGCTGTTCGGCGTCCGCGTAGATACCGACAATTCCTCCATACATGCCCTTGGTGCCGACTTGGACCATAACCGCCTGCGAGCCTTCGATTTTTTCGGGCGTGAGGGTTGGTTCACCAAAACCACCGGCTGTTACCACCAAGTCGAAACCAGGGACTTGTCGTGCCAGTTCCGCCGACTCTTCGATCGACGCGTGAGCCAGCAGCACTTTGAAATCGCAGCCTTCCTGCTCGAGTTGCTGGACGACGGGCTTGAGCTTTTCGACTGCGTCAAAATACAAAATATCGCGGCTTTGAATCTCCGATTCGTGCTCCTTGCCCAGCACGGCAGTGATACCGATTTTTCGCCCACCCGCTTCAATAATGCGCAGGCTGGGGAAAAACGATTCGTCAATCACACTCACGTTGGCTGACAGGAAGGGTGATTCGTTGAGCCCGTCGGAACCGGCCATTTGAATCAATTCGATGCTGCTAAGTCTTAGATCGTCGATTCCCAAAGCGGCCGCGCGATAGCCCATCGTTCGGAAAGCTTCGACGGTGCTTTGAAACTTCAACTCAGGCTGACGCCCGATGCGCCGCACTTGATTGCCCACGTCGACAGGGATGATTTCCCAGCCGCGCTCGCGTAGGTCCTTCAGTAGTGTATCGCGGCGGATCAGCCCCCCTTTTTGATTTTCCAGTCCAGTACAGCCGCACGGTTCGATGTAGCCGTGCTGTTGGCCAGAGACGAACAGAACCGCTTGGGGCATGGGCCAGTCGACCGCTATCGTCTGATTGCGTTCGGCGGCGGTGGCCACGTTGGCTTCTACAGAGAGTGCCTTAGGAGCCTTACTGTTGTCGGGAGTGGCATTAGTAGCATTGGAAACAACTTGTTCCGCCACGGGCGCTTCGGCTACTTCGGGCTCAGTTCCAAGCACTACGCGTCCGTCGTCGTCGACGGACTCGGGCGGACCGATGGGTACGGCAGCTCCTGGCTGCTTCTCCGACGCGACCGAGGCACTCGGCACAGGCGGCGCACCGCTATTGCCAGCTTCTACTGCAGACACTCCCCGTGGCGAGCCATCAGGCGGCTTTGAATCGGAACCTAGGCACCCGCCGAACGTGACCAGCCCCAACACGCCGATGAGCTGGGGGAAACGGTGCCAGTAAGAATGTCGCAGATGCACTTCAATGTCTCCCAACCGTGAGCCTAAAATCCATACCGTTCTTGCGCCGAGCGCCAACTACTTAACGACATTCAATTGAACGTGAATTGAGATTTCTTTGACTAAATCGTGATTTGTCTTGAGCACCACCGATCCGAAGTCCTTCGGACTGGCCCCCGAAAAATGGGTTTCCGGAGCTCCCTTGGGAACCTCGAATTTGAGTGGAAAATACTTGCGCTCGCCAACCAACTTGGGCTCGCCCACCGTGACCGTCAAGGCATCGCTCGGCCTAACAGTAACAACTTCTGGAGCGACCTGGTCGCGCTGATCGCCCTGGACGACCAAAGACATGCCCACCTCCGCCCCTTCGCTCGACTTGACCGTCCCGAATTTGAGCACGTTGAGGCGAGAATCGTACGATGGGCCTCCTACAAAGGTAAAATCCCCCGCGACTCGACCCGTAACGGGAAGCTCCAATGTTCCCACTTGTTCTTCTAGGTCCGTAGTGAATGTAATCTGGGAACTGAGCAGTCCTAGCTGAAGTCCAGGCTCGATGGTCACGTCAACCTCATGCACGCTGAAGGCACTGCGATGCTCTGGAAATTCTTCTGGATCGAGCTCAATTTTACGCGCAGTGAGCTTTATTTTCTCAGCCGATCTAGCGTCGGACCAGCGAAAGTCCTTGAGCTCAGTCGAGCGTTCCAGGTAGGTAAAGACATGGAACTTGCGAGTTACCGTGTCGGTGACTGAGATGTCCCCCAACGCCAGCTCGGGAGGCTCGATGACAAAGCTACCAGCCACCTGACCTCGAACGCTCAACTGCACCTCTGGGGTATCAGCGGCATTGGTATGGATGGTGGCTGATTGGGAGAAATCGGGATTGGCGGCGACGGGAGTCCACGTCAACGTCACGTCCGTCTCTTCGCCAGGATTCAACACCGACGATTTGAGCCTGCCCACCGTGCACTTGCAGGTCGAGCCCCCCAGGTCCAGCGTCAGTGGCCCGTCGCCGATATTGCGAAAGACGAAGGTGTGCGACATCGAATCGCCGTGCTGCATGGTCCCAAAGCGGAATTCGTTCCCGCCCACGACCTCCAACTTGGGAGTTCCCGTCGACAGCGCCGCCAACTCTTCCGTCGTGATTTGGCCGGTGGATTCAGACAAGGTCGTTCTGGCGCTGGAGAATCGCTCCTCAAAGCCGCTGGTTGACATGGAGGCTTGTAGATGCCCCAGCCCCCAACCCACACAGGCTCCGACTGCAATGGTCAACAGTATTCTCAACATGGCATACGACCTCAATGGGAAATTGTTCTACGTTAGACGTTGTCGTCGCTTGAAAACGGCGAAAGTCGGTCTTAGCTATGATTTCTTATCAATAATACGACATTATACAATTCACTTACTATTCTTGACTGGGACTATGATTACGCAGCCAGTCCAATATCGGTTCTGCCATGATCTGCGGTTGTCGATCGGCAAACTCGGCTGCAAACTCGGCAGCCAAACCCTCGTCCGCCCCAATCGGCAGTAGGGGGATCCACAGTTGCTGGCTGGCGAGCTTACGATCCTCGTGAACCGTCGCTTCGTCGAGCCGGTAAACCATTTCCCATTGCTGCTCGGCTTCTCGCCAACGTGCGGCGATAGCCAGAGTGGCGGCGAGTTGCGAGTGCAACCCAATGCTACTAGGATAACGCGCCACCGCTTGCTCGTAACATCCTAGCCCCGCTTCTAACCATCTTTTCGGCTCCAATCCCAACCTTTGAGCATGCCCAGCCAGCTCCAAGGCGTGCTTTCCAGCCAATTCCCAGTTCAAATACTTGGTGGGGTCACGTGCCAGCCAGACGTCGAAAGCGGCCAGCGTTTGCTCAGCCAGCGGCACGAATTGATCGCTGGCCGCTCTAGCCGCTTCCCCGGCGAGCAACTGGGCACGCAACTGCAGTGGTTCTGTATCGAGCCGATCGGCGGCCGCAGCCGCCTCGACCAAAACGAGCTGTGCTCGCGCCGACGGAGCCACCTGTGCTTGCTGCACGAGCGACCAGCTCATCGTCGTCGGGCGCCAACACTGCAGCAAGAAACACAACAACCCCAATGCGGGTAGCACGACGATCGCGACTTGCTGTGACATAAGCTTCCAACTTGTGATTTCTAGACCGCAAACTGGAAGCGTACGCCACTTATTTTCCGCACCATTCCTATCGGCTATCACCAAACAAACCAGAATCGGCACGGACAACCCGCTCGCTTGCCACGAGCCGCTAACCAATAAACACGCCAACATGGTTAGCACTGCCGCCCGCGCTGTGCCCGGCATCGTTGCCTGGCCGGCCATCAGCAGCGGTCGCAATAAGCCAATCAGACCAGCCGATACCAACCACGTCACCGCCAGCACTGGCACCGCTAAACCCGATAGCAGCCCCAACAGCCCCAAACACAACGCGCCTCCCAGACTGGCTCCCCATAGCAAACAACGCCGCGACCAAGCATCGAGCATGTCGACGGCTGACAATCGCTCTGCGGTCACTTCGCTCTCTGCCAACTCGCCAAACCCCAACAACCGCATCCCGAGCCAGCCGATCAACAGTATTCCCACTGGCAGCGACAAGCTGACGCATAGATCAAGCGGCCAATTGTGAGGGTCGGCAATGATCTCGCTCGCAGCGGGCAACTTGTAAGCCGGATAGTAGCTTTGAAAATTCCCCAAGCCGACTCCCCACAATCCGTGATCGCCAAGCATATCGAGTGTGGCGGCCCAGTACTCCAATCGATAGCTGAGACTCTTGGGTGCTTCGCGAAGTACCAAACGGTCGTTTCGCCAAAGCCATAAACCGGCTGCGACAAGCGTCAAGCCTCCAACGGCCAGCGCACCCGCAACGAGCCGTCCGTTGGCTCGCATTCGCTTCCCTCCAGTAAGCAACCAAGCCAATCCCCCCACAGCCACCGCCAAGTAGGCTACGCGACTGCGCGTCAAAAACCAACACACGCCGATCACCAACACAGCCAAGCTGAGTGCAAACAGCGGCAGCCACCTTCTCGGCCCGCTTCCCGCGCTTAATGTGGCCCGACGCTCCGCGTCGGTTTCACGCACCAGTGGGAGCCAGCTCCGCAACTCGCTTCCCGCGCTGGCCGAAAGGCTAGAGGGCCCGGCTGAATTCGACGCGCATTCATTGCCCAATTGCCGACGCCAGCCGGCCACTCCAAGTCCACACAATAGGACCAAGCCGCCACTGAGTAGTACGGCCAACGAATTGGTAAGTGCAAACGTGGCGTAGGGTTCGGAACTGTACAGCAATCGGTCTTCGAAGCGCTTTCGCATCGGAGACCCCACGGGCAAGTCCAAATCGGGATTCCGCGCTAGCATGGCTTCGGGGTCGGCCAAATACTTAGCTCGTTCAGCCGGCATCTCAACAAAGACTTGCTCGAGCCCCTGCAACGCCAGGGCCAAGCAACCGACCAGCAATATCTGCAGCGCAGCCAAACGCGATTTCGGTCCAGGGAGCAGTGCCAATGTGGAAAAGTAACATGCCCCCAGCGCGATCACCTGCCAAAATCCGTTCCAAGCTACGCGCGGATTATTGTTGCCACCAGCTAAGACCGTAGCAATCACGAGCCATATTAATCCCGCGCTCACCCAACACCACGAGCGCCAATTGAATTCATAGCGCACACCACAAGCGATGCAGCCCGACGCCGTCAACGTAGCCAGCACTAGCCAGCCTAGATTCTGCGGTATGGCGGTCCCCTGAAATACACTGGTTGCATCAGCGGGCTGCAGTAGTGACCACACCAGCAACACTCCCAGCAACCCAGCCGACGCCCCCCACCAGCGCTTGCCCGTCGCCGAAAGCGAGTCGAACGGTTGTCCCAACTGTTTGGGAGACTCTTGTGTCGCGCGTGCACGAGAATTCGATTTACTCTTGCGTGTTGCCATGAGAGCTCAGTCATTCTGCCTTACAGATTCCAACATGACCACCAAGCCCAACACCAACAACGTCGACAGTACTATTAATCCGGCCCCCCACATGTCGACGCGTGGCAACAACAATGCCCCGACCGCACACGTGCCGGTGGCCAAGTAAATCGTCAACACCGCTTGCTTCTTGGTCATCCCCAAATCGACCAAGCGATGGGAGAAGTGACGCTTGTCCGCCTCGAAGGGGCTACGGCCTTCGCGTAGCCGAATCCAAATCACACTGGTCATGTCGTACAACGGAATGGCCATGACGATCAACGGTGCGACCACAGCATGCGGCGTGTCTCCCTGATAACCTGCATACGTGGCCAACAAGGTAGCCACCGCTATCCAGAAACCGACAAAGTAGCTCCCCGCATCGCCCATAAAAATTTTAGCCGGCGGCCAATTGTGACACAGAAAACCTAGGATCGCCCCCACCGCTACAAACAGCATCATGGCCACAAACAATTGCGGTTGCCCTCCGGAGGGATCGGGACTGGTCAACAACATACATGCCAACAGACTGGCGGAAATCGCTGCCACACCGCCACTGAGTCCATCCATATTGTCGAGCATATTGAACGCGTTGATCAAGGCCACGATCCACAGCACACTGAGCGCACTGGTCAGCCACGGAACAGGAATGAATGCAGTCAACTGTAGCCCTTGCCATACCACGCAAAATGTGGCCACGAGCACTTCGACTCCCAAACGAACCCACCACGCAATACCACGACGATCGTCGATCAGCCCCAAGATCATTAGCACCGTGCCGCAGGCGACAATCACCCAAATCTCAGCCACCTTGCCCAGCAACCCAGGCAAATAGCGCGCTATCGATTCAGGCAAGCGACTGGTCAGCTCCGCATTGTTTCCAGCCAACCAAACAGCCAACGTGGCCGCTGCCAACGTCCCCACCACGCCTGCCCAAATCCCCAGGCCGCCACCTAACGGAATGGGTGTGGTATGCACTTTCCGCTCACCTGGTTTGTCAAGCAAGCCCAGCCGCTGCGCGGCGTGACGAATCCAGCCAACGGCCACCCACGAAATCAACCAGCTCGGCAGAATGGCCGCAATGACCAGAAGTGTTAAAGTCCCAGCGGACAAAGTGCAGCTTTCCTGTAGTGGACGAGGTTACGAGTCCGGTTGACATTCTAATGTAGTGGACGAGGTTACACATTTTAATGTAGTGGACGAGGTTACGAGTCCCTGAGCATCGTTTTGCACCGTGGACTCGCGGGCCTCGTCCACTACGGATTCGGACGTGGTTAGTGTAACAAGTTGCGAGCCTGCACGAAGAACGCTTGAAAATCGGCGCGCTGATAATCGGGATAAGTCCACGGGCGCGACTGCCAGCCACGATCCAAATAATACAAACACTCCTCGGCATAAACCCCTTCGGCCATATAGATGCGATGCGCACGGTCTTTGCAACTGGCCAACACCAGTTTGGTCAGCGTGAGATAGCCAGGATCCATGTTCAGCGGTCGAGCCTCGGCGTACTCACCACTGCGCGACAGCTCCTCTTCCCACGCGTTGCTCTGCAGCTTCGACTGCGGCAAGCGAGCCGGATCGTACACCCCTTCGATCACTAAGAACTGCTTGACTAGCCCACTCCCCATCTCGGCGGCGTAGTAAGTCGTCTCGCTATGATCAAAGCGCGGACTGGCCAAGGCAACGCTCCCCCACTGCTCGGCAATGCGCGCGTAGGCCCAGTTCAACGCGCTGGCATGGCGACTAAAAATCGCCACCAATTGCAATGCATTCGGTGGGTGGGTTGGTTTCGCCATAGTGAGTATGGTGTGACCTAAGGCTCATTCGAGTAAGAAATACCGACTATTTTAGTCAAAATCTCTGCATTCTGAATCCAAGTGCAAACGGCTGCCCGTACGTCATACATCGTCTAGTCCCATTTCCAAACTGCCTCGCCCTCTGGCAATCGACTATTTTCTAATTCCTGATGACTATTCTGTGGAGACCGACCCATCATGACAACTTTCGTCCGCTACTTGACTTTTTCGATCGCACTATGTGGACTCGCCTCCACGTCACAAGCTGCCATTGTATTGAACGCCACACTCAATGGTGCCGCTGAGGCCCCCCCAAACGCCTCGGCGGGATTCGGCACGGCGACGTTGACCTTCGACGACACGCTACAAACCATGCGCCTGCAGGCAACATTTAGCAATTTGACTGGGACGGTTACCGCCGCACATATCCATGCGAGTACTTTAGTTCCGCTCACGGGAACCGCCGGTGTGGCCACTCAATTGCCTTCGTTCAGCGGATTTCCATCAGGAGTTACCTCAGGCAATTACGACAACACGTTCGACATGAGTCTTGCAGCGAGCTACAACCCAGCCTATATCACGGCCAACGGCGGTACCACCGCCACCGCCTATGCGGCGCTGCGCGATGCCTCGGTTGCCAGTCGATCGTACTTGAACATCCATACGTCTGCTTTTGGCGGCGGCGAGATTCGCGGCTTTTTTGCGGTGCCAGAGCCATCGGGTCTCGGCTTGGGGATGCTGCTCTTGGGGTTGACGGTACGGCATCGCCAACGCCGCAGTGCCTAATTGGCTTTGGCAAACGCCGGGCACGCGCGACGCGGAGCGTCGAGCCACATTGTTAATAGGCTTTGGCAAACACGGCCCGCTTCTCAGCCGGCTGTCCGGTTAAGAAGCAGGTTCCCGGCTGGTCGTTTTCTTCGAGTGGAATGCAGCGAATGGTGACCTTGAGTTCATCCAACAGTGGCTGCACCGCTTCTTCGGACGCGAAGTAGCACATGGCGAAACCAGCGTGGATTTCAGGGTTGTCTGCGTTGTTGGGTGTAAAATACTTGCGAAACTCCGCTTCAGAATCGATCTCGACCGTATGCTCTTCGCGCATTTTTTTGGCGCGTTGGAACAGGTTGTCTTGCATCTCACTCAAGCGGCCTACGATACTGCTCAATAGCTCCGCGCGTCCAACACTCTGCTGCTCGCCGGTATCGCGACGAGCGAGAAACACGGCATCTTTGGCGATATCCTTAGGGCCGACTTCAATGCGCAGCGGCACGCCACGTTTGACGTGATACCACTTTTTCTCGCCTCCGCGCAGATCGCGATCGTCGATATCTACCTCCAGCGCGCGGCCGGCAAAGGCTAACTCTTCCAGCTCCGCTTTCAGATTGCGGCAGTAGTCGAGTACGTCCGCGCGTTGCGCTTCGTCGCGATAAATTGGCAGAATGACCGCGTGCGATGGCGCGATCCTGGGAGGCATGATCATCCCGTCATCATCGGCGTGCGTCATGATCAGGGCTCCGATCAAACGCGTGCTGACTCCCCACGAAGTGGTCCAAGCGTAAGCCACTTCGCTATTCTGATCTTGGAATTTGATCTCTTGAGCGCGCGAAAAATTCTGCCCCAGGAAGTGGCTGGTCCCCGCCTGCAATGCCTTGCGATCCTGCATCATGGCTTCGATGGAAAGCGTGATATCGGCACCCGGAAAACGCTCGCCCGGCGTCTTCTCTCCTTTGATGACAGGGACCGCCATAAAGTTCTCGGCGAAATCGGCGTAGACATCGAGCATCTTGTACGTCTCTTCGATCGCCTCTTCCTTGGTCGCATGCACCGTGTGCCCCTCCTGCCACAGAAACTCGGCCGTACGCAAGAACAACCGCGTGCGCATCTCCCAGCGGACGACGTTGGCCCACTGATTGATCAGGATCGGCAAATCGCGATACGACTGGACCCACTTGGCGTACATTGCGCCAATAATTGTCTCGCTCGTCGGCCTAACGATCAACGGTTCTTCCAGCGGTCCGGCCGGACGCAGGCCCCCCGTCTCTGGATCGTGTTCGAGCCGATGGTGTGTCACTACCGCGCACTCTTTAGCAAAGCCCTCGACGTGCTTGGCCTCCTGCTCGAGAAAACTCATCGGAATGAACAGCGGGAAGTAGGCGTTCTGGTGCCCCGTCTGCTTGAACATTTTGTCCAGCACTCGCTGCATGTTCTCCCACAGCGCATAGCCCCACGGCTTGATGACCATGCAGCCACGAACCGGCGAGTTCTCCGCCAAGTCGGCACCCTTGATGACCTGCTGGTACCACTCTGGATAGTCTTCCTCTCGAGTTGGCGAGATGGCGGTCTTGATGGCTTTGTTCATTGGCTGGGGTCAAATTGGAAAGCGAAATGGAAATAATGTGGCTCGACGCTCCGCGTCGGATTGCATTGCCAATTGCATTGCCAACCGACGCGGAGCGTCGGGCCACTTTAGGGTCGGGCCACATTAACAGCGAATTCTAATTCACGCGGCGAGTTTGGGTTAGCCCCGAACGGCTAGCCCTGCGCAGGCCTCTTCGGCACAGCGCTCAAAATGACTATCGTCGAGCAAATCTAACGGCGAGTAGTTGGGGTGTCGCGAGGCTTTATACGGGTCATTTGCCTTGGTGTTGTAGCAGCAGATCAACGACCAACGTGGATTGGGACTGGTGTTCTGGTCGCTGCGATGCAACAGGTTGCCATGAAAGAACAGACCATCCCCGGGTGCCATCTCGACATACTCGATCGGCAGACGCTCGAGCACTGCCGCCACCCGCTCCGGATCGGCACCCGTCTGTCCGCCAACTTTCATATGGTTCATTCGCCCGAGCTGGTGCGAACGGGGAATGACTTGCAAACAACCATTTTCGCGAGTGGCAGGGTCGACCGCAATAAAGCAGCTTCCCATCGTCGGATACAGACAGCCGAAGTCGTACCAGTAGCCATAGTCTTGATGCCATTCCCACGCACCGCCGACATACGGATCTTTGAGCATCATCTTGTGATGGTAGTGATAGACCTCGTCTCCAAGCAGCCGAGACATATTGCCGGCCACTCGTTGCTGACGAACCACCGCCGCGTACAAGTTGTCCCCCAGATCGTTGCTCAGCGCCAATGTCGTCGTGCCGCCCTGCGCATCGGTGCGCGAGGTGGCCCCTGCGGCGATCGCTCGATCGGCTCGCGCATATTGACTCAACCGCTCGATCTCTGTCGGGGAAAACAATTGCTTGGCAATTACGTAGCCTTCGCGCTCGAACTGCTGCTGATGCTCGGAACGAATCTCAAAGAACGACATGCTTTTTCTCCTGCCTCGAATAACGTTGTTTCACTTCAGTCCCTGCCATCCCCTTCGTCCGTGCTCCAGGCCTTGCCATCCCTGCTAGTGAATACGAATTCTTGCAGGGAAAGCAATGGCCGGAGCACGGATAGTAACGCAATTCAGAATTGCGTCTACAATAGTACCCGACTGCGTGTACCATGACAGCTCGGAGATGACGACCTTGAACCAAGTGGATGAAAGCGAATTGCTCAGGCAATATCACGAACTGGCCGAATTGGCCGGTTCGCTGGCGCATGAGATCAAAAATCCACTGTCGGTGATCCACATGAACGCCGATCTGCTGAGCGAAGAGCTGGCCGAAAGCGAATGGCCCGGCCGCCGTCGTGCGGAGAACAAGGTGGAGATGATTCGCCAGCAATGCCAGCGGATGGAGAATCTACTGCGAGATTTCCTCAGATTCGCCCGAATGCGCGACTTGGAAATGACCCCCGGCAACCTGAATGAGCAGATCGATTCGGTGCTTCGACTGTTTCAACCTCAAGCCAACAAGCAAGCGGTGGAGGTGACGCGCTACCTCGACTCCGACCTCCCCAGCGTAATGCTGCACAGTGATTCCTTGCAAGCCTCGCTGATCAATTTGGTCAAAAACGCGCTCGAATCGATGGACAGTGGCGGCGAGCTGGTGGTGCATACCTACTCGACTCCACGCGGCGTGGCGCTGGACCTGATCGACACCGGCTGTGGCATGGACGACAGCACCGCCTTGCACATGTTCGAGCCGTTCTATTCGACTAAAAATGGTGGCTCGGGGCTAGGCCTGCCAACCGCCCGCAAGATCATCGAAGCCCACGGAGGCCGCATCAATGTACAAAGTGAAGTCGGTCGTGGCACCAAATTCGCCTTAGAATTCCCCACTCCCGCCAGACTGAGATCATCGCCCGTGGCTCCGCCAGAGTAGCTCCTGAGCAGCGCGGTATGTTTGTCGAAGCGATCGATTGTTTAACCGCGCAGCGCGCACGCATGGTGGATTCGGCCCGAACAGGCTGTGCATATCAGGACTATCTACGATTCCACCGCTCCACAAACAAGTGCTTACCTTCAAGCAGTCGCCGTCGGCAGCTCAGGAATTAAATCAGACACGCGCAGGAAAGTCCCCGCCACAAAGCCGAAAGAGACTTCGACTTGGTCGTCGGCACCTAACAACAGACGCTCGGTATACTCCTCTCCTCTGGGGTGTTGATACACTTCCAAGCGTCGTTGCTCGATATTCGCGATCCAATAGACCGGGATATTTGCTCCCGCGTAGCTGACAGCCTTGTGACGATCACGGAGCAGTGAGGTTTCAGCTACCTCGATAGCTAACGCCACCTCTTGTCCGCCGGGATGATGTTGCATGTATCGCAGCGGCGACCCCAGCACCACCGCCAAATCCGGCTCTGGCTCGCTCCGCAAAAGCGTTAGCGAGCTCTGAATGCGTAGAAACCAATTGGCATCGATCACAGGTCGCAAAATCTGTTCAATAACAGATACGATCGCATCGTGGATTGGTGAGTGAACCATTTTGGGCGAAATGACTCCTTCGAGCAGTTCCACGCGATCATCTTCGCTCAACAAACCAAGCTCCGCCAACTTGTGATACGCTTCCACACTAAATTTCTTCGGAGCAATTTGGTCATATCCAGCCGCTCCAGCATCGACGAGCAAGTCAAGATTCGAAGGGTGGCCCATGCTTGCAAAGACGCTCTATTCGGAGGGTGGAATGTGGTAACAGTCGATAGGAGCTACTATTGATTATAGCCCAAATGGCACCTTGGTAATTAGTGAGGGCTAGCGCTTTGGCCACATTTAGATTTTAGGGCAGTGGACGAGGTTACGAGCCCATTGAATGGTTAACCGATTAGGGACTCGTAACCTCATCCACTACCTCCCACCCCAAAGTAAGAGTTGGATGAAGGAATAGTGTTTCTCAAATCGACGGGCTGGAACATTAATCTTCAGCCTGCATCGATTGACGTTCAAACCTTGGTGGCATTCAGCGAGAAATGCCTGGATTTCTGGCAACCTAACCTGGCACGCACCCCACCTTTGGATTAGCGTTGGCTAATTGCTGCCGAATGCCGTACAATGGTGGAACGCCGCATTTGCGGTCGACCCGCCTTCAACCCTCGCCAAATCAACTTGGCCGCTCGATGGCCAAATAAAACTGGCTGTTGATTTTACGGCCCAATTATCCCACCCTGGCCCCCACTTCGCTTGAGATCAGCATGTTTTCACATCGCTGTGCCCTGCGCAAGCAGGTCTTGCAAACTCCATTAGCCATTCGCTCCCTTGCCGCCGCACTGGGGTTGTGTGCCGTTGCGTTGATCACTCCTGCGACGACAACCCGAGCCGAAGAGGCGGCTGTGGAAACACCACCCAGGCCGAACCTCTGGCGCAGCGACGTGCAACCTTTCTTAGAGCAGTACTGTTATGACTGCCACAGTGGACAAGACGCAGAAGCCGACATCGACTTCGAAGTCTACCACTCCGCAGATCAGCTCGCCAACCAGCGGCCACGCTGGGAGCAAGTGCGTGGTATGATCGAAATTGGGGCAATGCCTCCAGCCGACCATTCGCCATTACCCACCATAGAAGAACGTACCAAAGTGGCCCGCTGGCTCGGGCGCACAATTAACGATGTCGATTGTGGTGGTCAGCCCGACCCAGGTCGCGTGACCATGCGGCGACTCAACAACGTGGAGTACGATAACGCCCTGCGCGACCTGCTCGGTATTGGCGACTCACCGTCCACCCAAGCCGGCTTTCCTTCCGACGGCGTCGGCAACGGTTTCGACAACCAAGGTGACGTGCTCAGCCTATCACCGCTGCAGTTGGAGAAATACCTACAAGCAGCCAAATGGGTGACATCGCAATTGATCATCGACGACCCCGAAACGTTGCGTAAGCAGCGGCGTGACCTTCCGCAGCTCTACGCTGGCGACCAAGATAGTGTCCACTTCTTGTTCGCCGACGGCACCTACGAAGTCAAAGCTCGCTTAAAATTCGACGATGACAAGGAAGAACGCAAGATTCCCGTTGCCCTGCTTGTAGACGGAGAGGAAGTCGAACGATTCGAAGTTGGCACCTCACATCACACCTTTCGTCTCGACCACGAGTTCACGGGGGGAGAGCACGAAATCACTTTGCACTTCGTCGAAGATCCGTACTCGGAGAAAAAGCGTAGCCAGCGTCGCGTTGACGTCGAATACGTAGAGATCGAGGGACCCCGCGATGCCGAGCCAGCATTGCCGCTAGCGCATCGCCGTTTATTCACCGCCTACCCGAACAAAGAAAAATCGCTCGAACAAGCTGCCGAAGAGATATTCCGACCGCTGCTAAGGCGCGCATTTCGCCGCAACGTCGAAGAGGTCGAAGTGCAGCGCGTGGTCAATATAGTCAAGCTGGCCAGCGAACTGGGCGAAAGCTACCAGCAAGCGATTGGTTTTGGCCTGCAATCGATCTTGGTCTCGCCCCACTTCTTGTTTCGTGTCGAAGGGGACGACCACCTTCGGGTCGCCCACAGTGAGCGGGTCGAGCCGTCGCCCCAGCCGCAAGGCCAAGCACCAAGCCAGCCGCCCTCCGAACCACTCGATGACTTTGCTCTCGCATCGCGGCTGTCGTTTTTCTTGTGGGCGAGTATCCCCGACGACGAGCTGCTCGACTTGGCTAGCCAAGGCAAACTCTGTGAACCGCGAACACTTCAATCGCAGACAACACGCATGTTGGCCGATCCACGTAGTATCGCACTGGTCAAACGCTTCTTCGCCCAGTACTTGGGGCTAGGCAATTTAAGTGTGGCCGATCCTGATGGCGAGCGATTTGCGTTGTGGAACGATCGACTTCGCGAGGACATGCGCCGCGAAACGGAATTGTTCTGCTTAGAGCTGGTGCGCGAAGATCGTTCACTCCGCGAACTACTCAATGCCGACTTCACTTATGTCAACCCACGCATGGCCGAGTTGTATGGTATCGAATTCGATGGCCGCTCGCCGCAGGAACTCTATCGCGATGGACCTGGCCTCCATCGTGATCGAGATAAAGATCGATCGGGGCGCTATCTTGATGATCAGCGCTGGATACGCGTCGCGTTGCCAGCCGGTCGCCGAGGTGTGTTGACTCAGGCGGCGGTGCTGACGCTGACTTCCAACCCAACCAGCACCAGTCCGGTCAAACGCGGCAAGTGGATCTTAGAGAGCCTGCTGGGCGACCCCCCGCCGCCGGCGCCGCCCAACGTGCCTGCCTTAGAAGCGACGCAGAACGAACATGAAAACCTCTCGCTCCGACAAGCCCTCGAGCTACATCGCGCCAATCCGAGCTGTGCTAGTTGCCATCGTGTGATGGATCCACTAGGACTAGGCTTTGAAAACTTTGATGCCATTGGGCAATGGCGCGAGCGGGATGGCGAACATCCCATCGATCCGGCCGGCGAGCTCCCCGATGGACGCAAGTTCTCCAATGCGATGGAGCTGGTCGAGCTTTTGCAGTCACGGCAACCAGAAATCATGCGAAATTTTGCCAACAAGCTCGTAACTTACGCCATTGGAAGGGGTTTAGAACCCTACGACAATTGTGCCATCGATACGATCGTCGCAGCCGCCGAGGCGGGTGACTACCGCCTATCCACCTTCGTACAGGCTATCGTTACTAGTGAACCCTTCCACCATCGTCGTCCCACCCCCCCTGCTGTCGCCAACTTAACCCAGCTCATTCGTGTCCCCTCCCGCTTGCGGGACGGTCGGGCTATCAGGCCCGGGGAGGGCCCTAGCGTTTCAGTTCGCCCCCCTCCGCTCGCATTACTCGGGTCGTCCCCCTCAGGGGAATACCTAAACAACCCAGGTTTAACCCTTGGAAGAGAATAGCCCATGACCGCCAAGAAAATCTGCCTGCAACCGATTTCACGACGCACCGTGCTGCGCGGCGCGAGCGCTGCACTAGGGCTTCCGTTGCTCGACTTGATGACGGCGCGACAGGCGCGCGGCACGGACGCGCCAAGTTCGAAACACCCCGTGCGACTAGCTTGGGTGTTCTTTCCCAATGGCACCAACCCCGAGCATTGGGAACCAGAAACGGTCGGTGCCGACTGGGAGATGAAAGACTCGCTCGAACCGCTGCGCGAGCTGAGGAGCGAATTCTCAGTCCTCAGCGGCTTGGCCCAAGTCAACGCGCGCGCTCTGGGTGACGGTCCCGGCGACCATGCGCGGAGCGCGGCGGCCTTCTTGACCGGTGCCCATCCGCTGAAGACCAGCGGAGCGAACATGCGAGTCGGCACCAGCGCGGATCAAGTCGCTGCGGAACACTACGGTCGCAGCACGCGGTTGGCCTCGATCGAGTTGGGGACCGAATCGGGCAGAGCGGCTGGGGCTTGCGACAGCGGTTATGCCTGCGCCTACTCCAACAACGTCTCGTGGAAGACGGCCACGCAGCCAATGGCCAAGGAAATCAATCCACGTCTGGCCTTCGATCGCCTGTTCGGCAACTCGGCCACCGGAGCCAATCCAAAAGGATCCAGCCCACAGACCAAAGACCTACTCCTGCAACGCTCGATCTTGGACCTCGTCGCCGAAGACGCGCGGCGGCTCAATAGCCGACTCGGCTACCAAGACCGGCTGAAGCTCGACGAGTACTTCACCAGCGTCCGCGATGT
>JADYZV010000090.1 GCA_020852965.1 Pirellulaceae bacterium | reverse complement strand
GTAACTTTCGTCAAGCCGTTGGGAAAGTTAAGCCCCTTCTCGGGATCGATTATGCCAACCGATCCGCTAAACCAGTTGTGATGGGCGCTGCCGGTGAACATCACTCGCCGGCTACCGGGAATGCTCCGAGCATCCTTGAGCAGATCAGGCCAGACGCTTTGATTGCCCCACAACGTGGCGACCTGCGTGCCGTCTGGGTGAGTCGTCCAGAGGCTTTGGGCGCGCCACAGAGGTTTGTCCGTGTACTCCCAACGCGTGTAAACTACACGGCCATCGTTCATCACCGACGGCAGGTAGTCCGGTTCGTTGTTCCGCGAAATCAGGTAGACGTCCTTGCCATCGCTGTTACAGCGAGCCAGCACGTAAGCGTTCGTCGGTGGCATGCAACGGACATAGGTGTGTCCGCGCGAAGTCGAGAAGAGAATATGCTCGCCGTCCGGCAAATAGATCGGATCGAGATCGTCGTATGGTCCGTCGGTCAATTGGACGAGCCCAGAACCATCGATGTTGATCTCGTACAGATGGAACGATTTTTCGTTGTGCGGCTTGAAGCAGAATAGAACTTTCTGAGCATCGTACGAGAGATCGGGCCGCCAAAAGGAACCGTGTAGCGGCGCATTCGGCATGAGCTTCGTCAACGTGCCGGCAGGCGTGAGTCCATCCAGGACGAGCAGCCTAGCACCAGGCACGGCCATATATCCCAAGCGGTGTCGCGTCTCATGAGGCCATTCATTCCCCTGCGGGAATGGCATATCGACGAACAAAACCTTACTGAAATCGACAACTGGGTTCTTGAATGCAATCGTGCGTTTGACCGCTCGGACCTTGAAATACAGCTCAGCGTCCGGTGCGGTCAACGCGGCGACCTGTTTCGACAACGCGTCGAGTTCGGAGATCTCGCAGGCGAGATCAGCCTTGCCGGAAGAACTGGACACGATTCGCTCGGCAAGCTCGCGCGCCCACTGGATTTCTTGCTCGATCCTGTCGGGCGACGGATCTTGATCGGCTTGGTGCAACCAGTCGCGGTGTAAGGCGCCTTGGGCCTCCTCGGCGGAGAGATTCTTCGTCGGCGGCGTTTGCGGTGTGACGTAGGGAGCGACTGCTTCGTCGACGGACGGACGCAATTGGATGTGTCGCTCGGCCGCCAACATGATCTCGATCCACTCAGGCGAGAAGCGGGCCGAATCGCCGAGCTTCTTGAGCCGTTCAAATCGTTTTAGAATATCTTCGACTTCGTTCCACTTGCTGAGTTGTTCCGAAGTTTGGAATTCGCATTGTCGCTCGGTGAGTGGTTTGTACTCGACGAGCAGCTCGAGCAATCGGGCCATACTTTGGAGATTGACGTTACCATCGGCAGCCAGATACTCGACGGGGCTGGTGCCAGTCCAAGAGAGAAACGCTTCGTAGTCTGCAGGATAGGTTGACTTGAGCCGAACGAGCAGAGCACTCACCAGGTCGCGATCCGTTTGCAGGTCTCGCTCCGCGAGATTCTTGCAGGTGCCGGCGAGCGTCTCGGCAAAGGAGCTGCCTGGCGCGTACAGCGTGCCGAGTTCGGCATCGAACTGTTTCGCGTAGCTCACCAGCGACTCGATGCCGTTGCGATAGAGACGCGAGATCTGTTCCGGCGTTAGGGCCTTCGCATAGATGCGTAGATCGTCGAGCCCACCTTGAAAGAACTCGCCCTGCCCGCTGCTGGAACCGATGAAAGCAGGTACAGAAGTCCGCAGGGCGATCTGGCCTGGTCGCAGCAAAGAACCGATTTCCTTGCCATCCAGATAGACTCGCATTGCTTGACCATCGAACGTCGCGGCGCAGTGATGCCACGCTCCGTCCATGAGTTGGTCCGGTTCAATGCGAGCATCGCATTCGACATAGCCGCCGATGTTCAAGCCGAGCGACAGTACGCAGCCGTCACTCTGGTACGAGAACAGCAGTCGCTCGTCGCACTCTTGGCGAAAGATCTCGCGGTAACCACGCAGATCGGTCGGTCGCGCCCACGCGGCTATGGTGATCCCGGATAGCTGCGTGGCGTCGGAGGCGAACTTACAAGCCAGTTTGTTTTCGCCGACAAGGTCGAGAGCCGCACCGTGGACGCCTCTCGTCCTCGTCAAGCGATTTGGCAGCGTGATGTCCGCGCTGGCGAATTCCGACGAGTCGCGGACCACCAGTGCGTCACCCTCCTCGTCAAACTCCCAATGCGAGAAGAGAGCCACTTCGTTTTCGGGTTCGTCGGAAAACGAACCACGAGCGCCCGTAACAACCGCTGAAAGGAAGCACGCCAAAACGAGACACAGTTTCAGAGTGTAGCGCGCTTCCATTGTATTCTCACTTCAAAAAAAAAGGGAACCGTTCACGCTTGATTGAAAAGTAGAACAATTGTCCCCAAGTGTTCGGGATTTTGACGGTGTTAAGCAATCCGAAGCGGTGAACCATTGAGACAATGGTTCTACAATGTCTCAATTCCCACGTTTACCGTAAACGGTTACAAAAGAAAGGGCACCCACGCATAAGTTTCCTGTCACATCGAATAACCGTGGCGAACGCCCAAGCGGCTATTTATGCAAGTACGGATTTGAGAATGGTGTCACTCAAACAAAGGTCTGCACAATATCGGCTTGGTCGTTCACGATCTTCATCACCGATTCATCACCTGGTCGGGGAGAAGTTGCCTTGACTGGTCCACATACCAGAACGATCGCCAATAACGCTCGTCGGTGTCGTAGATATCGATCGGATCATCTGCTCCCAAGTCCGCTGGCAGGATGCCAAACCGCTTCATCTCGCGGATGTAATGCTTGTTGGGCCGGAAGCCTGGCATATCGAATCGCTTTTGCGTGGCCAATTGATTTGCGGAGGTGCGGATCGCGGCGAGAAGTGCCTGGTAGCCCAGGTCGGTCGTGTCCTGGAAGACCTCGTTGCCGCACAGGGCGAGTCCACCGGCCTCCTTGGACAACGGTGCGCGAAGCAGGTCGGACTTCTCGGGCCGAGAGAGATTACACATTGACTGCAGCGAGCTAAAGTCGAACTTGCGTGCCACTCGTCCCTCTCGGCTTTGGCCGTCATGGCATGTTCCGCACCGGCTTGCCAGCACGTCGTTGGGGAGCGCAGCAGGGTACATGCCACAGCCGAGCGCGGCGTAAGTACCAGGGTAGGTGGCGCTCGTGTCGATCCACAGCCGGATAGTCTTTCGTTCCAGTTCGCTTAGCTTGGCAGATTGATGGCTACCATCGGTCAGCCGCATGAGCAGGCTGGCCGCGCTGCCGATCGAGCGCGGCGCGCGGTTGGAATATGGCTGGTTGCGTCCATCGGCTACCAGACCGCGGCGGACTATGGTCCAGTAGCTATTCGTATATTTAGGAGTGTGGTCGCCGCTGAGATCCACGCCCGCGTCACGACGATCCGGATTGTGGCATTCGACACAGTGCTTGTCCAATATAGGCTGAATGTCGCGAGGAAAGTCCAGCACCGAGGGAACATCATCGATGGGCGTCAGCTTGTGGGGCGAGTGGGCTAGCGCCATTAAATGTGAGTCGACGGGAGCGGTGCGCGAGCGCTGTTCGTGGCAGCCAACGCAACTGGTTCGTTCGCCAGGCTGAAGGGTGACGAAGCTCTGCATCCGCTTGACGGACAGATCGTCCTTGTCCAATGCGACCAGGAACAACGATCGCATTGCCGGCAGCTCCATGTAGGCTGAGCCGTCGGGTTCGACCGGAATGGTTCCCAGCACCCGCGACATCGTGAACGTGCCACCAATGCTCAATGGTTCCATGCCGCCCGAGAAGTGTACCGGCTCGGGCAATTGTTCGAGCACCAGCAACTTCTTGATTTCGCCACGTTGGATTCCTTCCATGTTGCGACCGTTATAGATGTCAGCCAGCACCAACTCGCCCGTCTCCTTGGATAGCTCGGTTTTGGAACCGATTATCGGCTCGCGCGGCCGCGCCTGGAGCGGACGAGGTTCGTGGCATTCCATGTGCCGCAAGGCTTCCGGCAGAGCGTAGACCAGCTCCTTATTGCCAGCGCCATCGATAACGAAAACACCTTTCGGATCGGCTGCCAGGAAGCAGTCTTCGTTGATCGCATACGGATCGCGAAACATCTGGTTGCCTTGACTGATCTGCTTAGTGACCGGCAAGACGTCTGGCCCAGCACTCGGATCGACAACCGTAATGTGTCCCATGTGTTCGGGGGCACCATGCCCAGGCGAAAACGACGCCACAACTTTTTTGGTGCCAGGTATTGGTTTAGCATCCAGCATGGCGGTGCCGGCAAACTCATTTCCGTACCAAGTCATCTGGCCCGTTCCGTCCGGATTGACGGTCCACAGATGATGGAAATGAACCTGACTGCGATCGACATACTCCCATCGCATATACAATACGCGACCATCTGGCAGCACCCAGGGCGTGTTGTCGTGATCGTTGTTGCTCGAAACCATCCGGATGTTGCTGCCGTCTGCATCGCAGCGGTGTAGCGTGGCCACGCGGCTGAACCAGCAGTTAACAAAACGCCTGCAGCGGCTGGAGCCGAACATGATCCCACCATCGGGCAGATACGTCGGTTCGATGTCATCATCGGGACCATCGGTCAATTGAATCAAATCAGTGCCGTCGATATTGATCTCGTAGAGATGGTACGTCGGCGTTCCTCCGCGACGATACGAGAAGAGGATCTTTTGGCCGTCGTAATGCATCTGAGGATCTCGGACACCACCTTGTGGATCATCGATCAGCAGTTTTAGTTCTCCCGTGCGGAGATTCAGGCGGCACAAGCGGCCGCCGTCTCCGTAGCCCCGCAGGGTCTCACCATCGGGATACTTGCCGAAGCTCTTCTCAGCTCCTTCGCCGTAGTCGCAACTGTAATACCCAAAGCTGACATACCAGTGATCGCGGCCCGAAACACGGGTCGCGAACACGATTTCCTCGAAGCCATCGAGCGGCCCCTGGAGCATCGAAGAAAGCAGTTCGCCGGGAGGGTGTTGCGGGACTTCGGCGGCATGCACCAACGAGTGCGCCGCCGCGAAGACCAGCAGAGTCAGCGAGGAACCCAACAACTTCAACCATCGAGACGAGATGCGGTTTGTCATGGCATCGAAATTCTATGCGTTGGTACGTTGCAACTCAGAATCCACTACAGGGAAAGCAGGTAAGCGACTAGGTCGTCGACCTCTTGCTCGGTGAGCGAACTGGCGTCACCGTGTCTCTTCGCTTCATTGTTCGCCGTGAAAATTTCCTTCAGAGTCAGCGCGCGCCCATCGTGGAGATACGGAGCGGTGCGGTACGACTCCAACAGCGAAGGTGTGTCGTAACGACCGTCTGGTTCGTTCGGACTCAGCACGCCGACGTTGTGCATTTGCTTGTCGGTGAAGTACGGTGCGGGATGGCAGCGCACACAGCTCGCCTTGCCCTCGAACAACGACTTCCCGCGCTCGGCGGACTCGGTCAACTTGCCATCGGGCGTGAGGTGTGGGCTGGGGACGGGGCGCAACGAGATCAGATACGCATACAAGTCGTCCACGTCCTTCTCGGTCGGCACGATCATGTTCGTCGATTCCAAGCCGTTCTTCGTACAAGCGCGCGACGACTGCATCGTCGCGCGGCGGTTCATCGGTTCGGTCTGGTCGAAATGGAGTAGGCTGAGTGTATCCTTGGGATTGCCGATGCCATCCCCCAGGAAATCCCAGCGCAAGCCGTCAATGCGGCCTTCATTGGCGTGACACGAAGCACAACTGTGCCACCGTTGAAAGGCGTGCGTCGCGTCGTGGAAGATGGTTGCTCCACGCCGCACCGAGTCGGGGTCCGGTGCCGCTCCCAGCGAGATACTCCCTTGCAGGCTGCCCGTCGAAGCGTCGAGCACCGTGACGGAACCGGAGAAATAGTTGGCTACAAACAGCGCTTGGCCATCGGAGGAAAGCGCCAGCCCGCGCGGTCCGGTGCCACCGGCGCGAAAGCGATGAATCACTCCAGCGATGTACAGCCCGGTCAAATCGTTTTCGAGGTCCGCAATCTTCTCTCGGTTGTGCTTTACCTGGTTCCAGATATTGGCTTGCGAGCCGTCCTTGAGCGACGCCAAATCGTCGGGCACGTTGCCTTCCAGAAGTTCATGCACCAAACCAATATCGATGGAAGAGACCTCGTGGACGCCGGTGTGAGTAATCCACAGATGCTTGCCGTCCTGGGAGACGACCAAACTGTGTGGATCTGCCGCACCCTGCATCAAATCGTCGAGCAGCAGCGTGGCCAGTCGTGAACCACCGGCGATGTCGATGATACTTAAGGCATTGGTATTCACCCAACCGCGTTCGAGTTGCGTGATGGGCAGATTGAACCGCCCCAGCCCATGCACCACATAAGCCCACTTCCCGTCCGGGCTGACAGCCACACCCGGGACCATCGTAGATCCCGGAGGTAGCTTCACGCTTCTCGCCGCTGCCAGCGTGCCTGTGTCGATGATGCTCACCACTGCCGACAATGTTGGGTCGGTGCCACGCCCCAGGGCCATCAAGTTGGTCACGACGATATGCCTCTCGTCTGGCGTGAGCGCCAGGCTGCTCGGTTCGCGAACCACCGCAATTTCCGTGATCGTTTTTGCGGGATGCTGGCGCAAGTCGATTACTGAAATCGAATCGCGATCTTGGTTGGCGACGTACAGTCGTCGTGATTGTTCGCCGAGCGCCACCGCAGTCGGCCACAGTCCGACGGCAATTCGCGAAGTGATCGTTTGTTTGTTCGTGTCGATGACGGCCACGCTACTGGCTCCATGCTCGGCGACGTACAGCGTACTCCCGTCGTTCGACAGAGCCAAACCTTGCGGTCGGCCATGCAATTCGATCTCGCCGCAGGCTGTCATGCTTGCAACATCGAGAATCGATAGGCGCCCGCCGGTTTGATCGGTGGCATAGATCGTTTTCCCATCGGGTGACGTGACCACCGCAAATGGCGATCTATAGGCAGAGGCGGCCGGCGATTCCGAGATGGCCACATCCTGCGCGAGCAGCTCATCGCGCGGCGTCAACCAGGCCCCCAACAAAGCTGCCAACACACTCACTAGTAACATGATGCTTTGCGCGGTTCGATTCATTGTGGAATCTCCTCGATGGGGTGTGTTGCCTGACCGACGGGCCGCGTTGTCACCGAAGCGGCTACATTAATATACTCGAAACTCAAGTGTGGTTATAGTGTTTCAGGCCATCCCTGGCAAGCGATCCACCTCCGGTGGTTGGTGGACCACCTCAATGGGAGTGCCTCAATAGGCTGGGTTTAAGAGTTTCAGAGCTGTGCAGCCTTCATGCCAGCGAAGCGGAGCATGAATTCATTGCGGAGGCAGCGGCGCTGTTCTTCTCGTAGAACGTCGGCGGCTCGTACTTCCAGCCACTGGCCAGCCGCCTTTCTTCCTGCCGTATTTTCCAGGATAGATAGCGACCGCCAAGTGTTGCGGCGATTCGAGTCGTCCAGCCGAGTTGGTCACAGATTTCGCTGAGCAGCCGCGACATTTTCGCGTGTAGTTCCGGAGACTGGCGATAGTAACGCCTGGCCGCCGACACGATCGGTGCGTAGGTCGTTACTAGCTCTCGCGCTTCGCGGGCAAAGCGACGCCGCACCCGCTGGTCCGGATGCTCTCGGTGCTGCTTCCAGCCGGCCAGCATCGTCCGCGCCACGCGTACGATACTGGGTCCGTTGACTTCCAGATCGTGACGAAACGCGCGAGCCAACATCTCCGTTTCGCGCCCGTCGCGAATATGCGAATGATGATAATTGAACTTGAACTGCCCGTGGGCGTCAGCCGGGTGATACTCACTTCTCGGTTTTAGACGCCCCTGTTCGAGCATCTCGGCATGCAGCGGTGTTCCTTCGATCGGTGTATACAGCATAAACTGATGGAAGTCCGTATCGTGACGGACGGCGTAGTCGATAACTTGGTCGATATTCTCGGGAGTATGTTCTTCCATCCCGATGATTGTCGAGCCGAGGATCTTGATTCCGTGCGATTGAAGTTCTCGGACCAATTCATGCGTATTGACACCGCGGAGTTTGCTGTACTGGCTGGCTTCTCCCTCCAGCCCCATCCATACCCAGGAGATCCCCAGAGCGACGAGTTGCTCGTGGGTGTAGTTTGCGAGGACCTTGCCCGAGCTGAACACGTACAACGACCAGGATTTGTCATTTTGCTGCATGAGTTCGAGCAACCGCAACGCGCGTCGGCGGTGCAGCAGAAAGTTTTCATCCATCATGAAGAAGGACGATACCTTCATTTGCCGCTCGAGGGTGACCATGACATCGAAGAGTTCGTCACCGGAGTCGTAGAAGTTGATGAATTTCCCCTTGCCGCCGAACATGGCTGATGTTGCACAGAAATTACACCCCAAGGGGCAGCCGACCGATGGAATGACGGTCGCACCGACGCTCCCCGGACGTTCCTTAATAGTCATTCCTACAGAACGAATCCCAATTCCGGAAGTGATCAGCGGGTGTCGAATCGGTTGCTGCTCATCTTCGCCAAGAAATCGGCGGAACCAGCGCACGCCCTCACCGCGCACGATAAAATCGGCGTCTAGCTGTTGATCCAAATTGCGGACATTGGCAACATGCCCGCCGACAACCACCGTCGCCTGCGGTTGGTACTGGCGCACCAGATCGCACATCTTGCTAACCTTGAGGACATTCACGGGAATGCCGCTAATGCCCACGATATCATACTGTTGCTGTCGGAGCTCCTCGATGAATCGATCCAAGGTCGGAAAGTCGAGCAGCGTGCAGGGGGCTTGCATGTTCGCCTGCATCAGCATCAGGCCCCAACTGCGATGAAACATACGGAGCGAGAACGGCCCCTGTTCTCGCGTCACCTGATTCTGGTACAGCTCCATCGGATTCATAGCCCGACTTCCATACTCGTCATCTTGGGCGTACGGGCCAAAGACGCTGCACAGCAAGACGTTCGCCCGCGACCCGGCGGGATGTTGGGGCGTTGTGGGCTGGACGGCGTGCGTGGCTGGCACGCTTGATACTGGGGTGAGCACGTGACAAATCCTTTTGTAGCAGCTTGGCTGTCGAGCGGGAAATTGCGGGGTCGGTGTTTAAGGTTGCCCCATCCTCGGCAAGCCTGAAGATTGAGATGCAACAGTTCACCCGGCTGCTTGCAGTTCAAGCCTTCTGGTGAATTGGCTAATTATACAATGGAAACTATAGCGGGAATGTGGAATATTGGCAAGGCTATTGGGGCATGTCAGTCAGCCCGCATCGTTATGACGGGCAATCGGTCTCAGACTCGGCTGCTAGGTCTCAGAGTCGCCCAGGAAAAGAGAAAACAATTGAACTATTCTTGCAGGATGATGAAACAGCTCCTGGGATACCCCCACATATTTTCCGCACGATGCTTAGTTGGTCCAATTGCATTGCAGTTTCCGTCATCGGCGGAAGACACCTCCGCCCTAAGCGGCCACAAACATCTGCGGCTTCGTCGCCGAAGTCGATGCGAGCGACGCGTTTTTTGCCAACGCATCATTCCAGTCTTAATTTTGGGGTTGGGAGTAGTGGCATTGTTCCTTTGCCCAGTCAGAGGCAGTTGACGAAGTTTTTGCAAGAGACTTTCCCCCGGACAGACGTTAGCTTAGATTATCATTGCTTAAGGTTGAATACTAACATACGAGCAAGACTGGTAGTATCGAATGCACGCTCTCTTACATACCGTCGGTGCCATCGTCGTAGTGCCTTACGTCGCGCTTGCCTTGTTCTTTCTATTCATCGGACAGGCAGCAAGGGCAAAGGGAATGATTGCCCTTATTGAAATTCTCTGGAACAACTTTTTCTTTTACTTCACCAAGGGAATGTTCGTTGCTCCGGTGCTTTGGGTTTGCCTGGTCGCGATGGGTTTTGTTCCGATTCTTCAACGAACAGGCTCACTATGCCTTAGCCTACTTGCCGTTGCCAGCTTCCTTGTGGTCGTCAATTTATCTTCAACCCGAATTGAGCTTGGCGAACTCATCTTTCTCATCCCCTGTATCGCCGTTGCGGCTACAAGTGCCTGGCTTTTTTTTCGCGGCGGCATCGGAGTTTTCTGAGTATCAAGCCGGAACGACCTCGCGAGCTTCCTCAAGTGTCCAACCCGCAACAGAACGCTTCGCTATCATGTTTGAATTCTCCATTTTGGCTATCGGATTTGCCAATGACAGAATACTCTCAGCACGCGCCAAACCGCGACCGGCATTTCCTGAGAAATCTGTGGCGCCGTCGCACGCTCTATGTCCTAATTTCTTCTAGAGTGATGATCGTGCTGGCGGCCGCTATGTTTATTGCGGGAGCGGCCATCTACTTTGCCAATCTAATGTTGTGATTCCTGTTAGGCCGGCGCAGTCCGACGACGGTGACGCTGAGTGGCGGTTTTGAAATACGGGAAGAGTGACAGAGCTGGCTTAGTGCTTGGCTCTTTATGCATTCCACCGTCTATACCAATCATCTTAAGCCTCAAGCCTCAAGCCTCAAGCCTCAAGCCTCAAGCCTCAAGCCTCAAGTCTCAAGTCTCAAGTCTCAGGTCTCAGGTCTCAGGTCTCAGGTCTCAGGTCTCAGGTCAATCCGCATTGGTGACGCGATAGTTCTGGTTGGTGTGGGCTTGGGGGAGGGCCAAAGCGGTGATGAATCCCCGCACTCCAGAGTTTATCAGGTCGACACTGATGCAAGTGCAAAGTGCAGGTGTTTCTTATTCGCCTGACCCCTGTGGCTTCGATATCGCCAGGAAGGCCAGCGCTCGGGTTGCTTTTTCCATCCGTTGGCTCCATAATGCAAGGAAACACGATCGGAATACCATAGTTTGGCTCAAGTGTCGCAATGGGAATCGTTTGCCCAATGAGATTCGGTTCTTTCTGCTTCGGGGTCTTCGTGATTGTCGCGGTAAGCGGCGCGCGATGCAGGGCTGAATTGCCGGTTTCCGAAATGGCCGTCGACGATTGGTACTTTCGCGAATCGCTAGTTGCGATCGACGATTGGGAAACGATCCTTGCAGACCGAGAGACCGAAGTTGCCGAAGCGGATCGCATCCCGACCTTTCCTGTGCCCGGCAATGGAGACACCGTCGGCTGGCCAAATCCTATTCCTCTATCCCTGCTTCCTGCTGGATCGAGTGCGAATTCTGTTCGCCTTCAGTTTGATCGCGAATCGAATGCAGTGCTCACTCGTGACGCGCAGAACGAATCGAACGAGCGACACGTCCAGGTGGGCGAGACCGTGCGCGGCGATCGGCACCCAGGCGGAGGAGGAGAGAGTCAATGGTATCACCGCTACGATCGACGTTTCGATTCGTTGATGGAGCTGCGTCCTCAGCCAGCGCCGTTTTCGCTAGAACTAGCTGAGCGCTGGAATCCTCGACTGGGGAAGAATTTGCTGACGGTGGTTTACAGCAACGCCACCGAATCACCCGTGAAGCTCAAGCTCCGCTGCCACTTCCACCAGCGGTGTCCGAGCTCCGAGGGAAGCACCGAGGGAAGTTCCGCCCAGCCGAGCTGGCGACGAGGCGATCGAATTCAACGACAGCTTCTGGAAGACCAACTGATCGAACTCAATGGCGGCGAGCGTAAGAGCCTAGCGCTGGCATTTGAGCTGTCTCGTCCCGGTGGTGGGTTGATGTTGATCGACATCGCAACGGAATCGCAGACGTATTGGTTCGGTTTGCTGACGCATGTCGAAGACGTGCCTGCCGTGTTGCACAGTGTCGAACAGATTCTGTCCGATACGCCTGATGCGCAGGGGGCGCTCCAACTGGCGGAGTTGCGGCTCCGCATGAACGGGCTTCTCAGCGACACTGCGGCGACGGTTGGCGAGCGTTGGTCGGAACTGTTCCTCGCCGCCAGCTCCCTGCGCGATCGCCTGTTGCTCGATCAAATCGATTTCGAGCGGCTGCTATTCGTCAAGCGAAAACCCTACATCTCCGAACAGCCTTTCATGGATGGCCATCACTGTTATAACCGTCCGGGCGGTGGCATCTATAGCCTGTCGCCTGTCGGACCCGCAGGAGCCGTCACGACGGTTGTCGACTCGCTGGGGACTGGAATCTATCGCGATGTCTGTCTCGATTGGGGGGGCGAGCGACTGCTGTTTGCTTTCGGCAACGGCTCGGACCGACCACGTCCCCTGCCCGACCAGCCCTTGGACGAGGTGATTGGCGATGAGAACTATAACATTTACGAAATCGCCATCGATGGCACGAAACTGCGCCAAGTGACAGCCAGCCCTGCCAACGACTGCGAGCCGTTCTACCTGCCCAACGGACAAATTGGGTTTACGTCCGATCGCCCCGAGCAGGTGGTGATGTGTGGCAGCGACATCCACGTGGCCAGCCTGCACACGATGAACGCCGATGGTTCCGCAGTCCAGCAACTGGGCTTCAACGTCTTCAATGAATTCAATCCCAGCGTGCTTAGCGACGGGCGGATCATTTACAATCGCTGGGAGTACAACGAACGCAGCGTCACATCGCTCCACGACTTGTTCACGATTCACCCAGACGGATCGCATGCAGCACCTTTCTATGGAAATGCGACGATCCGCCCGAACGTGATCATGTTTCCGCGCGCCGTGCCGGGCAGTCACAAGGTCATGGCGCTGTTCACGGGGCATCATGGCCAGACGCACGGACCGATCGGCACCATCGATGTGGGGCGCGGTGTGGACGGCCCGGAACCGGTCACCGTGTTGACTCCCGGCGTTCCCGTGACCGGCGAGAAGATCGAGGACAGCCGCCACGGTTGGTACAGTGAACCCTGGCCGCTGTCCGAGACAACCTACCTTTGCTCGTTCACACCGACGGTCCAGCCCTGGCTCGAACAGAGCTGGGCGTTGTATATCGGTGATCGGCACGACAACCTGGGGCTGGTCTATCGCGATGCGAACATCTCCTGTGCGGAACCGATACCACTGGTGTCGCGTGCGACGCCGGACGTGCTCTCTCCGACTCGGCTGAATTCGGACTCCGATCAGGCTGACGCCTCCCTGCTAGTGTTGGACGTTTACCGTGGCTTGCCCGACACGCCGCGCGGCACAGCGCGGTACTTGCGGGTACTCGAAGATGTTCCTCGCACAGCGGTCCCCACGGGCGGCGTGATCTGTACTTCCGGCACTCAGATCTACACGGTCAAACGAGTTTGGGGGACGGTCCCGATCGAGTCGGACGGATCGGTCCATTTCTCGGTGCCCGCCAACCGGAATGTTTACTTTCAAGTATTGGACGAGGCCCGCCGCGAGATCCAACGGATGCGCAGCGTGGTCTGTTTGAAACCCGGCGAGAGCCGCACGTGCGTCGGTTGCCACGAGCCGCAAACGCAATCGCCCCCCAACGGAGTATCGTTGGCGTCGCTCCGTCCGCCCGATCGACTAGTGCCGCCCCCTTGGGGCACGGTTGCCGTGAGTTTCCTTCGCGATGTGCAACCCCTGATCTCGGAGAAGTGTGCGCATTGCCATGACCAGAACCGCTCGCAATGCCGCCTCCTGCTCACCGATGAGCTGACCGACCAGTTCACGGTGGCCTACGAGGAACTACTGCCCTATCTGAGTGTTGCCAACGCCATGCGTTGGGACCATCCGGAGGATGTCTATCCGCGTCCCGCGTACACGTATGGTTCGCATGCCTCGCCGTTGGTGAAGCTCTTAGCAGCCGGCCATCAAGGAGTGAGCTTGACCGACGATCAATGGCAGCGGCTGACAACATGGATCGACACGAATGGCGTCTACTATGACCGTTACGAAACCTATTACCCGAATCGCGATATTTTCACAGGGGCGGTTGAGAAAGAGTTGCACGACGTTTACTCCCGCCGTTGCGCCACGTGTCACAGCGGCGATGACGGTGGTCGCTTCAGCAACTGGTGGCGGAGCCTCAACCAGCACGATGTGCGGCAGAGCCGCATGTTGCAAGCACCGTTGGCTCGTGCCGCCGGCGGCTGGCAGCGTTGTCAGCCAAGCGTGTTTGCGGATCAAAGCGATCCGGACTACGAGAGACTCCTCGCCACGCTTTCCTCGTTGATGGATCAGTTACACGAACTCCCGCGTGCCGATCTGCTCTCGGTTCGAGAGTCGATTATCGCGCGAGGCAGCGGCGAGCCGCCTCGACAATCGCTATCCGAGAACTCCTCGGATACCGATCCGTGACGGATGAGATAATGACAATTGTGTTGATTGTTTAATAGTAAAGTCTACTTAATAGAAGGACATTCCAATGAAGAAACTGATTGCTTTCCTGACACTGATCTGTTTGGCCGTATTCGTTGTCGGCTGCGACGAAAAAACGGGTTCGAGCCCATCAGCGAAGCCCAGCGGCGGTATTGATAAAAAGGTGGAGGGGAACGCAGCCACATCGGTCGAAGATGCTGCAGCGGGAGAAGATGCTGCAGCGGGAGAAGAGGCTGCAGCCGAAAAGCAAGCCGAAGAGGAAGCGGCCGCAAAAAAAGCCGCCGATGACGCTGCGGCAGCCGAGGCTGCAAGCAAAAAAGCTGCCGAAGACGCTGCAGCGATGAAGCAAGCTGAGGAGGAAGCGGCTGCGAAGAAGGCCGCCGATGACGCTGCGGCAGCCGAGGCTGCGAGTAAAAAGGCTGCCGAAGAAGAGGCTGCAGCGATGAAGCAAGCTGCGGAGGAAGCGGCTGCGAAGAAAGCCGCCGATGATGCTGCGGCAGCCGAGGCTGCGAGCAAAAAGGCTGCCGAAGAAGAGGCTGCGGCCAAAAAACAGGCCGAAGAGGAAGCGGCTGCGAAGAAAGCTGCCGACGAAGCTGCCGCAAAGAAGGCGGTTGAAGAAAAGGATGCCGCTGCCGAGAAGAAGGACGATAAGTAGTCGAGCCAGCTTGCGGTTGTTCGTGGTTCAAGAATCCAGGCCACAGCGGTCTGGGTTCTTGTCGCGCAACTTGCTCCGCGAACGCGCTTTCGGCCTGTTCGGAAGTCTTCCGTTTGCCAATGTTCGATGACTGTCGTTACTCAAGGAGCATATCGATGATCGAGTTCTTGCGTGGTCTGTTGACCTGACACCGGAGATCCTACCATGCGATTCTTTGTAATGACTCTGGTTGCTGTCACAGCCATGGCCGCTGTGGCGCTGAGCGACGATAAGAAGCCGATCCAGGTGCTGCTGGTCACAGGGGTCGATCACCCGTCTCATGATTGGACCAAAACCACACCAACGATTTGTGAACTGTTGGAGAAAGACGAACAGTTCGCTGTGCGAGTCGTCAAGGATCCAAATCTCCTGGCGTCTCCTGAGCTCTTTGACATCGATGTCGTGTTTCTGCATTTTCGAAACGACAAACCGCTCGCTGAGCAGCAGCAGGTACAAGCCAATTTGACCGAGTTTGCCGAACGTGGCGGAGGGCTGGTCGCGATGCATTTTGCTTGCGGTGCGTTGGGGGATTGGCCCGAGTATCGCAATCTGGTGGGCAGGGTGTGGGACGGCGAAAACACCCACGATCCGCGAGGGCCATTCACGGTCGAGATCACCAAGGACGAACATCCCATCACTCGCGGAATGAGCGACTTTCAGACGGATGACGAACTGTACATTGGCTTGGTGGGCGAGCGGTCCGTAGAGTTGCTGGCTTTCGCTCGATCGAAGGTAACCGGCAGGGACCATCCCATGGCGTTTGCGTTTCAGTATGGCAAGGGACGCGTTTTTCACACGTCGTTGGGCCATGACGACCGCGCGATTCGATCGCCTGGTACAGCCGAATTGATTCGGCGCGGGTGCGCTTGGGCAGCCAATGATCGGTCCCTGTTAACTGGGAAGTCCCCACAGGAGCCACGGTGATGATCGCTCGGCTGTGGAGCTTCCTTGTCGCAATCTCAGCGAGCCTTTGCATCGCCAGCGATGCTGCACCGCCGTCGGCACCAGAGCTTCATCCCGTGCTATCGCCAACCGAAGCGCTCGCCACGTTCAGCCTTCCCGAGGGTTTTGAGATCCAGCTCCTCGCGGCTGAACCCGACTTGGTCAACCCGATGACGATGGCCGTGGATGAAGCGGGCCGCATCTACGTCAGCCTGGCACACACTTATCGATACGGACTCGAAGGGGCTCCCACCGAGTCGCCAACGAACCCGATTGTCCGGCTTGAGTTGAATGAAGATGGTCATGTCGCGCGGAGTTCCGAAGTGGCGACCGGCTTTGCTGACCCCGTGATGGGTCTGGCGGTTCGCGGAAGTCGGCTGTGGGCAACGAATCTCAATCAAGTGTTCACCGCAGAGCTGGACGAGAATGGCCAGGCGGGTGAGCGGCAGACCATCGTGCAAGATGCCGAAACTCCGTGGAATCCATTTGGCATGTATCGTGTGGCATTCGGACCGGATGGACTGGTCTATCTTTGCGTAGGTGATCATCCCACAAAATTGTCCGGGCCCAACAACGAGGTCGCCGTGCGCGGCAATACGGGGGCGGTCTTTCGCTTCAAGCCGGATGGTTCCAACATCGAGTTGCTCGTGCAAGGAATGCGAGCACCGTTTTCGTTCGACATCGACCCGTTTGGTGAACTGTGGGTGTTGTCCAACGGCGAGGGGAACCCCAACCGCTTGATCCATGCGATCGTTGGCGGCGACTATCATTTTCAGACACGTGCGGTCGATTGGCCGTGGCTGGCTGGGAAGCATCCGCTGGCTCCACCCGTGTGGGAGAATCCGCCTGGGGCGCACACGGCAGTGTTGGCCTATTACTCGTCGGCCTTTCCACACGAGTATTGGGGCAACTTGCTCGTGGCCAATTGGGGCGTTCACGGCTTCCCGTCAGCCAATCACGTTATCCTGCGACACATCATCGACGAGCGCGGAGAACTCATCAAGACTGAACCGTTTCTCACGACCAGCGACCCACGTTTCCGGCCCACACAGATTGCCATGGCACCCGATGGCAACCTGTACCTGCTCGACTGGTACGGCATGGATGACGAGAACGATCTCACCGGCCGCTTGTACAAGATCACGTACGTCGGCCAAGAGGGAGCGTCACAGCGGCCCACGGATGAGATGGCAGCCAATACTGGTCTGGCCAGCCGACATCATCGGACGCGCCAACGAACCAGGGAAGCCTTGATAGCGGAGGGACCAGCCGCCGCAGAGAAACTCGTCCAACAGCTCACCCAGCCAGACGCCTTGACCGCAGCCGAGTCGCTTTGGACGCTCCGACAAAGCACTTGGCCCAGCGCTGCGCCGATCATGGAGCGAGGTTTGCAACATGCGGACTGGCGCGTGCGGCGATTGGCGATTCAACTGTTGCGCGAGCAGGATGTGCGCTCCGTGGCACTGGAGAATCTCGTCGGTGATCCCGATCCGGCGGTTCAATTGGAAGCGGCGATAGGGCTGCCCCAACGCGCTGACCGAGTACGTGCCGTGGTCAGGTCGCTCCGAGCAGGAGCGGCCAAGTCGCCGTGGCTCCGCTACCGAGCCGCGCTCGAAGTTGCGAGACTGGGAGAGCAAGCCGACTTTGAAAATCTCGTGACCGATGCCGATGCTGACGTCCGCCAAGCCGGTCTGATCGCAGTGGACGAGGCCTTCCACGAAGGGGTGCGTGGAGAAGCCGCCCGCGCGGCGCTTATCGCCTTGATTTTACAACCGGGCAATGTGCCACTGGTTGAATTGTTCGCCTTGGCGGAACGTTGGCCTCACTCGGCCTTCGAACAACCAATCATCTCGGCATTGAAACGCGATCTGTCGGTACAGGAAACGATTCGCGGCGTCGCCGTTCTTGGTCGTCTGAAGCTGTCGCCCACACGCGGCACGTGGGGTGGCGCACTCGACCGCTTCTGGCACCGAGTGGCCAGCGACGAGGCACCGCTCCACTCGCGTGGCGATAAGCTCGGCACCTTGGCGATCCTGGCGCAGGACCAACTACAGCCCGATATGTTCATACTTCTCGGCCGCCTCTTACGAGACGAGGACACGGAAGTCCGCGCCGAGACGCACCACACGCTCACGACCCTCGGTGTCGGCAATTCGGTCTGCATTGAACTGTGTTGGCAAGTGGTCGGAGACAGTGCCGCGCCGCTGGAGCAGCGGCTCGAAACGATCGTTAGCCTTTCGCAGATTGAAAAACAGCTCGGAAGCCGAGCATGGCAAGAACTGCTCGAATCGCCAACGCGGGAAGTCGCTCTGGTCGCTTTGCGTTGTTTGCGAAATCACGTTGACCAAACTGCCGTCACCGAATTGTTGGAGAGATTTGAGTCGCGGCTCACCGCTCGGGGCGTAGAGTTTCATGCCGCGTTAAAAACCCGCGAGCAGTTTGTGGAAATCTCAACCGGCTCTCAGGCAATTCTGGTTCAGCTCGATGCTCGGGAAAACGATCCCGCTGCGGTGCAGCAAAAAGAAGGCTTGCGAGCTCGATTGCTGGAGCGGCAACAGCAGGGCGACCCGCTGCTGGGGCGGCTCGTGTTTCGTAGTCAAGTCTGTTCGCGTTGTCATCGCTCTGGTGGGCCAGCAGAATTCAGCGGCCCGCCTCTCGATGGAGTGGCTGCCACAAACACGGTCGACTATCTGATCGACTCAATCTTGTATCCCAGCAAAACGATCAAGACCGGTTTCATGCAGGAGCTGATCGTCACGCAGGATGGGCGCACGCTTCGGGGCGGAGTTGCTCGCGACGGAGACGAACTGGTCATTACCTCGACCGCAGGCTCGACAGATCGAGTCGACTTAAAGAACGTCGAACAGCGACGACAGTTGAATCGCTCGCTCATGCCCGAATCGCTCGACTTGACCATGTCCGAGCCGGAGTTACTCGATCTGGTCGCCTACCTCACCACGCTACGCTAAAAAAACGAAAAAACGGGGTCAGCGAAAAAACGGGGTCAGGAGCCGATTTGGTTGATTAGGCGATTTGTTAATTGAATCTCCAGCTTGGACCCTGCCGCGTTTACACGTCTGCCATTATTCACTCCTCGGAGATGAGCCCATGAACCCGATCGTTGTAGCCAAGAGAGCCGGTCTCTGTTTGTTCTGCTTAATCTCGTTGGGATTGCCCAGCCTGTACGCACGCCAGCCGTTGCCTGCTCCCCCAACTGCTTCACAACCTCGCGACGAAGTCGTTCCGGAGCAGCAGATGTCCCAGATGATCGAGGAGGATTGGCTGCAAGCGCTGCAGGGGGGGATTACAACCCAAACGGATGCGGCCGGTGGTTGCGATGGTGTGAAAAATGGCAAGTACGGGTTCCACACTGGGCTGGATACGAAACCGTGGTGGCAGGTAGACCTGGGGCAGGCAGTGCCCATTCGGCGCGTGGTTGTCTACAACCGGCTCGACTATAGACCTGGTTTACATAACGCGGACAATCTTCAGGTTCTTTCATCGGAGGATGGCCAGCATTGGACTCTACGATATGAGAATCGTGGCCAACACTTCGGTGGAATCGAGGGCGCACAACCTTTGGAGTTGACGTTCGAACCGACTGAGTTTGTAGCTCGATTCATACGGCTTCAGGTTCCCAGCTCGAATCCGCTCTTTTTTCATCTCGATGAAGTCGAGCTCTATGGGCCGGAAAGCGACGCGAAGAATCTCGCCTTGGGGCGACCTGCCGACCAATGCAGTTTGAGCCCTTGGTCGACAGCCAGTACAAGCGGGGTGGTAGAGTTTCCTACAGATGCCTGCATCGAGCGCGGGCGAAAGCTGGCGGCTGACTTGCGGCGTGCGGGTGTTGATGTGACCGGGAGCCTACGAGAGTTGGACGTGGTCGAAGCGGAAAGCCGTGCCCTATCGTCCGATTCGTCTGTGGAGCAGAAACGCAGTATATACGTTCGTGCTCGTTGGATCGTGCGGCGATTGGCCTTTGCGAATCCACTATTGGATTTCCAGCAGTTGTTGTTTGTCAAACGTTTTTGTCAAGAAACCTATCCGGACATCTGTCTCAATCATATGCCTTGGGTCTCACGTCCGGGTGGCGATATTTGTATTCTGGAGAATCCGTTTCCATCCGCCGGTTCAGGCCAACAGATACGATACCTACTCGACGGTGCGTTGGGTCCCGGACACGTGCATGGATTGGATTTGTGGTTCGACGGTGAGCGTGTCGTGTTCGGTTACGCGCGCGCGGCGAGCCACGAGCCACCCAAGGGTTGGTTGGATCGCAGGACACACTTCGATTTGCGACGCCAAGAGGAGCCAATTCATCTATTTGAAATGGACATCGATGGTCGCCGTTTGCGTCAGCTTACGTGGGGCGAGTGGAGCGATTTGGATCCTTCCTACGCGCCGAGTGGCGACATTATATTTGTGTCCGAACGATGCGGTACTTCGCTGCAATGCAATGAATACGACAAGGATGAAACCAGTTGTAATCTGTATGCGATGCGTCCAGATGGCACTAATATTAGGCGGTTGAGTGTCAGCAAGGATGGTGACTATCTGCCTCATGTGTTGGACGATGGGTCCATTGTGTACACGCATTGGGAATATCATGAGCGGAGTTGGGCATACATCCAGTCATTGTGGACGATCCGCCCAGATGGTACCGGCGCAAATGCTCTGTTCAAACAGCATCTCGTTGACCCCTGGGCACTGGAAGATGCACGCTCCATTCCAGGTAGCTCCAAGCTGGTGGCCATTGCCGCTGGGCACCATACATTGGCGGCAGGTCCGCTGGTCGTCATCGATACGCGAATGGGGCCCAACACGCCAGAGGGGATCGGTATTGTTACGCCAGGAGTCAAACCTCCGGAAGGTGGCATGGCTGGCAAGCCTGTTCCTGAGGGGGGCGTGGTGGATCACCGAGGTTATTATTCTACGCCATGGGCCCTATCGGAAAAGTACTTCCTTGTTTCCTATGCGTACGGCAACCGACCTCTCGGCAAATTGGGCTCAGAAGTGGATGCCACCGGCTACGCCCTCTACCTGGTCGATGTTTTCGGTAACAAAGAGCTGATTTATAAAGACCCGACCATCTCCTGCTTTACACCGATTCCACTTCGCAGCCGCCCGCGGCCGCCCATATTGTCTGATACGATAGATCGGTCGGTCGACTATGCCACGTGCGTAGTCAGCGATATTACATTTGGCAGTGACCAGGTTCAGCCTGAACAAGTGAAGTTCTTGCGGATCGCCGAGCCGCTCGGTTGGCCTTACGACAACAAGTATGGTGGCCATCGCTACGTGGAAGATCACTCGTTCGTGAAGCAAAGTAGTGAAAAGAAAATTCCTGATGAAAGTTGGACGCCGATTCGAATCCTGGGGGACGTCCCGGTGTCGTCTGATGGTAGCGTGGAGTTCCGCGTTCCGGCCGACACGGCCGTCTATTTCCAGTTGTTGGACAAGGATCGCATGGAATTGCAACGCATGCGATCGTTCATCAGCTTTCGACCGGGTGAGAGGCGAGCCTGCGTCGGCTGCCATGAAACTCGCGGATTGACCTCCTATACAGGAAACCTACCGAGCTCCTATTCACTGCCGAGCGAGCCTGCTACCATGATCCCACCCCCTTGGGGCGATCGTCCGATCAGCTTTTTGCGTGACGTGCAGCCGGTATTCGACAAGCACTGTCTCGACTGTCATAGCGGGCTGAAGCCGGCTCAAGGGCTCGATTTCTCTGGCGGGTTGACTTCGCTCGATGATGGGGTGCCCGACTATGGCTATAACCGTGCGTATGCCACGCTCATGACGGAAGGGTTGATTGCCAGTTCGCCGGCTCGCGCTCAGGACGCCAGCATCACTCCGCCGCTTGCCTACGGTTCACATCGCAGTCGAGTCATCCAAGCGATTGCGGATGAGAACCATCGTGACGCGGTTTCGCTAAATGCCGAGGAAAAATTGCGTTTGGTGATGTGGATCGATGCGAACGCACCTTACCATGATCGCTTTGTGAACAAGCGTGCGGAATCGGAGGCCTATGATCTAGCATCTGACAGCGTATTGCATCAGTCGCTCTTGGATATTCACGCGAGGCGCTGTGGGGCGTGTCACCAGCCGGATGAGGTTACTCGGTTGGATTGGATTGACATTCACCACGCGGACCAGAGTCAGTTTCTTACCGCGCCACTGGCGGAGTCAGATGGTGGCCGCGAGAGTTGTGGTCCGGACGTCTACGTCGACAAAGACGACGCCGACTACCGCGCCGTCTTGGAGCTGGTGAGTCAAGCGGTGCGGGAAACTTGGGCTCGCCCACGCCGAGATGTGCAGTCGCTTCGTCCAAGAGGCTATTGACCGAACTAGCCAAACCAACAGCAAAGACTGCACTCGAGGGGGATGCATTATCACTGTTCGCCAGTGTTATCGACGCAGTTGTCGCGTAGGTTGCTACAACGTGCGCGACGAATTACGATAATAACGCAACGCCAAAAACTGGCGCTTCGAACTTGCATTGCTCGCGAAGCACCGCCGAGCGTTGAATAGATAGAGGTGAATGGTGATGAAGACTAGCGTTTTTCTCTTAGGTAGTTTGGTGTGCGGACTGGCATCGCCATCTCTAGCGCAGACGCCGCACCAGGGGAGCGTCAAGGTTGCAGCGGCGCAGATACTGACCGATACGCACGATCTTCAACGCAATCGATGCAAGATCATGGACTCGATTCGCCAAGCCAAATCGCGAGCTTGTGATATCGTGCTGTTTCACGAGGGGTGTTTGACCGGTTATCCCAATCGGGAGCAACTGAAGAGTCTCGATTTCGCGCTGGTCAGGCAGGCGGAACTCGAAATTCGCGATTTGGCCAAAGAGCTCAACATCGCCGTCTTGTTGGGGAGCACCGGCCAGCAAGATGATCAGTTTCTGAACTATGTCCTAGTGATCGATGAACACGGACGCCTCTTGGGGCACTATGACAAGACGTGGCGCGCTGGCGAGCCGCATTATTGTGCGGGGCGAGGGCCGGTAGTCTTTACGATCGCTGGCGTGGAGGCGACCGTCATCATCTGCCACGATTTGCGATATCCCGAACTGGTCAGATTGAGCGTCGCCGCAGGTGCCAGGATCGTTTTCATCGCCAATAATGAAAGCGGTATTACCAGCGAGAATAAACTGCTCGGATACCGATCGATGCAAATCTCGCGAGCTACCGAAAACTTGGTCTATGCCGTAATGAGCAATAGTCCTGCGGATCCGCATAATATTGAGCGACATAACTGCTCGCATGGCAATTCCCTGATCGTCGATCCGCTTGGTAACGTCCTCGACGAAGCGGGTGTTTTCGAAGAGCGTTTAGTCATCGCCGAGCTCGCTCTTGCGGACGCTTCGGCCAGTACTGTAACGCGTACCCTGGGAAAGAACGAAGACCTACAGAAATTGTACGGTATCGCTTGCGAAAACGAAGCTTATGCCGCTTGGATGCAATCGGGCCTGTCGTTGGTGCAGCGGCTCGACGGTAGCGACATTCCCGTACATTTCCTTCAGTCGCAATAGCAGACCAGCGGATTCGGGTTGACATAAAAATGGGGGAAAAACAAAAGCGGCAGGAAGCGTTGATGACGCCACACCCCTTTGCGTGAATCCTGGAATCTTTGGTTTTCCTAATATCCGTTTCGCCCCGTTCGCGGCAAGACGATTTCGGATTGAGCGAGGCGCAGGGTTTTGACCAAACAGGGCAGTACCCCGGTTTGATGACAGGTCCATCGGGTGATGCATTCAACCATGCCGGCGGAGTGCGCTGGGCGATCGATTTGGGTGCCGAAGGCTACCATGGCATCGGGTCAGCACGGACGTGATCAATCCGAATTTGACAATTGTAGAATCCGCGGCGTATCTGCTTTACGCTTTTTTCTTTGCGGGACATCATACCAGTGCTTCGAGTTCTCGGAGCTTTGGTCTGGCGAGCGGCCCACAGCGCACGGCAATAGATCGGTGAGAACTAAGTTGGCAGCGCTCGGGGTGATTGCTGTTGGGTGGAGTCGCGGCGCGATGCAAGATGTTTTTAGGTCGATCCGCACTGGTGACTGAGCCGTCGAGTTGGCTGAACTTCGCTTCCATGCTAGGAATCTTGATCACGAAACGACGACGACACCGTACTGTTAACAGCTAGAGCCTGCAACGATAGCTACATCACAACATCTTGTTTGCAAAACAGCTCGCGATGAAATTCTAGTTCTCCGTCGATCTCAATGGACTGCAGAGACTTGGGACATCACGATGCGTAGCAGCTTTTACTGAGCGTTCGGAGGAATCCATTCGACCACCGAGATGGTCTGAGGCGGAACATCTTCCTGAGTTTCGCCATCGCCCTGCCCGACGAACTGCGTTAACAAGTGGATTTCACGCATGTTTTGCCAGACCTGAGGATCGTAAAGCGGGTCGGACTGTCCGACCGATTCGGCAGTCTAACTGGCGTTGCGTTGGGCTTCAACTGGTATGGTACTGCCAACGCTGCCAACAGCCTTTGTCGTGATCCGTAGAGACTGGACGGTTGCAATGCTGAAAGCTATCGATACAGTGAGTATTTCGATGGAGCATGGCCTCCATCCTCTGTGCCTGGAATGGGTACAAAACGCAGTTTGCAATTGGAGTCGGCGATGAATAGATTGACCTTGTTGATGTTGCCAGTGTTCGTATTACAGCAGGGGACATTACAGCAAGGGACAGCGCAAGGCACCGCTGTTCCAACGAACGTCGAAGCGTTGCAGGCCCGAATCGAAGCCGTGCCAGAAACTCACCCGCGTCTGATGGCCGATGCGGCCACGTTTCAAGCACTGCGTGAGTCACTCGGAAAGTCAACTTCGACACGTGACGTGCTTGCTCAAGCTGTGATTCGCCGCGCGGATTTGCTAAGCGATATTGCGCCGATCACGCGACGACTCGAAGGACGACGGCTACTGCGCGAATCGCGCCGCTGCTTAGAACGCTTGCTGAACTTGTCGATGGCGTACCAATTGACCGGCGAGACAAAGTATGTCGAGCGTGGCAGGCAAGAGATGCTGGCGGTTGCCGCATTGAGCGATTGGAACCCCAGCCACTTCCTGGATGTCGCCGAGATGACGTTGGCGATGGCGATCGGATACGACTGGATGTTCGACGCTCTGGACCAAACCAGTCGAGACACCATTCGTGAGGCCATCAAGCACAAGGGGGTGTCATTGCCATTTGAAACCAAACACAACAAATGGGTCACGGCATCGAACAACTGGGGCCAAGTTTGTCATTGCGGTTTGACTGCCGGTGCACTCGCCATCTTCGAAGATGAACCCGAGTTAGCCGCCAAGACGGTATTCAATGCAATTCAAAATGTGCCGCGCTCGATGAAGGCGTTTGCACCCAAAGGAAGTTACCCCGAAGGCCCTGGTTACTGGGCCTACGGAACCGGCTTCAATGTTGTGTTGTTGGCGACGCTCGACAGTGTCTTAGGAAGCGATTTCGGATTGAGCGAGGCGCAGGGTTTTGACCAAACAGGGCAGTATCCTAGTTTGATGACAGGTCCATCGGGTGATGCATTCAACTATGCCGATGGCGGCGCGAGCCGAGGTCCCGAGCCGACGTTATACTGGTTCGCTCAGCGCTACGGTCGCTCCGATTGGTTGCTCGGTGAAGATGCGAGGTTGAGAGCTGAGATCGACAGATTCAAGCCGAACGACGCTGGGGCTGGTGGAAACCGCTTGCTGCCGCTGGCATTGCTGTGGATCAATGGCAGCGAAAACGAACTACAGGAAGCGGACATCAAGATGCCATTGAATTGGCAGAGCGAAAGTAGCACACCTGTCGCCGTTCATCGCAGCTCTTGGACTGACCCCAATGCAACTTTCGTCGGACTCAAAGCCGGTTCACCTTCAGCACCTCATGGTCAAATGGATATCGGATCGTTTGTACTCGATGCCGACGGAGTGCGCTGGGCGATCGATTTGGGTGCCGAAGGCTACCATGGCATCGAGTCGCGCGGCATGAATTTGTGGAGCGCCGCGCAGGAATCTGATCGCTGGACGATCTTTCGCCAAAGCAACTCCGGGCACAACACGCTAGTCATCGACGGAAAATTGCAAATTGCCAAGGGCCATGCCGAAATTGTCGAGTTTTCAGTCGATCCCAAGTCGCCACACACTGTCGCCGATCTAAGTGCGGTGTACAAGGGACAAGCCGACAGCGTTCGCCGTAGCGTAACGCTACTGCCTTCGCGCGAGGTGCGGATCGAAGACAGTTTGACTGGACTCGCACCGGGAAGCCATGTGCGTTGGGGAATGATCACTCGCGCAGAGGTGGGAGCTGGTGCTGATGCGACACTACGTTTGCAACAACAAGCTCAGCGTCTGACGTTGACAATCGCTGAACCGTTGGGAGCAACTTGGACGACCGTCAATACGGAGAAACCTCGCCACGAGTGGGATTCGGCCAACCCAGGTACAACGATGGTCGCCTTTGAAGTGGTAGCCCCAGAGGATGGGAAATTACGATTGGTCGTTGTCGCAACACCCGGAAGTTGTGACCAGTGATTTTACACGACGAAAATGCCAAGTTGACAATTCGATTGTTCGTGAACATTTCGCAGGCAATACGCACCCGACGCGCTAGCACGGTGGAATTTCCAATCGCATCAATTTCATTTCTGTAAAACCATTGGCAATGGGTCAGTAGGTGCGCGATCAATCCGAACTTGTTCATTGTAGAACCTGCGGCGCGTCTGCTTGATGCGTTTTTTCTTGGAGTGCTTCGAGTTCTCGGAGCTTTGGTCTGGAGAGCGGCCCACAGCGCACGGCAACCGATCGGTAAAGACTAAGTTGGCAGCACTCGGGGTGATTGCTGTTGGGCTAGTTCTGCGGATATCTCAAGCAGGTCTTGATTGATCCGCTGAAGCGTTTGCGAGTCGAGCGACAAGTCGGCGGCGGCTGCATTCTGCTCGATCTGCTCCGGTCGCCGAGCTCCGGCTAGGGCATGCGTGACACCATCTTGAGCGAGTGTCCAGGCGAGCACGAGTTGGGAAAGATTGCAGTTGAGCTTTTCGCAAAGCGGCTGCCAGCCCTCCAGCAAGTCGATTACTCGTCGGCGGTTCACGGGCGAGTACCACGGATTCCAAACCGCGTTGGTTCGAAAATCTCCCTCCTCGAAAACACTGTCCATCGTCACTTTGCCAGTTAGCAGTCCCTGCTCGAGTGACATGTACGTCAACGTCGAGATTCCATGCCGCTGGCAGAGCGGCAGGATTTCCTGTTCCGCCTCGCGATACAGCATCGAATAGCGAAACTGATCGGTGACAACCTTTCCACAATCGAGATATTGTTGTAGTTCATCCGCACTGACATTGCAGACACCGATCGCGCGCACTTTCCCCTCATCGATCAATTTCGTCAGCGTCTGCATGGTTTCCGCAATCGGTGTTTTCTCTGGCTCAACCGCAGGCCAATGAATCTGATACAGATCGATAAAGTCGGTGTTGAGGTTCTTCAGCGACCGCTCGATCTCGATGGCGATCGTGTCGGGTCTCAAGGAGCGATAGATTGGGCGTCCTTCGAGTACCGTGAAGAAAGAACCGCGCTGGTCGTCCCACCACAGTCCGCATTTTGTAGCGACGATAAATTGATCCCGTCGTCCCTGGATCACGCGTCCGAGCAGCTTTTCGCTATGCCCCCATCCATAGCCTGGGGCGGTGTCGAAAAAATTGATCCCCATGTCCAAGGCCTTCTCGATGGTTTGAATCGCCAAGTCATCATCGACGTGGCTACCCCAACTGGACCCGCCGCCGATGGCCCAGGCCCCCATGCCGATGACCGACGCGTTCAAGTCCGATGATCCAAGCTTCAAGTATCTCATAGTGTTTATATTCCGCATTGGTGCAAGTAGTCGACGCTTCGTTTCAGTATCTGCTCGTCCCCGACAATTTCAAGTGTCGAGCTGGCGATCGGGCAATCCTTCAGGACGTCGCAAACGCCCTTGATATCGATTACTCCGTCGCCGAGTGCAATGGTCGAGAATCCGCATCCGTACAAGGTTCCTCGCTTTGGCTCCCACTCCGCTGCGAGGTCCTTCCAGTGAATGTGATGAATCTTGTCTTTGAACACCCGCGCAAACTCAACGGGGTCCGCACCGCCAAGCCACGCATTTCCCGTGTCAAGGTTTACTCCCAGCGAGGCCGGATGGCCGAGTCGCTCAAAGACTTCCTGCACTCCGGCGATCGAGTCGGTGATCGGTCCGTGAGGTTCTAACAAAATTCGCACTCCATAGTCTTCTGCCATTTGGACCGGCATGCAGAGCTTTTCAGCGATCACGAACACCTGCTCCTGATGCGAAAGGCTTCTCGCCCATGGAGATCGTGGGTCGGTGTCCGTGGTGACGACATCTTGGATGCCAATCGCCGCCGCAAATTGAATCGCTTTCATGATCTCGGCGGTGCCATAGGTTCCCGGACTACTCGGTTCGAGCAACGCGGCATGCGCGCACACGGCCGTCGGTTCAATTCCATATTTCTCGAACGTCCGCCTAACCGCGAACGGGTTGTCATCCAGACTGACCGTCGGTGAGAACCCAGCGGTCCCCAGCATGCTTCCCCCGGCGTTGGTGTCGGTTATGTCGGCGCAGGTGAACCCCATTTGTTGGGCGCGCTGCAATTGCACTTCGACGCTGGCGAAAGGTTCGATCAGCAGGAACACACCAATTTTCATTTGTTGCTCGCTCAGAAAAATTGTTTAAGGAAGGTGTCACCGTGTCCAGGGTTCATGCATCGGTCGGCTGATCATCGCCTTCGCTTTTTCGCTGCCACCAGTGATCTTTTTCTCTAGGAAGACTACGAGAGTTTGATCGATTCACTGGCCTTGTCGAACAGGGCAACCTTGCTGTTCAGATGCGACAAGACCCCCATCGACAAGGGAGCTTGAACGCGGACGGCCATGCCGATGTTGCACTTGGGCTGCTGTCGCGACTTGACACACGAAAGCAAATCTTCCCACAACTTACTGGTGTCACCTTGCCCGTTCCAGGGAATGACCACCTCCTTTTTATCGCCGCCAAAGGGAACGATGCGCACGCCATATTCATTTCCCCCTTGCAGCATCCCCCATGAGATCAAACCATCGGTGCCGCGAATGAACGTGTCGGCGGGGACATGGTTGGACAGCGAATTGGTCATGACCACGCTGGGGCCGTTTTCATAGTCTGCGATAATATTGCACTGGTCGGGCACCTCGCGGTCATACTGAAAAGTTCCGCCGCCGCCAAAGACTCGCGTCGGATAATCCAGCTCCAACACGCAAAAGATCGGCGTAAAGGTATGGACCAGCAGATCGGTCGCGGGACCGCCCGCGTAGTCCAGGTACATCCGCCACTGAAAAAACCTGGAGGCTGAAAAGTCGACTTGTGGCGCGTCACCTAGGAAGCGATCCCATAGCAAATCGGGGCCGGGTTTCGCATTGGGGTCGGGGATTGGCATGCGTTCGCCCCAGTCGCCACGGCGAAAGTAGCTACATTGAACATGAACCGGCTTGCCAATGATACCGTCACGGATCAACTGGATGATTTGTGGGTAATTGTCATCCGCCATGTGCTGCGTGCCCACTTGCACCAATTTGCCCGTTTCATCTGCTACCTGCTGGACTTCTTTGGCAAGATCAAACTGGCTCCAGTGCGTCAACGGCTTTTCACAGTACACATCCTTGCCGGCTTTCATGGCGTCGATCGCCTGCCGAGCGTGCAAGCGATCGGGGGAGGCAATGCAGACCACATCGACATTCCTATCGTCGAGCAGTTGTTCGTGCTCCATGTACATCTTTGTCGAGCCGGCCTTGTGGCTGGCAGCTTCTAAGCGTGGCCGATAGACGTCGCACACCGCTACCGGTTGAGCGATGCCGCGTTCTTTGAACTTATTGATAATGTCAATATGCGCGCCAGCGCGGCCGCCAGTTCCGATGAAGCCGACACCAATTCGTTCGTTGGCCCCTTTTGCACTATCGGCCAGAATGTCAAATCGAGGTGCAAAGACGGCGGTGGCCGCTGCCGCACCAGTCGCTGCTTTTAAGAAGCTCCGTCGCCCAGGATTCGGATGGTTTTCCACTGGCTTAGTGATCGGCGCTGGTTCACTCTTGCGGGAGGGATTCATTTGGAATTCCTTAGGGAGGGAGGGGATTGGAGTTCGTCAGAAAGGCTCGCGACCCACTGCAAGTAAAGCGTTTCAACTTGTTCAGCGGGAATGTCACCATCGATCAGTGCAACGCCGTAGGTCAACTGCAGCGCATCATGTCGCTCGAGGATGAGCGGTTGTTTCCATAGATTCAATGTGGCCGATTGATAGGCGAACGGTTTGTCCATTGTGAACCACCACGCCGGAGGCCGAGTGTTGTCTGGAGAGCTAAACATGGCGCAAGTCACCCAGCGCTCGTCGACTTTGCCACGACAGGCAACCCAACTCGCTCGCGTCAGTTTTTCCGTACCGCGCACCGGTTCGCCTTCGGCAGCTCCTGCAAATTGAAAAGTTGCCACCTGATCGAACGCACGGATAAATCGCATGCCCAGTCCATAGTAGTGACCTCCGCCCAAGCGAACGCTTTCGAGCGTTTCGGGAACGGTCAGCGTGGATTGCCAAGTGAGCCAAGTGGTGTCGGCCGTCTGAGCCAATTGGATTCGACGTTGTTCGTGCAGAGCGACCGCGCCCTGCGGGTCGATCCAGCGGAGCGTCTGCGAGAGCATTCCATGATCGTCTGTCTGCGTCTGGATGACATTTTGTCGTCCGCCGCGGTCGCCCTCTTCCCAGTAACTGATGTCATCGACGGAGATCGCAAACATCAGGCCATGATGATGAACGTGATCCGCCGGACTATCGAGCAGGACTTGTTGTCCGCCAGGCGTGAACAATTGTTTGAGGTAAGGCTTTTGAGGGTAGGGGGTCGATTGGTAGGCTGCAAGCGTTTGACCACGCAGGCTTGCGACCAAACCGGAGTCGGTAGCCCTAGCGCTCCAGACGACAGCGTTCTCGTCTGCCTGTGAAGATGGCACCAGCCCTAGAGCGAGCGTCAATGATAGACATGCAAACAGCGGTCTCACGATTTACTCCATCGATAGCTGACAGGCTTGCGCCACTGGCCGATTGCATCGGCTATGTAAAGCCAATATACTAGACCCTCAATGGTGTGTATAGCATGATTCTGAATTTGGCGTTTCCAAGCTAGGCTCCGCTCGCGAAATTCGTGTCGGTTTCGAAATCGGGATACGCTTCCAGCTCCCAAGTGCATTATGAAAAAATACTCTCTCTCATCTGCAGTCCTTTGGGTTGGACTATGTATCATTTGGCAATCTGCCGCAGCGGAAACCATCCATGTCTCTCCGAGCGGAAATGACGCTTGGACGGGTCAGCTAGTTCAGCCCAACGCAGATCGCAGTGATGGTCCCGTCGCCACGCTCGCTCGAGCGCGCGATATCATTCGCGGATGGAAAGCAGACACACCTCTCGCTGAGCCGGTGCATGTGATCGTAGCCGATGGGGTCTATTCGCTGACGAAGCCGTTTGTGCTTACGCCCCAAGATAGTGGCACGAAGTCGTGTCCGATCAGCTACGAACGTGCGCCAGGTGCCTCGCCAGTAATTTCCGGAGGACGAGCAATCGTCGGTTTTCGGCCTGCGCAGGATGGGATCTGGCAGGCTGATATTCCGGACGTGGCCGCTGGCAAATGGACCTTTGAGCAGTTAGTCGTCAATGGCACTCGCGCGGTGCGAGCGAAAACGCCGAACCAGTCCTACGATCACATGGGCGAAACCGTCGAAGTTCCGCTCGAAGGGCAGTCGGGAAAGTTTCGTCGCACGACGGAGATTCCCGTCAGCTCGCTTGAACCGCTCAAGGGGCTCAGCGAGGCAGAACTTCATGACGTGACACTGGTGGCCGTTCACAAGTGGTGCATCAGCCGCCGCTTTGTGAGTGAAGTCGATCACGATGCCAACACGATCATCACGATCGGCGAGCAACTCAAGAGCTATTCCGGCTGGCCTGCCAAGACGCGCTTCCATCTCGAGAATTTCAAAGCGGCCTTGGACGCGCCGGGCGAATGGTTCCTCAGTCGACAGGGGACGTTGTACTATAAGCCGCTACCAGGAGAGGATATGACCCAAGCGGAAGTCATCGCTCCGGTGGCGGAAAAGCTGGTCGTGATTCAGGGGAACCCGGAGCAAGATCAGTTCGTCGAACATATCTCTCTGCAGGGTCTTTCATTTCAGCACAATTCGTATCGCCTGCCGCCTCAGGGCTACGCTCCGTATCAAGCTGCCTTTGCGACCGAAGCCGCTGTGATGGTCGATGGCGCTCGGAACGTGGCGATGGTTGATTGCGAGATTCGACACACCGGAGATTATGCCGCTTGGTTTCGTCGCGGCTGCCAGGACTGTGAAATCCGCCAATGCAACCTCGCCGATCTTGGTGCCGGTGGCGTGCGGATCGGCGAGGGAGAGATTCGCGCGAATCTGAACGAACGAACGCATCACATCACCGTCGACAACAACATCATCCATCATGGCGGGCGAATTCATACGGAAGCGGTTGGCGTCTGGATCGGGCAGAGCGGCGAGAATACCGTGACTCATAACGACATCGCCGACCTGTACTACACCGGCATTTCAGCGGGTTGGCGTTGGGGATACAGCGATGGTCTGGCAAAGAACAACAGCATCCGTTTCAACAATGTCCACCATATAGGTCAAGGCGTGCTGAGCGACATGGGGGGCATCTATACTCTGGGGCCCTCCGAAGGAACGGTCATCGGCAACAATATCTTTCACGATATCGAATCCTATTCCTACGGTGGCTGGGGACTGTATACCGACGAAGGGAGCACGGGCATCACGATGGAGAACAATCTAGTCTACAACACGAAGACAGGTAGTTTTCATCAGCACTACGGAAAAGACAATATCGTTCGTAATAATATTTTGGTTTGTAGCCAGGATCCACAAGTTGCAGCCACACGCGTTGAAGACCATTTGTCATTCACCTTCGAGCACAACATCGTGTACTGGAAAACCGGGGCGCTCTTTGGAGGACCGTGGAATAAGATCCAAGCCAAAGTGGACAACAACTGTTATTTCAATGCAGCGGGCGATGACTTCACTTTCGCTGGCATGGATCGCGCCGCGTGGCAGGAGCTTGGTCACGACGAAAACTCGCTCATCGCCGATCCCATGTTCGTCGATCCCGAGAATAACGACTACCACCTGCAGCCCGATTCACCCGCGCTCAAGATCGGCTTCATACCTTTTGATTACAGCCAGGCAGGTGTGTATGGCGAAGCCGACTGGATCGAAAAGGCCGCTCAGGCGGAAATGCCTGCCTCGCATCCATTCACGCGTTAGTTCGTTCTGTTAACCACGGAAAACACGAAAAGCTGGTTCTGTTCTTCTTTAATTGTTTGGTACACTCGCAGTTTCATCCTCAAAGCCTTTTTAGCGGACGATTCGTTCCTAATGCTCTTTGTAAACCTCGAACATCGCTCCCATGATTTTGCACCTTTTATCTTTGAATAGTATTTCGGCATTGCTCATTACCTCGTTGCTGGACCACCAAGAACACTAGCCGATATATTTTTTCGTGTTCTTCGTGTGTTTCGTGGATAATAGAACTCCCAATCCCCCAATTTCGTGAACGGTTACCAATCTCTTGAGGACTCTCGCATGTCGCACGCTCGGTCTACTCGAAGAAAGTTCCTCAAGGCATCCACCAGCGTTGTCGGTGGAGCGTTGGCTCCCTATTGGCTGAGCGGAGCGGTTGCCCAGGCCGAGCCGATACAAGCCGGCAGCGACCGCCCGCATATTGGAGCGATCGGTGTGGGCGGACGCGGTTCGGCGGTGCTGGCTCAAGCGGCCGTTTTTGGCGAGGTCGTAGCCGTTTGCGATGTCGATCGAACGCACGCCGAACGAGCTCGCGAGAAGCACGGCGGAAAAGCGACGATCTATGACGACTATCGACTGTTCGGCGAGGACTGCCCCGACGAGATCAAGTCCTTCGATCGCGATGGGATCATGTTCATTGGTGACAAAGGGCGGGTTTTCGTCAACCGTGGCGGAGTGTATGGCAAAGCGGTTGAAGAGTTGACAGAGAATCCGCTGCCGGAAGGTTCGTGGCGCGTGCCGCCGAGCCGCGATCACATGGGCAACTTTTTCGAGTGCGTGAAATCGCGGCAAGAGCCGATCTCGCCAGTGCGGATTCAGCATCGCACCATCTCGGCCTGTCACTTGACAAATATCTCGATACGTCTCGGCCGAAAACTCGCTTGGGATCCTGCCACCCAGCAGATCGTCGGTGATCCTGAAGCCAACACATGGCAGCAGCGTGAGCAGCGATCGGGATACCAGCTTCACACTTGACCCAGAATGCGAGCGATGCGTACACCACGACAATTGGCAATTCACTTATGCCTTGCTTCCGTATTGGCGAGCGCTGTACTGGTCAGCTCCGCACTGGCGACGGGACCTTCGCAAATCACCTTCGAGGCCCACGCCTACGATCGCAGCATCCTGCACATCAGTTTGCGCGGCGAGTTGTACGCGACGGTTCACGCGTGCATCTGGAATGCGGGCAAGTATCCCAATCGTGCGGACTACGAAGTCGAGTTTCCTGTCGAAGCGGATTATGAGCTTTCGGTCCTGTACACCGCAGCCGAGTATAGTCTCTAATCTGCTGAGTTATTAGACGTGATTTGACGCAGATGCGAGAGCGATATGTGGAGCACCTATTGGAATACGGTAACTGAAAGTCGATTGGATCAATTCTGTTCGAATCTATTGACGACCCACTTTTTCTTTCGAGGAGGCAAAAGAATGAACGACTGCAATCAATCATTTCAGGCAGCTAATCGACTTGCACTCCGCGAGCTAAGGCATTCGAGTTATCACGACCTAACATGAGATTCTCCGCTTGATCATGTCATTTATGGAGAATTCGCGAGTTGTCGCGCGATCTTTAGTGCATCTTCAAATCGGCTAGACAGCAACGATGCCGCGACGATACCGTGCCGATCCACGACAACGCAATGTGGAACGCTATCAATTGCGAACAGAGATGAGAATTCGCCAGGAGACAGCGCATCCTCGATGATGTTGTCTTTGTCACGGCTGGTTACATCGATACAGATGGGATAGTTGATGTTGAGCTCCTTGACAGCTTTTTCTACTGTTGAAAGCTTACTGCCAGCAAGATGGACACCAATTATGGCTAGACCGTTGTTCTGTCGGTCGTCATGGAGTGGACCAAGATGGTAGGGCTCACCGCGACAAGCTCCGCACCACTCCGCCCAAAAATTGAGGATGACCACTTTGCCTTGCAGGTCATTCCAGCGCATCGGACTTCCATTGAGCCAAACAGCACCCTCAGGAAATTCGGGAGCGGACTTTCCGACAATCGCTTCCATCGCGTTCTCGCGCGCCGCGAATTTTGCCGAGGCAATTGAATCCCCTTGCACGCAGCGCTTTTGGGTGTCCATGTTGTACACTTCCGCCCCTGGTTGAGGTTCAAACCATAGATTCAACGCTGGGTCAATATGTTCAATATTTAGAATTCTCCATTCATAACTGTATCCTACTTGAAACGGACCTTGCATAGTCATTTTCCCGTTCGCCAGAAGTGTATCGGCCAACGCATCGGGATCCAATGCTCGTTCAACTTTTTCTTCAGGTAGATACAGACGCTGATTGCCAACTAGTGGTATCCAAGCATTTCCAAATTTTGTGAAGTCGGATGCTTTGTAAACCAGAGACGACTTACCGTCGGGAACACGTTCTAGAATGTACTCGTGACCGTCCAACCGATACCGCATCGACTGCTCGATCCGCAATGGCATCCATCCATATTCTTTCGCGAACCATGCCACGTAGACTGGAATAAGCTCTAGCTTGCCCGAATGACGCGTGAGGGGCACTGCAAACGCATCCTGCTGAGCGATCTCCGCAACGACTACATCTTCCTCCCCCAGTTTTTCCTCGCCCAAGACGCGCCAATCTGAGAGGGGCCTGCGCGCGATATCATTCGCAATTGGCGATCCACCCATTCGGTTGGAAGGAACCCAGGGCTTGTCGAGCTCGACCAACGGAATGAATAAGAATGGCGCATTCATCGCGGTCATGCCGACGGAATGGAGCGTACGAGACTGGCTTTCCGTTGTGTCGAAGAGCGGCCGCGAGTCGGCAAAGTTCAATGGCTTCGACAAATCAAAGCAACACTTGTTGCCTGGCACGGTTGTAAGATGAGCCGTGGTTATTGGGCCATCCAGCGATTCGAAGCCAGTCCACCATCCAACGTCATTTCCGTTTTCACGCCAAATCATGCGCGCTTGAGCTGATTCACTGTGCATCCAGACCTCTTTGAAGCAGACGGGAACTGACGTTGCTTCAGTTCGCACACAAAAGTCTCCTTTCTCAGCAATAACAATTTTTAAGTCGACTAGTTTGGAAGCTGTTTCGATCAATGCGCTTCGAATCTGGCTAGCCAGCTCTTTGGATCCTTCGTTGGAGAGTTCAATCGGGCTCTCAGCCAGGGTGATGGATGTCCCCAACAAAATGAGTGACAGGAATGTCCGGGCTGCTGAAACCATGCACTTATTCAGGTAAACGTTTTTCATCACGTGCCTTTTTTCGGTTAGATAGACTTCCATTGCCCGTCAAGCAACGCTTTGGCGTTGAAACGCGTTCGACAAATCCACTGTATCCTAGCATGTACTGATTCGACTGTGATGGTCGCCGTTGGCGCTGATCCCTGTTGAGCGCCAACTGACACCGAACAGAACTGAGTGTGTCCCCATGCACTCACGCATTTACGGCAGCGGCACGTGGTTCCAAAACCTGTCGATATGCTTCAGATGCAGCATGTGTTCCTGACCGGATGCTCCATCGAATCCAAGAACGATGAATTGTCCCCGCTGCGCTCGGCTTGTTTGACGCAGCGTGTCTGTCGAAATTGACGTGTGTAGCATGCGAGTCATGCTCAGGGAATTCAGTAGGTAATCGGCTGTCTCGGTCGTGCTTGCATAAGGCGTTGGCTGTGCTGAGTGCGACAGGATGAATACCTTTTTATTCTCAGCCGCGAGTGAGGCAAAGCGCGCAAAGTCACGCATATTCTCGTCGTCGACAGCGCGTTTGAGTTCATTGGGAGTTAGACTAGCGTAGATCGAATCAGCCATGATGATGCCATCGATTTGCTCGAAGTACGACGGCGTCTTGAGGAGTTCACGGACGGAGCCGTAGCCGGCACTAAAGGATGAAACGTAAACATGTTTCCATTCTCCAGATGTCTTACCTGTAGCCGCCGCATGAGTTTGCTCGAGGATTTTCCTGAACAGCTCACGATCCTCGGCGAACGGCTTTGAGTATGCCGTTGACAGCCCAGGGAAATTGATGACCACCAAGACCGCTTTCGGGTCACTTCGAACAAACGCCTGCTTGACGGTCGACGCCGCACCGTGAAAGTGAATTAATACCGTGTCGGGCACTTCGCCTGCGTTTCGAAATACAGCCATGCTCCCATTGCCAATTGGCATCGTGGGTACGACGTCAATCAGGTCATCGGCTGCGACCGCTTGCGCAATGAGAGCGAAACTGAAGACAAGGATTCGACTCATGGACTTTCCCGATCTGTTACATTGCCCGAACGTGGTTGCTCGTAGGGACGTATTAGTTATTCTCTACCGAAACGCTCGACCATAGAGAGGGGCATGGGGGAGAGAGGGGCATGGGGAAGAGAGGGGCATGGGGACATAGAACGTTCATGGGGGGGGGACCGCAATTCGCGAGTAGCTAGCAATTAGAACTGATCGAGGAGCGCGCGATGGCTGAGTCTGGTATGTTTTTCAGACAAAATCGCAGAATTCTTGTAAGAAACCAGGCGAATCTCCGTCTATCTTGTGTCGAAAATTCTTCGACGCTCCACACTCGGAACGGTGCTAGCTAGCGGGTGCCGAGTGGGATGTCTCAGTCCTCTCTCGGAGACCCTATCATGGCGCGACCCAACCGTAGTGAAGTCTTTTCACCCGACGAACCGTCCATCGTGCATGTCATCAGCCGCGTCGTCCGGCGTTGCTCGATTGGACCGCTCGTCAAGCAGTTGCAGGCAAGCGAGGTGTAACTCCCTCGGACACGCCCCCGATCCTTCAGCGACTAGGGCTTGAACCCGACGTATGGTGCGAATTGGTTCACGACTTCGGCACCCTATTTAGTTTGGTCGCCGGCCGCCCCGCAGCTATTGACGAAGCTCGTACTCTCGGGCGTCAAGCGCCGTGCACGAGAGTTGCGTTACAATTGGACTGTCTACCAAACTTTCCAAGCTGCTGACGGGCTGTCGCTTTTCGATCGAATCGAGCGAGATTGGCCTGATTCTGCACCGCACCGATGCCGAGCGCCAATACGGCTACGACGCTAAGCCTATGAACAGCGGAAGACTCGTCACAGCTCTCGTAGCCACCTAAAAAACGGATAGACAGTCTTCGACATGAAAGCCAACTGGAAAATCGCCTTCAGTATTTGAGGGAATCGGAGAATGGGGCGAAGTAGAAGTCGCAACTCGATCCCTGACAGAGATGGAAAGGCACGGTAACAAATAGCCCCGAAAAGATGGAGATTTTGGGTAGGTCCAAGTGTCAATTGCTCAAACCCCAACTCACTGAGCTCATCGAGAAGGATTTCAATGTGTTCAATCCTACTTGAGATGGCTGCCGCGCCAGGGCTACCGCTTGCGCACCCTCAAGCGCATCAATTCGAGCAACGGCGTTTTCAACATGCGGTCGGCTACCGTTCCCAGGTAGAACAAGTTCCGAATTGTTTTCCAGATCGATGACCTTACTCGATCGAGACGCGTGATTGAAAAGACTTCGAGGATCTCAGGCCGAACACCTCACAGTTGTAGTCTCCCTCCGGCCTTTTTCAGTTTTTGGTCTAGCGAAATGAAGTAGCCACGGAGGTTTTCTAGTTCCGTTTAAGCGCGTTCCGCAATTGGGATCCACGGAAGCCATTTTTCGTTGTCGAGCAGTGGCAGCAGAGCGCGGCTCCACCGATAGACGAGGTATTCGTAGTAGTCCGTCTTGACGCATTCTTCGAAGAGGTCACGGGCTTGTCTCCGTTTTCCCCTAGCTAATCGATCTATACCTGCCAAGAAGTAGATTTCAGCCCGAAGTCGATTGGATTGCGATTTCGGTTGGAGGTAGATTTCAGGTTGCACTTCGTCACCCCGCATGAACTCAGCGATCGGAACAATCTCTTCCGTAACGTACCCACCAAACCCAACGTCAATGCGCCCAATAACAGTCCGGCAACGGAAATCGCAAGCCGATTTCGAGAAACAAATCGTGAACTGCGGTATACCAAAGTGGGGGGCTGGCTTGAATCGGGCTCGCACTGAAGTAGGACTTGATGTCGAGAGCAAAGTGACTCGCTGCCTCATCCCTGCGGCCTCGGTCCTTCTCCAAGGCCTTCATCACGATCCAGTCTAAGTCGCCGCGCACTTGGCTCTTGAGTTTTTCGGGCGTCATACTTCTATGCTTCGCAATAACTGTCAGCCTCTCACCTGATGTACTGAGACGCGTGCTCGGTTTCGGCGGCTCTTTCTCGCGTATTAGACGTTGCATCTCGACGAAACCAGCAGTGCGCAACTTCTCGGCCTCAAGCGGCGTTGTACCAGTGAGCAATTCATAAAGAATGACTCCCAGCGAATAGACGTCGCTACGAGTATCGATGTCTAGGCAACTCATTTCCGCTTGCTCGGGACTCATGTACTGCGGTGTCCCGATCATCTGTCCGAAAGCTGTGAACAGGGTCTTTTCAGTGAGCTGCTGATTGGTCGCTTTGACCACTCCGAAATCGATGACTTTCACAATGGGCTGACCGTCTGCGAGTGTTACCAGCACGTTGGACGGCTTGAGATCGCGGTGAATGATTCCCTTCTGGCGGGCATGCTGGACTGCCTGCCAAACCGTTGCGAAAAGCCTAAGCCTATCGTTAGTCGATAATTGGTTCTTATCACATTACTCGGTGATCGAAACACCCTTGACCAATTCCATCACGAAATAGGGGCGGCCACTGTCGGTGGCTCCACCGTCGAGCACGCGAGCAATGTTGACGTGGTCCATCATGGCCAGCGCTTGTCGCTCGGCCTCGAAGCGAGCCACAATGGCATTGGAATCCAACTGCTCCGCTGTGCTCGAGTTCTCCGAGTAGCATGTAGAAACAACAAATCGAAACTTGAAACTACCAACTGTGGCGACGACGAATTGGTGCACTCCAGGGAGCCCATCAGAATAGAAAGGTCGCATTCGATTGCAACTACGCTCTCGATCCTTGACACGAAAGTGATTATTTTGCCTTTTTCGTATGCAGTCGTTCACCGACGGTAAATAAACACTGACCCCTCGCGAGAGCCAGCCGCGATCGTGGATTCGTCTGGAGATATGGCCAATTGACTCAGAATCTCGTTCTCACGAATCATGGCTCTTTGCTCAAAGTTCTTCGTGTCCCAGAACCTAATCGTCCGGTCGCCGCCAAGCGTAACGAGTTCTCGCGCCCCATCGATGAAAAAAACACCGTGCACCGAATTCTTATGCCCGTAGAATCCCCTTGCTGCCTGCGTACCAGCATCTACGACAAGAATGTGGTTCAGGTCCTTGTTGGGCGCCCCAAAAAGTGAATACGCGAACTGGTCCTCGTAGACATCCAAGCCACGTATCCATCGACCTGGCTCGAAACGTTCAAAATCTAATTCGCCGCCTCTCCAAACACAAACGCATCCATCGGTAGCACCTGTTACCAGCCTGCCATCGTTCAGGACCTTGATTTCAGTAACGCTCGACTTATGCCTTTCAGCAAGTAGGCTGACACGACGGGTCTCGATGTCAACTTTAATGAGCTTTCCATCGCTCAATCCACATACAATCGTAGTTGTATGGGGGATGGCACACAGAGCTGAGACTTCAAGTTTGTCATCGATGGTAATGACACGTCCCCATTCTTCTGAGGTTTCTAAATCCATCAATCGAAGCTGGGCTGGCCCTTTCGTCCCTATGGCAAGCACGCTGCGCTCTCCAATCTCAGCACAGGCTACGGAAGTGGTTCTTGGCGAAGCGTTCGGAAATGACATCCAGTCTTCTTGTCCCTGAAGTCGCAGGTATTTTACAACCTGCTGACCTTGTTCAGGATTTGAAGCTGCTTCCTCGTTCACAAGACAGACCAAGTATTTTCCGCAGGTAGAGAACGTGAGACCCGTTGCATATCCACCCGTAGAAACTCTGGCTAAGGAGCCAGTTCGTCCTGCTGCGCGCAGCCGTACCTTTGAGTCATAGGACCCGTAGAGCACTCCTCCAGATGAATTGAAGTCCAACGCATAGAGAGCATAACATCCAAGGATTTCGTCTTTTTCTTCTAAGGTGCTAGCATCGAGAATCTTCGCGATGCGCGCGCGGGAACAGACTGCCAATCGGTTCGTTACTGGACAATACGCGAGTTGGCGTGCCTCACCTGCCAAGGGACCGTAGGTGCCAACCTCGTCTCCGGAACTAGAGTCAATCACTCGCACCATTCCGTCGGCACTGCAATATGCAAGACGGCTGTCGTTTTCGATGAATTCCAGGGACGTGATTTGTTTACTGCCAACCGTCTTCGCGAATGTGATGGGCTTTCCATCTGGATAACTGAGGATTCTTGGCGGCAGAGAAGTAACAGCGAGCATTCCACCGTGCGAGCTGAACTGCAAGTCCTCAAATCGGTCAAAATGCGAATTATATTCGTCTGCTGGTTCACTGAGCTGGACAACCTCTTTGGTCGCGAGGTCATAGCGAAAAACCCCGATTTTTTCGATGATAAGTGCAAGGGATTGATCATCGGGAGCAAAACGTGCGGCAGAAATGTACACATCTGGCTTGTCGTATGGCGCTGGCAGTTCCATCGTGTGAGTGATTTCCCCGCCTAATACGTTCCGAATGATAAGGGAGCTGAAATCATTATTGGGATGTACCCAACTCTTGCTATCATGCGAGAAATGTGCGTAAGCAAAATGGAAGACACCGGCGTCGCCTTTTCCGTAAGGAAATGTTTCCTTTGTATCGAGGTTGACTAACGTGAATAATGACTTTCCAAGCGCGTGTCCCTGGATAAGCCACTTTTCGTCAGCCGAAAGTTCAATTCGTAAAGGGTCCGACTCACAAGCGACTAGCTCAGGGTCATCGATCTTGCGAAATTGGCGGGCAAGATAATCGTGTTCCCAGCCTCTATATGAGCGCGCCTTGTACTTTTCCAACATTGCCTCAACGAAGAAGTAGTCGTGGTCGTACCAGGCTGCAAATGCATTGTTCATCTCTGCTGCATATAGACTTCTACTACGATTGTCGCGAGCTGCTTCAGCCTCAGCCTGCTTACGCCTGCTAACCGATAGTGCGTCTTCTGCTCTTGCTCGTGCCAGTCGTTCGTCTCGCCGCGCATATTCAGCTTCTTGCTTTGCCTTCCACTCATCGATCCACTTCCACGTCGTTCCTGCCAAGCCGGCAAGGAGAGTAATGAGAATCAGAGTTGCAATCGCCAACACACCTCGATATCTGCACAGCGCCTTTTTCATGCGGTAGCTACTCGACGGTGGGCAAGCCCCGACTTGTTCAGAGTTGAGGTATTTCCTAATATCCGCTGCAAAGCCCTGTGCTGTTTCATAGCGACGATTTCGGTCCTTCTCAATCGCTTTCATGACAACCCAGTCAAGCTCGCTACGAAGCGCACCACGTAGTATCTTGGGGTCTGTTTGGCGATTTGCAGCTACTACCGATGACTGCTTGCCCATTGTACTGATTCGATGTGACGGCCTGGGCGGTTGTTCCTCCTTGATTATGCGTTGGAGTTCTGCATAGGCAGTATTACGAAGCCTCTTGGGATCGAGTGGAGTTGACCCCGTGAGCATCTCGTACAAAATAACGCCGAGGGAGAAGACATCACTGCGAGTATCGACATCGAGACCGCTCATTTCGGCTTGCTCAGGACTCATGTACTGTGGTGTGCCTACCATTTGGCCGAAGGCCGTAAACAATGTTTTCTCTGTCAGCCTTTGGTTGAGCGCTTTGGAAACGCCAAAGTCAATGACTTTTATGACTGGCTTGCCGTCGTGAAGCGTCACCAAAATATTGGATGGCTTTAAGTCTCGGTGGATGATTCCTTTTTGGTGAGCATGTTGCACTGCATGGCAGATCGTTGTAAAGAGTTCCAATCTCTCTTTCATGGGCAGCTTGTTTGCATCACAATACTCCGTCAGTGGGACACCTTTCACTAATTCCATGACGAAGTACGGGCGTCCTGTATCTGTTGTACCGCCATCTAGAACGCGAGCGATGTTTGGGTGATCCATCATGGCCAGGGCTTGGCGTTCTGCTTCGAAGCGCGCAATTACCGCATTTGAGTCCATGCCAGGTTTGATGACTTTCAAGGCGACCTTTCTACGGATCGGACGCACTTGCTCTGCCATGAAAACCACGCCAAAACCGCCTTCTCCAATCTTCTGTAGCAACTTGTAGCGGCCAATCTCTTGCCCGGGGGCTTCGGTTAATGGTTTCTGATCGATAGTTGGATCGGGTTCCGATTGCGCAGTTTTCAGAAAGGACTGCTCCTTTTCGTGGACCGCAAGAAGTGCCTCGACGCGCTCTCGGAGCGCTTGGTCGCCAACGCAAACCTGCTCGAGATAATCGGCCCGAATCTCGGCGTCAGGGATTCCCCGCGCGGTGTGGAATATCCGTTCGTCATCGAGTTGTTGGCTGGCCATCGAATTCGCTCCACCTTTATTCTTGGTTAGGCTCTCGCATTACTATGCGAAATCCGGTCGCCAACACCCCAATGGAATTTTCGAAAAATCCTAGAATTCAGCCGTCGGGCTCGCCGGACATCTCCAATCGCAGCCAGGCGCGGGCGTAGGCCCAATCGTTTTCGGCGGTGGTAGTAGAGATTCCAAGCGTGTGAGCAGCCTGGGCCGTGGTCAGGCCGGCGTAAAACCGGAGCTTGATCAACTCGGCCTTGCGAGGATGTTTTTCTTGGAGCTTCTCGATCGCTTCGTCCAGCCCCAGGATGTCGTCACAAGCCAAGGGTAGGAAACTGGGTTCAATCTCGGGCGAAAATTCTACTTGTTGATGTTTGCCACCGCGCTTCAAGCTTTGCTTTTGTCGGGCTCGCTCTATAAGTATGCGCCGCATCGACTCGGCGGCCGCTGCAAAAAAGTGCCGCGAATTGTCCCACTGCTGTGTGTGCGTTTGATCGACCAACCGCAAAAACGCCTCGTGTACCAGCGCCGTCGCCTGTAGCGTCTGCCCTGGCGCTCATGATTCAGCTTGGCTCGCGCGAGCCTTCGTAGCTCTTCGTAGACCAACGGCAGCAGAGCCTCCGATGCATTGGCATCACCAGCTTCGATGGCGGATAGGATTTGAGTTACGTCTTGCATCGCAGCATTCTAGCCAGTTAAGACTCGCAACGCCAATCGCGGCGATGCTTTTGCGCAAGTGAGAATGAGCCTCGAAAACTGCACAATCCACGGCAGGATTTGTTGGAACGATGAAATGAATCTAGACTCGTTTTTCAGACTGATCACACCGGCCGACGCGGAGATTTGTTGCAAAAACCCGCTCGGACTCACAATGCGATTGTTGATTCTTGTCGAGCACCCCTAAGCCAAATTGTAGCCGTTCACGAACTTGGAGGATTGGGAGTTGTATTAACCACGAAAAACACGAAGGACACGAAAAAAATCTATTCTGCTGTTCTTGGTGGTCCTGCAACGAGGTAGTGAGCAATGCTGAATTACTGTTCAAAGATGAAAGTTGCGCAGTCATGGCAAATGAGCTCAGTGACGTCGTAGCGACCGACAGCAGTATGGCGTTTCCGTTGCTCGGGTTGAACTCGTAGAACTCGTTGTCCGCATCATCAAATACGATCAAGCGATCTTGGTCGGTATCAAAGGCCGCGGCACCCGGAGAGTCGAGTCCGGAGTTTCCCGACCCAATTGTGAAACCTTGTCCCGTTGTTTGACTGATGCGTATCAGTTGGCCGCCGGTACGCGAAATCGCGTAGATCCGATTGCGATTCGGATCGTAAGCCAACCCTCCACCAACATCCATGCCTATCGAGCCGACCAACCTGCCGGTACCCGTAAGTCGATCAATTTCATAGAGCGAATTGCCACCAAACTCGCTATAGGCCAGATGCCCGAACAGAGCCCCTGAGTTGGTTAGCGCCAAACCGGCCAAAGTCTGTCCAGGTACAGGGATGCCCACATCGATGACGTGGCCGTTACTTGGATCGATCTGCACCAACCGATGTGACGCAATGTCAGTGGCATAGAAGTACTCCGTGAGAGGCGCGATGTCGAAATTCACGTCGATCGTATAGGGGCCAGAGGTCCCATACCCCTTAGAACCCACGCGAACCAGGAGTCGCTGGTCCTGGACAACGCCTTCAAAGGCGAGTACCTCGGTCGTGCCTGTGATTCCTACGCCTTCGTTGTCTACCCGTTTCAATTGATTGCCAGCGTTGTCATAAAGCGTGACGACAATATCCGGGCTGAACTCGCTGGCGGTAGCAACTGTTATCGTTAGCTTGCCGCTGGTGTCCAAGGGTGCGTCGAACCAGTAGTAGTTCGTGTCCGCTCGGCTAACCTGACAGTCGAAGCCGACCGATCGTTCAAGGCCGCGCAGGAAGTGTTGGAGAACATCGATCGAACGACGCCCGCCGAAATGTTCGATCTGGCAATCGTGTATGGCGCGCTGTCACTCCCGATG
>JADYZV010000089.1 GCA_020852965.1 Pirellulaceae bacterium | reverse complement strand
GTTTTACGAATAGAGCACGACGAAAACACGCCAGCCTTACCACTTTTCCACCCGCTCGCCACCTGAGGTGGCGAGCGGGTGGAAAAGTGGGAGCATTGGTGCCAACCTCGATCTATATTCAAAACTCGTTCACCGGTGAGACAAGCTCACAGGGGTCCCGAAGAAGTTGTGTGGTACATCGAGTAGCGGTGAGACAAGCTCACAGGGGTCCCGAAGGAGTTGTGTGGTACATCGAGCAGCGGTGAGACGAGTCAGCAGGGGTCCGGAAGAAGTTGTGTGGTACATCGAGCAGCGGTGAGACGAGTCAGCAGGGGTCCGGAAGAAGTTGTGCGGTACAACGAGCAGCGGTGAGACAAGCTCACAGGGGTCCCGAAGCAGTTGTGTGGTACATCGAGCAGCGTGCGGGAGGGTCACGCCTTGCACCGACACGTCAGCAAGGAAATTGGTGAAGCTCCCATTGATTGCTTTCGCCTATCAAATGGCTTATGGTTGTGGATCCCGTACATCCGTTTTAGCTAGGTTTGATGGGTGCAATATTATGTTAACGCGACGCGATTGGATGAAATCAACGGCACTGTTAGGTGTGGCAGCGGCTGGCCCCACGACCGCAGCACTGACGGTACGAGGGCATGAACCGGGGCCTCGCAACTCGGAGGCGGTCAATATTGGCTCGCGGCGAGAACTGTTCGTCGATCAATATCTCATCGAGCGACTCGATGGCGTCAGGCTCGAACTGCATCGCCCGGTGCGGCGTGAAGTCGTTTTTCGCACCGACGCTGCGTGGGAGGGAAATGGAAGTGCTTATCAAAGTGTCTTCCGAGATGGTGACATATTCCGTATGTACTATCGCGGCGGCCATCACGTTGCGTCGAGGGCCTACGAGAAAGAGAAGAACTCGTGGGAAACGTTATGCCTGGCTGAGAGTCGCGATGGCATCCACTGGACGCGCCCGGAACTCGGCATCGTAGAGTTTCAAGGATCGACGAAGAACAACTTGATCCTCGACGCCGACATGGTCAGTGAGATCGGCGGCAGTCCCGCTCACACGGCCGTTTTCAAAGACACCAACCCTGATTGCCCAGATACAGAACGCTATAAGATCGTGATCGTGGGAAGCAAGCCTCGAGGGCTCTATCTGCTCGTCTCGGCGGACGGAGTCCATTTCCAACTGAAGAGTCAGCAACCATTTACCACCACCGGTGCCTTCGATTCACAGAATCTCATGTTTTGGGATTCGGTAGGAAAGGTTTATCGCGAGTACCACCGCCAGTTCGCACAGGGCGTGCGGGGCATTATGACGGCGGCGTCGCCCGACCCGACTCGCTTCCCGGAGCCGCGTTGGCTCGAATACCCAGACGCAGCGGAACAGGCTCTGTATACCAATCAGATTCAACCCTACTACCGAGCCCCGCATATTTTCATGGGCTTTCCCATGCGCTACAACGACCGGGGTTGGTCGCCGTCGATGAACCAGTTGCCAGGGCTTGAAGAGCGTCAATATCGCGCCAATCAGTCGCCTCGCTACGGCACCACGGTTACGGACGCGGCGTTTATGACCAGCCGCGACGGCGTGACCTTTTCCCGCTGGGGTGAAGCCTTTATCCGACCGGGGCCAGCGACAGAAGACTCGTGGGTCTACGGCGACAACTTTATCTTTTGGGGCATGCTGCAAACGAAATCGGACCTCGCAGGCGCGCCCGACGACATCTCACTTTACGCAACCGAAGGCTATTGGCAAGGCAATTCCACCGGCGTCCGCCGCTACACTTTGCGGCAGGACGGATTCGTATCGGCATGGGCTAGCAGCCAAGGGGGCTCGCTGCTGACCAAACCTCTGATCTTTGAGGGAGCGCGGCTGGAACTTAACTTTGCCACATCGGCTGTGGGGTCGATTCGAGTCGAGATTCAGGATGAGGAAGGCAAGCCCATGGATGGCTTCGCGCTGGCAGATTGTCCGGAAATTTTCGGGGACACGATCTCCCGAACCGTTAGCTGGAAAGACAACTCGGATTTGCCAGCGCTGTCCGGCAAGCCGGTTCGATTGCGATTTGACTTCCAGGACGCAGACATTTATAGCTTTCAGTTTGTAGATTCCGCCCCAAAATCCGGATAGACCCTTCCCGCTCGCCGGCCAAGGCTGTGCGCTGGTGCCTGTCGCGCCTCTCGCGAGCGGCTCGTTGTACCACACATTTTTTTTGGGACCCCTGTGAGCTTGTTTCACAGGTGAACGAGTTTTGAATATAGATCGAGGTCCTCACCAATGTCCCCACTTCTCCACCTGCTGGCCACCTCAGGTGGCCAGCAGGTGAAGAAGTGGTCGGGCTGGGGTGATTTCGTCGTGTTCTATTCAAAAAACTTGGCTCACGCCAGGCAAGCTGGCATGGGGTCGATGCCAAATCGAGATGTGTGGTAGAACGAGCGCACGCAGGAAGGCACCATGCAGCTCGGATTAGGTGCTCATCAATAATCGCAGTTAAAGCCGAGTTCTTCCGTCTGTGAGTTAAAGGTGATGACAGAGATGCGATTGCAAGCCGGTTCAAAGCGATAGAGTCGAAGCTCACCCTACCCGTAGTCTTGCATGAACTCGTGAATGATGTTTCCGTGATCGCCGGAAAAGCACATCGTCCGGAGCATTGCACTCCGGGTGCAAAAAGATAAAGTCAAGACGAGTCCAAAAAAAATGGCCCCATTCGTCGAGAATGAGGCCGATCAAAAGTTGTGGGATACGGGTTAAGGCTAGGGTTCGGAGGGGATTGTCCCATCCGACTGGCCTTATGCCTGGGTGCTGGCACTCGCGTTGGTTTTCCTGCGGCGACGCGCCAAACCCATCACTCCTAGTGCTGCCAGTGCTGCCAGCGAACTCGGCTCGGGAACCGCAACCGTGCGCAGTGTAATGTTGTCGACATTGAATCCACCGCCAGCGGATGAAACACCCGAAGCGCCTCCAAAGCGAAGGTCGGTGAAGGCGTTTGCTGAGGGCGCGCCAGTGCTAACGAAGGTACCGTCAATCGTACCGTTTGCACCCAAGTCAATCGTCACAGTCACGTTGGTCAGCGTAAAGGTTGCTTCGTAGCGATTCCAGCCTGCACTGATTCCTGTATCGTTAAGCGTAGCATCAATCGGCATCCAACTTTCATTCCCGTACATGCCAAGGACGCGAGTGGCATAGTGTTCTACCTTCGGAATTCCTCCTCCGGGCTGAGGCAACGCCTGGTTCCAGTGGCCCATTTCAAAAAGTGGGTTTGCTCCGTTGCGCAGGCCCACCGTTAATCGCTCGTTCTGGCTGGTCGCGTCATCGTAAAGGTCAGCCGTCAAAACAATATTTTGCGTTGCGGTTGGCGTCAGAGAAAACGTAGAGCCTTGCCAAATATTGATCGCGCCACCAGGATGAGCCGCTGATTGGCCACCGTTTCCAAACGCGGTGGCCAGCGTTCCAAGTCCGGTCGCCCCCCAGTTGGCCTGCATGGCTGCTGTGTTCGCGTAGCCTTCAAAGTCCTCACTCACGACGATTGCAGCGGAGGCTGGTCCCGCAGCTAGCGTCAAAATGAGGACAGGCAGAAACTTTTTGATCATGAGAATGCTCCAAAGTTTAAAGCAAGAAACTGGGAAGGATATGTCGGAATTTCCGATTATCTGGGTTATGCTGATTGTGCAGGATAACTGCTCGGCGTGCGAAACTCAACTAAATCACCACTGATTCTTCGCGATTTCAGTGGATTAAACTCGGATTGTTCATGAGTACCTAAATCATGCTGCAGGGTACCCTCCCGCGTGCGGGAGGGCGCGAGTAATGCGAGCGGGGAGGGCTACTTTAGCCTACCCCCTTCCGCTAGCTTTGCTAGCCACCCCCACCGGTATGGTGTGTAAGTAAATAAGGATTAATCACTGAGAACAGACCGCTTCCCCGCAACGCCTAGGGCGGGCGATATGAACGAGGTCAGTTCTTGAGTGAACGAATGACTACTTTTATATTTTTCCGAGGATGAAAGCAGTGCTTGTTCGATTGATATGGCTCGGCCTTGTTCTATTCGTGTCCCCTGTTGCAGCAGCAATCGTTGATGGCATTGGCGAGATCACCGTGCGCGATGATAGCGGTGGCGGTACATTCTTTACGGTCGATTTCGAGGGCAACTATCTGCCCAATGTGGTGCTCCGCGAGAACGGTGCTGCATCGTTCGAGGCGCTGAAGGCGCAAGCCGTCGCTGCACGGACGTTCGCGTATTACAAGCTTCGCGGTAACAGCTTTATCCGAAACGGCACCTCGGACCAAGTTTACAGCCTTGGTGGACCCCAGCCGAATCCTGGTGGACGCTGGGAGGCTGCCGTGCGAGCCACCGAGGGTGAGTTCCTCTCGTTCAACAAAATACTAACGGCAACCTTCTATGTGGCTGGTGCGATTCCATCGAGTAGTTCAGGAGTCGCTACCGGAAGTGACCCCGATCCGACCAACACCGAACGTTTCGTCACCTACACCTTCGCCAATAACAAACTGGGGCCGAACAACACAGGGTCAACGCTGGGATTTGTAGGGACTCCCTCTAACCCCAACTACCCCAACCGTGGCGCGATGAGCCAGAATGGATCGGATAAACTAAGTGACGGCGGTGCTTTCTATCAGGACATCTTGAAGTTCTATTACGGGGGTGACATTCAACTTGGATTAGTCAACCCGCTGCCAGGCCAACCCCCCATGCTGAAAACGTTGACGGGCTTCGAAGCTGGCAACGAGCACTTTGTCCGAGCGATCAATTTCGCAGGCCAAACTAGCAACGTGGGGTCTGGTTCCTCTGCAGCAGTCAGCCAACAGGAGGCGCAATCTGGGGCATCGTCGCAAAAGCTGACCATCAACTATGACCATGCGGGTGATCTGGCCGACAATGGCGTCCAAGATGGCTTTACTGTTCGCCACCTATCAGGCGTCGCCAACGGACGGCAACTGTCAAACATCACCAGCGGTACGCCGACCAATCCTGCCGGTAATCCCGTCGGCAATCTAGTGCTACCCACCGAAGGTTCGATCGTTTTTTGGTTACTTGTCGAACCCGTCGCGACCAATGCCAATCTACAAGTTGCGATCGCGATTGACGAATGGGAGAACGATGTGGCGAACTCCGACCTCGAACAATCGACCTATCTGGACATCATTACCGATGGGCAATGGCACCAATACCAGTGGTCGCTGAATGACGATTCGCTATGGTTTCCTGCCTTTGGTGCCAGCAGCCTTGGCGATGGTTTGTTAGGCCAGAGCATGACCGTGGACTCGATCCTGTTTCGCGGGCAATCCGACGCGGTGATCTACTTGGACAACGTATTCTACTCCAGCGTCAGTGCGGTTCCCGAACCCAGCACCACACTTGCCCTGCTTACGCTTGGGCTCGCGGCGGTATGGCGACGCCGCCGGTAATCGCAGTTAAAGCCGCATCAACGACTGGAGGCAGGACTCGGCACATCCATGGAGTAGTCGATTTGGAATTGATGATCTTTGCGATCAGGAACTAGTTGAATACCCGTGCAGAGCTCTTCCGTCTGTGAGTTAAACGTGATGACAGAGATGCGATCGCTAGCCGGCTCAAAGCGATAGAGTCGAAGTTCGCCCTGCCCGTAGTCTTGCATGAACTCGTGAATGATGTTTCCGTGATCGCCGGGTGTCGCCGCGTGGTAGGCACGAGTTCTACTTTGATCGCCAGAAAAGACGGCGATCAGATTCTTGTGCTTGCGATAGCACTTTTCCCAGATCTGCTGAGGTGTGTTGCCACGATCACCATGGATCTTCGACCAACGCATCCGTCCCTTGAGGCCGGTAATATACTCCTCGGCCTGCTTGGGTTTCTCGGCCGGTCCCCAGCCCATGTGCGAGGTAATCAACGCCCGGCGGTCGGCGTGTTGTGCAAGTATCTGATTGGCCCAATCCAGTGCATCGTCCGGAGCATTGCACTCCAGGTGCATAAAGATAAAGTCCATTCCACCGGCTGAAAAAAGCTGGTAGCTGTTGGCGTTGTTCCCCGAGATGTGCGGCCCCATGGGCGATCCTTCGTAGGCACCGCCATACCAGTCGAACTCGACGTATCGCGACTTTGGAAACTGCTCTTGGAACAACGACGAATCCCCCTCCCCGGTCATGTCGTGATTGCCGACTGAGATGCCATAGGGAACGTTGCCGTGAATGACGTCCATGCAGCTTCGCGCCAGTTCCCACTGGGCAGGGATATTCTTGTCAACGATATCGCCAACATGGCTCACGAATACTATCTTCTGTCGCTCGATATTCTTGGAGATCCATTGGGTATGAGCTGCAAAAATTGGATTGGTTAGCGGGTCGGTACTCTCCGGCTGAGACTTGGTTCCTTTGCCCTTGTAGGCCTGCGTATCGGGGATGAGCACGATACTGAACGAATCTTGGGGTGGCGCGGATAGCCGTTCGCTGATCTCAAAGGTGAAATCGTTGGTTTGGTCGACCGCAACTACCGCCGTGAGAAGGGAGGTTTTTGCGTTACCATACGCACGAGGAAGCTCCCAGATCTCTTTATCCCCTGGAGTCATGTAATTCTTGCGGACCGTCACATGGAAATTTCCCGGAGCGGCGCCGTCGTCAGTACCCGACGACGGGAGCGTCTTCAGCTCGAAACGCCCCTCTTCATCGGTCCTGGCTGTGGCTGCAAGCTTGTGATCGTGCGGGAGAAAAACTACCGTGGCGACTTCGACCGGCTGATGGTTGTAGAGGACCGTGCCGGTGACCGGAAGGAGTTCCGATCCTCGACGTGGTTCACCACAGCCTACGAAAAACAGCACGACAAATAGTACGCGGAGAAGCGGCATCAAAGGACAACCCGGCCAATCGGCAGCTTGCTGCAAAAAGGTTCGGTGGTGGGTGGGTGAGTTAGCAATTGCGGGCAACCAATTCGGAATGCATCGGTCCCGCTCACATGATTCCAACACTTTCGAATCTCCTTGGAATTGTGCAATACTCGGGCAGGCTGTGAGTTGCTGTCGCCGCTTAGCTTTTAGGGGTGGCGATCATGTCGATGCTAATGCTGCGCTGCCCAATGGCCACACTGGGAACGATGGCCTTGGAGGCCGCCGGAGGGCGCTGCGGATTGTAATAATTCGGTCGCAGCTTATTGAGCTGTTCGCTGGCGTCGCCGTCCGAGACGTAATACGTGGCTTTGACCAGGTGTTCGAAATCCGAACCACACTGCTCTAGTACCGAGTCCAACTGTTCGTAGATAGAGATCACTTGGCTGGCCCCATCGCCGGCAGCGGTGGCTACCAAGCCGGCGAAGTAGATTCGCGAGGCGCCATGCACGTGTGCCACGCGGCTGTAAACTGGCGAAGCCTTCATACCCGGTGGGGTGCTATAGCTGACCGTCTCGGTCTGGTTGGCTTTGCCTGCAGCGGCGATGAGTTCAATCTCGATGGGAATTGTCTCCGAGGACGCCCACTCGACGTAGACGATGGGCGGAGTGGTGTGCCCCTGGAAGGCGGCGGTGATCTCCTGGTTGGCGATGGCCACGTCGCTCATCGGCATGATAAAGCACTTGAGCTGTACGACGTCTTGTTTCTTCAACCCCAAGTTCTCTAGGGTGCTGATTAAGCTGGCCACAGTACCGCGGGTGGCTTGGCGGAGGTCGCCCGGTTCAGCCTGGCCTGAGACATATACCGCGTCGCCGCTGGGCAACACAGAGGCGGCGGCCAACTTGCCGCCGCCAGGCAGCGGCTGCAAACGATGGTAAGCCACGCTGGACGAAGCGGTGGCAGGCAGGGCGATGACGGCATCCAGGCCAATCGCTGCGGACGAGTTGGGAAGCGGGCTGACGACGTAGGCCACGCTGGGCGCCTGTTCGCCAAACCATTCCCGCAGCAGCTCTTTGAAGGCCGCAACGGCCTGGTCATCGCGGACATAGACGTTGAGCTTGACCACGTCACTACGCAGCGCATTAAACTCCGCCAGCAGCTCAGCTAATTGGGACAGTACTTGTGCCCCCTGCTGCGGGAGCTCACTGTCCTTGACATCGTGTGGCACCAATTGTGCCGTGTGGACCAGGGACGCCGCCGGCAGACGGACGGCCACAATATCTCCGCGTGCACCGACTATTCTCTGCATCTCTTCCGCCTCCAACGAAGCCACTCCGCAGACCACACCGAACGTGGTTGCCAGATAGATTAAAGCCTGTCGTACCATGGTAATTCAACTCTCGACAAAGTAATGAGGGTTTCAGTATTGGGATTTCAGTAGCGGCAGCCTGGGCGCGCTCGCCTACCCAATATACTCGACCGAGCCTTCCGTTGGTCGAGACACTACTTTCAAGTTACAATGCGGTAACACCGAGCTCACTTCGAGTTCGAGCCTGCTTGCAGAACGTGTGAGGCCGCCAGCAATGCCTGTTCATGATTGGAGCCGAGTTGCGGCTGGAATTTTTCATCATCTACATCACTCCTGGATCGAAGAGATTCAGCGTGCACTCAACGCTGGTCTGTTGCCGGACGACTATTATGCGCTGGCGGAACAGCGAACGGCCGGCTATGGACCCGATGTGCTAACGCTGCAGGTCGATTCGGATGACAATACCAAATCCGATGCACCCAACCATCGCAACGGTGGTTTGATGGTCGCCAAGCCGCAGGTGGCCCTGACCGCAGAGACGGACATGGAGTTCTATCGACGCAAGCAGAATGTCGTCGCCGTGCGTCATGTGAGTGATGACCGAGTCGTTGCGCTGGTGGAGGTCGTTTCGCCTGGCAACAAGTCGAGTCGCGCGGCGCTGCGCTCGTTTGTGGAAAAGACGGCGCAGCTACTCGATCAGCGAATTCATCTACTCATTCTCGATCTCCATCGGCCCGGCAATTTTGATCCACAGGGAATTCATGGAGCGATCTGGGAAGAAATTGCCGAAGCCTGGGTTGCCTCGCCCGACCGACCGTTAACCTTGGTGGCCTATGAGTCGGCGTTGACCGTACGTGCATTTGTGCAACCCTTGGCAATTGGTGATGCGTTGATCGACATGCCGCTTTACTTGGAGCCGGATGGCTATGTTCTGGTACCTCTGGAAATCACCTATGACCGCGCGTTCGCAGCATTGCCAAAACGCTGGCGCAGTGTGGTAGAAGCGTAGAAGTTTTTCTGTTCGCTTTGAGGTCCAAGCATTGTGGAGAAGAAGCGTTGAAACTGGCCTATTCCGCAGAGCGGTTGCGTGCCGCGTTCGACGCGCTAACATCGTGGACAAGAAGTGGGACAGGCTTGCAGCCTGTTGAGCCAAGTGGCTCTAGCTAGAAAAACTTACCCTCCAGCCCGACAAGCGGGCGATGGGGACGCGCGGGGCGTGATGTGGGAGAGGCGATCAAGCCAAGTGGTTAATGAACTCTTATGTGGGTCCAGCAGCCTGTGCGGAAGTAGCGGATGGCATCTCGGCGATCCACTGACGTATCAAGTCGACCGCTTCGTCTTGCACCAGCGAGCGACCGAACTCGGGCATCACGGCGCCGGGATGAGTCGTCTGTAATCGAAATAGCAATATCGACTCGTCGGGCTTGCCGGGCACGATGTCGTACAGTCTGCCACCTGTCCCTTGGCCGGCAGCCACGGGCGTCTTGAACACACCGAGCTGATACGGTTGGTGGACGTCAATATTGAGATGCAAACCCGAGTTGCGGGCGGGACCCTGCGGATTGTGGCAATGAGCGCAGTTGATTTCGAGCCATGCCCGCGCGCGATCGTCGAGTGAACCGGTCGTGGGATCGTCCCACACCGCCACGCGCGGTGCCTGATCGGGCTCGGGTGCCCCAGTCAGCAACCCAGTACGTGTCCAGAAGGACAATTGATTCTCGGTGCCGTGAGCATACTCAAAATCGCGATTGATATAACGCGCCTTGGGACCGAGCGGCTCCATCGTTTCGTTTTGATGGCAGCGCTTGCAATCGTTTAAGTTGGGGACGATGTGCGTGTTGCTGCGCGGCTCACCATTCTTGTGAACCCACTGCACTGCGACCGCTCCACCGGCAAGCGCCAAACGTGCGTCGCTCTGATCTTCGTTCCACAGATAGGGTATACCGATCCAACCACTCTCTTGCCGCCATAGGATGCGAGTTTCGATGAGGTGCCGGCCCGCGTCTGGTTGGGTCATGTCGTGGAGGTAGTAAAATGTCTTGGCGATAATCGTGCCGACCGGAAAGTCGAGCGCCGCAAAGTCGGTGTACTTGGCCGACGTTCCAGGCGGCAACCGCACCACGCGTTGACGGACAGCGTAGTCGGCAAACGAAGGCGTGTTGACGTCGTACTGGACCACTCCCTCGGTGGGTTGCAATGCGGAGATCGCTCCGTCGAACAGCGCATACTCGGACAACAAGCGAGGGTACTGTGCACGACGATTATGCGAGACGGGCGTTACGCTCGAGTCAGATCCGTCGGCGGGGAGTTGGGCCACTTTGCCGGAGACACTAGCTGCCGAATCGGAGTCCTGCTGAAATGCATTTCCGACGGCGGAGCGTCGGGCCACATTATCTGAGTCATTTCCGACGACGGAGCGTCGGGCCACATTGTCAGATTCATTTCCGACGGCGGAGCGTCGGGCCACATTGTCAGAGTTGCTAGTGGTCGAATCGGCCACTTGCTGGCGACAACCTGCCGTGAGGACCGCCAGTGCTCCGCAGGCGACCACGATCCGTACGACTCGATAGATCGGAACATTCATTAACGAGCTGCCTCCTGGAACTTGATGGGCTCAAGCGCAGGGAGCTTTCCGGCAAATGCGGCCAAATCGGTGCTAAATTCCGGTGGCTGGCCAGCGGCAACGGCAGCGAGCCCGAGATCGACGATTGTGGCCGAGCCGTTGTTGGCGACGTAGATGCGCGCTTCGGCAGGAGGGCGTCCATCGGACAGATTCTCTGAGTTGACGACACCATCGACAACAATGTCAGGCATCGGTAATTCGGCCGCGTCGCGATAGATTTTACCGATTTGTCCCTGAGGATCTTGGCCACCTTCCGAAAACTTGTTGTCGTGGATGTAGATCCCCTCAGGGAAAGGGTCGTACTGAGGATCATCAAAAGGGCGATTCGTCGATAGAAAACTGATCACGGCGCAGTTTGCCGTCTGGTTTCCGCCAATCTCGTTATCGAACACTTCGACTTGGTCGTTGGCCATGATCATCAGACCGGTCCCCTGAGGTACCGCAGCAACCATGGCACCGGGCTGTGCGAAGTTGGGATGATTGTTATCGAGCATTTGGTTATTGAACACACGACAGTGGGAACCATTCTTGAGCTTCAAGCCGGGTAGCGAGAAGACAAGGATTCCGCCGGTGTTGTTGGTAGCCAAGTTGTCGTAGACATCGGCCCCCACGGTATTTTCGATTTCGATCCCAGCCACGTTGCGCTCGGCTCGGTTGTGGCGCACGATCGCCCGCTTGGTTTGCCCGACGTAGATCCCAGCATCCGAAGCGCACTCAGCCACGCAATGTTCGATCAAGACATCTTCGCAGAGTACGGGATAGATACCATAGGCTCCATTCTTTTCGTCCGGTCCATTGCTCCACCAGGTACGAACTCGACGGATGGTCGCGTGGTGGGAATCTTCGAGCTTGATGGCATCACCGGGTGAATTCTGCAAGGTCAAGTCTTCGATAGTAAAGTTGTCGGCCTTGATCTTCAATCCTTCTCCACCACTGCCGACACGTTGGCCGCTGAAGTTGAAAATGGTTTTGTCCATACCTTTGCCGCGCAGGGTGATATTTTGAATACCATCCAACGACAGCGTACCGTTGAATTCGAAAGTGCCTTCAGCAAACTCGATCACGTCGCCCGGCTCAGCCAGAATGAGCGCCTCTTGGGCTTGAGTCTGCGCGTCGGGGCCTAGTTCGATTACAGTTGTCGTATTGGCGGATTCTTCGCCGGCCTCATCCTCTACTGGGGTTTCGGTCGCAGTGGTGCTACTCGACTGTTGAGCTGTCGGCGTCGAGGGGCTAGGTGGCGCACAGCCCGCCGAAAGCCAGAGGGAGGTAGCGCAGATCAAAACCGGGAATCTCATTTTCATTGTCGTCGTCCAACTACGGTAACGGATATAACGAAACGATTTAAAGGAAATCGGGCGGCACAAGGGACTGTGCGTGCTGCTTTGGGGTCGGTATCGCGATCAACCGCGGAGAGCTTGATTGATAATCCTTGGCAAGCGTAACACGCTCGGACGGTGATAGAATTCGAGTAGAGCCCAGGCGGTGCGATGAGCCGTGCGGTGGTTGGCAAACCAGGCCGGCTTGAGCAGCGAACAGAGTGGGCCGCGCAAGACGGTTTTTTCAATCGACTTGATACCAAACGTATTGTGAACTTGTCCAATGCCGCTTTGAGGATCGCTGAGCGTGGCACCTGGAAAACCGCCCCAGGGAGGCGTCATGAGTCCATAGACAACCCCTGCCCATTGATTGATACTCACCGTTCCATAGCGCAGTTCGGCCAGTGCTCGCTCGACCGCCACCGATTCTCGCTTCTCAAAATCGGCGGGCAATGTAAGGTTTGCGCACAACGTACCAAACAATTGGTCGTTGACGAACGCAACGGCAGCTTCCAAGAATGCTTGGGGTGTGTCCGCATCGAGCGCCGTCTCAGCACAAACGCAGACGAACGATTCGTCGCGAAACAAATGCGGCGACTGCAGTGGGTCCGCATCGCGCACAATCGTCCACGGCAGGCAGCCATCGCCGCTTTCAGGGGCTGCGAAACCAGTGGCTAGCTCAAAACGCTGTCGGGCACCAGGATAATAGGCGTAGCGTGGTGGAACCCTTTTTAATTTGGTTTCCAACAAATCGAGAAACTCACCACGCTGAGACCACTGACGACTCGTCACGATGACTTTGGTAGCCAAGCAATTGAACGACGCGTTGTTGACAATCGACGCAACCAACTGCGCGGCCTGAGCGTCGAGCTGCCGAGCGCTGAAGCGCCCAGGCACAATGATCCAAGGAGTTACGTTGCCAAGCTCGCTGGTAACCGGTTTGGTCACCAGCGGTTGTTGCTGCAGTTGTCTGCGAGCTCGCTCGGTCGGATCAGCCCCCCAGACGATGATTTCATGGGTCACATGGGAGCCGGTCAAGTGTAGCGAGTCAATTTGTGGATGCTCGACGATGGCTTGTCCCACCGAGCCATCACCGCGCACGATACGCAGCATGTCGGCTGCGATCAGCGGTTCGAAGGCTAAGTTAAAAACCGGTTCGAGGTATTCATTGACCGGATTGAGTTTGAGCAGGACCACCTCGCCTTCTTGAAAGATTTTGGCGAGCATATCGGTCGCGCCAATCGCGCTGACGTTGCCGGCCCCCAGGACTCCGGCGATGTTGGCCCGGGGTGCATCGCTAGTGTTGTTACTTAGCTCAAAGCGAAGTTGCCGATCGGCTTGGGGTTCGAGCCAGACCTCGGCCTGAAGCCCCATGAATATTAGGCTGTCGTAGAGCCAAGCGACGGGCAGGACCGGCACATGAGTTCGCCCCTGAGTGTTTTGACTTGGGGAACCCGGCAGCTTGGGCGCACCCCGGCGTTCGATGTCCTTCAAAGTTCGAGAAAGAAGGCGCAAGTAACGCAGTACACAAACTGGTCCAGCCAAAATCTCCTCGGCCGCTACGGGGCTGTCGACCGCGATGCGTTTAGCACGGCAGGCGACTTCGACCCAATCTCGGGCGCTGCGCAGAACCCCATCCGCGCAGCGATCGAGCAATTCAGCACGCTGGTTGAGAGTCCAATGCGGCAAACGCTGCGCACCGCTGGCTAGGGCTTGCAGAGCCACGTCGAGCACAGCAGCATTTGCGGCTGAAGCGCTCGGCGAAGCTTTCAACTCGGAAGCCATTCACTCCCTCGACTTTCGTTTGACACCTCGATAGACTCGGACCGCTTCACTACTCTACCGAAACAACCTCTCCACCTGAGGCAGTCGATAGTCCAGCCAGAACAACCGAGGAGGTGGCGGCGCTGATGAAACCAACCGATCCATCTGCGCGCGAGAAATTCACACCGCCAGTGTGATTGCTAGTGAAGTTGGTCGTCGAATCTGCGTCGGTCGCAGTGCAACCAGCAGCACCATTGAAGCCGCTGTCATCGATTAGAGTCGCCGTTACCGGATTCTTGTTGATTGCGTCAAAGGTCGAGCCAAAGATGCTTGTGTGAGGCGACAGGCCAAACGAGGTGCTGGCTGGCTGCGGAACGATCCAGCCTTGACCCGGAGTCGATATGGTTCCAAATGCATTGCTAGCCGCTGGGCCAGTGCAACCTTGGCCTTGGCATATTCTCCATACACCGCCAGTGGCACCTTCACCCACGCAGAGCGTGTTGCTGGTACCGTCGGTGATGTCGCCAATACGCGTTTTCAACCCGATGTCGAACATCCCCTTGCCCACCAAACTGTTGGGTTGATTGCACCACTTGTAGTTAACACCTTTGCAGAGCAAATAGTTGGTCACACCAAACGTTCCACCCACTGGAAAGCCCGCTGCGGCAAACTCGGCATCTGTGACTGGGTTCTCACCTCCGCTCGATGGGCAGGCAAATGTGGGAACCTTAGTGGAAGCAACCGCAGGTGGCTGTCGTTCCCAAGGCACGTTGAAGTTGTATAGATTCTGCAGATTGCCTTGCTCGATAAATGGTAGAGTCGAAGAGAAAGCGCTGATAAACAAATCCGTGACGGGCATACTTGACCCGAATCGTCCGACAGCACCATAAGGAAAGGTGCGATAGGTGTCGTGATAGTTGTGCATCGCCAGCGTGATTTGCTTTAGATTGTTGGTGCATTGCATGCGTCTAGCCGCTTCGCGGGCCGCTTGCACGGCAGGCAACAACAAGCCAACCAGAATACCAATGATGGCGATGACCACCAATAATTCCACCAATGTAAAGCCAGAAGTAGATCGTTTTACTCGCATGTTCTTTTCCTCGATTCTCGGATAAGTTTGTTTTGAAAGAGTCCAAAAGTAAGAATGACGCGGATTCACACCATCTACATCAATCTTAGGCGAACTGACCACCATCAGCTATCGGAATCCCGCAATGTTGTAGGTCAGGACGCAAATAGACCTCCTGTCACAACCACACATACCCCACTTTTGGGGCAATCGTTGTGGTGAATACTCCATTCGTTTAAGGTCTGAGGGGGCTGTGGGAGATCGAAACGCCTTAAACATTTTGAACTGGCGCAGTGAGCGGATAGAATTGCTACTGGAAGATGGGAAAGGAGCCGAGAATGAACAGCGGAACATTTAGTTATTGCCAACGCTCGATACCGAGCGTGGCAGAGTGGGATAGCACTACGTTTGGCTCGCAAATCGATTTGCTGCAATTGTCGCCTGGAAAGTTTCAGTGCCAACAACAGGTGTTGGATTTGGGCATTCTGCAAATCTTGCGATTGAGTTTCAATCAAGCCATTACAGCTCGCGGGACGCAACACACGTCCCGTTTCGCCGCCGCTTTGTTCGACCATACTCAACCAGGCCATTTTAGCGGCGCTCCGATTGTGCAGCGTGAACTGTTGATCCTCCCACCCCATCTAAACTTTGACGCATGTGCCAAGGATCGCGACTTCGGCTGCACCATTACCTTCATCAATCCCCAGAGCATTCAAGCCTACTATCGCGCGCTGACCGGTGTGCCGCTCGACACAAACTTTGAGCACAAGCATGCCATCCACGCCAGTCGCCAAACTGCCGAATGTATGGCCCAACGGGCTCGACGCTTGCTGCGAGCTGCCGCGCGGAGCGCGACGATGCTGAATCACCCCGAATTCTGCGAAGCGATGTGCGACGAAATCCTAACCTTGATCGCTCAATCGCTCGATTCTGGTAATCCTCGCGCAGCGATCATTCCTCGTCCGCGATTCGCCAAAGCGCGGCAATTGGTCCGACAAGCCGAAGAGTATATCTTGGAGCAATCCGACAGGCGGGTGCGTCTGATCGATATCTGCGAGCAGACCGGAGTCAGCGAGCGGACATTGCAATATTCGTTTCAAGAAGTTTTGGGGATGTCCCCCATCCACTATCTCAATCAAGTCAGGCTGCATCAAGTTCGGCGCGGCTTGAGCTCGGCCGCTCCGCTGAGCACCACCGTCTCAGCAGAAGCCTGCCGCTGGGGTTTTCTCCACTTCGGCGAGTTCACCAAAGCCTACAAGGCACTCTTTGGCGAACTCCCCTCGGCGACTCTCAGCAGGCACAGGGTAACTGCCCAAGCGTGAACCTGTGGAGTGCGACGACTTTTCGGAGTGCGACGACTTTTCGGAGTGCGGCGATTTTTTTGGAGTGCGGCGATTCATCGCCGCTTTGGCCCGCCCCACAGTCAGAACCAAATGAGAATTGGGAGTGACTCCGATAGTTCGCACCGAGAGTTTCACCTTCGAATTTTATTGCAATCGCCAGCGCTGAGCGACTGTCCACGTCGCCTTTGGCTCGTTATCCATCGCGCCGGCCGTCCATTCACGTTAAACCCCCCGTTCGCTACGAGCCGCTCTGAAGGCCAAAGCGGCGATAAATCCACGCACTCCAAAAAAACCACTAGGCGATCACTTCATGCACGACGCGTGCGGGGCGGTTGGCTGTGATATTCTGTAGCCGAGCATTGTGAGGATAGCTCAACTGCTCATGGTCCAGTCCGAATAGATGCAGCAGTGTGGCTTGGAAGTCGTTCGGTGTGACCACGTTCTCGACTGCGCGATGTCCGAAATCATCGGTCTTGCCAAACGTCATCCCAGGGCGCACACCACCACCGGCCAACCAGAGACTGAACCCCTGTCCATTGTGATCGCGTCCGGCCTTAGCCACTGGACCTTGCGTCACGGGTAGGCGGCCAATCTCACCACCCCAATGCACGATGGTCGAATCGAGCAACCCGCGCTGCTTGAGGTCTTTCACTAGCGCCGCCGACGGCTGATCGGTCTTGGCGCAGATGCCAGGCAGCGCCGTAGCGATGCTGCTGTGGTTGTCCCAGGGCTGCCCGGCGTGGAACAGCTGAACAAAGCGCACGCCACGTTCCACCAATCGCCGCGCGATCAAGCAGCGCGTACCGTACTCGCGTGTCTCGTCACGATCGAGCCCATACAAACGATGAGTGGCCTCGGTTTCGCTTCCGATGTCGAGCGCATCTGTGGCAGCCGTCTGCATGCGCGCCGCCAATTCATAGCTGGCGATGCGGGCTTCCAACTCCGCTTCCTGAGGATGCGCCTGCAAGTGCTTTTCGTTCAGCTCGCGCAGCAGTCCTAGATTCTGCCGCTGGAATGTTCCGAGCAAGTGTGGCGGCGGTTGCAAATTCAAGATGCGCGGCTCGCGCGGCCTGAGCACCGTCCCTTGGAACATCGCAGGCATAAAGCCATTGGACCAATTGGTGACTCCATCGACGGGCAAACCTCCTGGATCGCTGAGCACCATGTAGGCGGGCAGGTCTTGTGATTCGCATCCCAAGCCATAGACCAACCACGAACCGAGCGTCGGTCGCCCGAGCACAGCGGGGATTCCACCGTGAAAGTAGCGGATGGAAACTTCGTGGCCGTTGGCTCCCGTATGCATGCTGCGAATCAGACACATATCGTCCACGATGGAAGCGGTATGGGGTAGCAGCTCCGATAACTCTGTACCGCACGCACCGTGCGGCTGGAAGCGAAAGGGACTACCGTACAATTTCTTACTAGCATCATTGACGAAACTGAATTGAATCTCCTCGGCATAGTCGGTACCGTCATAGCGGCTGAGCTCCGGTTTCGGATCGCACAAGTCCATGTGCGATGGACCGCCATGTTGAAACAGCGAAATCATCGCCGTGGCGCGGGGCGGGGCAGGGGGCGTGCGCGGCTTCAGGTCATTGTGCGGGCGCGCGTCGACCGTCGGGGGCTTGGCAGCACAGCGATCTTGTTTCAATAGCCAAGCCAATGCTACCGACCCTATCCCCATCGCTTGACGCGCCAAAAATTCACGACGCAGTGTGCTCATTGTCATCGGCTCGACTCAACTCTTAATCGATCACTAGGAATTCGTTGGTATTGAGCAGTGTGTGGCACAAATTGACCAACACTTGTTGCTCGGCCGTCCGCCCCTCGGCCACACCGCGCGGTTCGCGCCGCAACGCCGACAACTGCTCGGAAATGAAGCGTTTGGCGGCGACCAGTTCTTCAGGCTGCGGAGCGCGGCACAAAGCCAACTCCCACGCGCGCCGCACGGCGGGGAGCAATGCAGCAGCATCCGCTTCCGACGCGTCTGCTTCTGTGGCATTGACCTCCGGCGTTTGAGGATCGGCAGCAGGTGGTACGGGCAATGTGCCGGCAATCAACTCGGCCATGTGGGCGGCTTGCTCTAAGCAGAATTCGCCGTTGAGCATGATCAAAGACTGCGTGGCGACGGTCGACGTCGGACGATACTCGCAGTTGATATCCATCACCGGCGCATCGAAGGCTTGCAACATGGCTACCGGTTGTGTGCGCCGCGCGAGTATGTAAAGACTACGCCGCGACTGCGAGCCATCGACGATGACTTGCCCCGCATCGTCTTCCTTGATCGCCAGCGGTGGACCAAATAGACTCGCATCCAGCCGGCCGACCGCTGCCAGCACGGTATCGCGAATAATTTCCGCATCCATGCGCTGCAACGCCCTGCGGCTGTAGTAGCGATTGTCAGGATCGAGAACACGTTGCGCGTCGGTCGCCTGCGACGACTGCCGCCATACTGTCGAACGCACAATTTGGCGATGTAAGTGCTTGAGGCTCCAACCGTGCTCCATCAAATCAGCGGCTAACCAATCGAGCAGCTCGGGATGCGTGGGCAAGCTCCCCAGACGTCCAAACTCGCCCGGAGTCGCCACGATCCCTTGTCCAAAGTGATGCATCCACACGCGATTGACCAAAACTCGCGCTACCAGCGGGTTGCTGCCGTCGGTCAGCCAGCGCGCAAACGCTAAGCGGCGACCGGTACTCGGCAGGCTCGCGTCATCCGTCGAAAACTCCGCGCGCTCTCCTTCCGCGGCCAACACCGACAGACCAGCCGGGGCGATCTCCTCGCGCGGCTGCTGGTAATCGCCGCGAAAAAACAGTCGCGCCAGCGGAGCGTGCCCCTCAGGTTCGGTCAAGGCACTGATGAACTCTTCTATCGGCTTGGTACTACGTAGCTCAGCGATCTGCGTATCAAACTTTTTTAATTCTTCCGCCGCTGCGGGCAGGTACTGATAGAGTACGCCCGGAGAGATATTGACGCTGGGGTACGTTTTCAGCAGTGCT
>JADYZV010000088.1 GCA_020852965.1 Pirellulaceae bacterium | reverse complement strand
GTTTGGGACTCGCGGGCCTCGTCCACTACGACCAACCCTAAGATTAAAAATGGTTGAAGCACTAGCGTTTAATGAGGAGCGCCAATTTTTTCAGTTGGACAATAAACTTAGTTGGCCAATAAATTTCTGCAGAGCTCGCCCACGATGGCTGAGCACCCCTTTCACCGTAGCGCCTAGCTCGGCAAACGTGCGATGATACTCGCGGATCTCGAACAGCGGGTCATACCCAAAGCCGCCACTGCCACGGTACTCGTCGATTATTCTTCCCCAACAACGCCCATCGGCCTCGATGAGGACCTGACCTGAAGGGTCGGACAAGGCGATCGTCGAGATATAATATGCGTCGCGCTGCTGGTCGCGGGCATCGCGCAATTCGTATAACAGCTTCTCGTTGTTCCGCGCGTCGGTGGCCGCAGGAGCCGAGTATCGTGCGGAATAGATGCCGGGGGCACCGTTCAAATAGGGAACGCACAAGCCGCTGTCTTCGCCAATCGTCCACTCGTTCAGATGCTTGGCTTGCGCGATCGCCTTCAATCGCGCATTGTCCATAAAGGTCTGGCCCGTCTCGTCTACGTCGAGCGGATGATCGACTTGGGCCAACGACAGCAGCTCGTAGCCCAGCGGCTCGAGCAATTGCCGTAGCTCGAGACACTTCTTGGCGTTCGAGGTCCCGAGTACGATGCGTCGCGGTGGTGAGATAGCTGTCGTCATGCCGCCAGAGAATAACCTCTGGCAGCGGACGGGGCAATCGGTGGCGCAATGATCCAGGGAGTTCCGACGGCGGAGCGTCGGGCCACGTTAAAAATACAAATCCGACGGCGGAGCGTCGGGCCACGTTAAAAATACAAATCCGACGGCGGAGCGTCGGGCCACATTAAACTGCTTAGCGGATGCCCAACATCGAGTTGCGATAGAGATTGGATGTTGCTACGCGTGGCACCGCCAACGGTTTGCCTTCGACATCGAATGGGATCTCATCGAGCGAATTGAGCGTTTGGAATTTGCGGATCGCCCCAGTGGACGGGTCGGGGGATTCCAGCACGCGATAGCCACACCATTTGTTGCTAACTTCTACAATACTTGGGTTGTATTGGAACTGTCCCGAGGTCAACTCTTGTCCCAAGCTATCGAAGCTGCCGATCATGACGTAGCTGCCGAAGCGATCGTGAAACTCGTAGGCCTCGGCTCCTTTCTTACGTAGAGCCTCCGTCAATTGGTGAGCTTTGAATGCCGCCACGTCGAGCTCATCTGTCGTCTCGCCAGGCAACTTCGAGGCTTGAGCTCCATTGCCAAAGTCGGTGACTTCGCGCCCGGTAAAGGAGGCCACTCGAACCGTGAATTTGCCGGGACAATCGAGCAGCGAGTGCTCGACATCTTTATTCAAGTTGGCTACAAACTCGTCCACTTTGGGGGCTTCGAAGAAATCGTCGGGCAGGAGCGGATTGCGAGTGACAAAGGCGGCACCCATCTTGCCAGCTTTTTCTTTTCGCTCATTGCGACTCCACAGTTTCGAGCGGTACTGGCTGACCAGCCAATTGCTACTGGAAGCATTCTTCGCATCATCGCCCGCCTCGGGAGCGTCGTCTCTTAGCGCGGCCGGGTGCGCAGTGCGTATCCTTTCCAAAGTCTCTGGGATGCGAGGATCGTTCAGGTCCGTGAATTCCCCGACCAACACCACGTAGACGCTTTCCTGCCCAGCGTTGGCGTAACGCACCTCCAAGTTGACCGGGACCGGGTTTCCATTGCGGTCATTGCGAATTCGCTCTCGTTTGATGGAAGTGGGGGCTACTCCGGTCGTTTTCTCCATCACAAAGCTGGGCAATTTGAGCTGTTCTCGGATCTCGCGAGCCAACGCAACCGCCTGCGGCTTGGCGTCAGCCCCCGGGAGAGTTGTTGCCAGAATCAGCCACGGTCCGTGTTCGGGTTTTAACTCCAGCGACTCATCCGGCAGCGGCTGCTTAGCCCGAAAGATCTTCATAATCGACGGTGGGTCGGCCAACACGCTCAGCGAAGTGCTGAAAGCCAGCAAATAGATGACGCCAGTAATAATAATGCTGCGCCGTAGCATGCAAGTGTTCATGGCTCGAAGGCTCCGTGAGAACGTAGGGAAACGTACTGAGCCTTCCTAGTTAGCAGGTTTGGATTGCGAACGCGACAGAGAAAATTGGTTCTTGGTTCTTGGTTCTTGGTTCTTGGTTCTTGGTGCTCGATTTTGCTGAATGTTGCCGACAACCGTGGGGAGCTGAGCCAGTAGGGCCGCGCATCAATAAACCGTGGCGCTTCGAGCCCGAGTCCGATTTCTGGGTAATGCTAGCAAAGGATCGCTGTCGGATCTAATTCACTCAAATGGAAAATGGGATGTTTAGGTGAGATTTCCCGAATACAACCGAGTTCAACTTCTGTAACCAATTGTTTTTTGAGTTGCTTTGTAACGATTGTGCCGATTGTGTCAGAGGATGGGGCTCGTCTTCCCATCGTTAAAATGACTGCATTGTCGGGATGAACTTATGAGGCATCGTATGTCGCACACACACAGTCGTCGGAATCGCGGGCTGTCTATGATAGCAGCGAGCCTGGTCGCGTTTGCATTGCTGTCCGCCGAAGTTCAAGCTCAAGTGCGGCAGCTTACTCCCCCTAAGCAGGGGTCGGTCGGTACTGCGTCGACGGTTACTGCTGCCTCGGCAATCGACTTTTTCAACAACGCGAACGATCCGAGCGACGCAGATATTCGCTTGCAGGTCTACGACGTGCCGTCCGAGTTGATTGGCCCGGTAGGTGCGCAGATCCAAGTCCACTTCCACAACGTCCCCGACGTGAGGGTGACCACCGAGCCCGGTAGTGGCAAGTTGATGGTCATGGCACCGCAGAGTGTACATCGTGAGATCGGTGCGCAAATCGATGGCTTCATGCAGCAGAATCGCATTTCAGCCGGCGATCGTGGCGTCAGCAACCTCGCCTCGACTCGCCAGCAAAGTTATGACTTGCAACACTTGGATTGGCGCGGTCTGGAGGATGCTTTGCGGCGACTCGCAGGTGAGCGACTGTCCGTCACCACGGAACGCGGTGGCGAAGTGGCCAATTTGCAATTGGCGAACGCAACGGGGCGCCCCGACATTATTCAGGTCGATAGACGCCAGAACAAAGTCGCGCTGCTCGGAGGGGCACCATCGACGGCGGGTTGGACACAAGTCGTCCGCACCTTGGATCAAGGCTCCGTCGACCCGCGCTCGGCGACGCGCATTCTACCCTTGGCACCTGCTGAACCACGCAGCGTCAAGCGCGCTTTCCGATTGGTCAAGACTACTATCCAGGATCAAGCTGGCAATCAAGGGGGCAGCAATCAAGCAGGCGGTGGTGAAGCGCGAGTCGAATTGGAGGCAGACGGCCAAGCGACCGCCATGGGCTCGTTCGATTCGCTCAGTGCCGCCAGCGGCATGTTCGGTGACGTGCAGATCGAATTCATCGAAGAGATCGACTTGGTCATCATTCGCGGGCGCCCACAAGACCTTGAGCGAGCTCTCAAGGTCATCGACGAAATCAAGCGACAAGCCAAAGAGTCGCAACCGGAAGTTGAAATAATGATGTTGCGACATGCCAATGGCGAAGCGGTCGCCGCGCTCGTCACGCAACTCTACGAAACCGTCTATGCACCCCGACAGGGTTCGGTAAGTATCACAGCGCTGGGACAACCCAACGCACTGCTGCTTATCGGTCGCGCCGAAGTGGTCGAATCGGTCAAGAACCTAGTAGACAAGATCGACCAGCCGCTCGACCCGCAAAACCAATTGAAAGTTATCCCGCTGCTACACGCGTCAAGCGAAGACCTGCAGGTCCGCATCCGGGAGTTTTTCGTTAACAATCCAGGCGTCGATACGGCGGTACGCCCTGGCCTAGGGACGCGGGTGAAAGTGCTGTCTGATTACCGCACCAATTCACTCATTGTTCAAGCTGCTCCACGCGAGATGCTCGAAGTCGAAAAGCTGATCGGCGAGCTCGACGTCGAAAGCGCTACGGCGCAAAGTGGTCTGCGCGTCTTTCGATTGAAAAACACCATGGCCGCCGACCTGCGCACGGTGATTGAAGAGGTCATCGCTGGCCCCACTTCAGATGAAGGTGGGGCTACGTCTCAAGCTACGCCGCCGAGCGGAAAACTAACAATTGTTGGAGATAACGGCAAGTCGTCAGTCGAAAGCGGCATATTGGCCGGGGTGGTTGTCACCTCCGACCCGTCGGCGAATGCCTTGTTGGTCCGCGCACCGGCGCAGAGCATGGAATTGATCGCCAAACTGATCGAAGAGCTCGACCGCATGCCCAGCGCAGAAGCCAAGATCAAGGTCTATCCGATCGAAAACGGCGATGCTACACAACTGTCACAAACGCTGCAACAACTCTATGGGCTGCAGGTTACCGCAGGGCAAAGCACCACCGGCGGACTGTTTGGGCTGGGGAACCTCAATCAACCCGCCCTGACCGCCGGAGGCGAGAGCTCGCTAGTTCAACTGCGCATCACGCCTGAGATTCGTACCAACAGTATCATCGTCAGCGGCTCCTCAGCCGACTTGGAGGTCATCGAGGCCTTGCTCTACCGACTGGATATCGAAGGGGTCGAGAATCGCAAGACCGAAGTGATTTGGCTGCGCAATGCCACCGCACAAGCGGTAGCCACAGCGGTCACCACCTATGTCACGCAGCAGCGCCAAGTCAACCAGTTGCTGGTTCAGACCAACCAATTCATCAGTGTCTTCGATCAGGTCGATCGCGAAGTATTTGTCGTGGCCGATCCCGATACCAATAGTGTGATTCTGAGCGCCACGCCGCGCTACTTCGAAACGATGATGAAAGTCATCGAACGACTCGATCGCCGACCACCGCTGGTGGAGATCCAGGTCATGATCGCGGAGGTTCGCTTGGACGACAGCTTTGAGCTGGGAACCGAGTGGGGGATCCAGGACGGTCTGCTGTTCGATCGCCAAAGCGCCACGGGTGGCACGCTCGGCTCGCCCCCCTTCAACATACTCAATCCCTTGACGGGGCCATCCCGCGCTGGACTCGGGCAAACGCAGAATGTCGCCGGTCAAGGTATGAGCAGTTTTGGGATGGGACGATCGAGTGCTACGGCGACAGGCGTTGGTGGCCTTGTATTGTCCGCCTCGAGCGAAGCGGTGGGAGTGCTTGTCCGCGCTTTGCAAACTGCGGGCCGACTTCAAGTACTGAGCAATCCTCAAATCACCACCATGGATGGTCGCCAAGCGTCGACCTTGGTCGGGCAACAGGTCCCGCGTGTGCAAGGTGTCACTGCCGGGACCTTCGGTCAAACGATCAATGCCACCGACGTCCCTGTCGGTTTGGGACTAGCCGTGCTGCCACGCGTCAACCAGGATGGATTGATATTGATGCAGGTCCAAGTCCAAAATTCGAGCATCGGCGATATCAATTCGGGGATCCCAGTCGGCTTTGGCCCCGGAGGTGAAGTCATTCGCTCGCCAATTATCAATTCCATTGAAGCGCTCACTACGGTCAGCGCCTACTCGGGGCAAACCGTCGTGTTTGCAGGACTGATCAGCAAGAGTCGTACCAACACCCGCAATCAAATCCCGGTGCTGGGAAGCCTCCCTTGGATTGGCGCCGCCTTCCGCTTCGACACCGAAACCGATCAACGACGCGAGTTGTTAGTGGTACTCACGCCGCGCATCATCCAGACCGACGAAGATTATGAAATGGTCAAGACGATAGCATCGTCGCGCATGAGCTGGTGCTTGGCCGATGTTCTCAATGTACACGGCGATGTCGGACTGACCGGCGGCAATGGATTGTGGGGGCCTGCCAAGAGCGCTACCATCTATCCCGATATGCAGCCTACCGTCATCGAAGATCGCGCGACGCCCAATTCCGGAAAAGCTTCTTTGAATCAGTTTTACGATCCTAGCATGCCCAATATGATCGAAGGCTATCCGCTGGGAACGGAAAGTAAATCACTGATTGAGCCAGCACAACTGCCAAGTTTCAATGCCGATGCGCAGATATCCACAGCCAATTCGACGTTTCGTTCGGCTGGATACGTGACTCCAGCGGCCGCGCCGCCGCTTGCGAATGAAGTACCCGTTCAACGCACGCCCTATTAATTGCTGCCCGTAGCTACCGACCGTGACAACTACTGATGAAAACGGATCAACCCATGAAATACCCAACCGTACTATTCGCATTGTTGTGCTGTCTGACGCTAGTTAGCAGCGGCTGCAGCCTATTTGGTAACAAGCCCAAGAACGCGGCAGACAAGAGTTGGTCGATCAGTAAGCTGTGGAAAAAGGATTACCAAAAACCAAATACTCTTTCGGTCATATGGTCGCCGGACGTGCTGACCCTGACCGGCAAGCCACCCACGCGCGGCTTTGGTGGTCGCGTCTTTTTCTATAACGATCGGACTCAAGCGATCCCCGTCGAAGGTGATCTGATCGTACACGGTTATCGGGGCGATCCGATGTTGGGCGAGTCGGAACAGGTGCAAGCCGACAAGACATTTCGCTTCACCGCCGAACAATTAACCGGGCACTTCAGTCCTTCAGAACTTGGCGCATCGTACAGCGTGTGGATTCCTTGGGACGCCGCCGATGGATTGCGCCAAGAAATAACACTCATTCCTACCTTCAAGGGCCTCGACGGCCAAATCGTACAAGGCGCGCCCGCTAAGCTGTTCTTGCCAGGCCGTTCAATTGACTCTGCGGCGAAGCCTAATGCAGGCAGCACGTCACCCGACTATGGGTTCGAAACGCAAACCGTCTCGTATCAGCAGCGCTCGATTCCTACCAACGCAAGCGGCAGTCTGCCGCACATGGAACGGCGGACCGAGCCCACTACCATCGAACTTCCCGCGCTCGGCAGCCTTGGCCGTCCGCGCGCTCAATTTGCTGCCACACCCGGACAAGGCTTTACACTCGGCCCACCCAGCGGGTCGCAGACGCCTGCTGCATTCGCTCCAACCACTCCCAGCGGAGCGGGGTTGCCGGGAGCCAGCATGACACCTCCCAACGCTGGGCCGCAGGCCACGCCATCCATGCCATCCGCTGTCAACGATCTGCCCGCTCCAACCGCGACCACGCAGCCTGCTGGTATCCAGCCAGCGACCAATCCAGCCGCTATGCCCTTCGGACGTCTAGGTGGCGGCATGACACCGACGGTGCCGGGTTATGGCGAGCAAGCCGGTGCCAGGTTTTCACTTCAACCCTGGAATGCCCAACCGTAGCCTAATGTGGCCCGACGCTCCGCCGTCGGAATCCTCGCTGCATCCTCCAACTCCCTGCCAGCTTTAATGTGGCCCGCCGCTCCGCCGTCGGAATCCTCGCTGCTCTCCCCTGCCCCCTTGGCCAGCCTGACAGCTTGCTTACTGGCTCCCCTGCCAGCTCGCCTGGCAGGAAGCAAAGTTTTGGCGATAGAGGCGGCCACCCAACGGTACCCAGCCCGCCGGCTACCACCCAAACTGATTCACCAGCGAGGCTAGCTCGCGGGGGTCTGGAGAAGTTGTAAGCAGCGCGGCTAGACCCAAAACGGATTCACCTGCCATTCGAAGCAAGTTCGCTGAGGTCGGGAAGAAGAATGCGTGGAGATTGATCGACGCAATCTACTCAGTGGGTATCGGTGCGGGAACTTCTTCAGACGCACCTATCACGACGAGCTCATTCTTCACGCCGTCGATTCCCGGTTCGAGCGATAACAGATTCTCGACCAGCTTGCCATCTTCCACCGTTTCGATCTGTCCGCGCAGGACGGCTGTGCGCCCCTGCATGGTGATTTGCACATTGTCCAAGCTTGGTGGGAGTGGCATTTTGGCGAATCGCTCAGTCACCATTTGCGCTGTGGCACTACTGGTGCGGCCTTCTACGGGAAATCCAATTCGGAGAACCGCTCGGACCTTGGTTTCGCTTTGCGCGTTTTGATTGTTGTTGGTCCCGCCAAAACCCCCTCGCCCACCACCGAAACCTCCGCCGCCAAATCCTCCCCCGAATCCGCCGCGCCCTCCCAACTGCGACGTCACGCGGCTGACCGCTGCGGCCGTTGCAAGTCCGCTCGCCATCTGCGATGCCCCAAAGCTTGGATCAAAGCCACTGCCGATTCCACCAAGGCCACCGAGGCCTCCTGCTTGACTTCCCGTACCGCCAGCTCCGGACAAACCGCCTAAAGAGCTCAGGCCAGCGGTCGCTCCTTGGCCGCCGGATGCACCGGTAGAACCGGAATTCCCTCCTATCGAGCCGAACCCGGAAGCAGTTCCCAAGCCGAAGTTGCCAAAACCGCCGTCGGTTGCGCCTTGTCCCATGGCGGATGACGACACAGTCAATAAGCCACATAACGCGGCCATGCTGAACATTAACGGTTTGGGAAGTCGAGTTGCTCGCGACATGGTCGTTTTCCTGAAAGAAGCGCCTAAGTGGAAGCCAACGCCAGCCCCTATTATAGATGCAACTATAAATTAACCCAGCCGAAGTGGCCGGGTTTCGGTTCTACACGAACACTCCAAGCGCACATCCGTCTGCCTACGATACGCGGCTATCATCGACAATCCAAGGCTAGCATTCCACTCGGCAGATCAAGATTCGTTTTGTAGGGATCATTCGCCTTGGATGCTGCGGGTGATTGCCAACACTGCTCAAAAAGTAGCAGACACAGTCCCTTGTGCTGCGCGCGAGCGTTGCCGGAGAAATAGGATCCTTAGCGAAATAAATCCTTAGATTTGCCGGGCTTCGGCACACCGAGTGAGCCTGCAACTTTGGTACATGAACGCCGCTACCGTTTAATACAATTGAAGATTGCTAATCGTGTAAAATCTAATCCTGTAAAATTGATGGCTGGTAAAAACACAGCGTGCCCCGGCAACCCATCGAAGGAAACTGACGTGCTCTCTATGAAAACTGTCGTCCTGTCACTCTCCTGCATGCTACTGACAATTTCCTTATCCGAGTCAAGCCTAGCACAGTCGACGGGCGCGTCGGCAACTTCGCGTTTGACGGCCCCGCAGCTCTTTCCCGAAAAGACGCTGGCCTACGTCCGCATCGACGACATGCGGCAGCTCAAAGCCGACTTGGGACGCAGCTCGATCGGTAAACTCGGCAACGACGAGCAGCTCAAGCCGATCTTGTCCGAGTTCTATGGTTCGCTGGTCCGCAACACGGCTCAATTGCAGGAAGTGATCGGGCTCAATTTGGACGAACTACTGTCGATCCCCAGCGGTGAATTATCGATCGCCTTGCTTCCCAATAAGCGTGGCGACATTTCGGCCAAGCGCGAGAAAAGCGACGATGGTGAAAAGGTGACCGTTGAAGTTCGCGCGCCTGCTATCGCCCTGTTGCTAGACGCGGGCCAGGAGATTAGTAGCGTACAGGTAATGCTCAATCGCATGCACGATGCAGCCACGGAGATGGTCCATGAAGAAAAGCCATTCGAGCGATTGACGTTGCATCGTTATCAAAACCCTGAGCGGCGACAACAGCAATTTGCTTACTTCATCGACGACGGTGTAATCATCGCAACCTCGGATGCCGATTACCTGGAGAGCTTGGCCGCGCGTTGGCTCGGGCAATCTTCGCCAGAGGGCGTATTGGCGGACAATCGCAAGTTCACTTCGATGATGGCGCGATGCGTTGGCACCGCCGGTGAACGACCGCAAATTTCCTTTTACGTCGATCCGCTGGAGATCGTACGACAATTCCTTCCAAAAAACGCGGGGACATCGATGGTTCTGGCCATGCTCCCCGCGTTGGGCGTCGATGGCATCGAAGCGGTGGGTGGCAGCGCGATCATTGCCCCGCCCGACTTCGATTCCATCAGCCACTTCCACCTGTCGCTCGCCAGCCCACGTCGCGGCGTCTTAAGCCTGCTACGTCCCAAATCGGGTTCGACGACTCCAGAGGTTTGGGTGCCCGATTCCGTCGCCAGCTACTCGACCATCAATTGGGACCTGGCCTCGACGCTGCAGGGCATCGAGCGACTGTTCAATCAGTTTCGCGGTGACGATGCTTTGAACGAAACCGTCTTCGCACGGCTCGACAAACGACTCGATCTCAACTTCCGTAAAGACGTTCTGGATAATTTCGAAGGCCGCATAACCTTGCTCCAGGGTTTTGTGCGTCCCGTGAAAATCAACAGCGGATCGAACGTATACGCAGTGCGTCTAAAGAACCCCGAGTATTTTAAAAACAACGTGCTACCGAAACTTCTCAAACAAGTCGAGCAGCGGCTTGAGATCACGACAGAGGGCTTCGGCAAATTGACGGCCCAAGTGTTCATACCCGGCCGAACGCAATCCGATAGCAGCCCAGCCATGCGACAGCCAGAAGTCTGCGTTGCTTTTATCGACGATTATTTGGTGGTGGCGGACAGTCGCTACATGATGCGACAGCTTGCCGATTGTTCAGCCGGTGGGAGCCCGCCACTGAAGGAATCGCTCGAGTACCAATTGATCTCCGATCGCATCGCAGCTCAACTGCAAGATAAAGAGTGCTCCGCCATTTCTTTTGCTCGACCTGAAGAGTCATTGCAAATGTTTTACGAGCTGGCCCGCGATCCGAAAAACCGCGAACGGCTCAAAGGCATGTCGGAGAACAATCCATTCTTTAAAGCCCTGTTGTCGGCGTTGGAAAGTCATGAGCTGCCACCTTTTTCCGTGATCGCAAAGTACCTGGCACCCTCGGGTGGCTATCTGGTCGAAGAGGAAACCGGCTTGCATTATATGAGCTTTACCTTGCGGCGCGAGTAAGCCTTCGGTTGAGCTTGTCTCGGCGGGGGTGACAATTGGCAGCTACAACGTGAGCAATAGCCCGGACGAGCACCAACGCTGAATCACTTCAGGGGTGGCTTGGACGGCGCGGCTGATTGTGTTGTCCCTTTCGAATCGCCAGGCTCGGCGGGCTCAAAATCAAACACGATCAAGGTCGCTCGGCCTGCTTCGAGTTCGAAGATGCCGGCAGGAAGCTCGAATTCGTCTCCCGTAGAATTCTCATCTCCAGAAAGTTCCTTGTTGGTAGCCGTCGGCTGACGCGGTGGTCCAGTCAAGCGAGCCAGACTAAACGGCTCGCTTTTCGCACCTGGTAATTCAATGTCGAATCGCCCATTGTTGTTAAGATCGATGTAAGCCACCCCGGCGTACTTGCCTGGAGGTAGATCGTTAAACACCACCGCCATAGGACCACCGGCATCAGGCAACGTTACGGCTTGAACCAACAACGGTGAGAAAAGCTGTTCGGGGATTGTATCTTGTGGCGGGTATATCTCGACCACAGCTCGCGTCAATTCCGTTGACGATGTTTGGGGGAGCCGCTCACGAGAAGGCACGCGTACGATCCCCACCAGCGAATTCGGAGCCGAGCGTGGTCCACTTGCGGATACCAAAGTGCTAGGGCTGCGCGCGATCAAGCGAACTTCGGGGACCAAGTCAAAGTACCATACCAAACACATCAGCAGCCCAGCCGCTGAGCCCAGCGCAAGCAATAAATTGCCTCGGTTTTCTTTCCAGGATTTTAGAATCGATTTGAGCATGTGCGGCGATTGGGGAGGACAGGTTTGGGGAGTTACGAATCAAATTGTCTGCGTGGTCGACAGGCCATTTGCAGTGTATCACAATCACCGATTCCCGTGTTTCGACATTACCGTACGACAAGAAAACGTAGCCGTTCAAACGGTAGTCGCTGATCACTCCGCCGATCCGTGCTGTCTATCAGTGCTCTTGGTGATTGCTGCATGGGTAGCATCCATGGTTATGGGAGACGACGCCCCACGCGTCTGACGGGTGAATCGATCAGCGGCTACCTTGCGAATTGGTAAACGGCAAAAGAAAACGCGGTATCCCTTTGGGGGAACCGCGTTCTTACCGAGTTCGATTTTCTTAACTACTAAGTGGGGAGTGCCGGGGCGCATTCGGCAGGTGCGCCCCCTTTTGGGGGCCAACCGCCGGCGTTCTGCGTTAGAACAAGATCTGTGCCCCAACGCTGCCACCGTGCAAGAACAGTTCGTTGTCGTTGTCGACACGCGTTCCCGTCGAAGGATTGATGAACTGTGGACTTTGACCAGGCACCGTTACGATACCGGGAATGTACCAGAATTCATAAGCAGCGGTCAAACGAACGCTAGGAACGAGTTGGTAGTTGGCAAACACGCCCATTTCGACCAGGCCCGCCAAGTCGACACTACTGTCACCCGCATTGACGATGGTGGTAGCCGCGTTTTGCATGATGACATTCGTTTCGTCGAAGTTGCCAAACACGCCCGCTTTGCCACGAAAGCCTACATTGCCGCGTAAGCTAACCGGATAGAAAATGTCGGCACCAATTTGTGCTCCGATCATGCGGTTCTTGACTTGATTGCGATAGTTACCCACGCCTCGGGCAGCACGGGTCGACTGGAACTGATAGTCCTCCGAGTAGTCGATATAGCGCATGCCGACCAAAGTTGAAAGCACATCCCAGCTCCACCAGCGGCGATTGATTTCGAAGCTGTTCAGCTCCGACTCCCAGCTCTGGACATGTCTATCGGCAAAGTTGAAGGTGTCGATCAGGGCTGGCAGGTAGCCTCCGTTGGGAATAAAGCGGCTTTGCAGATCGGCGGTCCCATTTCTGGTTGCTTGTCGTTTCCAATCGTACGGACCTACAAAGACCCCTTCCCAGCCATCGACGCAGTTGAACAACCGCCCAAAGGTAAAGCGTCCACCCAATTCATAGTCGAAATCGGTTAGTCGACTATTCTGAGACAGCGAAAAGTACTTGTCATTGCCGCGGGTAAGCCACAGTGCCTCAGCACTGACGTATGCCGTGACATCGCAACCTGCGGTGCCGCATGGGTCGGAATTACCGTAGTGGTTGTCATGCGCTTGGGTGACGGCCCGAGTCATCGCGTTGTCGATGAAGCCTGTACCGCCGAATTGTGCCTGTTCAACGCTCGTCCGGTCTTCGGCGACCGAATAGGAGGCATCTGAAGCGGCTAGGTTGCTCAACGGTTGCGGTAGGCTACCTGACACCGGAGCGTCTTGGTAATTCATGGCCGCTGCGGGCGTCACGTAGTTAGCGTGTGTCTGCGCGGTCGCGTCGCTGGAGCAGCACAACGTGACCGTTAGACTTGCTCCGAATGCGGCTAGGCTGACTTGGCGAAGTGCGGCGGTTAGGGCGGCAACTCCGTTGCGTGGGAACACTAGGATTTTACGCATGGCAATCCTCGATTGGCATCCTTGCTAGTTGGTCACGTGCCGCCAGTTAACCACACGTGTCAGTAGACTCACGTGGATCGCAGACAGACGCTAAAAATCGAACTCTCGTTAACCCTCGTCCGCTTCCCCCTATTGGCAGGCTGGCGAGCGAGACGGTGTATTTATTATGTTTATTCTGCCAGCATCGCTTTCGGTCAGCGAAAAACTGGGCTATCTATTCTTGGCGGATGGTACAAGGTGCCGTATCTGCAACTTTGCAGCAGCGGACCTCTTATCTCTCGTTGGTCTTCAATTGATCCACGACGGGTACTAGCGATGTCTTACGAACCAGCGCTAGAATCTTCTTGGCGTCGCTCTCGTAGGGCGTGAAACCATGCACGAGCAGGTAATCTGTATAGGCTACGATTTCAACATCACTATGCGGGACCATCTTGGCGACCGACCGCGAAATATCCTTGGCTAACCCTGCCAAGCCCACCTCGGTCGGGGAACTCGTCCCAACCGAAACCTCATGTATTTCTACTTGACGCTCGCCATCGCTGTTAATGGTTATCAGCGCGATGCGTGTCGAACCGGGCCGCATACCGATGAGCGACACGCTTTTCTCGCCAGTTTGCATCAATTGGCAGATCGTTGGATGTTCGACCGACAGCTCCACGATCGGGTATTCCGCTGACAGGGCCTGCGATTCCTGCAGTCCCACCGAAAGCGTCTCACCAGGCTGCCCAATATTCTGTTGGCGCGTTTCGGCAAGAGCCAGCGACTCGCGATCCGGAAGCTGTATAGTCCGCGACGCAAATGAGGCTTTGACCTTCTTTCCCGTGCTAGGAAGCTCTACAGGAGCATCGCTGGCGAAGCGCGGCGCCGGCACCATGCTCGGTCGCGGAGCAGTAGGCAAGTCGCGATCACTTCCGCGGATGGCTTGAGCCGTCATCATAGGTGCCGGCTCCCCTTCCACGCGAACTTGCATCCCCGGTGCGCGCTGCGGCAATTGAACAGAAACGGGAGAAGCCTTCAGCGGAGCCCGCGAAGCACTACTCATATGCAAGCTGGCATTTCGCTCGCCCATGGCGGACGCACCTGTCGACTCGTTGCTCGACACCGCAGCTTGCGAGCTGATCGATTCGGCAGTCGGCGAGTCGCTGAGCTTAAGACTCACCGATGGACTCGCTGAAATCGGCTCGGTAACACTCATCGACTTCGACGTTTGCACCAACTCCGGAATCCTGCCGAGGGGTGCTAGAGCCACAGTTGTCGAAGCAGTTTGGTGATTGCCACTCGGAGGCGCTACCGACTCGGCAGCCGCACTCGACAATTGCGGAGGCTGGGTGGGTTGTACCAATCCAGTGTCAGAACCGCGAGCACTCAACTGAGGAGCAGTCGAAGGCAACGCTTGCCGAGCCATCTCGGCAGGACCGGTCGTGGTAGTTGCGGGAACTCCTTGGACCAAATCCATAGGGATTTCAATATCGATTAGCGACTCGGATAACGAATCTGCCAACGACTCGACTTCGGATACCGCAGGCAAACTCGGCAAAGTAGGCATGTCTGCTGCCTTTGGCAAAGCAAGTGACTGCACCAAGCTCGTTGACTGAGGGGATTGCGGCTGTCGAGCCTCCGTCAATTGACCCGATAGATTCGATGCTTCGGAACTGGGCGACGCGCCTTCAAAGGAAGTCGCCGAGGCGGCCACGACGCTCGGCGTCATCGACGCTAGGTCAAGGGTTGGTAGAGTCGACTGGAGCTGCGAGTCAGTTGCACCTCGCTCTGCGGCGAATGCCTTAGGCTGCAGTCCAACCAAGCGGACTAGCCGTTGTGCTTGCTCGGTCCGTTCTGCTTGGCTCGCCCGACAGGCTGACTCGAAGGGATAGGGTAGTAAGCCCGCCTCAGCATACTCTGGGTAGTTGAGCGGAGCATTGCAAGCAGGTGGCAACGCTTCCACAGCATACGCGGCGCTCGGCCCGCCAACTAAGGCCATCGCAAGTGCCAATCGCAGTGCGCGATGTGTCGTTCGTTTTTGGCTGGTGCAATTGCTGCGCAATCTCATCGCGAACCCCCTAACAGTAATGACAAGCAGCTTTGAATGCTAGCGAGGTACGGTGTCGTCACTTCGCAATTTGAGCACTTAAAGCGCGTTACTGGTGGGATATCGGGAAGGGGCAATGTAAAAGTTAAACGATTTTACCGCTTGCACGCATCGTATTGATAAAATACCCCCCGCAGAGTGGCGGAGGGGACTGAATTTTGCTAGCTATGTTGCCTTTTCGCCCACGCGCGGCATCGATTCGATGGCCTTGTCGATCAGCCCGTACTGAACCGCTTCCTCAGCCGACATGAAGCGGTCACGATCTGTATCGCGTTCGATGGCCTCAAGCGTCTGACCGGTGTGTTTCAGCAGAATCTCGTTCAGTTTGCGTTTGATACGCTTGAACTCAGCGGCATGAATCATGATTTCCTCTGCGGTTCCTTGCATGCCCGCCAAGGGTTGGTGAATCATAATGCGTGCATTGGGAAGTGCGTAGCGCTTGTTCTTGGTACCCGCCGCCAACAAAACTGCTCCCATCGATGCCGCTTGGCCAATGCAATAGGTGGCCACGTCACACGACACAAATTGCATCGTATCGTAGATGGCCAGGCCTGCACTGACGCTGCCGCCGGGTGAATTGATGTACAAATGGATATCCGCTTTGGGGTCGTCCGACTGCAGAAATAGCATTTGCGCAACGAGCGCATTGGCCACTTCGTCGTTGACTTGCGAACCCAAGAAGATAATGCGGTCCTTGAGCAGACGACTATAGACATCATAGACGCGTTCTTCGCGACCGCTCTTCTCGATGACATACGGGATCATGGGCATATTAATATTCCGTTAAGCAGGTATTTTGTTTTTAGGGCGTGAAATTGAGCTGCGACAAAGCACTAATTCTTGTCGTCTTCGCCAATGTCCATCGGTGGTTTGGTGAGGATCTCGTCGACCAATCCGTAATCCTTTGCTTCTTGGGCGGTGAGGAAGAAGTCGCGATCGGAATCCTTAGCGATTTGTTCGCCCGGTTTTCCGCAGTGCGCTCCCAAAATCTCGTTTAGTAGCGTGCGATAACGCAGGATCTCATTGGCTTGGATCTCGATATCGGAAATCTGCCCCTGCACGCCGCCGGCCGGCTGGTGGACCATCACTCGGCCATGGGGCAAGCAATAGCGTTTCCCCTTAGTCCCCCCTGCTAGCAATACAGCCGCACCACTAGCGGCTTGACCGACGCAGTAGGTAGCAATGGGGCAGGAGAGAATCTGCATTGTGTCGTAAATAGCTAGCGTAGCGATCACGTCACCACCCGGGCTATTGATGTAGAAGTGGATGTCTTTGCGGCGGTGTTCGCTTTGCAGGTATAGTAGCTTCATGACCACTTCGTTGGCATTGCCAGTATGGATCTCCCCCTGCAGGAACACAATACGATTTTCCAGTAGCAAATCACCCAACGTCAATTGGCGTTGCCGTTGATAGCTGGCTGCCGCATAAGAATTGGTGATCTGACCCAGCGAGCTCGTTGCATCAAAGGGACTTGCGGTTTGGAATCGATTCTGATCTTCGAATCGGCTGCGATCCTCGAACGGGCGAGAATCAAACGGGCTAGCAGGATTCAACTTGCACTCCTTGGTAGTTGTTCGCGGGCGAGTAGCCGGAGGCCAGGACACAGGCTGGCAGCGACCGACATGACCCCAAGAATATACAATGCGAACCCCTTTTCGTGTTTTCGGTTCGAGGTTTTTTCGTCAGTTTCCCCGCAAGAACTGCGCCTTGGGTTTGAATACCGCGAGCGCCGGACCTCAAAACCCTTCGAGCTAGCCAATTGACGGGCTCAGCACAGAATCTACATTTGGATCGGTATCGGCCAGCGAACTGAAATCTGCTAACGAACTAGTTAGCAAAGGTAGCACTAGCAGGTTAACGAGCGTAGCGCCGACCAATCCATACAGAATCACCAGCGCCATTGGGTATTCGATTTCTTGGCCTGGAAGCTCACCAGAGAGCACGAGCGGCACCAGCGCCAAGCCCGTGGTAAGCGCAGTCATCAAAATAGGCGCTAGTCGCTCTTCAGCACCGCGCAGGATCAACTCCTTCCATGCAGCCGTCGAATCTGCATCTCTGGTTTGTTCGCCTGCCAGATGACGGTAGTGGCTAATGAGCATAATAGCGTTTCTGGCAGCGATACCTAAGATCGTCACAAAGCCGACCAGCGATCCAAGCGAAATGATTCCACCACTCGCGAAAACGCCGAGCACTCCACTGAGAAGAGCCAGCGGCAATGCCAATAAAACTAACAACACCAATCGCCAACTGCTAAAGTCAATGTAGAGGATGACCGTAATGGCCAAGATCGATCCAAGCGACAGCAGAAGCAAGCGTTGCCGCGATGCCTTCGCCTCTGCATACTCGCCGAGGAACTCTGGGTGATAACCGGTTTTGAATTGCACTCCCGACAATACGGCTTTTTCGATGTCGGTGGCCACCGAGGCCAGGTCGCGGCCATCGACGTTACACGTGATGTCGATCCGTCGAGATGCGCCTTCGCGCTTGATCTCGTTCGGTGCTGGAACAATTGCCAAGTGCGCGACGCTCTTGAGTGGTACCTGCGCGCCCGATGGAGTGTCGATCATCAATTCTCCCAGCGTTGCCAAGTCGCTGCGCAATCGCTTGTCGCCGGCAACAAATACGCCGAAGATGGCTTGGTCGCGATAGATCTCGCCCACCTGCAGGCCATTGACCAACGTAGTGACATTCCGCATCAACAATCCAGGGGTCAAACCGAACTGCGATGCCGCTTCCGGACGCATGTCGATGGCAATTTGTGGCACCAATACCTGCGGTTCAACCTTGAGCGTGGTCACGCCTGCAATGGGGCCAATCTGCGCGGCAACTTGCGCTGCGCTACTACGCAATTCGTCCATGTCAGGGCCGAACACGCGAACGACAATCGAAGCGCTGGTCCCCGTGAGAACTTCTTTGATGCGCTCCGTAAGATACGTTAATAGATCGCGATAGAGCCCAGGATAGCCATCGACGATAGATTGCACTTCAGCTACGGTTTCATCGTATCCCTGATCGTCGTTGATACTGATCCACAACTCAGTGAAGTTTGGACCGACCACTTCATCCGCCACTGTCGCGCGACCAATGTGCGAACCAAAGTTGCGTACACCAGGCACAGCCATGAGTTCCTCGCTGGCTCGTAGTGTTATGCGATCCATGGCTTCAATACCAATACCCGGCTTCTCCACCCAGTGCATGAGAAAGTCCGTCTCGCGAAATTTAGGCATCAACTGCTCGCCAAGCTGCGGAATGGTGAGGGCGATAGCGACTGCTGCGATAGCGGTGACCGCTAGTGTGAGCGGCCGGAAACTGAGGCAGAGACCTAGCACTCGGCGATAGACACTCTTAAGCACGCGCACCAACGGACCATCCGTCGAGCGTTTGCGCGCCGAAGTGGGCAGCAATATCAACGACATGGCCGGAGTGACCGTCAGGGCCACTCCCAGAGATGCCAAAATTGCCAATATGTAGGCAGCGGCCAGCGGGCGAAAGAAGGCCCCAGCCAGACCGGTCAAAAAAAAGACGGGCAGAAAGGCGAGCACGACAATCACAGTTGCATACACCACCGCGCTGCGCACCTCCATAGATGCGTCGAGAACTACGGCAAAATTGCTGCGCCGGTAGCCTTCCGCACTGGTCCGTGTCGGGACCGGCGGTGAGCCTTCTAAGGTTCTCGCAACATCCGCTATGTTTCTTTCAGGTAGTTGAGCGTTCAATCGCAATCGGCGCATGATGTTTTCAACGTCAATGATCGCGTCATCGACCACTTCCCCTAATGCAATCACCAATCCTGCCAACACCATCGTGTTGATCGTACCCCCGCGATAGTAGAGTACCATCATGGCGGCTAACAACGACAATGGAATCGCGGTTGCACTAATCAACGCGCATCGCCAATCAAACAGAAAAAACAGCAACACGACGACGACCAAAATGCACCCAACGAACATCGAATGGCTCAAGTTTGTCAGTGCGCGCTCAATAAACGTGGCCGGGCGAAAGACTGTGGTGTCATACTGAACGGCCCCCATCGCCGGCTTCAATTCTGACATCGCCTTTTCAATATCTCGCGTAACGTCGAGCGTATTGGCCCACGGTTGCTTCTCGATAATCAACAGCAGTCCGGGTTGGCTATTGATAATTGCATCGCCGATCGGCGGAGCGTAGTCGACCTTGACCTCCGCCACGTCCTTGATCCGCAGCGGCGTGCCAAAGCTCGATACTGCATTTTGCATTGCGCCACTGCCGCCGCGCGTCGCAGCAGGAAAGGCTAGGACCATTTCTCCCAACTGCTCCGGCGTATAGACGGCCGGTACATGCCGCAGTGCGAGTCGTTGATTGGCGGTATCAACAAAGCCGCCAGCACCGACAGCGGTGGCGTCGCGGACGGTTTGTAGAAGCGTATCCAGCGTAATATTGTTTGCACGCAGGCGATCGGGATCGACGACCACTTGCAACTGCGGTTCCTTTTCACCCCACACCGCCACGTTGGCCACTCCAGCGACCGACATCAATCGAGGGCGAATCGTCCACTTGGTCAGGACGGTCATCTCCATCTGCGATTCTGTATCAGACCACAGACCGATCTTCAGACAGCGGCTGAGAGAGGATAATGGTGGCAAGATGACTGGAGGGCGAGCGACCAACGGCAACTGCCGCGCTGCCAAGGCCAAACGCTCTTGTACCAATTGGCGCGCGGTCAATAAATCGGTCCCCGCTTCAAATATCATCCGCACGCTTGACAATCCCAACACGCTCTTGGATCGCACCGTTTGCACAAAGGGAATGCCATTGACGGCGTTCTCGATCGGTACCGTGATGAGACTCTCGACATCCTCGGTCGCAATGCCTGGCGCTTCGGTTTGAATCTCAACCAGCGGTGGTGCGAACTCGGGGAAGACGTCCAACGGTACAGAGTCCGACGTGCGTACCCCCACGATCACTAAGGCTATGGCCAGCACCATAACCAGCAGTCGGAATTGCAGCGATGTTTGAATCAACCAGCTCATAGTCCTACTTTCCGGTACCGAATTCAGTACCGAACAACTCGGCGGCCCCGGCAACGACAACATGGCTGCCCGCTGCGGGGCCGGTCTCCAGAATGGCTTGTCCGTCAGCCATCCAGCGGACGACAATACGTGCCCGCGTGTAATGACGATCGCCGGCAGCGACATAGACCCAAGCTCCGCCATGGACGTCGTAAAGAACAGCACTAGCGGGAACTGCCAAGGATTCGCTGGTACCTGTCAATGGTAACTCTACTCCAACGCGTTGCCCTGGTCGCAGGTGAATCTGGCGGTTATCGACTTCATAATACAAGTCGGCGGAGGATGTCGCCGCGTTGGCCGTCGGTGGCGCTGCTATTGGCCGGGCTACTATCGCTTCAGAAGAGGCTTGGTCGCCAAGTCGATCTCCGGAGAGTGAGACCAAATTGGCAGGTTGTTCGTTCTCGATCGAGGCTAAGAGATCGACAAACACCGGCACGCGAATCCAAATCGCGTCTAGGTTGATAACCTCAAATAATGCCGTACCTGCCGCTACCGTCTGACCTTGACTGACATTTAGGCGATTGATCAATCCCTCGATGGGGGACAGCATCGGCAGTGCTACCGCGCCACCGCTTTGTAGTTCACCGCCGCCTCCCGAGCCAGGCTTCTTGAGCGTTTCCATCAACTCGGACAATTGCTTCTCGCGTTGCTGAGCTGCGCTCCACACCGACTGGGCAATATTCAATTGAGCTTCCGCGTCATCGACCAACCTCTTAGCACCAGCGCGATCGTGAAAAAGTTTTTGAGCGCGCTGTAAGGTGATCTTCGCCGCATCGACTTCCGCTGCGCTGCGTTCAATATCTCCCAGCGCGACCGTCTGTGCTGCAACCAAGTTCGCTTGGGCACCAACCATTTGCACTTGCTCCGCTGGAGTCGGTACGTCGCGTTCCGGCGATAATAGCGGCACCAGTGACAACACTTCGGTCCCAGCGGTAACATGCGTTCCAGGCAGTGGCAACTCGCGAGATCCTGGCGAGGCAACCAAACCTGATACGGGAGTCGATACAATAATGGTTCGCCCGACCGGAACCATCGCTTCGCCACCTAGCGTTCGTCTCGGTGACACGTTTTGACGAGTGACGGGGGCTGTCGCAATCCCCAAACGGCGCTCGGCATCTTCCGAGAGCGTTACAGTAGCCAGCTCCGTTTCTACCGGCAACTTTTCCACTTTGGCCGGTTTGTCATGCGCCCCCTGGGGTTCTATCGTGGAGCTCGAACAACCACAAACTAAGAGCGAAAGTGCCGTGGCATAAAGCAGCTTGAGGTTCGTCATGGAGGGGGGAAATCCGATGGTGGGGTAAAGGTTAGGGAGTCAATTCACTCCTGATCCCTCTACCCAATTCTAGCGTGGATGATGCACTACATTGTAGTTGAAACTTTTATTGGCGTCGTCTCCACTACCAAAGTCGCCACATCGAGTGGCCCTGCTTCGAGGCTGCGACCTACACTTCGTTCGAGTTCCGCCAACGCTCGCAGGCAGGCTGCCGTTTGGTCCAATATGCGAGCTCGCACATCGAGGTATTGACTGGTCGTTTGCAGCACTAACAGGTACTCCGTACCACCATCGGCAAAACCCTTTTGCGAGATTTCCAGTGCATCTTTTACAGCGGGCGCGACATCATGCGTCAGGATCGTCAAGTTGCCTTGGGCCTGTCGCAGTTGTCGAGTGGCGGTGCGTACATCCTGTACAATCTGATCGCGAATGGCATCTCGTGTGTGCTGCGCGGAGTTGCGTTCCCAGTCGGCTCGTAGTATTCCACCTTGATTTCTATTGAAGATCGGCAAGTCAAAGCGGAGCCCCCCTCCAGTTCGCGTGTAACCCGCTCCGTCACGAACATCAAGCACACTGTCGACACGCCAGAACAGCCAACGCGACAGGGTCGAACGCTGCTCGGCTGCGGCTACCGCCCATTGGGCGGAGTGGTAGTCGGGGCGACAGGCAAGCGCCTCTTCAATCAACGACTTCTCATCCAATGGTGGAATATTTGGCAGAGTCATGTCGCTGGGAGAAAGCGGTGCATCGAGTGTCGGTAGACCTATCAAACTCGCCAAACGAGCTTCCGCCAGCCCTACCACTTGTTGCTGCACTCCAGCCGCCGCCTCGGCGTTTAAACTATCGACCTTGGCTGCAATGGTTTCCAGCTCGCTGATATCGCCTTGTTTGAGTCGTCTATTCGTCAGCTCGACGATGTTGCGACGAATGTCCAAAGCTTCTCGCGATAATTGAGCCTGAGCATTGGCCAGCACAAAGTCTGTGTGCGCCAAACGCACGTCGCGCGCCAAGTTGAGTCCGTTTTGAACGAGCTGTTCGCCCACACGTCGATACTCGCGGTTGGCGACTTTCACGCGCGTCGGACGTAGCAGGTACGATTCAATCGGTGCGTAGAGTGTGTACTGGCCTTCTTTGCTACCCGACGGAAAATAAATCAGCACTTGCGGGTTGGCGATCAAATTCGCTTGCACAGCATCGCCGCCTGCCATTCCCAGCAGCGCTAGAGTCGCTTGAAAAGTCGAATTGTTGGTCAAAGCGGTTTGGACCGCTTCGTCCTCCGACAGCCCGTCCTCCAAAACTACTCCAGCCGGAATCACTTGTCGACAAGGCGCCACGACTTCAGGCTGAATACCAATCCGGCATTGTAGTTGTTTCGATACAAACGATGGATCGCAACAGACGTGTGGCCCATGGCAACCGGCTAGTAGGGCAGGAACCGTAGCCAAGCGGATGATCCACATCAGCGATATTAGTTGTGTACGCATGACTCAACGTCCGCAAAATTGCTAGCACAGTTACATCTAGCAAAAATGCTAAATGCCTATCGCCACAATCGACCGGTATCAACGTGACGCCTGACACTTAGTGCCTCAGTTGTTCGGACCCGAATAACGCATACAGCTTACGGCCTACCAATTTCCCAGACGGAATAACCGGCGACCGGTGCGTGGCCATCTAAGCGAAATGACTCTGCTGGCCAAAGTAGAAGACGCTTACGAGTTTAGTATTTGAACTCGGCCAGAATTCCTGTGCCGGTCCCCGTAGAGTAGGGATAGAATTTCCAGCGCGAATTGGGATGATCGGTGGCATCGACCGCGCTGGCAGCCAAGTAGGCCATCCACCACCCCAAAGCAACTTGAGAAGGATAGTGTGCGTTGTCGTTGACTCGCGATAGCGGGGCAATGGTCGAGGCTGCGTAGAATGAGGCTTTGACCATCGGCCGGTCACTCATCTTGGCCGCAGTAATAAATGGGAGTGACCCCATAAAGGCATGACCGCTGATCCCATTATTGTCGGTAAGCGGATGCCACTCGGAATTCTCCGGTGATTCGGTGGGGCGCGAGCCGCCGGTCAATTGCTGCAGCGCGAGCAGCGGCGGAGCTCCAACTAGGAAACCACGCAACGAACGTTCGCCCCACAGCCCACCTACTTCGGCAATTTTGGAATCGGGCAGCAATTCGCCCACCATCCAGGCACTGGCGAACACAGGCAGAGTGAAGCGACCATCGCCCAATTCCTTACTGGCGTGCAACGACTCGAACCAATCGTCCGAATTTGCATTGATTACTGCACTCTGCGCCACGTGCTGCAGGCTCTGGTCTGCAGATGAATTTGCTATCGCTCCGCCAACCATCAATCCACCTCCAAGCAGTGTCAACGACTCTGGGGAATAGAAATTCCTCTGGTCTGACAGCAGGCGCGAGACCAGCGACAAATCATCGCGCCCGCGAAGCTTCGATAGCTCTTCCAAGTCGAGCGGTGGGGCGAACCACACCATGTTCGATTTCGTTGCTTCTTTTGAACTAGCTTGGACCACCACCGAGGCAGCATTGGTGTCCGTCGCACCATTCTCGTTGGAACCTGAGTCGACATCGTCCAACAGCGGTGGTTTCTGCACATGATGCGTAGGCGATAGCGGTCTGCCAATAGGATGCATGGTTTGGCAGCCACACAGCGCAAGAAACAGAAAGACTGCCTGAGAGAAGTGTAGTAATAGCCTAATTTGCTGCATGCCTCGAACGCTGACTACGTCCCCCTACTTAATCGCCCTTGTCGATACCCGAATTCAGTTCTTGGGGCAAGTGCGAATCGATAGCCAACTGAAGCATTACGCCAGCGGAGTACCCATACGTTCTACCCAACCCAGCCACCGTTGACATGCAGTGTTTGCCCCGTGATGTAGCTGGCCAAGGGGCTGCACAAAAACAAGATGGCATGGGCGATGTCGTCCGCTTCGCCAAAACGTCCCAGCGGAATTTGAGTAAGCATCTGTTCTCGGGACGATGCGGGAATCGATCGCCCCATCTCGGTCAGTACAACCCCCGGAGCAATTGCGTTGACCGTAATCTGACGTTTGGCGAGCTCTCGGCTCAAGACCTTGGTAAGCGCGATCACTCCCGCTTTCGATGCCGAATAGTTAGCCTGCCCAAAGAAGCCGATCAACGCACTGATCGACGATAGATTCACGATCCGCCCTCCATCGCTCATCTCTACCGCCGCCGACTTACACATGCGAAACACACCGGACAAATTGGTATCGATGACATCCTGCCAATCGTCCGCAGACATCTTCTTTACCGTGACATCGCGAATGATTCCGGCATTGTTAACAAGTATTTCCAGAGAACCGAACGTTCGCACAGCCACGGCTACCAGCGCAGCCGTATCGTCGGCGCTGCGAACATCTGCCGGTGCAGCCACGGCTCTTTCCCCCAAGGCTGCGACCGCCTCGGCGGCTTGCCTCGCGTGCTTGCCTGCCGAATCAGGAAAATAATTGATGACCACATTGGCTCCCGCCGCATGCAAACACTTGGCGGTGGCCAAACCAAGCCCCTGAGACGAGCCCGTTACGATCGCCGTCTTCCCAGTCAAATCAATTGTAAACACTCATCGTTCCTTTTAATGTGGCCCGACGCTCCGCCGTCGGTTCTGACTGTACTTATTCCTCAATGTGGCCCGACGCTCCGCGTCGGTTTTGACGGAACTTATTCCTTAATGTGGCTCGACGCTCCGCGTCGGTTTTGACGGAACTTATTCCTCAATGTGGCTCGACGCTCCGCGTCGGTTCTGCATCTGTCAGCCAAAACCGACGGCGGAGCGTCGGGCCACATTCCTATCATCGTTCATCAACCGGCAGCCAAGGTCGTGCGGCGGGCCCAATATATTCTGCGGCAGGGCGTATCAGACGGTTGTCCCCTCGCTGCTCAAAGATGTGAGCCGACCACCCCGTAATGCGCGATAAAACGAACAATGGTGTAAACATAGCGGTTGGAATGTCCAAACATCGAAACGCCGATGCGCTGTAAAAATCGAGGTTGGGGAACATCCGCTTTTCGCGCCGCATGACTTGCTCAATCCGCTCGGATACGGAATACAGTCGCTGTTGGCCCGCTGCCTCACACAACTGTTTGGACCACTTCTGAATGATGTCGGAGCGGGGATCGCACTGCTTGTAAACGCGATGACCAAAGCCCATGATCTTTTGCTTGCCTGCCAGCATCTCCAGCAAACTCCCCTCGGCGCTATCTGGATCCTGAAATTGATCGATCAACTCCATGGCGGCCTCGTTGGCTCCTCCATGCAACGGGCCACGCAACGCACCAATGCCCGCAGTAATCGCTGAATGATAGTCGGAGAGTGTCGAGGCTACGATGCGTGCGGCAAAGGTCGAGGCGTTGAACTCGTGTTCGGCATACAAAATCAGTGCGACATGCATCGCCCGCCGATGTTGCTCGCTGGCGGGCCGACCATGCAGCAAATGCAGAAAGTGATCCGCGATGGAATCGGCATCCACCTCCACTTCGATCCGCCTTCCCGATGTTTGAAAGTGATACCAATAGACCAACAGCGATGGCATGCAAGCCAACAATCGTTCGGCCGCTCGGTGCTGATCAGCAAAGTCAACTTCCGGCTCTAGCACTCCCAACGCGGAACAACCGGTCCTCAATACGTCCATGGGATGCGCCGAGCCAGGTAACTGCTCAAGCACGCTCTTCAGGCTGGGCGGAATGCTGCGCGCGCTGGCTAGCCGCGCTTTGAATTGCATCAATTCATCCCGAGTGGGCAAGTGCCCATACAGCAGGAGAAATGCGACTTCCTCGAATTCGGCATGCGCGGCTAAATCTTCGATCGAATAGCCAAGATAGGTTAATCCCACCCCATCTACGCCAACGGTGCTCAGTCGCGTTTGACCCGCGATGACTCCCTCGAGTCCCCCTGCCGGTTTGTTACCCATGACGCTCTCCTTGTTTATCCAATCGTTCATCCATTCGTTGTTCAGCGGCGTGATAATCGAGCACTTCATACAGTTGTTCTCGAGTTTGCAGGGTATCGAGAATGGCTGCCTGCGTCCCCTGCTGACGAATGGTTTCGTAAGTCAACTTGGCCGCTGCGTTCATGGCTCGGAACGCGGTCAAGGGATAGAGCGCCATGCGGACTCCCACCGACCGGAGTTCGTCCAAGTTGAATGCCGGCGTGCGACCAAACTCGGTCATATTCGCCAGGACGGGAGCATCGAGCGACCGACAGACTCGCCGGAAGTCTTCGAGTGTCTCAATCGCTTCGGCAAAAATCATGTCGGCACCTACGGCTGCGTATGCCTGCGCGCGCTCAATAGCCGATTCGAGCCCTTCGACACTCACAGCGTCGGTGCGCGCCATGATGACAAATTCAGAATTGCGACGCGCGGCGACTGCCGCGCGCAATCTCGCCTGCATTTCTTGCGTGTCGACCAACTGCTTTCCTGGGCGATGACCGCAGCGTTTGGCTGAGATTTGGTCTTCCAAATGGACGCCCGCCACTCCAGCGCGTTCCAATTCGCGGATGGCGCGTTGGATACAGAGCTCGCTCCCCCAGCCGGTATCGATATCCACAAGTAGTGGCAACGCACATGCGGCAGTAATGCGCGAGGCGTCCTGCAAGACGTCGTTTAAATTGGTAGCACCCAGATCGGGCAAGCCGCACGACGCGTTGGCCACGCCAGCACCTGACAGATAGATTGCCTTGAAGCCAGCTCGCTCGGCTTGCATGGCCGAATAGGCGTTGATGGCACCCGCAATCTGCAACGGACGCTCGCTGCTGAGCGCATCGCGAAATTGACGACCAGGACTTAGCTCGACCATCGTTCCCCTTTAACAAAAAGTAAGCACATACTATACAATAGTTGCGAAAGGCTGTCGTAGCGGAGCCTATTTTCTGAAGGAAGACTAAAGGTATTATGGAACACGCACCGATTCAAACCGCTCGCGACTACGATGCCGTGATGGTTGACATTGCTCACTATGCTTCAAGCCGAGCGGACTTTGGAACCGAGGCGTTGGAAACCGCGCGGCTGTGCTTGCTCGATAGCTTGGGATGTGGCTTGCTGGCGCTCCAGTATCCGGCTTGTACCAAACTGATGGGACCAGTCGTCCCAGGGGCTAGTTTAACAAACGGTGCGCGAGTGGCTGGTACCGATTGGCAATTGGAACCGGTCAAGGCTGCGTTCAATATCGCTTGTGCTATCCGCTGGTTGGACTACAACGACACGTGGCTGGCTGCCGAGTGGGGACATCCCTCCGATAACTTTGGGGCCATTCTGGCGCTGACCGACTATCTGGACCGTAATCCCGACAATGCCTGGCAGCCCAATCGCCAATGGACCATGCGCGACGTTTTAGACGCCGCCATCAAAGCTTATGAAATCCAAGGTGTTTTAGCGCTTGAAAATTCCTTCAATCGTATTGGGCTCGACCACGTGCTATTGGTTCGCGTGGCTTCGACCGCAGTAGCCTGTTCACTCCTTGGAGGGACTCCAGATCAAATTGCCTCTGCCGTCAGCCAAGCTTGGCTCGACGGAGGCGCTTTGCGAACCTATCGGCACGCGCCCAATACCGGGTCGCGCAAGAGTTGGGCGGCTGGCGATGCGACGCAGCGAGCGGTTCAATTGGCGCTGTGGACCATGACCGGTGAAACCGGTTACGCCACCGCGCTTACTGCACCGCAGTGGGGCTTCCACGATACAATGCTCGACGGAAAGCCAATTGTGCTCAGCCGAGCACTCCATGACTACGTAATGTCGAACATTCTGTTGAAGGTCTCCTTCCCTGCCGAGTTTCACGCGCAGACCGCCGCCGAAGCTGCTATCGCCCTACACCCCCAAGTCATCCAACGCTTAGACTCCATTCGCGAAATCCGCATCCACACTCAAGAGTCTGCCATGCGCATCATTGACAAGCGTGGCCCGCTGACCAGCCCCGCCGATCGCGACCACTGCTTGCAGTACATCGTGACAGTTGCCCTGCTCCACGGAAACTTGACCGCAGAGCACTACCAGGACGCCGCAGCCGCGGACGCCAGAATCGATCAACTGCGCGACAAAATGGTTGTCCGTGAAGACCCTCGCTACTCGCGCGACTACTTGCATCCCGATAAACGTTCGATAGCCAATCGCATCGAAGTTCTGTTTGAGGATGGTTCCAACAGCGATAGCGTCGAAGTCGAGTTCCCATTGGGGCATCGCCGTCGCAGAAGCGAATCGCTCATTCCGTTGCAAGAAAAATTTCGTCAAAATGCAAGTACATGTTTTGCTTCTGCACGAGTAGATAGGCTATTGGCCTTGATGATCGACGATCCAACTTTTCCAGAGCTACGAGTCTCGGAATTCATGGATCTATTCGCTTCGCATGGCCCCATTCACTTTGCATAGCCCCGTTCGCTCTCATGGACCCATTCGCTCTCATGGACCCGTTCGCTCGCATGGACCCGTTCGCTCGCATGGACCCGTTCGCTCGCATGGACCCGCTCGCTCGCATGGACCCGCTCGCTCGCATGGACCCGCTCGCTCGCATGGACCCCCGTGAGCTTGCCTCACTGGTGAACGAGTTTTCAAAGTAGACACGCTTCTCCCATTCACATTTCCCCATCGAGCCGACGTACATTGTTTAACAACTAGCCGGAGTAGTCGGAGGATCATGGGTGATGTCTATAATGGAGTGTTGCTGCGCAGCTTTGTAGGCTGAACCAGTGCGAGAGTGCCGACTACGCAGGCGCAGTCAGCAGCGGATTCGACTAGCCCTAGCCACAAGACTTCCGGAGAGAGGGTCTATGGGCTGTGTTTGCCAGCCGCGTGTGCGCGTAGCAGGTGGCTGTCGTAGGTGCCGTCGCCTGCGCAGGCCGCGAAAGCGCTTTGTCATGTGCTGTGGTTCGTCAGCGCCTCACCCGCTGATCAACTTGCCTTGTGCATCTGCGTCCTGCTCCGTCTCGGCGTTAAACGATTGCACGCGTCGCCGTAAATTGTTTACTCAGACTATAATTAGATTAATTACTTCCAAGGGTCGCTCGAACCGCAACAATATTGCGTGTTGGTACTTATCATCATGACGACAGTTCCATCCGTACTCTCCATCATTTCTCCCTAAGGCGCGCCTGTGACCACATTGCGTGAGCTCGAACAATTCATCCGCGAGCAAGAGCAAGTTCTGATGCAGGGCGGCGGCCAGTCGGGCGCTGAACGACAGCGCAAACTGGGACGACTGCCGGTGCGCGAGCGTCTGTCGTTATTGCTCGACCAAGACCGAACTTTTTTTGAACTCGGCCTGTGGGCAGCTCACAATATGTATCCCGAGTGGGGTGAGGTCCCTGCAGCGGGTGTCGTGTCGGGCATCGGCTGGATCAGCCAGCAACCCTGCATGATCGTGGCCAACGACGCCACGGTCAAAGCGGGAGCCATGTTTCCGCAATCGGTCAAGAAATTGATCCGCGCTCAGAAGATCGCGCATCGCCTACGATTGCCTCTCGTCTATTTAATGGACTCGGCAGGTGTCTTCCTACCTCTGCAAGATGAGATCTTTCCAGACGAAGACGACTTTGGCAGAATCTTTCGCAATAACGCGATTCTCTCTGCCGAAGGGATTCCACAATACGCGGCGGTGATGGGCAACTGTGTTGCGGGTGGTGCGTACCTTCCCGTATTGTGCGATAAAATCCTGATGACGGAAGGAAGCCAGCTTTGCCTGGCAGGCCCAGCGCTTGTCAAAGCGGCCATCGGCCAGACTGCCGATCCAGAGGAATTGGGCGGGGCCACCATGCACTCGCAACTCAGCGGCACCGTCGACTTTCATGAGCCGGATGACGCGGCCTGTTTGTCTCGACTGCGCAGCTTGCTTGGCCTACTCCCCAAGCGATCGGAGGATGTGCCTGACAGGGCCCCACAACGCAATCCCCACGATATCTATGACCTGGTGCCTGCCGATGGACGCGGTGAGTACGATGCGCGCGATTTGCTCAACTGCATCGTGGATGCGGACAGCTTGCAAGAATTTCGCACCGACTACGGCAAGTCCGTCGTCACTGCCTATGCCCGTATCGGAGGGATGCCCGCAGGCATCGTAGCCAATCAACGCTGCCGCTCGAAATCCGCGCATGGGGAGGTTCAGATTGGTGGGGTACTTTACGGCGATGCAGCGGAGAAGGCGGCCCGCTTTGTTTTGGATTGTGATCAGACGCGCCTGCCACTGATATTTATTCAAGACGTACAAGGGTTCATGGTTGGCAAACAGGCCGAACAGTCGGGCATCATTCGCTTGGGCGCGCAATTGGTACATGCCATGAGCGTCGCCACTGTCCCCAAGTTTACGGTCATCGTCGGCAGTTCGCACGGTGCCGGCAACTATGCGTTGTGTGGCCGAGCCTATGATCCGGCCTTGATTCTCGCGTGGCCCAATGCGCGCTTTGCCGTCATGGGTGGTAATCAAGCGGCCGACACCATGCTCTCATTGCGTGTTCGCGATGCAGAGAAAACTGGTATCAAACTATCGGCAGAAGCGATCGACGAGCTGCGAGAATCGCTCCGCAGCCGCTATGCTGAGCAGACGGACATTCGCTACGGGGCAGCTCGTGGCTGGGTCGACGCAATTATCACTCCGCACGAGACGCGTCAGTGGTTGTCCTCCGCATTGTCGCTCGTTCCTCAAAACTCATTCGTGAACAACTGTAGTTTTAAGGCAGAAGTGTGAAAACTATGATTCGTGTTGGCAATGCGCAAGCTTTCTGGGGTGATCGCCCCACTGCCGCACGCGAACTGTTGGCGCAGGAGCCCGAGTTAGATTTCCTGACGATGGACTACCTAGCCGAAGTCTCGTTGTCGATCCTGGCCGTCCAGCGTGAGCGCGATCCCCGCTTGGGCTACGCACGCGACTTTGTGGATGTCGTTAGCGGCTTGGCCGACTATTGGTCCTCTGGCGGTCGATGCCGCTTGGTTGTCAACGCCGGCGGCCTCAACCCGTTGGCCTGTGCTGAAGCCTGTATGGCCGCGATGGAGCGCGCAGGCTGTCGACCATTGAAGATCGGCGTGGTCAGCGGCGACGACGTGTTGACTCTTCTCCAAGCCGACGATGGAACGTGCGAGCTCTTCGCGAACTTGGACTCAATGCAACCACTGTCGCAAGTTCAATCGCGATTAGTTACGGCCAATGCGTACTTGGGTTGCCAGGGTATCGTGCAAGCCCTAAACGCAGGAGCGGATATCGTCATCACCGGTCGAGTCGCAGATCCTTCGATGGTCGCGGCCTGCTGCGTGTATGCGTTTGATTGGAAGCTCGACGACTGGGATCGACTCGCCGGTGCCACCGTGGCCGGACATCTGCTCGAATGCGGCACTCAAGTCACTGGGGGTATCTCCACCGACTGGCTAGACATCCCTGACCCGACTCATTTGGGGTTCCCGATCGCAGAGATCGCCGAGGACGGAAGTTGTACCATCACCAAATCCGAATGCTCCGGCGGTCACGTTACCGAGCGGACCGTGAAAGAGCAACTGCTCTATGAGATCGCCGATCCAGCTCACTACCTGAGCCCCGACGTCATCGTTTCGTTCTTGAGTCTGCAAGTCGGTCAGGTGGGAATCAATCGCGTGGAAGTCCGTGGTGCCAAAGGGCGGACACGCCCCCCGACGCTAAAAGTCAGCGCGACCTATCGCGATGGATACCGTGCGTCGGGCACGTTAACTATCTTTGGACCTCAGGCGGTTCGTAAAGCCCAGCTTTGTGGTGAAGTGGTGCTACAACGACTCGATGATGCTGGGCACGAGTATCGTGATACAATCGTTGAATGCCTCGGCAATGCCGGCAGCGTCCCGACCGAAAATTTAACGCGGCGCGCCGAAGAGCTGTTTGAGTGCGTGTTGCGCATCGCGGTTGAATCAACATCAAAATCGGCAGCCGAACAGTTTTCTCGCGAGTTGATGCCGTTGGTAACGGCCGGTCCCCAGGGGACGACCGGATACGCCGAGGGGAGGCCACGCGTGCATGAGGTCTTCCGTTATTGGCCCTGTTTGATCGAAGTCGATCTGGCTGAGCCACACGTGGAACTCTTTACCTCAACCAATTCGCATGAAGATCTTCGTGAGTTAGCAAGTTGGCCGCCGGCTGAACTGCGCTACGAACAGAGTCTGTCGAGCGAGCCGCCGATTACTAGCGAGAAGACGCTTTCTCAGGCTACGTGCTTGGCAGATGTGGCTTACGGGCGCAGCGGTGATAAGGGTACGTCGGCAAATATTGGTATCCTGGTGCGCAAGCCAGACGACTATGCTTGGCTGAAAACGTGGCTTACGCCCGAGCGAGTCGCCGAGTTCTTTGAGCCGTTGGGCGTGCTGGCGGTCGAGCGCTATGAAATGCCCAATGTAGGCGGATTGAATTTTGTTGTGCGCGGTATCTTGCGTCGAGCGCTAAGGAATGATGCACAGGGCAAAGCGCTGGCGCAAGCACTGCTGTCGATGCGACTCGATGACGATAGGAGCTTGGGGGAATCCGACGGCGGAGCGTCGGGCCACATTAAAGACATGCAATCCGACGGCGGAGCGTCGGGCCACATTAAAGACATGCAATCCGACGGCGGAGCGTCGGGCCACATTAAGAGGCAATCATGAACGATGATCGAAAAACTGTGGATGATGTGGACGCGTCGAGTATTGGCGGCGACGCGCCTTGGCTCGATCGGTTGACGATTGGACAAGTCCTGCGTGAAACGGCCAGTCGCTTTCCCCTGCAAGATGCCGTCGTATTTAGCTCTGCCGACTATCGCCGCACGTGGGCCGCTTTCGATCAAGAGGTCGACCAAGTAGCTCGCGCCCTATTGGCAATGGGACTACAGCATGGTGACCACTTCGGCTTGTGGGCTACCAACATTCCGCAATGGGTCCTATTGCAGTTTGCCACCGCTAGAATTGGCGTAGTCCTGGTCACGGTTAATCCATCTTATCGCTCCAACGAATTGGCCTACACGCTGCAGCACTCAAGAGTACGTGGCTTAGCGCTCATCGACCACCATAAGGCGAATGACTACTTTGCCTCGCTGCAACAAGTTATTCCCGAGTTGGCGGATAGTCACGCAGGGCTACTTGAGTCTCCACAGTTCCCGCAACTTAAGACAGTCATCGCACTGCGAGGCGATGCTCCCGCAGGTAGCCTTTCCTGGCCAGAGTTTTTGTCGCGAGCTGAATCAATTTCGCCAGAACAGTTATCGCAGGCTGAGACCAGGCCGACTTGTTTAGAGCCGATCAATATTCAGTACACATCCGGTACGACCGGCTCACCCAAGGGGGCGATGCTTTCGCATCGCAACATTCTCTTAAATGCCTACTATGCCGGAATGGGACAGCAGCTCGGCTCCCAAGATCGAATCTGTATTCCTGTACCGTTGTATCATTGCTTCGGCTGCGTCCTGGGCACGTTGTGTGCCGCTGCGCATGGTGCCACGATGGTCTTTCCGTCGGAGAGTTTTCATGTCGGTGCTGTGCTCGAGGCTCTTGAGCACCAGCGCTGCACAGCCGTCTACGGAGTGCCGACGATGTTCATTGCCATGCTAGAACATGCAGACTTCCAACAACATCGATTGACCAAGCTCCGAACCGGAATTATGGCCGGAAGCCCTTGCCCTATTGAATTGATGAAGCGAGTCTCCCATGAACTCGGCGCGGAACAAATGACCATCGGCTATGGGCAGACCGAAGCATCACCATTGATTACTCAGACGCTGACCGACGATTCGCTTGAACTGCGTGTCGGCACGGTTGGCAGGACGCTCCCCGGCATCGAAGCCAAAGTGGTTGACCCCGAGACCGGTTGCGACTTAGGGGACATGCAACGGGGTGAATTGTGCAGTCGCGGTCATAACGTCATGTTGGGCTACTACAATTCACCCGAACAAACGGCTGCAGCCATCGACGCTCAGGGCTGGTTGCATACCGGTGATTTAGCGATGCGCGAGCCGAACGGATACTATCGCATCACGGGACGCTTGCGCGATGTCATCATTCGCGGCGGAGAAAACATCTTCCCGCGAGAGATCGAGGAACTTCTGTACCAGCATCCAGCCGTGCAAGACGTTCAAATTATTGGAGTTCCCGATCGCAAGTTCGGCGAACAAACCATGGCATGGATACAACTCCGCGAGGCGAAGACAGCCAGCGAGGAAGAGCTGAAAGCGTTTTGCCAAGCTAAGTTGGCACACTTTAAAGTGCCACGCTACTGGAAGTTCGTAGATAGCTTCCCCACCACGGTCACCGGCAAAATCCAAAAGTACAAAATGCGTGAGATCAGCATCGAGGAACTCGGCTTGCAGGACGCCGCCAATATCGAAACCGCTTAGCGATTTCATTGCTAACACTAAGTTTCCAATGCCATGGTCGTCACGCGTTGACTCAATTGGCCAACAAACCCCTGGTTGCCACCAACGGTCTGTAATGCCAACAGCCCACGCAATGCAGTTGTACTTGATTGTTTGTGGGCTGGTTACTTCGTGATTATCGTCGGAGAGTTTCGGGAAAAGCGTTTGCAGACTCATCGCGACAGAAGACCATTTTCCTTACCCCAGCGAAGCCAAGCTTGAGTGGACGCTTCGATGTTCCCTGCGTCGGCACTTGGGACTGGGTTTTCGCCGGTGATGGCTTCTAACGCCCAAAACCAATGATCTGGCTCTCTATCCATTTCAGCCAGAATAAGTGGAACGACCTGCGGGCCCAGCCCAATGATCCGCTGATAAGGGAAAACCAATGAAATTTGCGCCGTATTGGAAAGATGGCGCGTTCGGGATTTCCATTCGTCGCGAAGTTCGCGGAATATATCTTGAATGGGTTTGCTAGTAACTTCTTGGACTACCATAGTTTAACTCCATTGTCCTTCGGCCCAACAAAACAGGTAGGCATTGCGGTTGTGGTCCACTTTAAAGAATACAGAATTCCCAGTCGCAACGATATAACACTTAGACAGTAGACGACATTGCTCGTTTCCATGCATTCATACCTCTGTCAGGTGAATGGCACGAGCGATTGCAAAACTCGTGAACGACTTCGAAAAGACCTAGGGCTCGATATCGCCCAACTGCTGCCTGAGTCTCCTCAAAATGCGGCTCCGAGCTTGCCGAACTGCCGCAGGCGTGACCGAAAATTCCTGAGCGACCATAGCGGTGGGTATTTGATCAACTACCGCGCGGCAGAATATCTCCCAAGTTCGCGGTGCAAACTCCTCGCGAATTTGCTCCCTGGCTCGCGCTACCAATGCACTGAGCTGCTCCGCATCGACGGGCTCTGCATCGGTCAACACTTCTTCCGACAGCTCTTCCATCGGCAACTGCTGAAGAGCTTGCAAGGCAGTGCTGCCACCCACGCCACTCGCCTCGCGGCGACTGCTCCGCCGATGGTCTCGGATTTTATTGGAAGCAATCGTCCATAGCCAACTCCGAAAAGACCCCGACAACTTGCGCGCTTGATAGCCATTCAACGACCGCAGCACAGCCGTGAATGTCTGTTGCACGCAATCCGCCGAGGCATGGTGGTCAAGGCCACTGCGCCGGCACCAATGCGCAATGAGAGGGCCGTACAAGTCGACCAATTCGTGCCAAGCCCGCGAGTCATGCTGCCTGGCTCGGGACAGCAGACTTGCACGAGTTGCATCGGAATCGGCTTGCATCGACATGGCTGTCACACCTCAATCGTTCTTGTAAGTAGCGACTTTTTCCTACTCGCCGTAAGGCGAGTACAACTTTCGTAACCCGCCGCGTCAGCAAGGAAAAAAGTCAGCGTCTCTTCATCCTTGCTGACGCAGCGGGTTACGACCGTCAGACGAACTTTTCCCACTTGCCCAGTGGCTTCGGCTACCATTGAACATACTCGATCAGGTCTCCCATGTACACGACGACACCCATGAACACGACAAGCTGCCCGCCACGAGAAAAATTGAAAGATTATCTGGCTGGATGGTCCGAGCCGGAAATCACCGATGCCATCGAAGCTCATTTGGCCGAGTGCCCAAGTTGTGAACAAACCGTCGTTGCACTGGAAGCCGATCCCGATACGCTCGTCGAACATATTCGATCTGCACCCGATATTTCGTCTCCCAGCGATCCCGAAATTAATTCTGTTCTATCCGACGCGCGGCGTTTGATCGATGACTCGCCGGACACCGACCGCCAGCAGAATGCGCAGCCGCAGTTGGTTGTGACAGAGATCGGTGCCTATGAGCTGGTGCGACCACTGGGTCGCGGCGGCATGGGGGCGGTCTACCTTGCGCGCCATCGGCAATTGGGAAAACAAGTCGCAATCAAATTGTTACCAGTTCGTGCATTTCGTGGTGATCACTTCGCCGCTCGTTTTCAGCGCGAGATTCGCGCCGCCGGTGAGCTCGAGCACGTGGCTATCGTCAATGCGACCGATGCCGGTCAGCACGAAGGGACGCACTACCTGGTGATGGAGTACATCGATGGACTCGACCTCAGCCGCATCGCCCACTCGGTGGGAAAACTCTCGATTGCCGATGCGTGTGCCATCATGCGCACCATCGCGCTGGGACTGTCGCACGCGCACTCGGTCGGCATTGTGCATCGCGACATCAAACCCTCCAACATGATGCTCAGTAGCACCGGTCAAGTGAAAATACTCGACTTCGGTCTTGCGCAGCACAATCTATGGGACGAAACATCCGCCGAGCTAACGACGGTCGGACAATTGATGGGGACGCTCGATTACATGGCACCTGAGCAGGCCGAACGCGCCGAGGCGGTCGACTATCGCGCGGATCTCTATTCGCTCGGTGCCACCTTGTTTCGACTGTTGTGTGGCCATGCACCGTTGGCCGTGACGCCACATTTATCGCCGCTGGCCAAGCTGCGTTTGTTGGCCAGCTATGAAGCGCCGAGTCTCGACACGCTTCGTCCCGACGCTCCGCCTGAGTTGGTCAAGCTAGTGAGATCATTGCTCGCGCGCGATCCGGTCGAGCGTCCCGCCAGCGCGGCTCATGTCGCCGAGCAGCTACAGGCTTTCACCGCCGGTGCAGATTTGATCAGCCTGATTGGTCTGGCCCAAGCTAACATTGCCAAGCTACCTGAAGAATGCTTTGGAAACGTTGCCAATGCTCCTTCGCCCAATGCACCACTAGCTCTGGCGACGAATTCTGACTCTTCGCTCGGTGGTAAATCGCGTAGGGGTTGGTTGACTGCCGCTGCGCTGACTCCGCTGTTTGTACTTGTCGGAGTGCTGATCACTCTCGAAATGCAAAAAGGGCAATTAGTAATCGAATCCGACGCGGCCAATGTCTCGGTGAGCTTGCTCAAAGAGGGTGAGGTTTATCAGAGGTTGACGATTGAACCTGGCGTCAACACCACTCGGCTCTACGCAGGCAAGTATCAAGTTGAAATTGATTCTGGCAGCGACGCGGTGCAGATCGATGATAGACAATTTGTGATTCAGAAAGGGGAAACGACGATCGCGCGAGTCAGAATGGTCGATGCGGACAAATCAGCGACTCTGCCTGTGGTGACTCTGCCAGATTCCAACTCGTTGCCAGTGCCGCAGAGTATAGAACGTGAGATTTTGGAGCTTGAAATGTTGAGAGAGGAGCTGCTGGCAAAGTGGGGCAATGGCCATCCGAAACTCGCTCCGGTCGAACTCAGACTTAAACAAATGCGAGAATTCGCTGACCGCTCGGGACGGCCAACCGACTCCAGCAATCTGCCCAAATCTGAATTGCTGTTTGAAGGTAAGACGCTCACTCAGTGGCTCGATGTGCTCGCACACGATCGCAGCCCTGGTGCAGTCTCTAACGCATTTGATGCTGTGAAAGCCTTAATGCTACCCGAATCTTCCCAACAGGTTTCTGAGACGCTGCTGCGAATTCTTCCCACGCTCGATGGAGACATGTTGCTGAAGTTGGCCGGTGAGGGCGCATCGATGAAACTGGATAGCGTGGCCTTTCCGCTACTACAGCACGCTACGCCAGCCGCAGACTACTATCCGATGCTTGCGCGCGAATGCGAACAATCTCAAGACTTAGTATGGACAGCCCGGATTCTAGAATCATGGAATTTAGCAGGCGCAGATTCGACTCCCACCGCATTGGTTGACTGGCTGCAGTTAAACATTATCGAATCTAAAGAGCGCCATCCGCTACTCGATGAAGCGGCAGAGCTTTTCGCTGCCTTCCTGTTGTATAAACGCGCTCCGATCGAGCCCTCACTGGAAGATCGCATGCTTAAATCCCTTGAAGATTGCCACTATCTGAGTCACAAGTTTTGGCTGGGGAGTTTCGTCGCCTCTTCGAGTAATGGCGATCACAGGCTAGCGGCACCCGGTGCGAAATTTGCCGCCCAAGTATGTTTGCAAGCGATTGCCGCGCTGGACGACGACGCAACTCCACCGCAGTATGTCATCCAGGCAATCATGATTCTCGACAGCGTTCGCGGGAGTCTGCCTGAACTAGTGGGTGACGAAGATTCGAAGAAGTTGAGCGGGGCGCTGCGTAAGCGACTTGCCGAATTGTCCAGCAGCGACAGCCAGCTATATGCCATAGTGGAATTGAACAATCCGTTTCGAGCTACTGAATTCAAAGATCCACTCGCCTTTTCCATGGCCTATACAGCTCGTATAGGCAATTATAGCAGTGGCAATCGTTTTTTCGGAAGCGGTAGCGATAATAGTAGGTTCGCATCGGTGGCCTTCGAGCTAATTTCCTTCGTCAAGCATATGGATTTCGGTGCACAGCTTCGTTCGGAACTTAAGTCGGTTTATCTAGCAACGGTTCCCGTCGACCGAGAATTATATCTGTTGTTCACGAGATACAATCCGTTTGGAGTAAGTCAAATTAGTGGAGTAACACTACTCAATTGGCCAGAATTGGAGATGCGAGCAAGCAATCGCGATCAGTTTTCCGCCCCTCCGACGCAACGCCAGTGGCTGGCAGCGTTTATCAAACAGGAATTAGCAAATGCGTTTCCCGATTTAGTATCTAAGGATCAAGTTGATAAGCAGTTCCACGCAACGAGGTTAGCGTGGACTCAGTCGAGGTTCGCCCAATTCGACAGTGATATGGATAACCAGTTGAGCGTGGGCGAATTTAACAAGCTCGGTACGAAACTGAGCATGCATTTTCACTTCGCGCTCGCAGACAAGGACGACGACAAATCGGTTAGTGTCGAGGAGCTCTTCGAGTATCTTGAAAGTGGCAGTCCCACACAACCGAAAGTTCCTCCCGTAGAAACAACGTCTTCAGCAATATCTGACAAGTCGATGAGATGGGCCGCTCAGCGAATTAGCCAGTACGATCGCAATGGAGATGGAGTGTTGACTGCCAATGAGTGGGGCGGGTTGACATTCAAAGCCAGCGGTGCCGACGCCAACAACGACGACGTTATCACCGAGGAAGAGCTCGTCGCCTACCGTATTGCCACCTACCGGTTGGATGAATAGCAATCACAGTCCGTTGTGCCATCCGCATTTCGTTCAGTCGACTGGCACAGCACAATCAACCCCGCTCCTGCCTGCGCCTACTTGGCCGGTACACCTGCGCTGATCCTATCGCAGGCGCATCGAGCCAACACTCCGCAGTGCACATCTCTCTCGCTCCACCGGCCAATCCGGCTAGGCGTGAAACGAGGGCCCGTCGTTTAACGCCGAGCCGTAGCAGACCGCAGGTGCATGAGGTGAGATAGTCAACACGCGAGTCTCTGATGCACCATCATATATGCCAACCGGTAGTAGCGGTCTGCGCAGGCGATGGCACCTGCGGCAGCCACCTGCTACGATCACCTGCGGTTGCCAACCTCACTCCATAGCCCTCTCGAGCGCAGTCGACTGGCACAGCACAATCAACCCCGCTCCTGCCTGCGCCTACTTGGCCGGTACACCTGCGTTGATCCTATCGCAGGCGCATCGAGCCAACACTCCGTAGTACACATCTCTCTCGCTCCACCGGCCAATCCGGCTAGGCGTTAAACGAGGACCCGTCGTTTAACGCCGAGCCGTAGCAGATCGCAGGTGTACGAGGTGAGATAGTCAACACGCGAGTCTCAGATGCACCATCATATATGCCAACCGGTAGTAGCGGTCTGCGCAGGCGATGGCACCTCCGCCAGCCACCTGCTATGCTCACATGCGAGTGCCAACCGCACTGGTATGATGTCCTGCAAAGCAAAAAACATTTGCATTGGGAAGAAAAAAAGTGTCATCTGGATTGTTAGAGGAGAAGTTGAGTAAATTTTCCACCAACAAGGAGTCCCAGATGACAATCTCTATTTCACCCCAAACGAAGCGGAATTCCAAGCCCCATGGTCATCGAAAGTCCAAGAAGCAGTTATCGCTTCACAAACCTAATGGCGTCATCGCCCCCCGTG
>JADYZV010000087.1 GCA_020852965.1 Pirellulaceae bacterium | reverse complement strand
GTGACCAGTCTACTTAAGCAGGACACTTCACGCTCATCTTTGAAGGCCAAAAGAAAAAGAGCTGGCTGGAATACAGATTTCCTCGAAACCCTACTGTTTGGCTAAGATTTTGATGCGATCGCCGTGGGGTCTGAGAAGCTTCGTCTGCACCGCCACCTGGCCCCCAAACGACGCTACCGAGACCTAGCGACGTAAAACCGCTGTCCTCCGCAACAACCAGATTCGTACTGAAGGAACCGGATGTAATCGTCGGCGCATCGTTAACCGCAATAACATTCAGAGCCGATCCAGAGGTACCGCTGAAGGCGGTCGTGCCGCCGCTAACGCTGGCGTCGACATAGGTGCCGGCGGTACCGGTCGTCTGGTCCCAGGCCTTGTAGCTGAACATGCCGCTGGAGCCATTCCAGTTGGCATTGGGAACAAAGCGGAAGGCCGATGTGGCATCGGCCGCCAGCAGCAGCGCATTGCTGGTCGAGACACTGCCGATGTTGAACCAATTCGTCCCGTTCAGCGTGTACTGCCAGGTGCCGTGGGTGTCGTCGGTACCAACGATGGCCAACCCCTTCAAAGCGCCCGTATCGACATCCGTGGAAAAGCCAGCCAGGTACGACACCATGACCGTCGCATTGACGTCTTCATTGGTCGAAGGAAACGCAACGCCAGGCATGAACGGTGCGTCGTTGACGTCGGTTGTGGTGATTGAGGCCATTTCCGTGGCTGTGCTGAAGGCAGATGTGCCGCCGTTGATGCTCGTGTCGACCTTGGTCCCCTGCGTGCCGCTGGTTTGATCCCAAGCGCGGAACGTGAAATCGGCGGTGCCGCCATTTTGGCTATCGCCAACATAATAAATATAATCAGTGGCTCGCAAAAGCAGCGCAGAGGTGTTCGAGACTGTGCCCACGTCAAGCCAAGTCGAACCGCCGTCGGTCGAGTAGCGCCAGGTGCCATTACCATTGTTAACACCTGTGATGGCGATTCCCTCCACCGCTCCCGCATCGACGTCAGTAATCCGATCTCCCCCTGCCGATGCGATTACGTTTGCAACCCAACTGCTAACCGAGCCGTTTTCGCTAATAGTCGCCAGCGACATTGTGCCGCTGTTATCGAGCACCGGCGCAGAGTTGACTGGAGGTGCAGTAGTATACGTTACGACCAGTTGAGCAGCGTGCGACGGATCGCTGTCGTAGGACTGAGCGGCACGGTGTCCAGTGCCGGTGATGATAATTGCTAAAGCATTCCCCGATGCCCAGGTGCCCTGATTCACGATTTCCTGGATCACAGAAGTGATGTCGGGAGAACTGTAATCCAAGCCAGTCGTCCAGGCGGAGGGCGCCCAGGCGGTCGATGCGCTAGTCAACGCGCGACTGCTGATGTTGCCACTGGTCGTGGTGAATGTCGATGCGTTGCCCGTCAATTGCCCTTTCAAAGTTAGGTTCGTGACGTCGCTATTCGTCATGGGGGAATCTGGCGAAATGGCTCGAAAGACGAGGTACGCGTTGGTAATGGTGGCACCGACAGGAATGTTCATGCCCGTAAAACGGAGTCCTACTTGCTGCACCCCGGCGGTAGGAGAGTCGAAATCGCTTACCAGCTCAATATCAGAGCTATTGAGCCACATCTTGTTGGGGGTTGTGCCCGTTGGGCCTTCCTCTTCGGCATCATCGCTTGCCAATGAGATCCTCTGGGACAAGGTCGTTTGAGGGTTGATCTTGGCGACGAATGCGTCCGTTCCGCTGGTGTAGGCCTGCAGAGGCGAACCCCAGGTCGCTGTGCTGCTCCCGACCGCGTAGACATTGCCACTGCCATCCACCGCAATCCCGTTCGCTACATCTGTTCCACTGCCGCCAAGGAAGGTATTCCATACCCGGCCTCCACTGTTGTCTAACTGGGCAGCGAAGGCATCCGTTCCGCTGCTGAACGATTGAACAGGACTGCCCCAAGTCGCAGTGCTTGACCCGCTGACATACACGTTGCCGCTCCCATCGACCGCGATTGCATTGCCAAGATCATTGACGCTGTTGGCTCCCATGAAAGTATTCCATGTCAGCGCGCCGCCATTGGTTATCTTGACGGCAATTGCATCGTAGCCGCTGGCTCCATTGAACGCCGCTACGGGCGAGCCCCATGTCGCATCGCCGTAGCCGACAAGGTAAATGTTTCCTCCACTATCCAGCGCGAGCCCCTGAGCGACCTCATACCCGCTGCCGCCCATGAAGCTGTTCCAAAGAAGGCTACCGCTGCTGTTGAGCTTTGCAGCCATCATATCGAAACCGCCACCATACGCTCGCACAGGTGAACCCCATGCGGCGCTGCTGAACCCCGCGAGATAGACATTGCCGCTGTTGTCCACGACAACGCCACGCGCGGCATCCGATCCGGAACCACCAAGGAACGAGTTCCATGTCAGTCCTCCACTGCTAGTAAGCTTTGCAGCAAAAGCGTCCGTCCCACTCGTGTAGGCCCGCGTCGGCGCACCCCAGGTTGCCGAGCTGTTTCCGCTTACGTACACATCGCCGCTAGCATCCACGGCAACGCCATAACCGTAGTCGCTCCCGCCCGCACCCAAAAACGTATTCCATGTCAACGCGCCGCTGCTATTGAGTTTTGCGGCAAAGGCATCAACTCCACTGCCATAGGCTCGCACAGGTGTACCCCAAGACGCATTGGCCTGACCGGTAACGTACACATTCCCGCTGCTGTCGACGGTAATCCCGTTGACCTGGTCAGCATTCCCCGACCCGCCCAGGAAGGTGTTCCAGTTGAGACTGCCGCTGCTATTTAGCTTGGCAACAAAGCCATCCTGACCGCCACCGCCGAAGGCGCGCACCGGTGAGCCCCAAGTGGCCGTGGTGTAGCCCGCTACGTAAACATTGCCGCTGCTGTCCACCGCGATGGACTGCGCATAATCGGCTCCGGTGCCGCCTATAAACGTATTCCAAGTGAGCGTCGGGTCGATCACGAGCTGATAGTTGTGATCGTAGTCACCGACCGTAAATCCAACCTGATTGTCCCCCAGCAGCGCATAGTGGACATCGATGAAGATCCGCTGACCGTCAATGTCCTGCCAAGCCACTGGGGCCGAATCGGTCATGATGCCCGTGTCGTAGCTGATGACCAGATTCCCTTGAGCATCCAGGCTGACATCCCGATTGTATTGCAGCCGGATCTGATCGACGGCTCCTCCGCCAAGTCCTGCATCGACGTAGTACGTGCTCTTAAGAATGGCACCTTCCTGTGAATCGAAGACGGCAGTCACACCGTCCCACAAGCCGGCGTAAGTGACACTGGTGAACGCCGCTGCCCCGACCGGAGCGGACGAAGCCACTCCAGTCGCGCTGCTCGCAGCAGTCGCGTTGCTCGCGGAATCTGCCGCGAGAGGACCCACCAGATTTGCACCCACGAATTGCACATCGAAAAGATTGCTCGACGATGCAACCAGAATCGAATCTTGAGTGAACCCAAGGATGTTGCCGCCATTTGTGGTGAACTGCAACAGACCGGGATCTGCGGGTTCTTCGCCAACAAGCGTCGGCAACAGCTCGTTAGACAAATCATCGAGAAGTGCGAGCGTGTCGCCACTGGTGCGAATGTCGTCCGTGGTGGTGGAATCTGAACCGGTCGACTGGCTGCTGTCCTGATCGGTGGCTGTGCTTGAGTCGTCCGTGTCAGCCGCGTCGACCTGTGCAACTTCGACAACCTCCACAGGCAGCGGAGAAGCGCTGTAGAGAACCCTAGCTTCCAATTGATCCACATCCACGTTCGCACCGTGGAAGTCGTGACCGCTGCGGACCGCGCAGCGCAACACGTCGCCCCACTGGAGCGTTGTGAATTTGACATTGGTTAGTAGACGCTTGATCGCCACTCGTTCACGCCTTTTGGAGCGTTCCAAATGCGCGCGCAGATTGCCCGCGATACCCCAAACATAGGTCACGATTTGGCAACTTCCAAAAGAAGCCCCCCCGAAAATGGGACTGGCGTAGGCAAGTTGCGTAGAAGATTTTTGATGTGACGGTCGAAGCGGTTGTTGCGGGAACGGGGTCGAGTTCGCCCCCATACCCGCTTGTCGGGCTGGTGCGGAAATTTTCCAGCTAGATGATAGCGCGCGTTGAAACGCCGACTCTAATCTAAAAACTGCTTCACCGGTGGGGCAAGCCCACGACGGGGTCGGCTTCGCCCGCAGGCTACTTGCGATCCATGAGCGCCAATTGGACTTCGACGATCTTCGAGGCACACTGGAAAAAGGCGTCAACTACCTGAGGGTCAAAATGCTTACCGCGGCCTTCCTCGATGATCTCAAAACATTTCTTACGCGGAAAGGCTTTCTTGTAGGGGCGTTCGCTTGACAACGCGTCAAACACGTCAGCCACCGCAGTGATCCTGCCTTCAATGGGAATGTCCTCACCCGCCAATCCGATCGGGTAGCCGCTGCCATCCCATTTTTCGTGATGAGTCTGCGCGATTCGCGCGGCCATCATCATCATGGGAGAGCTTCGAACGTGCAACATTTCCGCTCCTAACCGCGCATGCGATCTGAGCTTATTCAAATCCTGCATCGATACCGGTTCGACGATATCCACGCCAAACGAACAGTGCTTGCGCATCAGTTCCCATTCTTGCGGATCTAACTTTCCAGGTTTGAACAGAATCGAATCGGGGATACCGATTTTCCCCACGTCGTGCAACTGGGCTGCAAGTTCGAGCATCTGCACTCGGGCGTCGGGCCAGCCCATCTGCTTAGCGATCATCCCGGCGTAACGTCCGACACGCAATACGTGATTGCCGGTGTCGTCGTCTCGATGCTCGGCGGCTCGTGCCAAGCCCAGGATAAGTTGTTGCCGACTGCGGGACAGGTCTTCTGTCCGCCTGCGTACCATCGCTTCGAGTCTGGCGCTTTCTCCCGCGAAATCCTCCCTGTGCGATTTTAGCAACAGAGCGTTACGAACCCTGGGTATCAGTTCAAAAGGGTCGATAGGCTTGTTCAGGAAATCCGTCGCACCTAGTTTGAGCGCTTTCTGCTTGACTTTCGAATCGAGTCCTCTTGCCAAAACGATGATCGGCAAATGGCGCATGGTCGCGTCTGCCGTCACGCCTCTCAAAATCTCCAAGCCGCTGCAACTAGGTGGATCGAGATCCAAGAGAACCACGTCGGGCGCACGTTGCTTTATGATCGACAAGGCATCGTGCACGTCGACCGTCGTCAAAATCTGCTGATAACCGTTTTGTTGTAGGTAGGTTTGCGCTGAAAGTAGGCTCGTTTCTTCTCCATCCACAATCAAGATGCGTTGTTTATTGAGCTGCCGTGACCTATCGCTCAATACTGAGTCGATGAATGCCGCTTGCTCACCTGCCGGCGGCTTCTGGGACGCAACCTGGTTTGGCTCCTGCCTCAGTTCGACTTCGGCTGTGCGTGACTGCGACTGCTCAGCCGCAATTGCCAATGGAATGGGTAGTGTATTGAATTGGGCTACGGGTGCTGAGGTCATGGCTAGTGGACTTTATAAACTACAAGATTTTGCGTAGCTAAACGTAGCACTGGATTAGAGTGATCGGTGCCATCGTTTTGCGAACAGATAACGCAGAAAGTCGAAATACGAGGCTGACTCTACGAGTCGTAGGCATCTTGCCGAAAATGCACTTGATAGCGACTGGCTGTCGACCACTCAAGTCAAGTGTTGCATCGGCCCCATGCCAGCTTGCCTGGCGTGAACCGGTGATGGCTCCCCGTCGACCACTCAAGTCAAGTGTTGCATCGGCCCCATGCCAGCTTGCCTGGCGTGAGCCAAGTTTTATGAATAGAACACGACGATAACACCCCAGCCTTACTAACGCACCCGTCACCGGGATTTTCCTTATGCAATACATCCGTCCATCTGGATATACAGATGGAGCGATTGCAGCTAGCCACCCATCCCCCCTGGACCTCCTGAACTACGTGCTACTGCCTCTACAATCGTTACAACTCGACTTTTGATCGCAACTAGCAGCCCAGAGTCCGCCGATAAACTTCCCAGGACTCTGTTTTTTAAAGTGGACACTATTTCTTAAATTGAAGATTGCGGAGCGCATTGGGCGTAATGAGTGCCTGGGGCAGTTTCTTTTTTTCCCTAACCCCAATCTGCCTCTGGGCAGGATTGCTAGCAGGTTTTGCGCAGTCGCAAATGCCGGGCGAGCCTGTACGCACCTACCCATCGCCGGCTTCATCCGATTGGCAAGGGCCTTTCCCATCGGCGACAACCCCCGCTCCGCTTCCGCTGCACTCGATGCTGGCTCCATATTTGGCCAGGAGCATGGAAGCTCGGCAACTGCAACCCAGCCTACCTGCCGACGCGGACAACACTATTCCGCTCGATTTCTCTCCTTGGTGGGAAGCACGCATCTCGCTTCCAACTCAAACCTCTTCGATTGCGGTGGGGGTCGATGATTTGCTTCAAGCCGCGCTGGTTCATTCCCCCAACATTCGTGCGATTTCGATCGAGCCAAGCATTCGCGATTCCTTCCTATTCGAAGAGGGGGCGGCCTTCGATTGGCGAACCTTTCTGGAGACTGGCTACAGCGACAAGAACGATCCGGTGGGGAACCAGTTGACGACGGGCAACAATGAAAAACGCCTCAAGGATCGCAATTGGAATGCCAACGGAGGGTTCCGCAAAACCAACGAACAGGGCGGCGAGGTGGAACTGGCGCAGAGGTTTGGCGCGCAGCGCAACAATACTCGCTTTCTAGACCCCAATCCTCAGGGGACGTCCCGACTGGAACTAAATTACACGCATCCGCTGATGAATGGTGCAGGGCGTTATTACAATCGCAGCCGGATTGTGCTGGCCGAAATCGATAGCAGTCGTTCGCGCAACGAAGCGACGCGATTGCTGCAAGATCATCTCCTGCAGGTCACGGAAGCCTATTGGGACCTGTATCGTGCGCGCAGCCGCTATATCCAGCGAGTAATGCTGACTCAGGCTGCCGAGCAAGTCTTGGAGATGTTGTCTGGTCGCGGCGAGGTGGATGTAGTGAATCGACAAATCCTACGGGCCAAAGCGGCGGTGGCGAAGCGGCGTTCCGAGATCGCTCGGGCAGCTACGCAAATCGACAACGCTGCGTCCCAGTTGAGAGTGTTGGTGAATGACCCCGCACTGATGCAAGCTTCTGAGCTGACACCGCTGGTGAGCCCATTGTTAGCGCGAGTCGAGGTATCGATGGCCGATAGTTTGGGGACCGCGCTGGTCCATCAACCGGATATTGCTCAAGCGGTTCGAACGCTAGACGCCACGTCGGTAAGTTTGGGAGTGGCGCGCAACGAATTGTTGCCAAAACTCGATCTATTGATGAGTACCTACGTAGCCGGCCTGGAAGGTGGCGCACGCCCTTTGTCAGCTTGGAGCAATCAGTTTGTAGACGGTAGACCAGGCTTCTCCGTAGGCCTACTTTGGGAGCAGCCTCAAGGTAATCGCGCGGCGCGGGCTCGGGAGGAACGCCGACGGTTGGAACTTCAACAAGCCTCTAAGCAATTTGAATATACGGTAGCCACCACGCTCACGTTGGTCGAAATCGCCGTACGTGAGGTCGGGACAAGCTATCGGGAGATGGTTGGAAGATACCACACGATCGTAGCCGCTGCCGAAGAAACGTCTTTCCTGAGTGACCGCTACGCTCTCATGCCGGGGAGCAACGACTCGGCAACGCTACTACTCGAGGACCTTCTCAATGCGCAAGAGCGGCAAGCGGATGAGGAAGCCGCTTTTGTCGATTCCCAAGTTAACTATACGTTGAGTCTCGTGCGACTACGAAAAGCCATGGGAACACTGTTGTTGGCAGATCCAATCCACTATCAACCCATTGCCAGCTCGTCGCCGGTCCAATTGCCCAACTGGGAAGAGCTTGATCTGCCAACGGTGCCGCATTTTGAAACGAGCATTCACACTCCCCCCCGGTCTGCGAGCATGTCAGGAACGGAAGCGAGCCTACCCAACAACAGTAGCCTACCTACCGCAGGCTACGGGGAAGACGCTGCGGCGTATAAGGATTTTCCACCTCTGATTCCAAATCGGCTGAGGTAGTAACGTGCCAACTCATCGAGGAGCTTCTCGTGGCGAGCACACTTGATACAGCGATGTCCAGCCCGCAATCCTTGCGCGGACTGACGAACCAATTGGTAGATGTCCGTCGTCACGCGGATCGGTTGCGAAAGCTGAGCGACGGTTGTTTGCAGTCCGCAGCCTGCGATCTGCGAGAGTCCTTCGCCCGAGCCGACACTCCACTGGCGACGGTCACCGAGGGACTTGGATTATCCGTCGAAGCCTTGCGGCGCACCGTGGGAGTCGAATTATACGACGTCCAACTCATGGCCTCTTTGGCGACTTCGCTGGGCAATGTGGCGGAGATGCAAACGGGAGAGGGCAAGACCTTTTCCGTGGCTCCGGCGGCAATCCTGTCTGCCCTGCGAGGAAACGCCGTCCATGTCGCGACGCCCAATGTCTATCTAGCAGAACGTGACTACGCGCTATTGCGTCCCGTCTTTGAAGTGCTGGGGATCTCGGCCGGGCTCATCGGAGATTCAAATGCCGCGCCAGCCGCTAAAAAAGCGGCCTACGATTGCGAAGTCACCTACGCGACCGGCTTCGACCTTGGCTTCGACTATCTGCGAGACCAAGCCGCCAGGCAAACCACAACGCACAGTTCGCTAGGGGTGGAACTGCTGAAAAAGTTGAGGGGCGAGACCATGGCCGGTCGGTCTACCATTCAACGTGGACACCCTATGGCCATTGTCGACGAAATCGACCATGTTCTGCTCGATGACGCGGGATCGCCCTTGATCTTATGCGATGCGCCCCATGGCAATGCCGAAGATGCCGAAGCGTGTCAATTGGCCCGCAGGTTAGTGGATGGAAGCTTAGTAGATGGATTGGTCAACGGCGAACACTTTCATCTCCAGATGACTGGCACCGTCAGCCTGACAGAGAGTGGCAACCAACGCATTCACGCACACGACGTGTCCATACCGGTAAAAAAGTTGCTACGCCCCTGGAGCGAGTATGTGCAACAGGCGATTCGGGCAAGGTTCTGTTTTCAACGCGATGTGCACTACGTGCTCGACAAGCAACAGATCCAGATTGTTGACGGAAGTACTGGGCGGATCTTCTCCGACCGTACCTGGAGCGAGGGCTTGCACCAAGCGATAGAAGCCAAGGAGGGGCTCGCAGTCTCAAGCGAGAGATCGGTCATGGCTCAGGTCACACGGCAGCGGTATTTTCGAATCTATCGCAAGCTGGCTGGGATGACGGGTACCGCAGTTGGCTGCGAGGCCGAATTTCGCAAGATTTACAATTTGAAGATCTGGGAGATCCCACGCCGAAAGCCTTGCCAGAGAAAGCTCTATCCGCCAAGGGCCTTTGCCAATGTCGAAGCCAAGTACACGGCGATCGCAGAAGACGCCAGCGCCATGCATCGCACCGGTCGACCGATCTTGATCGGTACCAGCACCATCGTCGAAAGTGAATTGATGGCAGCCCTCTTGCGTCAGCGCCGACTCCCTTTTCAACTTCTCAACGGTAGACAGGACGCTGAAGAGGCCGCCGTTATTGCCGAGGCAGGCAAAAAAAGTGCCATCACCATTGCCACCAATATGGCGGGTCGCGGAACGGACATCCGTCTGGACCAGGACGTCAAGAGCCTTGGGGGCTTGCACGTTATCGTTGCTGCTCCCAATGAGCTCCAACGCGTCGATCGGCAATTGATAGGCAGATGTGCTCGACAGGGAGATGAGGGGAGTGCCCAAACCTTCGTTTCCGCCGATGACGATCTGATTCGTATCCATGGCCCCTGGCTGGAGCGCCCCCTGCGAAACTGCGCAGACCGGCACGGCGAACTGCAAATCGATATCTCCCAGCGACTGCGCAAAGTCCAACAATTGGTAGAACGCAAGCAATCCTCAGCTCGGCTGCAGCTCATGCAGCAGGATCTGGCCAGAGAATCTCTTTTTTCCCGGCTCGCTGATCATTTGTGAGCTACAGTTCTCACGTCAAGTGGCTTTACGTCACGTACCGATTGTGTCGGTTGTGAGAACAGCAATGATTTTAACGCAGAAAACCAAAGTACTAATCGGCCTAATCGCCTATGTGCTTTCCCCTGCGCTGGCAAAAGCTACCGATATTTCTGCTTTTATCGAGCCCTATCGCGACATCGACGTCGCTACTTCCGAAATGGGCACGCTGGCCTACCTCAACGTAAAAGAGGGAGATCACGTCACCCGCGGGCAAGTGCTCGGTGGCTTGGACGAAGATGTGGTACGAGCGAATTTGGAAGTTGCGCAAAAAGCCAAAGAGGCGCGCGGACGCTTGGTTTCCGCCGAAGAAGAGCTTGCGTTTCAAACCGAGAATCTCCGTAAAATTAGGCAACTCATCGAGCGACAACACGCTAGTGCCGAAGAGCTGGCGCGCACCGAAACGCAGCAGCGGATTGCGGAAGCACAAGTCTTGGCCATACGGGAGGAGCTGGAGCTCAAATCCGCGGAGTACACTCGGACCGAGGCCATGTTGCTTGAAAAGCAGATTCGATCACCGATCGATGGGATGGTTACCCAGATCTACAAGGACGTTGGCGAATTCATTTCCGCGTCCAGTCCAGTTGTCATCAAAGTCGTCAAATTGGATGTATTGCTAGTGCAATTTGCCGTTCCCGCAAATGCAGCCAGCGAATTCAAAGCTGGCCGAACCGTACCGCTAAGTATTGGTAGTGAGCATACAAAAACTGTCGGAGTGATCGAGTTTGTGTCGCCCATCAAAGACCCGCAAAGCAATACCGTGCGACTAAGGATGCGCATCGACAACAGTCAGGGGCAGTTCAGCAGCGGAGATTCTTGCTGGCTGGCGTTAACGTCGTCAGGCGATGACCAAGAATCCGCTTCACCTGGATACTTCACCAAAGCCAAGCCTGGTTTGTCAACCAAACAATAGTGTAACCGTTCACGCGAAAGTCGCTGATCGCTCCGACGGTCAGTTGCTTCGGCGTCACCGATGGGGTTAACGCTTCCGAAATGCGCTTCGCGAAAAGCACTGATCGGCGGAGCGATCAGCGACTTGTATTTTAGACTGCCTACAAAACAAAGAACGAAACTGCTATGGAGACCGGTTCAGCAATAGGGGGGCGGTTCATGTTACCTTGCGACGCGAATTCGCCAATCGCTGAACGTTCGACACCGCCTGCGTTTGATACCGATGCCACACGCATTCCCTGTCCAGTTGGAATGGAGACGCAGGCAAAGCGACCTGCCGGTGATGACCAAGTGCTGCAACGTATCGCCGCGCTACTGGATCTCATTTCTCGAGTCTCATCGATAAGCTCGCCAGAGAACGCCTGCAAAACACTGGCCAACGAAATAAAGTTACGCTACGGTGTTGAGTACGTCGTTGTAGGATTGTGCAATCGAGCGAACGATCGCTGTGAAGTGGTAGCCATTTCCGACATTCAGCAGGTAGACCCGAATAGCGAGTTAACGCTAAGAGCCACTTCGGCTGCCAACGAGTGTTTGGCGCGTGGCAGCCATGGTCTGTGGCCACCGGTGGACGACGACAACCGTCATGCACTGTTCGCACATCGACAGCTAGCCCAGTGGCTCGAGGACGCTTCCGTACTAAGCATTCCGTTACTAGACGCTCAGCACAGCACACGTGGCGTTTGTTTGCTCGCGGGGAAAAGGAAACTGCTGGCGTCGGTGGAGTTAGGCAGTTTTCTTCAAGCGGCCAGTACACCGTTGGGATCTGCCTTGGGACTGATCCAGCGCGCGCGCGGTAATCGCTTCGACAGGCTTTCATTCAAGCTCTGGGAATTCTGCCGAACTCAGCCAGCCAAGCTCGTGCTTTTGCTCGCTGTGCTAAGTGTCTGTGGACTGCTGATTCCGCTCCAGTACCAAATCGCCTGCGACTGCGAACTACAACCGGTCACACGGCGGTTCATCGCAGCACCATTCGATGCTCGTCTGGAACGCAATCACGTTGCGCCAGGTGACTTGGTGGCTGCCGGGCAATTGTTAGCGAAAATCGACGCCCGTGATATTCAATGGGAACTGTCTGGAAAGCGAGCCGAATCGCATCGAGTCGCTAAGGAACTGGATGGCTATGTGGCCGCACACGAATCCGGTAAGGCGGAGATTGCCAAATTGGAACTAGAGCGGCTGCAGCTTACGATCGATCAGCTTGAAGAGCACGCGTCCAACCTGGAGGTTCGCAGCCCGCTCGACGGCATGGTCTTAATGGGTGACCATTCCAAACTTGAAGGTGTTCCTCTGGAAAAGGGCAAGACACTATTCGAAATTGCACCCTTGGACCGTATGGTGATCGAACTCGAAATTCCCGAGGACGACGTGCGTTTTGTCCAGCCAGGAATGCGAACTCAAATACGTCTGGCCGCATTTCCGATGCAACCCTTCGAAGGAACGATCCTGCGCGTGCACCCTCGGGCCGAATTGCGGGAACACAAAAACGTATTCATCGCGGAAGTCGACTGCGATAATTCGAATGGCCAGTTCCGGCCTGGTATGCGCGGAAGTGCGAGAATTGCCTCGGTACGGCGAACGGTCGCTTGGAATTGGTTTCACAAGGCCTATGCCGCAACCCTAACGTGGCTCGGATGGTAAGCGACAACAATAACCTGGCGACCTTGAACCTGAATTGTACTAAAATGCAATTGCGGGATGGCTTGATTTTTTCGCCTCAGACCCACCATGGCCAAGTGTTCTATCACATTGAGTGCGTAGAGTCGGCCAGCTTCTATCGCATTGGCTATGCCGAGTATGTGTTCATTTCACTTTTGGATGGGCAGACAACGTTCGCTGAGGCACTTGCAATTAACGCACAGCGGCTCGGAGCCCAGTCGCTAACCACTCAGCAAGCGACAACGATTTACTTATGGCTGCTGGAAAAGGGGCTAGGGGCGTTCGCTGACGCGAACGGCAACACGAATCCTTTTTCCAGACCATCGGGTCGAAGCAAGACAGGTAACTCCGCGATTCCCAATCCCTTTTGGATAAAAGTTCCGCTGGGCAATCCGGACAGGTTAATTCGCGCCCTATTGCCGGGCTTTGCTTGGCTGTTTTCTCCAGTCGCTACCGCACTGGGGGTAGCACTGATGATTGCCGCGGCTTGGACTACCGCTACCAACTGGGAGCAATTCCTATCGTCTTCCGAGATTCTATTCTCGCCGAGAAACTGGCTGTGGATGACGGTTGCCTGGATCGCGCTCAAGGTAGTGCATGAACTGGCACACGCCTTTGCATGCCGCCGCTACGGAGGCGAAGTCAGAGAAATAGGTGTCGCCTTCGTGCTCTTTGCACCCCTGGCATACGTGGATGTCACCTCATCTTGGCGTTTGCCATCCAAGTGGTCGCGCATACACGTATCCATCGCCGGCATCTACGTTGAACTATTGGTGGCAGCGGCGGCCGCTTTGATTTGGCAACACACGGAATCCAAGTTCGCTTCGCACATGTTATACAACTTGATTGTCATGGCCAGCGTCTCCACGCTTTTGTTTAATGCCAATCCGTTAATGCGTTTTGATGGTTACTTTATATTGTCCGATCTCCTAGAGATTCCCAATCTCTACGCCGAAGGTAGCAAAATGGTACATCGGCAGATTACTAGGTTTCTGTATGGGCGCAGTGCCCAGGCGCAGCAAATTCGCTGCACTCGTCGCTGGTGGGTAAGCGGCTACGGATGGGCGGCTGCCGTATGGCGGATCGTGCTCTGCGTTTCGTTAGCCATCGCAGCCTCTGTACTTTTTCACGGCGCAGGCTTTGCTCTGACCATGTTTGCGGTCGCAAGCTGGGTCGGCAAACCGGCATGGCAATTTGCTCGTGGCCTGGTTGCCCGATACAACTCCAGTCCGATGCAAGTTTGGCGGGCGCTTGCTTTATCTTCGCTGGCGGTTGTCGTCGTCGGCTTAGCACTTTTCCGAATGCCATCACCTGCCACCGTTTCAGCTCCAGGGGTCGTCGAATACCAGGATGTGCAGAACCTCAGGAGTCTGACCGGTGGATTCGTGAGAGAGGTTTTTGTTGCCGACGGTCAACACGTAGTCGCCGGCCAGCGCTTGCTCGCGCTGGAGAATCCCGAAGTCAGCACGTCCTACCATGATTTGTGCTTGGAAATCAAACAGACTGAAGTAAAATATCAAGCTGCTGTCGATCGCCATGAAACGGCGGACGCTCAAGTTGCTCAACGACAAATAGCTGCTCTTACCGAACAACTTTCCGAAGCGCAGTATCGCTTTGAGTCGTTAGATGCTAGAGCGCCCGTTTCGGGCAAGATTATCAGGCGTTCACTGGAGCAATTGCTCGACGTCTACCTTCCCGAAGGTGAACTGATGCTTTCTATCGGCAATGAGAATTCGAAGGAGGTCATCGTTTCCATCGACCAAAGCCACTTTGACTCCGTCGCGCCACATGTCGGTCAGCCCGTTCACATTCGCACCGGTTCTCATGCACGAGTGACCGGAAAGCTTGTGCGCGTGGAACCGCGCGCAACCTCGCGGCTGATTCACCCTGCCCTGTCTGCCAGTGAAGGAGGGCCGTTGGAAGTAGTTCCCTCAGCAAAGAGAGGTTCGAGCCAAGGCGACGATTACGAGCTTGCGGAGCCGTGCTTTCGAGCCGTGGTGTCCGTTCCAGCCGATTGTGCGACCACCATGTTCAGTGGTCAACGTACCAACGTCATGATCGGCTATCGCGGCGAATCCATAGGAGTCACGTTTTACCGGACGATAGGTGACTGGATTCGAAAAAAGACCGCCATAGCACTCAGCTCTACGGCCAACACGTAGCGCTCCGACGGCAGTATTCTTGCCAGCCAACACGCCCGCAATTCTCCAGCGTTAGCGGCTCGAACCAGAAGTATGGTGCGAATTGGTCCGCGACGTCGGCAGGCTATGCAGTTTGGTCGCAGGTCGTCCCACCGCCATCGACCAAGATCGCACAGTTGGTCGTCAAGTACGTTTTCACACGCGGCCATCCCCTTCACGAAGTTCTGTGGCCCCATCCCTTCTTGTCTTCATTCGGGCAGGATAGATTTGGTGCCGCGCGTGTAGCCAGACAAGCTTCATCCGTGCACCGGCCTTGCCATCCGTGCTAGTCATTGTTTTTTGGTTTTTTGGTAGCACGGCAAGTTCGATTTGGATCCGTTAGTTTATCTCCAGCAAAAAGCCTTGATCTGGTCCAGGTTACGCACAAAAATTTGTTCACCCTCAATGGCGATATGCGCCCAGGCATTGTCTGCGACGGTGGCACGATCAACGAGCTTGAACTTCTCTGGAGATGCGTCAATCAAGAGCAATTCGCCAACTTCGTCCAGTGCCAATATCATGTTGCCGTTAGCCACCATGCTCCAGTACTTGCCGAAAGGTGTAGTCGTCCAAAGGTCAGCTCCGGATTTTGAGTCTAGACAAACGAAACGCTGATTTTTTAAATGCAAGTAGATGTGTCCATCGATCACTACAGGGGAAGACATGTAGCCCTGAGATTTGTGAGTCCACTCTTCAGTTACATTCCACTGGCCACCGCGGCGTTCGATTTTATAAAGCGACGAGCGACCGCCGTAGCAGCTCGTGAAGACCGAGTCGCCAATGACTGTCGGCGTGAGAATGTTCATACCTCGAAAGGCGCTGACTGCTTTAGTCCAAAGTACTTCCCCGTTTTCAGGGGATATGCCTGCAAGGCTGGATCGCGTTTGGACGACAAATTGCTCCACACCTGCAAGCGTCGTGAAGACCGGAGACGAAAACGCGCTTCCATTCATCCCGCCTTGGTCCTTCAGCGTCTGCCAGACAATATTGCCGGTAAGCTTATCCAGCTTTGCAAAGCTGGCTCCTGCCTGCACATAAATGTGTTCGTCGTGAACAAGCGGTGATGAAATAAATCCAAAATCGGGCAACGGCGAGCCGGTATCGTTAACAAAGTCGAGCTTCCACAGAATAGTCCCCGATTCAACATCGAGGCACACCAGCACGTCTTTCATACCGGCGACGTATAGCCGATCACCATCCAGAGCTGGTGTCGCTCTGATCCAAGAGCCGTTTGCGGGAGAAAAGGGGTCAGGAGCCGATTCGGGGAAATGGCGAAGTTGAGAAGTTACCCAATACACCGAATCGGCTCCTGACCCCTTTTTCCGGACACTGCCGTCTGCGGCTTAATTCGCACGAGAATCTCGTTCCTACGGAGTGGGCCAGGAATCCAGGGGGGATCGTACCCAGCCACATCGAGCTCGCATTCACCTGCAACTCCTCTCGCTTCCATCCACTGACGAAGTTCACGCTCCTGCTTGCGAATGGTCTGCTCGTTGATTCGTCCGGCGAACCGAACAACCGCAAACAGGCCAGCCTGACGTTCCTTGATTTCGATATCCTGATCCAATGGAAGTGGAACACCGTCACTAGCAACTTGCGAAGGGACCACAAAGGCCATCCGCCCTGCCGAGTCGTTCTGTTGTTGGTCCATGAATACGGGTGTTGTCATCGCCACTTTCTGCTGTTTCGAGTTACCACCACTGATAAAGCGAAAAAGTCGCATGAAGCTACCGTCATTGCCTTGAGAGTCGAAGTTCATCGGCGTCGTTACGAGTTTGAGTTTCGGATATTCGCGGATTTCAAAACTTAACTCTGACTCTATCGTGCGGTAGCTTGCAGACTCGTAGCCACCACGCGAAGTACTCCAACCCAGGTAAGCTAACGCTAGAACGAGAAATGTGCAGAAGATCCAAACCATCGTTGTTCTTTTCATTGTTTCACCCATTTTGACGTCGGATTTGACTTTTCTTGCGTTCAATCAACAGCTTCAACTCAGTTCCGCTCAACTGTCAATTCGAGCGTCCCGGCAAGTTTGTAGCCAAGCCCTATACCCAAAGCCCACTGCAAACTAAGGATGCAATGGGCATGGGAGAAATCGATTTGAAAACATGCTTCTAGCGAACGTTGGTCATGCTGATATAAGCTTGGTCAAGGCCATTTCGCAGCGTCCAAACTCGGTCCGTAGGGCAGCTTGTGTGTTGAGCCTGCGTTACGACATGCTTCAAGTTAGTGACGACATGCGGTGGCAGATCACGGAAGTCACTAACAAGGCTGCTAGCTGTCGTCATGTAGAGTTGAGCACACGCCTCATGGTGACCTGCGTTGTATGTCGGTGCTCCTTGCGCGATGGCACCCAGGATTAGCTGGCTGGCTTCGACCGCAGTAACCTTTTTGGATTCTGGAGGCAACATTACACTGTCGATGACGTGGATAACGCCATTCGATGCGTCGATGTCCGTCGCGACAAGATTGGCGTCATTCACGCGAGCTTTTCCGTCCTGAAGAGTGATGGCAATTGTCGAGCCTTGAAGAGTCGTCGCAACCTTAGCTTGAACAGCATCTTCTGAGTAAACTCGCCCTGTGACGACGTGATACTTCAAGATGCCAGCCAGCTTTGCCTTATTCTCTGGCTTCAAGAGGCTTTCAACGGTCCCCGCTGGCAATTTGGCAAAAGCCTCGTCGGTGGGCGCAAAGACCGTGAGCTCGGCCTCCCCGGATAAGGCAGTCGCCAGCCCAGCAGCCTTGGCTGCGGCGAGAAGAGTTTTGAAGGTTCCAGCCTTGTCAGCCGTAGTTGCGATGTTGTCCGCACTTGGCAGAATCACGCTGTCAATCACGTGAATGATTCCATTGGAGCATTCGATATCGGTTGTGACGACCTTTGCCTTATCGACCGAAACGGTGCCGTTGGCGACAGTGATGTCGATGCGCTGACCGTTGAGCGTCTTGGCACCTTTCAGATCTACCACCTGCTTAGCTGCCACCTTGCCGCTGACAACGTGATACGTCAGCACGCCAACTAGCTGCTTTCTGTTTTCCGGTTTCAGCAGTGTTTCAACCGTTCCTGCGGGAAGCTTTGCAAACGCTTCGTCCGTAGGGGCGAAGACCGTGAAAGGACCATCGCCTTTCAAGGCGTCCACCAGGTCTGCAGCTTGCAGGGCAGCTGCTAGCGTTTTGAAAGAGCCTGCAGATACCGCTGTATCGACGATATCTTTGTCAGCAGCCCCGGCGATGCTCGAACCGAACAGAATGGCTCCTGTGCTAAGTGCAGTGAAGAAGTTTTTTAGTAGTCGTTTCATTTTCAGCTTCCGATTTGATAGTAGTGTGACTCAGACTTTGTCCAGAACCGTTTGAGAAGTTAGTGGCCACCGCGTCTCAGACACCAGCACACTAGAGCGTGGGTAGCGATCGACAAGTGCGAATCGCAAAAGTTAATCGTCTGTTTTTTTGAGAACGCGCTCGTAGATAAGTAGCGACCAATCCACTACGGACAATCAACACGCTTGCCACGTGACAAGAATTGAATAGGGTAGACGCAGTTCGGTACCAAGCGCTCAGAGGAAGTGACAGGCGAAAAGGAATATGAACCTTCAAAACTATGAGGTTGAGGTATTTTATGACGGGCAATGTCCGTTATGCCTGCGCGAGATTCGCATGCTGAGATGGATGGATCGTAAACAGCGAATACTGTTCACTGACATCTCCCGAGAAGGTTTTAGCCCCGAGGCCTACGGCAAAGACATGGATGAACTGATGGGTGAAATCCATGCTCGGCTTCCCGATCACACCTGGATTACGGGTGTCGAAGTTTTTAGACGTCTCTATTCGGCCGTTGGATTCAAAACGCTTGCCAGCCTTACGCGACTTCCGATAGTTAGCGGATTGCTCGATTTCGGCTACAATGTTTTTGCAAAAAACCGTCTTAGATTGACTGGCAGATGTAGTGCATCAGGTGAGTGTAAGACGCAACCGAGAAGCCTGTGACCGAGACTGAAAAGACTGCCATTTTCAGCGGAGCGGAGACTGCCAACTTGGGTGTTTGAGGGAGTGGTTTTATATCGGGACGTGGGGCTGGCGCAGCTCGTCGCAAGTTTTTTTGCGGAGT
>JADYZV010000086.1 GCA_020852965.1 Pirellulaceae bacterium | reverse complement strand
TGCTGGTTCGCGCTGACGCTGAGACCCACGCTGAGCTGCACCAAATGGCAACGGCCCTGGGTGCCAAACCGGCAGCAGGCCGCCAGAAGGTGGTGCTCGCCTATCCGCTCGAGCACGCGGCGGCGACGAATGTCAAACTGCTGCTCGATCAGATTGTACGCGATGCGACCGTGTTGGCCGATGACAAATTGCGGCAGGTGGTCGTGACCGGCTCGTTGGAAACTCAAGCTCAAGTCAAAGCGGCCATCGATCAAATCGATCGCACAGGAAGCGTGCGCCAGGTAGCCGAGATCCGCAGCTATGATGCAGGCCAGCTCACCGCTTCGGCACTGCTAACCACGCTGCAAGCCATGTGGCCAAGCATGCAATTGACCGTCGATGGTGTTTCCAATCAAGTGGTCGCATCGGGCACCCCCGAGGAGCATGAACAGCTTGAAGCAGCCTTTGAGCAGTTGACGTCGGCCCCAGGTGGTGATGCGCAGTTGGCTAAAACGTACTCGGTTCCGTTTGGCGAGATGTCAACGCTGCCTAGCGTGCTCAAGCAGCTCGCCCCGCGCGCGTTGATCAGTTCAGACCCCGTTTCGCGCACGGTGACAGTCTGGGCCACACCGCCGCAACAAGAACTGGTGGAGCAAGCCTTGGAGGCGCTCAATCAGACAGCACGTGACGCGCAACAGCCGGCTACTTACATGGTCAAGCCAACGCAGTTGCTGGCCATCCAAACCTCGCTGCGCACCCTGTTTCCTGCCGCAGTCAGCACGTCCGATCCGACGACGGGGCAATTGGTCGTAGTCGCGTCACAAGACGTTCAATCGCGTATCGCCAGCGTGGTCGAAATGCTCTCCAACGGCGCGGGCGCCGATGAGGCTACGACCAAAGTCTTTGCGTTTGATCCGAAGCAAGTCGAGCTGAGCAACATCCTGGTCGCGCTCAAATCGACGATTCCGGCGCAGGTTCGCTTGGAGTCCAACCCGGCCAATCACACGCTGTTGGCCATCGGAACGGCGGAGGACTTAGAACGCGTGAGTGAGCAAGTGCAGCGGCTGATCGAGCAGATGCCTTCACCCGATACGATGAGCTCGGTTGTCTATCCGCTGCGTCATGCCAATCCGCTCGCGGCCGTGACGGTGCTGGCTCGGCTTTTGCCACAATCGACCCTGGCCCCCGATGTGGCCTCAAAGACGATATCGGCCACGGCTAAAGCCGAAGATCACAAAGCGATCGCCGAGTTCTTGACAGGCTTCGATCAGCCGACGGCTGACGGCAGGCAGACGCGTGTCTACGCTATCGGCAACGGGGATGCAGCTTCCCTGCAAGTCGCCATCAAAGACGTCTCGGCAGAAGCATCGGTCACCGCAGATCGAGCGACCAACAGTCTGATTGTGACTGCAACCCCCGAACAACTCGAGCAAATCGGCAAAATCGTCGACCAGGTGGAAAAAGGAGGTAGCGAAGCGCAATTGGCGAAGACCTACCCGGTGCCGTTTGGCGAGATGTCAACGCTCTCGAGCCTGCTCAAACAGCTCGCTCCCCGCGCATTGCTCAGCCCTGATCCCGTTTCACGCACGGTGACAGTTTGGGCCACACCGCCGCAACAGGAATTGGTAGAGCAGGCCTTAGCGGCTCTCAGCCAGACGGCTCGTGACGCGCAACAGCCGGCTACCTACATGGTCAAGCCGACACAGTTGCTGGCCATCCAAACCTCGCTGCGCACCCTGTTTCCTGCCGCAGTCAGCACGTCCGATCCGACGACGGGGCAATTGGTCGTTGTCGCGTCACAAGACGTTCAATCGCGTATCGCCAGCGTGGTCGAAATGCTCTCCAACGGTGCGGGCGCCGATGAGGCTACGACCAAGGTCTTTACGTTCGATCCGAAGCAAGTCGAGCTGAGCAACATCCTGGTCGCGCTCAAATCGACGATTCCGGCGCAGGTTCGCTTGGAGTCTAACCCGGCCAATCACACGCTGTTGGCCATCGGATCGGCGGAGGACTTGGAACGTGTGAGTGAGCAAGTGCAGCGGCTGATCGAGCAGATGCCTTCACCCGATACGATGAGCTCGGTTGTCTATCCGCTGCGTCATGCCAATCCGCAAGCGGCCGTGACGGTGCTGGCTCGGCTTTTGCCGCAATCGACCCTGGCCCCCGATGTGGCCTCAAAAACAATTTCGGCCACGGCTAAAGCCGAAGATCACAAAGCGATCACCGAGTTCTTGACAGGCTTCGATCAGCCGACGGTAAATGACAAGGAGACGCATGTCTACCGTTTGCTACGTGGCAACGGGCGTGGCTTGTCCTACGTACTGTCAAGCCTCATGCCCGATGCAACGTTCTACGGATCGCCCGATTCGGGCGGCTTAGTAGCCACGGCCCTGCCAGAACAACATGAGCGCATCGCGGCTATCGTCAAAGAGTTCGATAACGATCGTGAGAACGTAAAAACGCAAGTCTTCGTCGTCGGCAAAGGGAGCGCAGCTTCGCTGCAAGTAGCCATCAAGAGTTTCTCGACAGAAGCGGCCGTCACCGCCGATCAGGCGACCGACAGCCTAATTGTCACTGCAACCCCTGAGGAACTCAAGCAAATCGGTGAGATTGTCGACCAGGTGAAAAAAGGAGGTAACGATAAGGAGACGCACGTCTATCGATTGCAGCGCGGCGACGGACGAGGTCTGTCTTTCGTATTGCAGAGCCTCATGCCCGATGCAACCTTCTACGGCTCACGTGAGACCGGTGGCTTAATCGCTACCGCCCAACCGGAACAACATGAACGCATCGCGGCTATCGTAAAGGAGTTCGATAACGAACGTGAAAACGTAAAGACGCGGGTCTTTGTCGTTGGTAACGGCGACGCGGTTTCGCTGCAGGATGCCATTGCGAATATTTCCTCGGAGGCATCTGTCACGGCAGATCGAGCATCCAACAGTCTGATTGTGACTGCAACTCCTGAAGAGCTCGAGCAAATCGGCGAGATTGTCGACCAAGTGGAGAAGGGAGGAAGTGAGCCTCGCTCGACTCGCTTCTATCCTGTGCTCGGCAGTGAGCCAATCGCACTTTCGCGCGCCTTGGAAGGGAGCTTTGCCAAAGCCACATTTGCTGCCGACTCGGCTGGTGGCGGTCTATTTGCAACGGCTACCGAAGAAGAGCACGCTGAGCTGGCCAAGGTCATCGAAGAACTTAACTCGCAACCGACTCGATTGCCAACGCTCAAGTCGTTCACTTTAAAACATGCCAGTCCAGAGGCCGTAGCGGGTGCACTCGAAGATGCCTTCGGTCGGCGCTCTTTGGCTGGAGTTAGCTTCAACCGTGAGACGCGAAGCGTGTTCGTCGTCGGCAGCCGAGACGACCTGCAAGTAGCCCAGGCGCTCGTGGAACAGATCGATGTGCTAGGCAGCAACAGCGACTCTCGTAAAATGCGCGTCTTCTCACTGGGAGGCGCAGATGGGCGATCGATCTCCAGCGCAATCGAGAACCTGTTTCCGGAGAGCTCCGCACCAGTCGACGTGCGCTACGATCCGCTGAACGAACAGTTGTTTGTGGTGGGCGATCCGGAGCAGATAAAATTGGTCGAGGAGATGCTCGAACAATTGACTCCTCCAGAACGGCAACTAGAGATTGTTCAGCTCGAAGCGACCGACCCCTACTCGTTCAAGTTGGCTGCCGATGCGCTATTCGAGGATGAGCCCGTCAACTCAGCCCCTTCCATTTCAATTGACAGCGACCAACAACGCGTGATCATTCGCGCAACAGACACTCAGCTCGTTTCGTTGCGTAAGCTATTGCAGCAGATGGGGGAAACGCCGTCGGGTAGCCGCATTGGTAGTTCAGCTAGGCTGCGATTTATTCCAGTACACCGCAATTCAGAGAAATTGTTAGATGAGATCCGACGCCTCTGGCCGGCCGCCGGTGACAACGTGCTGGAAGTCATCCGTCCAGCAGGTAACCCCAACGACACGAAAAACGAGAAGGATAAGGAAACGCGCAGTGAGAAGAACGACGGCACAGACGCGCTAGAGGAGGAAATGCCAACTGCTAAACTGACTAGCGCACCGCAGGCCAACCCTGTCGATACGAACACTGCAGATGAAGCGGCCAGCTCAGGCGACAAGATATCCGATGAGAGCTCGACGGCTGTCCCCTCTGAGGCCGCTGACGACTCGGCTGGTCTCAAGGCGACTGACAACCAAGCCAATCGTCCGGCAATCGTCGTCGTCGTGGGGGACGAGCAGTGGACGGTGGCATCGGCGGATACCCAGGCGCTCGACCAATTCCAACGTTTGCTAGATACCCTATTGAGCCCTCGGATCGAGCCGTACTCCACGACCGGCAATTACTCCGTCTATCTGCTTCGCCACGCTGGAGCTGATCAAGTTCAGGAGTTGCTCAGCGATTTGTTCCGTCCAGAACGCGGTCGCAGCTCGTCCGTTTCCGACCTGATGCAACGCGTCAAAATTGTGGCCGACTCGCGGATCAACGCTCTGATCGTCAGCGGTAATCGCCAGGATAGGCGCACCGTGGAAGAGTTGTTGGGCGTGCTCGATTCGGAGGATCTACTCGATTCTCTACAACAGATCACGCCCACGACTCTCGCGCTTGAAAGTGCTAGCGCCAATAACGTGGAAGCCATATTGCGCGATGTCTATCGTTCCCAATTGAGCTCCGGGGCTGGTCGTCGTCCGGTCCCGATTCCCGAGGGGGTTTCTTCCGATGTGGCGAGTTTATTGCAGCAGCTCAATGCCCAATCAAGCGGTCCGCTATTGACCTTGGCCGTCGATGAGACCAGCAATTCGATCATTTTTCGCGCTCCCATTGAGCTGACCGCTGAGATTCGTGAGTTCGTCGAATCACTTGACCGAAAGTCACAGCAAACACCCTCCAAACGGGTGGATCTCATCCGTTTGCAATCGACCAATACCAAGAGTCTGCAGCAAGCGTTGAAGATTTTGCTGGCAAAATGACGAAAACTCATTGAAATCGAGTAAATTGCTGAAAAATAGCAGGCACAATGGGTGTGCCGTCGCCCACGAGCCCGGTGCAGTGGACGAGGTTACGAGTCCCCGCGTTCGTGGTACGTTGGGACTTGCCGCCGCGCCCAACACCCGAAAATTGGCCTGCGATACCCGAAAACTGGCCCGAACAGACCACGTGTCAGTACAGTTCCCCCAAATTGACGTGCCGGGAGATTGCTGCTACCATTTAGAGTAGTACACTAGAACCTGCCAAAGAAAAATACTAAACGGATTGCACACTCGATGCCAACGTGTCGAGTTAAAAGAGTTAGATGCTCGCGGACATGGCGAGTTATAATGAAATAATGAAAACGAGCAGGATGGCTCGTACCCACCTTAAATTCCCACCTGAACTACCTACCTCGACGACTTGGAATAGACCGACGATCGGCTGACATAGACCTTCCTTGGGTTACAGGGACGGCTTTGACAGCTTCCTGACGTTTGTTTCTGCGAAATTCGGCGACGAATTCGCAAAACTCGGCTTCGAACATTCGGCAACTTATTGTTGTCGGAGTCGAACCACCCCAACCTCCCCCCTTAGCTCGCGGAGCGAGCTCCCACCTCGACGATTAAGGAATTCAACAATGATTACTAATACGCTAGCGCTATTGCCGCAGCTCGATTCGAGCCAATTGCGTCAAGTGGCCGACATGCTCAAAGATGGTGATTCGTTGGAGCTATTGGTCGACCGCTGGTCTTTCAACAATTCGCAAGAACTACTCGCCGTCAGTGCGAGAACTCTGGGGCTCGAATGGCTCGACACTGATGAGGGTGAGATTCCCAGTGATGCGCTTGCCGGTTTTCCGATGAAGCTGATTCACCGGCATGAAGTCTTTCCACTAGAGCGTGGACCAGGCTGGATTCGGTTGGCCGTTAGCAACCCGTTTGACTTTGCGGCGGTCGACTCGGTCGCGTCGGCGTTGGCAGTCGAGGTGCGCCCGGTGGTTGCTTCGGTTGAAACGATACAGCGCTTGATCAAGCGAAACTTGGGCGTTGGCTCCGAGACGATCGACGGCTTGATCGCTCAGCAAAGGCAACTGGGCGACGTAGAAATGCTCGAAGAGCTCGACACGCAGGGCTTAGAAGATGCCGAAGAGGCTCAGCAAGCCTCCGTGGTACGGCTGGTGAACGAGATCCTGAGTGAGGCCATCGAAGTTCGTGCCAGCGATATTCACATCGAATCGCAGGAGAGCGGCTTGAAAATCCGCTATCGCATCGATGGTGTCTTGCAGAAGCAGCCGACTCCGCCCGAGATGAATCAATTCCGAGCTGCGATCATCAGCCGTTTGAAGATCATGGCCAAGATGAATATCGCAGAGAAGCGTGTTCCGCAGGATGGTCGTATTAAGCTGCGAATCTCGGGGCGTGAAATCGATGTGCGTGTGTCGATCATCCCCATGTTGCACGGCGAAGGTGTCGTCATGCGGGTACTCGACAAATCGAACTTGAAGTTTGATTTGCGCGGCGTCGGCATGCCAGAGTCAATCTACGAGAAGTTTCAAAAGCTGATTCGCTTGCCGCACGGCATCGTGTTGGTGACCGGTCCCACCGGCTCCGGTAAGACCACCACGCTCTACAGTGCCTTGAGTGAGATCAAGTCGGAAGACAACAAGATCGTCACCACCGAAGACCCCATCGAGTATCAGCTTGAGGGAATCAATCAAATCCAAGTCCACGCAAAAGTCGGCTTGACGTTTGCGGCATGTCTGCGAGCCATCTTGCGGCACGATCCCGATGTGGTACTGATCGGTGAAATCCGCGACTTGGAAACTGCGGAAAACGCGACCCAAGCCTCGCTGACTGGGCACATGGTGTTTAGCACGTTGCACACGAATGATTCGTCTGGAGCGTTCATGCGTTTAATCGACATGGGGGTCGAACCATTTTTGGTCGCCAACACCGTCGAAGGCGTTTTGGCTCAACGCCTAGTGCGTGTGTTGTGCGACGAGTGCAAAGAGTCGTATCGTCCCGATCCCGATGAATTGCCCGACGATTTCCCTGTCGAAGCGCGGCTCGATCCACGCTTGAAACTGTATCGCCCGGGCGGATGTGAATGCTGCCGACGCACCGGCTATCGTGGCCGGATGGGAATATACGAATTGCTGGTGACCAACGAAGAGGTCCGTCAGCTCGCGTCGCAAGGAGCTAGCTCGGATGTCATCAAGAAGGCTGCCATCAAGGGCGGGATGGAGACCCTGCGGATGGACGGCTGGAGCAAAGTGCTCTCGGGTGTTACCACGCTTGCTGAAGTTATGCGAGTCACCAAGGCGGATTAGTTGCGGTGAATTCCCGTTTGCCAATGCATAAGAAACCGTTCCATGACTGACTTTACCTACACGGCCAAATCGGCAAGCGGAGAACGTCGAACAGGCACTATTGCCGCCGCCAATCGAGCCGAAGCGATGCGGAGGCTGCGATCGCAGTCGCTGTTTCCAATGAGCCTGGTCGATCCGCAAGCAAACGCATCGAACTGGGCCAATGTCTCGCTGCCAGTTCGCGTGAAGAAGGAGCAAATTGCCGACTTCTGCACGCAACTGGCGGATCTTTTGACCAACGGCGTGCCCATGCTGGAATCGATCAAGATTCTCGGCGACGCCATGGACAATCCACGCTTGCAGGAAACCACTCTACGGATTCACGAAGCGGTTTCGCAGGGGCAAAGTTTGGACGAAGCGATGTCGCGTGAGTCGTCGATTTTCTCCGAACTGACACTCAGCATGGTACGCGCTGGCCAAGAGGGAGCCTTCCTGGAAGAAGCCCTACAACGCACGGCAATGTTCCTGCGCAAACAAGATGAAATGCGAGGCAAGATCGTCGGGGCGTTAACCTACCCGGTGATACTGGGGATCGTCGGGACTATCATCACCTCGCTGATGATCGTCTTTCTGGTTCCTAAATTCCAACCCTTTTTTGATCGCTTGGAACAAAACGGGACCGGACTTCCTCTAGTTACGATCTTGCTGCTGGGCGCCAGTCATACGCTCATGCATTACGGGCTCCTCGTGCTAGGTGCGTTGGTCGCCATCGGATTCGGCGTGCGAAAGTTGCTCAGCAGCGACTCTGGCAAACGAGGACTCGACCAACTCAAGCTCAAAGCTCCCTTGCTCGGTTCGATCTTTCACGACGCCGCCGTGTCGCGCGCCTGTCGCGTGTTGGGAACGCTGCTCCGCAACGGGGTACCGCTGCTCAAGTCGCTAAAGATCAGCAGTGGCTCAACCGGCAATCGACTACTGGAAGAGGCCATGTTGAAATCGGCAGAAAATGTCACCGCTGGGGATAGCCTTTCCAAGCCTTTGTCAGCCAGCGGCCTCATTCCACCGCAGATCATGGCCATGATTCGCGTGGCCGAGGAATCCAATTCACTCGATGAAGTTCTGGTCAAGATCGCCGACCGTATCGACAATCGTATCGAACGGCGCTTGGAAGTTTTAGTAAAATTGATCGAACCGCTAATGCTCATACTCATCGGTAGCATGGTCATGTTTGTGATCCTGGGCGTACTGCTGCCGGTGTTTGACCTCAATTCGTCCGTCGGATAACACAACCCATTTAGGAGAACTACCATGCGTCAAAACACAACGCGACGTACCAATCAAGCCGGAGTGGCTAAGCATTCCCTGCGTAAACTGCGACGCGGTTTAACCTTGTTAGAGTTGATGATCGTGTTGATCATCCTAGTTGGTTTAATGGCCATCGTCGGTCCGCGATTGTTGGGAACCCAACAGAAGGCGGACGTGCGCACGGCCCAAGCTCAAGTTGGCAATCTCGCCTCGGCTCTAAAAATGTATGCAGCGGACATGAAGGTCTTTCCTTCGACCGAAGAAGGACTCGAAATGTTGGTCAAGGCTCCTGAGGACGAAGGCCTAGCCCGCAACTGGGACGGACCGTACATCGAAGGAGGCAAATTGCCGATCGACCCTTGGGGGAGCCCATTTGAGTACGAATACGGCGTTACGGAAGGGGAAACCGAAGAGAATTCAATCGACTTCCCGCGTATCTTTTCGATTGGTCCCGATCGCCAAACTGGCACCAGCGATGATATCGGCAATCAGCCTGCTGCAGGAGAAGAAGAAGACCCCGACGCAGCATCCCGTGAGATCGAAGCCTAAACAACTTAGTGCGGTTTAATGTGGCCCGACGCTCCGCGTCGGATTGTGCTTAATGTAGCCCGACGCTCCGCGTCGGATACACCGGATACACCGGATACACCGGATTTGCCGGATTTGCCGGCGCACCCAAAGCTACAAAACTACGCTTGACCGAAAGGTCAAAACAGACATGTACCCCTCAACAAACCGAACCGTCCTTCCTAAATCGCGTGCCTTCACGTTGTTGGAACTAGTGATCGTGTTGTTGCTAATGGTCGGCGTGTTAGCCGTAGTGTGGCCCAATCTACAACGCCCGCTACAACGCACCTCGCTTGACGAGGCGGCGCAGATGGTGCGCGATGCAATTGACGAAAGTCGCTATCAAGCCGCCCTGCATGGAGCGGTTCAATTCGTTCAGTTGCAGCAGGGGAGTAGTCAACTGCGCAGCGGCAGCTTCGATGGTTTTCTCAATAGCAACTCCGACATTTCGGCGAGTTTGCCGGCTGCACTTTCCGACGGTGCCACCACTCCACAAGCTGCCTCATCGAGTTATCCTGGAACCGATTCCGCCAATTCGTCTGGCCTTGGTGCTGAGCGCTCAACAGCGGTACGAACACAAACGCTTCGCACTTGGCAATTGCCACCGCCGGTCGTGATCTCCAACGTCGATTGGACGTTGGAGAGCATCATACCCTCTGGCGTGGACGATCAAATTCCGTTCGATTCCGATGAGTATGAAACCGAGCGTGAGTATGCAGCCGACACTGCTTTGGATCCGACTACCAATGCCAACGAATTCGATCCCGCGACCAGTCGGCAATGGTGGTTGCCATTGACCGCCGAGGGGCGTGGCCGTGACGCCTCCATCGAGTTATTCGACGCGTCCATCGACCAGCGACTGTACGTTACCTACTCGGCTGCCACCGGTGCACTGGAGATCTCGCGATGAACCGTGTTCCCCCAATGTGGCCCGACGCTCCGCATCGGCGTTCAATGTGGCTCGACGCTCCGCGTCGCTACTTAATGTGGCCCGACGCTCCGCGTCCGTATTTAATGTGGCCCGACGCTCCGCGTCCGTATTTAATGTGGCCCGACGCTCCGCGTCGCTTTCCGACAGATCGCTTCGGTCACTCCCCGATCACAAGACGCGGATTTTCATTATTAGAAGTGATCCTGGCTACCGCGATCCTGGCTTCGAGTGCCATGGTGCTCAGTTCTTTACTCGGCTTGGGGACCAAGTTTGGCAGCCGTGCAGAAGCTCGGACGGAAGCGCTATCGGATGCCGAATCGTTGCTAGCGGAGTTTTTGGCACTCCCTGGCGAACCATCGGAGCGTGAAGAAGAGCGGACAGGGATTCTCAATTCCAACCCGCCTCGCGCATTCCGCATTCGCATGGAGGACGCTGCATTGGGCGGAATCGATGGAGCCGACTCCGGTGCAAACCGTTCGCTCGCAGCCTCCTCACCGCCTCAGATGAATAGCGCTACCAGTAACTATCCTACTGCAAGCCAGCCAAATTCCGATCAATCTGCTCCGCCGTTGCCAAGTCGATTGGTAGTGGTAACGGTGGAGGTCTTCGAATCGGCGGAACAGGAAATGAGCGATGACACTCGCGTTTTGTGTCAGCTTTCGCAGCTCGTGCGCGTTCCCCCTACCACAGGTATCCCATAAATTGACAAGCATCCGTGTATGAGTAGCGTCCGCTAGTATGCCCAACCGACCCGCTAGGAAGCAGGCTCTTCGGCGGCGTGAGATTCAGGTCGAGGCGATCGACTGTTTAACCCGGATTATTCATGAGTCTGCGAGAAAACGAAGTAAGCGATGATAGCGAATAGGTTTACGTCATACGAGCAAAACACAGTCTGCTATGCAATCGTAACCCGCAGCGTCAGCAAGGACGTTCGACGCAACTGCAAGTGGGTTGCGAAAATCCAAGGTAATTCATGCTTTTAACTTTCGACTCTGACTCAAACGTCCTTGCTGACGCTGCGGGTTATGAATAATCCGGGTTTAACCGCGCAGCGCGCCCGCATGGTGAATTGAGATCGAGAAGACAGCCCCAGCGGCACCGCTGGTCGCCCCAATGGGCACCGCAAGTTGACTCGTCACTTTGGCGGGCGCGCTGGCGCGGTTGAACAGACCAAATTGACTTCGAGCCGTGAACTTAGCATCAGACGTTGGACAGAACACTCGTATGGACTACTGCATGGATGCACAAAACCATCAGCCATAAAAAATTTTAGTATTTCCCATTATGCAACCATCCAATTCAAAATCGCGACGCGCCTACACGCTGCTCGAATTGATGATTGCGTTGGGCTTGTTAGGCGCACTGATGAGCGTAGCCTGGTCGTTGATGGCCACGTTTCGCGATTCCGAAGAACGAGGTTGGAAGATCACGCGTCGCACGCAAATTATTCGCGCTGCACACGCTTGGTTGCAAAGCGATGCTCAAGCGATGCTTGGACCCTCCGATGAATTTCTTTTCACTGGCAATAGTCGCGGATTCTCTGCCACCATTGCGCCCTCGCTCGACCCACTGCCGTTTCTCGAACGACTACTCTCCGATTCGTCAGCCTCGGATGAGTTTGACTCGCGCAATGCAACCGCTCGAAGCGCTCAGGGGCTGGCTGCAAATCCTTCGCCATTGTCGGGAGCGCTTTCGTCCATGGATAGTGAGCTGAGTGGAACGCTTTCCGACGCTTCACCGTGGAGCCCAGAACAGGTTCAGATCGAGTACGAATTGCTTCCCGTCAATATCGCGCGTCCCATCGATTCTACAGAGACAACTCGACCAGCAGTAACTAGCGAGCTCGATGAGATTCAGTTCATGATGGTGCGCCGAGAATTGATCGGTGGCTCACAGTCGCCGAGCGCACAGTCATCGAGCATGCAATCTACGGTACAAGGCGATGCGATCGGCTTTGATTCGGAGCTCTCTCCCAGCGATCGAGTGTTGACCGGCCAGGACCTCTACCGCCAGAACGATGATCGGCAGCAATTGCGCGGTATACCTATCGCGCAATCACGATTGGAAGGCTTGATACGACCACAGTTTCAATACTGCGATGGAGTCTCTTGGAAAGACAGTTGGAATAGTCGCTCCGACGGTGGGTTACCTGCGGCTATTGCGCTGCGTTTTGACTTTCCCGCTCGAGCGCAAATGCAACCGCCCCAACCGCGTAGGGCGCGTGAGGCCTGGGAGGACGAGGCGGAGTTCGAACTTCAAGCATCGACTGAGTTGTCGGCGGCGGATCTGGCGCTGGCTGGGGAAGCCCAAGCGGAATTGGAAACCGACCCGGACGCAAGTCTAATGGAGTCGGATCAATTCGAAGTTCAAATGGTTATCCTGGTCGCTGGACGGACTGCACGGACGACAGGCCCCTTGGGTGACGCAAACGCGCCTGCATCGATGGATTCAACTGGCAACTCTGAGTTTGCCACTCCACTAAGCTCGACCGATATTCCGTCGAGTCGACTGCGAGGTGGCTTCTGATGAATAGTCTGGTGAAATTGAACTCACCAACTAGGACTACGCCTGGCCGCCGATCTCGACGTGCGATGGCGCTATTAGTGGTGATGGTGCTCACGATGTTGATCGCCTTGGGTGCCTACCGGTACTCGTTCACGATGCAAGCCGAGTATCGCGTAACTCGACTTCACGAGGAACAAGTGCAGGCTCGCCTGGCAGCCCTCAGCGGACTTGAGCTCGCGGCAGCAATTCTCGAAAACTCAATTGAGCAGCGAGATGCTATGGGAGGACTCGGCTTCAATCCGACGATGTTCCAGCACATTAGCGTCAGTGCCGAGCTGGCGTCGACTCAGACGACAACGCAGCAAGATAGTTCGCTAGAACCATGGCACGTGAGCCTTGTGACAGCTTCAGTCGGAAGCGACGAGTCGCAAAGTCCACTCGCAGCAACGACCGGAAGTGCTGGCAATAGTGAGGTTGGGCAAGTCCTCAAGGGATTGCGATTTGGTTTGGAAAACGAGTCGGCGAAATTACACGTGCCGACGCTTTTGAAGTGGGAGCGGCAATTCCCTGGCCACGCACGATCCGCATTGATGCGTTTGCCACAGGCGGAGGCCGGCCCGGTCGATGACTGGTTACGCAGTCAAGGGGTATCCACCAGCGGCGGCCTGTCGGGCGAAAGTCGCTTAATGGATCGCCTGCAATCGGGCACATCGTCCTCAGATCAACGCGACTCGCAAGACTGGTTTCGACTGCAATGGCTCGGTGGCGATTTCAATCAAAACTATCAACTCGATGCGCTCGAACTGGCTTTAGCAGAGTCGCTGCGCGAAGACACTTCCGGCGGAGCGTCCGGTAGTGCGAGCGGCGCGATGTCACTTACCGGTTCATCGTCATCAGATTTGATCGCACCGGTGGCTTGGCAGCGTTATCTGAGCTGGGTTAGCGGTCAGCGCAATGAGAGCGTCGCCGGGCAGCCACGAATTTATCTCAACGACGACGATCTGTTGGAGCTACATCGTCAGCTCTTGTCGATCTGGCCGACCGAGTTCGCAGATTTTGTTATAGCGATGCGGCAATACGGTCCCGGACAGCCTATCGCCGCAGCCAGTTCGGGCGCAGATAGCAGTGCGAGCGCTAGCTCCAGTATGGGGACAACCGGAGCGAGTGCGTCCTCTACAGCCATGACTGCTGGAGCTTGGACCCCTGACTTTAGCCGGCCATCGAGCTATCGTCTGGCCAGTGTGCTAGATTTGGTGGACGTGAGCGTTTCGGTTCCGGACGAGAGCTCGGCAACAACGGGCGCGGGCGGTGGTGCGTCGCCCGCCACTAGTGCTAGCGCGATTGCCAAAAAACGTTTACTCAGCTCGCCTTTTTCGAGTGCGACGACAGAGGGTAGCAATTACAATGAAAGGTTGCTCGACGAGTCGACTGTTGAGCTGGCTACGAGCCTTGTGGGGCGGGTTGATATTCGACACGCTCGGCTGGAAGTTTTGGCAAGCGTACCTGGTATGGATCAGCAGCTGGCTGAGCAAATTGTGCAGCAGCGTTCGATGCCTAGCGTTGCAGCCAGCGCGGCGACCCCCTCACCGCGTAGCTCGATTGTTTGGTTGTTGTCCGAGGGTCTAGTCGACTTGGCTCGATTGAAGCAGTTGGAACCCTACCTCACCTGTCGCAGCGATGTCTACCGAACGCAAGCCGTAGGCTATCGCGACGCGGTCAGTCCCGTATACCGCTGCACGGCCGTAATTGACGCTCGTCAGCGCCCCGCCCAAATCGTTGATTATCAAGTCTGGCATGCCTGGGATCGCGGCTTTCCCGTTGAGAGCTTCGCGCCCGCACTGCGGTAGTCTGACACGTTAGAATGATTCATGAATATCCTGCAAGAAAAGTTCCACCTCTTTCGCCAGCAGACGCGCCGCGTATCGGCCAACAGTCGCGTAGCCATAGTGCATTGGGATCAAGACTCCCTTGACTACCTGATCGTTAGCCCGAAATCGACGAAGGTAGCATCCAGCGACAGTGGACGAATGTCTTGGTCTGGTTTTGACAACCCGTTGTTGGCGTTTTCCGAGTATCTACGCACTCAAACCGATCGTCCGCAGCGGTTGATCGTACTGCTCTCGCGGCCTGTGTTAGAACAATTGAGTTTGACGTTGCCTCCGGCTGAGGCGAGTGAACTGCCGGCATTGGTAGCCTCGGAAGTCGAGCAGCAACTGGGAGAGGGTGACACGCCGCCGATTGTCGACTACTACGCTCAGCCCAGCCTAGAGGAAGAAAGCGCAGAGGGTGGCCAACGTGTGCTAGCCTTCGCTTTGGCCGCAGCCGAACTGGAGCGAGTGCGCGAGTGGTGCCAGCCAACCGGCATGCGTCTGGCAGCGGTTTGTTCGCGCGAATTATCACCGCTGGGCATTCTGCGCCGCAAGCAAGTCGCTGAGGATTCACTGAATATCTCGGTACATCTGGTTTCGGGCGAAGTCGAGTTGGCCGTTTGCCGTGGCACAGAGCCTATCTTTTTGCGGTTGATTCGCATCGCTATTGACGATCCGCAACGCGTGGCCGAGCAAGTCTGGATGGAGACGCAACGCTGCCTGACCATCTTGCCCACCGAGTTGGCGGAACTTCCTAAAGCCTGGTTTGTCTTTACTACGTGCGAAGCGGCTTGGCACGTGGCCCGCTCGTTGGAAGATCGCGACGTCACTGTACAACCGGTCGAACCTCTGTTCGGCTGGGAATGGGACGGACCAAACGATGCACTCGTTGATGAAAAGCAACTCGCAGATCAAAGCACTTCCTCTGGAACCGAGTCCGATGGGTCGGGCACCTCAGATGAATTGGTCGAGCCGACGGCAACCAGCGCGCCCATTGTGCTTTTGGCTCAGACTTCAGCGGCGACTGCAGGGGCTGCCTGGGAGTTCCTACATGGCGAGCTTCCCATCAATATGCTGGCAGCCAAGAGAGCACCAACTGCCCCCAACCCGCTTCGCCGCTGGGGCACTTTGGCAGCCGCGGTTGCCATCGTGGCTGGGGTGGGCATCTACTTCATGTTGTCCGACGTTAGCAAACTGCGAAATGAAGTCTCGGAACTAGAGAATGATCTGATTGGCGAAAAGAAATTGGCTGCCAAATTCTCAGAAAAGGCGGATCAAGTAGACTATGTCGAGTCGTGGTTGAGCGATCAAGTCGATTGGCTGGCGGAACTCAACGAACTCTCGGGGCGTTTGCCCAATGGTGAACAAGCGACCGTGCGCCGCTTGACCGCTTCGGCATCCGGAAAAATTGCAACAGTCGACTTATCTTTGCAAGTGGCCCAGCAAGAGAACATCGCGCAGCTCGAAAACAGCATTCGTAGCGCCAAGTACCAAGCCACTAGCCAGCGGATTAGTCAGAATGCCGATGCGTCCGAGTATCCGTGGCAATTTGAAACCCACATTTCCTTTCCTGTCGAACCTCCACAACGCGAGGCCTACGTGGCTGGAAGCGCTGCAACGACGAGCGAAGTGACGGACGCCGTGGCGGAAGAAGTGGCGGAAGAAGTGACGGACGTCGTGAGGGAAGAAGTGACGGAAGTAGCGGCGGAAGAAGCGCCTAGCGTCGTGGAACCTGAAGCTGAGGCAAGCGCATCAGACAAACAGGAGTCGCCATGAACCCAAGAACAAAATGGCTAGCAATTGGCGGCCTATTGGTCATCGGTTTCTATGCTGCGGACACGCTCTATCGAAGCTGGATCGAAACGCCGACACAGCAACTCAACGCCGAACTCAATGCGCTGACGAAATCGATGCGTGAGACGAACGATCAGCAAATGCTAGCGCAGAAGGCGGGAAAGCGTCTGGAGTCTTACGCCGCGCGAGCACTTCCCTATTCAGCACAGTTAGCCCGCTCGGGCTATCAAAAATGGTTGTTGGCGGCAGTGGAACGAAATGGTTTGCAATCCCCTACCGTTGATGCGGCGCAACCGCTTGCGATTGAATTGAAATCACGAACCAAGAAGGGGAAGCGCCAGTCGATTGGCTTCCGCATTGGTTATTCGCTGCGTGCCCGAGCCACCTTGACCAAGCTAGCTCAGTTTCTGCACGAGTTTCGTTCGGTCGGGCAACTCCACAAGATTCGCTCGCTAGCCCTCAATCCAACTGGAAAAGAGGGGATGCTGGATATCAATATGTCGATCGAAGTGCTGGGCCTCGACGCCTCACCCAGCAAAGATCAGCTCAGCCAATGGCATTTGACGGATGAAGCGATAGCTTCGTTGGGTGGTTACAAAAAATTTGTGCAGCGAAACTTGTTCGCGCGCGGCTTCGCCAAGGCTTTGCAAGATGTCGAGTTAAAAGCGATTACCTTCGATCGGCTGGGAACAGCTCAAGCCTGGTTTCGCATCGATAGTAGTGGCACCACTCGGACCGTCGGTGTAGGAGACCAAGTGCCGCTCGCCCTGCACGATATCTCCGTAATAGATATCCTGCCAGACAAGGTCTTGGTGCATGTCAACGAAACCCCATACTGGCTCACTTTGGGGCAGTCGATTGCTCAGGTTTCGGGGGCCGAAATCAAATCGTAGGTATTTATAGGAGAAAACCAATGCTTATCGAAGACATTGACTTGGCCACTTCCGCTGAGAGTTTGGCGAGTATCAAACCTACCGGGCTTTGGGGAATTGCGAAACCGATTTTGCTGTGTGTCGTGGTTAGCTCTTTCACGGCGAGTGCTGCACAGGCTCAATTGTTCGGAGCGCGTAGTGTTGGCAGCCCAATCAGTTCTCCCTTTTCCCAAGGGGGTGGTTTGAACTCGAATGCTGCGGGCTCGGCGGTGGGAATACTCAGCGGAAACGAGCGCTTCGTGCGCGGTAATCGCTCGCGCCGCGATTTTGTCGGGTCGGACCGGAGCGAACAATCAGGTTTTGTGGGGGCGGGACAAGCCATTGGTGTCGGACGCGTCCGATCAGCTACCGAGGGGTTGCGAATCGAAACCGCCGATACCCAGAGAATCAATCGTCCCATCCCGGCACAATCTTCCAAAGGCATCTACTACCCACGTTTGGAAATCGCTTTTGATGTTGAGCCAAGTACTATCGTTTCTCCCGCTGAGCTATCCGCCGACGAACGCTTGTTGAAGAGAGTCGTCAATGTTGCCGGTGACACCGTTCAGGTGACCCTAGCCGGTCGAACTGCCATTCTACATGGTACAGTCAATTCGGCTCGCGACGCTGAGCTAGCGGCACAGCTACTCAGCTTCGAACCTGGAATTGATCGCGTCCAAAACGAGCTGAGCATAGCAAAGTAGTACGGTTGGTCCCCAACGTGACAGATAGAATCAGTCGAGACCACCGAGCTAGATTACTGCCGACCGATGCGTGGTAGCGATTCGATCCACCTACCTTCGCGAATATCGAGCGGCGAAGTGCCCGACAACTGGCTTCCATGAAACCGCTGCTGCATCCGAGTTCGATGATCGATCACCTGCGTTGTCACGGGAGCCTCCGCTTCTGCGGCGGCCAGCGCTTGCAGTGCCTTCGAGTCAACCGTCGTCAGTGCGGCTGATGGACCATCAGCGGGTGCCTCTCTTGAACTGGTGGAACCGCTGGCTGGTGTGGCAGAATCCCCCGCCTCGCCTCCCGGCAAATCGTCACCACCTTGGTTGGCTCCACCGGATCGCTGAAAGTGACGTTGGAAACTGGGGGGGAGATCGATGGTCTTGATTCGCTGCAACCGCGGCGAAGTACGATCGAGAGTGCGCACTGACGGGTTGTCGGCGTCGTTGTCGTTTTCCTGATCCTCTCGTTCCGTAGTGTCGACGGGTGCGGTATGGCCGACGAGCTGAACCGACGAGCCACTGCGTTGCTTGGCGAGCTCTTGCTCGGACTCAATGCTGCGAGCCGGTACACCGGGCAGGAGTTTGATCGTCGGTTCTGAGATCGTGGTGCCACTGGCGGTCCCTTCGTAACGGGTGATCAGGCTCAAGCGGAGCGGTGGACCGCCGACTTCACCCCAAGGGAGCCAAACACTATACGAGGGACCGAGCGACGTACGACTCATGTGTGTCGCGAATTGCTCGGCGGTGAACACGAATTTGCGCAGCGGACGCTGGTCATGCGCCTGCAATTTATCGGCATCAAAGACGTAGATCGCTAAGCCACCATCGACCTCGATGGGGTCGGTTTTGTCTTGTGCATAGAAGTAGACTCGCCCACCAAAGCCGCGCACACCCGCTTGCCCAGTTTGATGCAAAACGGTATCCGTCCACACGGCCACGACACGGTCAGGTTGTGGGTTTGGCTTTTCTTTAGTCCACGGCCATCGCATTTTCGTCGTGTTGGGAGTGAATTGGCAGCCGCTGCTCAGCAACAAGGCCAAGAAACAGACAAGCGGTAGCGCCAATCTGTAGCCGGCATTTAACGGGTAGACAATCATCGAGCACCTCCGATCGTTGGTTGCGAAGAGGCAGAGGGTGGCGCTAGGGTTCTAGCATTGGTCGTAGTTGGATTGGTCGCAATCGGTGAACTAGCACTGGCCGTAACCACGGGAGAAGTAGAGTCAAACTGCGAGGCCAGAGATTGCGGCACGGTGGGAAGATCCATCACTGCCAGCGGGACACTTGGCTGCTTGGGTATTCTCCCAGATTGTCCGCTGGGAACCGGGACAACTTCCGGGCTAGTTGGCAGGGCAGAGGGGTTCGTTGGGATCGGTTCCGTAGAATAAGGACTGGCTTCGTCGATCGTAGCTGGCGGTAGACCACGTGGGTCGACATCGGGATAGACCACGCGGCAGTCCATGCTGTCGACGAGCGGCGTTGAGAGGTTGGTGGTGGGATAGACATCGCCGTGCAAGGCAAAAACATCCGCTTCGCACCAACTCATCCGCGCGAATTCGGCCTGCTTGAGCTGTTCCATGTCACCCACGGATCGAACAACGTGCGGGGTCATGATAATCAGCAACTCGGTCCGCTTCAGGTCAAAGTAATCGTAGCTGAACAAATGCTTAATCACCGGTATGTCACCTAACCAGGGAACTTGACGATGAATCGTTTGCGTGCTGCGCGAGATGAGTCCACCTAAAATAATCGTCTCACCATCGGCTGCACTAACTGTGGCTTGCGCAGTGATGGTGTCGATTCGTGGCGATCGAATCACGGTACCGTCGGCAGATATAGAAACAGGAATACCTTCATTTTCAGGTCCGATTTTTGATTTCTCGGCATCGATCTCCATCACCACATTATTTTCGGGGCTGATGCGCGGCGTAACACCGATGATTAAACCAACATTCTCCAGCGCGACGCTATTCTGAGCACCGTTTTGATTGATCGTTGAATTGACGATTCGCGGTACACGTTGACCAACTTGGATGAAGGCCTGTTGATTATCGAGGGTTAGGATTTGGGGGCGGCTGAGTATTTCTAGTCGCCGCGTCTCTTGCAATGCTCGCAGCAGAAAACTGACGTTCTCGCTGCTGGCCGATAGCACCAAGCCGCCGAAACCGGCCGTTTCATTGCCTCGACCGACGGCAAAATTGGAAATCCCCTGCCCGCCAACCTGTCCGCCACCGCGCAGCGCATTTGCGGAACCTGAGTTGCCGAGTGGATTGGTGTTATTAAACTCAAATCCAGGAACATTGGTGGCTGATACAATGTCTTGAACTGTGGAGGTGACGATGCCGCCCCCCGGCGTAGTCGTGTTGGTAGTGTTGGTCCGGGTTAACAGATCTCCCAGCAAACTGCGGTCGAACAGCACTGAGTTTTGCAAGCCTAGTTCGACGCCGAATTCGTCAGTGTTACCCAGCGTGATCTCAGCGATCAATATTTGGATCATCACTTGAGGCGGCTGTTGATCGAGCTGTTCAATTAGGCGACTGACCTCTTCGTAGTAGCGTGGCGTCGCGCTCAGAATCAATTTATTTTGCACCGGCTCTGGGACAACCACTACTTCCTTTTCAATCTGAGCAAATGGGTTGCTCGATTGGCCTGCAACGTTTTCGACGCTACGCTTACTGCGAAGGAATTCATTGACTGCCAGTGCCACATCGACGGCGGGCGAATTCTTAAGCTGATAAACCGTGCTCTTGCGTTGCATGGTGTCGCTTTCATCGAGCCGAATCACGAGCGCTTCGACGATGTTTAAGTCACCCTCTGAGCCAACGGCAATAATGTTATTGCCGCGTCCGTCCACGGTAAAACGCAAGGGAACCAGCGAGGCTTCATCGGGTGAGGAAGAGAGCATAGGCGACCCGGTCGTGCCGGGAGCTTGGCTTGGGATCAACGATCGCAACATTTGCACCATGTCACCCGCATCGCCATTTTCAATTGGGAAGATTTTGATTTTGGCGACCATACCTGGAGTATCCAGTTGTTCGATCAGTTGCTCGATCAAATCTAAGTTCTCCGGTGCGCTAGAGATGATCAGCGTGTTGTTCCGATCATTGACGGTGATTTGACTCGTCCCCAGCACACCGCTGGTAGCCAACGGATTGCCATCTTGATCGACGAGCTGCAGGCTGACCTGATTGCCTGTAGCCGAAGCGGCAAGAGCCGTTTGAAGTGATTGCGCAATATCGGACGCTAGACTATGTTGGATTTCGAATACGCGAGCGTGCTGCATGGCTTCGCCGCGAGGAACATCGAGCTGGTCTAGTAGGGCTAGAATTTCCTGCAAATCTCGCGGTGCTGCATGGATAATGATGGCATTGGTGCGACTGTCGACCGTCGACTGAATCGTCGGCGATAAACCACCGCGAGTTTGGAAAAAACTGCGCAGTTGTATTTGAACTTCAGTGGCGCGCGCGTGACGTAGCTGACGAATGGCGAACTGAGTATCAGCTTGGACGGGCACATCCAGCTTGCCGATCAGCTCCTTGACGACATTGAGTGCTTCACCCCAGCCGATCACCAACAACGCGTTGGGTTTGTTCAGTGGAGTCACGGTGGCGCGGCCCTGGCGCGTCGATATCAATCCAGTTTGAATCTGTGCGATCAAGGTCGAAACCGAGTCGGCAGCGGTGTGCTCAAGCGGGATGATTTCGATGATTGGCTGCGCTTGTAAACTGGCTTCGTCGAGTCGTTTGATGATCTCGGCCAAGTCTTGCAACTGCTGATCTCTGCCACGCAGAATGATTGCATCGATTTCAGGAAGCATCTCGACCTGCACTCCTTCGAAAGGCTGCAGCGGCAAAGGTGCTTGTTCGTCCCCGCTCGTCTCGGGCTGGTCGTCGGTTTGTCCGTTGGCCTGTCCTCCAGCCGCAGGAATACCTTCTTGTTGAGCAGCGGTCAAGCGCCCAGGGGTCAGTGCATTGCCGCCACTCGCAGAGAAGCTGGGAAGCCCAAATGGAGTCGACGCCCCTTGGCGGCTTCCCTCAAGCAGCGACGATTGCAACAGTGAGGCTTGCCCGTTGTCGTTCAGTGGCAGCGCCCGCATCGCTCCCACACTAGTGGGCTGAGATAAAAGTGCGATCAGTCGCGCAATGTCGGCAGTTGCGCGCGCCGTGCCATCGACCAGCAGCCGCCCCTCATTAGGCAGAAATTCGACTACGGCCATGCCGCTGTCAGTCTGCACCTCCATGCGCGCTGGATTCGCAGGGTCGAAACGCACATTGCCGTCCAGGACACCACGCAATTGCGCGCGTATTTGCTCCATCTGATGACTGGGCACGACAACTTCGCGCCGCTGATTCGCCGGCGCTTGGAGTGGTGCTTGAGCATCGGCGCAGCGAACTATGGGTAGCAGCCACAGTGCGGCGATCAATACGGCAAAATTGTAGTTGCGCATCCGAGCTCCTTTTTCAACTTACCCAGAGACTGCAGGTTGCAACCGCTAGTGCCACGTTAAACGCAAGCACGCTTGGGTAGCGTTGCGACGGGTCGACTCTTGGGGGAGAAATGTCGAGTTATTTTTCTGCAAATCGCCGGTGGGCTATGTGCGATGTTGCTCTGGGATAAAGGGACTGGCTGCCTGTCCAAAAGCCAGCTTCCGTGGGGATACTAGAAATGCTACTAGCGGGCGTCAAGCCCATCCCTGGATCGCCAACCCCCCGACCACCCGCTCGTAGGTGGACCTTGGGAATTGTTTCGGTCCAGGGCATTGCCGTCCGCACCTTCCCCTCAAAACACCCTACTTATCACACCTTCCCCCAATGCTGCTATAAGGCGAGTTGCAACTGGTGGCTTTAACCTTAGAATTGAGCGGCATTGGCCCCATTCCCTAACTTAAAGTCCGCGATATTGGATTTGCAAACCCTGCTCACGATGATTTTCGAATTGGTTGGCGGCCTGGGAATCTTCCTGCTCGGCATGAAAAATATGTCCGATGGGATGCAAGCGGTGGCTGGCAACAGTTTGCGTCGATTGATCGGGGCCGTCACCAACAATCGCTTCTTCGCTACGACGGTCGGGGTGCTAGTTACCTGTATTGTGCAGTCGAGCTCGGTGACTACGGTCATGGTAATCGGCTTTGTCAACAGCGGTGTAATGCAACTGACCCAAGCAGTCGGAGTGATCATGGGGGCCAACATCGGCACCACAATTACTGGCTGGATATTGGTGCTAAACATTGGCAGGTACGGTTTACCGTTGCTCGGCTTCTCAGCCTTTGTTTATCTTTTTTCGCGCGGCGACCGCTGGCGGACCTGGGCCATGTTTGTGATGGGCACCGGCATGGTCTTCTTCGGCTTAGAGACCATGAAGGACGCCTGCGCAATTATCAAAGAACTCCCCGATTTTGAAGCCTGGTTCGCTAAGTTCAACGCAGATACCTATTTGGGGGTGCTCAAGTGCGCCATGGTCGGCTGCGTGATGACGATGGTCGTGCAGTCATCATCGGCCACGTTGGGCATCACCATCTCGTTGGCTACTCAGGGCGTCATTTCTTATCCTACAGCGGCTGCCTTGGTATTGGGTGAAAACATTGGTACTACGATCACTGCCCTATTGGCTTCGCTGGGAGCGACCACCAATGCGCGACGAGCCGCCTACTTTCACGTTATCTTCAATCTATGCGGTGTGCTGTGGATCACTGCCGTTTTTCAATGGTATATAGGCTTGATCCAGACCATCATTGGAAATGACATCGGCACGGCCGTGCAAGTTGGCGGGGTTACCACATATCCTCATATCGTCCCGGCCATCGCTGCGACACACAGTCTTTTCAATGTGGCCAACACGATATTGTTTCTGCCGCTGCTAACGCCGATGGTCCGCTTGCTCGAACGAATTGTCCCTTCGCGCCCGTTCAAAGAAAAGCCGCGGTTGACCGATCTCGATGTGCGCATTTTGGAAACGCCCTTGCTGGCCATCGAGCAATCTCGCAAAGAGATTCTCAAGATGGGTGATGGTTGTATCAAAATGCTCGATTGGTTGATGCAACTCATGCACGACGACGATCCCGACCAAAAGTTGGCCGACCGCCTCAAACAGCGCGAGCGCATCCTCGACTCGGTGCAGGACGAGGTCACCGCGTTTGTGACGAATTTATTGGCCGCCAACGTGTCGCATGCCACGGCTGCGGAAGCGCGTCGACAACTTCGATTGGCTGACGAATACGAATCTATTAGCGACTATATCTCCAACCTCGACAAATTCGATCGCAAGCTGCGCCGCGACGGTTTTCGATTTACCGAATCGCAACGCGCCGATTTGGCAGCGCTGAATGAGCATGCCAAAGAGTACCTGATCGTCGTCCATCAAGCATTTGCCAATCGCGATCGCAACGTACTGACCAGTACCTTAGCCACGAGCAAACGCATTCGAAACGAAATTAAAGCCCTGCGCCGTAAACACTTGGAAGAGCTGACCGGAAACGCAATTCCCCCAGTGGTCAGTATCGCGTTTATGGCTGCCCTGAATGCTTATTCCCGCGTTCGCGATCATACGCACAACATCGCGGAAACGAACACGGACGACAAGTAGCAGCGCTCACTGAGGCAACAGGACCAACCCAATGACAACCGATTAAATGCCCATTTGTGACAGCAAATCGGCGATGCGACCGATGGTCTGAACGAGCATCGGATGCGATTCACTGAACGAGAGTGAATTGGCCTGCATACGCTGAGCCAAGTCCAGCGAATTGACTTCGGCGTTGTCAAGCGTTTCTTCAATCTCGTTGGCCGCACTACGCAGCAGGGCAATCTGCTCGGCATCGAGCGTTCTGTCGGAAGCCAATTGTTCATGCAGGTTTCTTAGCGTTTCGTTCAACGACTCTCGCATCGATTCACTTTCGATTCAATTGACTACACTGTTTCTACCGTCACCAGACAGTAGAATCCCTTCTATGTAGCTACCATCGCCAGATGGTAGAACTCCGCCGTCTTGCGACCGCAACTACCATTCTAGCATTTCAACTGAGTTTGTGCATGCCGCGATCGGCGCGGGCCGCGTTGACCTGAATGAGTGCTGGTGGATGTTGTCGCAATAGTTTGATCAACTGGGAGCTAGTGACGCCAAAGAACTCTGCACAGTTCGGCATGGCGTAGTCAACAGCCTGCATGCGGTCGAGGCACTCAGCTAACAAGCAGGCAAAGTCGCTATGCGTGCTCGATACGCTCAGCCGGCCACCGCGGGAGCGCTGCTGCCATAGCTCCGACGGTGCTGGGCTCGTGGCAGGCATCCGCACCCGCGTCGCTAGCGAAAGGCGCAATCTCGCGATTGCTTCGCGGCGGTTGTCGGCCTGGTTGCGTCGCTGGTTGGCTTCGGCCTGGGTGCCGGTGGGCTGGTGAACGATGATCACTGCTGTTTCCACTTTGTTGCGATGTTGACCACCGGGACCACTGCGCCGATCATTGCGCAGCGAACACTCTTTCAAGAGCTCCTCTTCGGTCAAACAACAGGGGTGGACAGGCATTAACACTCAGGCTTGATAGGCACTCAAAAACACTGCTCGCAGGCGCGCCTCAAGGTAAGTCTGCACTGCTGGCCATCGGGAACGCTCGAACTTTGCTGCAAAGTACTAAGGCCACCACGCGTCGAGTTTCTCAGTTAGACGTTGAACCTCTGGGCCTCGTTCGCCAGCCAGATTTTGTTCCTCCCATGGGTCGTGCTCCAAGTCGTAGAGCTCAGGCACGCCATCGGGAACTTGCTTCAAGTCGGGTACAATCAGTTTGGTGTAACCTTCGATGATCCAGCGATAACGCAAGCTGCTCAGCGGATCGTCCATGCTCTGAATATCGTGTTCGAAGATCTCGCCGTAGAGCGTATCGCGACCTTTCACTTGTGCAGGATCCGTCAAGTCGATGCCTGGTAGAGCATCGTCTGGAGCCATTCCAAGCAGGGCCATGACGCTGGGGACCAAATCGATACTGCTAGCCAGATGCGTATCATCGCGTGAAGCGGTAATGTGACCAAGCCAGTGCAACATGATCGGCGTGCGAGTGCCGCCATCGTACTGGCTGCGTTTGCTTTTGGGGGCGTAGCTGCTTTTATCGGGAAGATTGATCCAGCCGTTGTCACACACGTAGACGATTAGCGTATTGTCGGGGCGACCGCGCTCGTCGACGATGGTTCGCAATTGTCCGACCGTCTGATCAAACCACTCGCACATCGCCCAGTATTTGGCAATCGATTCCGTTGGGGCCAGGTCGCGGTAATGGGCCAACAGTTCTTCGGGTGGATTGTGTGGTGCGTGTGGTAGGAAAGGAGCGTACCATAGAAAGTAGGGTTGCTTCGCTAGTCGCGATTGATCCACGAATTGCTCTATCGGCTGCATGCCCTTACGCCCGATATCGAGTCCCACATCGCCGTGTCGACCTCCGCGATTGTGGTCGCCATGAGTCATGCCCGAGTCGAAGCCGCCGCGACTGGGATTCCCCTCCCACCACTTTCCAGTCTGGAAGCTCGAATAGCCTAGCGTTTTCAAACGGTCGGGAAGCGTGGTCACTTGATCGATGTGAAGTTTCAAAAACTGCTCGATGTCTTGCTGATAGGCGGCTGACTTATAGGCCCGCATGCGTCCATCAGCGTTGGGTGTCCTGGGGGGAGGATCGTTGCCGACAATCCCATGTTGATGCGGGTAGAGTCCCGTGATAATGGTCGCTAGCGACGGACGACACAGGCTGTCGGGCACATAGCCACGCGTAAAAAGCTGGCTTTCCTGGGCAAGTCGATCGAGTGCGGGGGTGCGAATGTGAGGATGCCCCATGAACGAATAGTCATTCCACGCCTGATCGTCCGAAAGGATGAATATCACATCCGGCAAATCGCTACCGGGGTGCGTCGTTTGGGAAGTCTGGGCCTGTAGCCCGTTCATAGAACCGCTCAAGACAGCAATAACTGCTGCGATAAATAGCCAGCGCGCCCAGAGAAAGTCGTGCGGAGAGCCAATAAGCCGCTTGAACAACTCCACCTGGCTGCGGTACGATTGCAGCACAGCGGTGCGCGCTAGACAACCATCGATTGCTTCACACATTACTTTTGCACTTCAGGATATATCGAAGATGATTACAGTGAAAGTCAATGGGTTGACCGGAACCATTATCTTAGATCAAGCGCGACGATGCAACGCCCTCAATCGACAGATGGTCGAGCAATTGTCGCAAGCCTTTGATGATTTGCGGCAAGAAAAAAAGGTTCGTGGAGTGGTATTGACGGGCGCGGGGGCACATTTCTGCTCCGGACTTGATGTAACCGAGCTTCAGGAAACAGCCGCTGGCGCACAACCAATGCCGCAGTGGCATCAGGACGCACAGGGGCTGCAGACGCTCCTCGAACAAATGTTGCAGTTCCCTAAGCCGATCGTAGCCGCCGTCGATGGTGCGGCAGCTGGATTCGGCATGGCGCTCGTCCTGGCCAGCGACTTGGTCGTCGCCAGCGGACGTGCAACATTCAGCGTTCCAGCGCCGCGCTTGGGTTTGGTTTCGGGGCTGGTCGCGCCACTATTGGTCTTTCGTGGCGGCGGTTCATTGGCTAGCCGCATGTTGTTGGGCGCAGACGAACTAACAGCCGCAGAAGCCAAGGAACTAGGTTTAGTACACCGTGTAGTTGGCGTAGACCAGATTTGGGCGCGCTCGAGCAATTGGATCGACTATCTATCGGCCGGTGCTGCCGAATCGTTGCAGCTAACTAAGCGCGTACTCAATGAGATGATCGGCGAGCAATTGTCGACACAACTGTCCAGCGGTGCAGCGGCTATGGCGACTTCGCTAACCACCGAAGCGGCCGTCGAAGGTCTCACGGCATTCGCTGAAAAACGCCAACCTCATTTTCCATAGCGCGCGCGTTCCATTCGTAAACGACTACAGCAATGAACGCGCCCACAAGCAGCATTGGAAAGGGGTTCCAACCGAGCGGTCGAGCAAAAACCTGCGACAGGTGAGGTCCAACAAACAAGAGCAGTGCCCCCCATTGCAGAAACACGGGCGATTGAAGTTTGAGCTGCCCGCTGTAGGCGACTTGGCAGATCAACACCAACGCCAATTCCAGCAACACCAGATCGTAGATCGGCACGTAAGGATTGAATAGCGCATTGCAACATAACAAGAGCGCTACGGCCAATAACTCCGGTAAACGGTGCGCACGCCATTGCCAAGCCACCAACAGACTAATAAGCAAGCCGACCGCAACACACGCCAGCTTGCCATGTTCCGGCCATACCGACTGGAAACTAGGTGCGAGCCCATGCACTTTCCAAAACGGCGTTTCCAAACTCCACTGCGAAGAAGCTAGTTGAGTTGCCAGCTGAATGTACTTCACAACTCCGGACGCCCCAGTCGTCAGCAGGGCAACGCCCAAACCAATGGCCATGGTCGGAAGGAATCCACGGAGCAGGCGAGGGTGAACAATAAGCGCCGCGACAATCAACAATGCGGCCACATTGGGTTTGTAAAGTGTCACAGCCAGTAGCACTCCCGCAATAAGGTAGTTGTCACGCCGTAGGAAATGCAGAAAACCAACGATGCAGGCTAGCGTCAGCAGAGACGACTGGCCGCCAATCAACGACTCGAGTACCAGCGGCGATCCGACGATCGCCCATAGCCAACCTCTACGCTGATGCAGCACCGAGTAGTCGCGTCCAAGCAACCACACGCTGACCGACAACAGTGATAGTTGGAGAACGGTGAAAAAGGCGAATGACCACGCAAAGGGTAATTGCGAGAGCGGCACCATGACAGCAGCGACCGTCGGTGGGTAGCGATAGGGCCAGCTCTCGCTCGGATTGAGACCGCGGATCACATGGCTCGATCGCCGTTGATTGCTCGCGTCGTCATACAACGCGTCGGCCGCATCCTCAGCGACGACTTGTCCAGCCACATACAGCATGACGTAGTCACCACCGAGTGGCGTGCCGGAGCGGTCGACCAAATCATCAAATGGAAAAAACCAAGCCACCCAGCCCAGCAACACCAACACCGCAGTGACCTGACCGGCGAAGCGAAAACGCAGCATTGCCTCGGTCCAAGTTCGCTCTGTCGCAATATTGTGCATGTATCATGTATGTTGTGCGTTGAGGAATTTGTAGAGCATGTTTGCAAAGATACCTCACCACTAAGTCAACCCATCTCGACTCGCCCCACATTTCGCACGCCAGTAACCATCGAGCAGCCCACGCATCCAACCCAAGTCACAAGATCGTTACAATCGCGCCTCCTTTTGGAGTGCGGTGATGAATCCCCGCACTCCAAGGCTTCGCGGCACCAGTCCAACTTACGGCTCGGACTCTGGTACGATTTCTTGATTGCGCTTCAGCAAAAAGTCTTGTAGATATTTCCCAGTAAGAGACTGGTTGCAGGCGACGACCTGCTCTGGCGTTCCGCTCACGACCACGTTCCCACCTTCGTCGGCGGGACCGGGACCGATATCGATAATGTGATCGGCCACCGCCATCAAATGCAAATTGTGCTCGACCACAATTAGGGAATGCCCAAATTCGATTAGCGCGTCGAAACAATCGAGCAGCGGCACGATATCGCTGGTGTGCAGTCCCGTGGTCGGTTCGTCGAGAATGAATAGCGTTTTGCGGCGTGTGGCGCTCGCTAGATAGGCGGCGAGTTTTAGCCGCTGCCCTTCGCCCGAGCTGAGCGTTGTGGCAGCTTGTCCGAGTTGCAAATAGCCCAGCCCCACATCGGACAACACCTTCAACTTCTGCTGAACCTTGCCCGCACCGCGAAAGAACTGGCTCGCTTCACGCACGGTCATATGCAACACTTCGGCGATATTGCGATCGCGATAGCGCACCTGCAATATCTCGGGACGATAGCGATCTCCACGACAGTCGCTGCAGACAACGGTCACGTCGGCCAAAAACTGCATGTCAATTTGCAACGCGCCATCACCTTGGCAAGTTGGGCAACGCCCCAATTCGCTGTTAAAACTGAAATGCCCCGCGCTGTAATTGTGCAGCTTGGCATCGGTCGTCTCGGCAAACACCTTGCGTATTTCGTCGAAGGCTTTGATGTAAGTCACAGGATTGCTGCGTGGAGAACGACTGATGGCGCTTTGATCCACCAAGATGCAATCGTCAATCAGGCCAGTCCCTTCGATACTGTTGAAGTGGAGTGGCTTGTAGCTCTGCGAAGTCAAGCGATTGGCCACCGCGCCGAACAGAGTGTCTTGAACCAACGAGCTCTTGCCACTCCCGCTAACGCCCGTGACCAAGCACAGCACTCCCAGCGGGAACTCGACATCGATGTTCTTAAGGTTGTTCCCTTGACAACCCAACAATCGCAGGGCGCCTCGGTTCGGAGCGCGACGCTGAACTGGCATGGGCAATTGTCGTCGCCCTGAAAGATATTCGCCGGTCAGTGTGTTGCCATGTACGATTCTGTCGCGTGGCCCGGAGTAGACGATCGTCCCTCCCCCTTCACCAGCGGCCGGGCCGACTTCTACCAGCCAATCGGCAAGCGATATCAGGGCTTCTTCGTGCTCAATCATGATCACCGTATTACCGCGCCGCGCCAGTCGTTCGATAGCGACCGACAACTGCTCGACATCATGCGGGTGCAAACCTACGGAAGGTTCGTCGAGCACATAGAGCATATTGACAAGACTCGAACCGAGCGCTGCGGTTAGCGCAGTTCGCTGTGCTTCTCCCCCACTAAGGGTGCGTAGCGGACGATTGAGCGACAGATAGCCCAGCCCGACTTCGCACAAGTAGTTCAAGCGGGCTTGCACTGACTCCAAAGGGCCGCCCGCAATCGTTGCGGCCGCTCCCTCAAGCCCGATCTCTTCAAGAAATCCACTTAGCTTGCGAACTTCGGCAGCGCATAACTCAGCGAAGTTGCGCCCGGCTACACGAAACGCCAGCGAGGCTGAATTCAAACGCGCTCCGTCGCACGCCTGACAGGTGTTGTAGCTCCGCCATCGCGATAGAAAGACGCGCACATGCATCTTATACTTCTTGCGTTCCAGTGCGGCAAAGAAGCCCTGCATTCCGCCGAAGCCGCGTTTCGGATCACCTTCGATTAACAGCTTGATTTGCTTCTTGGTCAGTTTGCTGAAGGGAACGTCGAGCGGCAATGATAACTCGTCCGCAACATCCGCAAGTTCCTCCAGATGATGGCTATGGGCCGGTGTCGTCCAGGGAGCAAGTGCCCCCTCACGCAGGGTCTTGCGTTTGTCCGGTACGATCAGATCGATGTCTAGATCGATGGTGTCGCCAAAACCTTCGCACGTAGTACAGGCTCCCAGCGGGCTGTTGAAATTGAACAATCGCGGCTCGGGATCAGGATAGTCGATGCCGCAGGCGGTGCAGCGCAATTGATGCGATAGACGCAGGGGAAGCCAGGCTCCAGCCTCTTCCTGTAGCAGGGCTATTTCCCCCAAGCCGTGCGAGAATGCGACTTCCAAACTTTCGGTACTACGCTCGGCAGCGTCTCCTCCTTTTAGTCGATCGACGATGACCCATGCCGTCCCCGCTTTAGGGAGCGCTTCGGCCAAATCTTGACGCTGGTCTTGTCCAAGGTTGAACAACTGTCCGCCCGACAATAAACGCACGAACCCTTCCGACTGAAGCTCCGCAAGGACCATGGCTCGATCGCTGACGTCATCCCAGGTGACTTCAAAGCCGATCATCAACCTCGCGCCAGCCGGAAGTTGCGCGACCAATTGGGCCGCCGACTGCGGCGTAGTTCGCACAACCCTTTTTCCACACTGGTAACAATAGGGTTCCGAGATTTTGGCGAACAGCAGTCGTAGATAATCGAGCGACTCGCTAGCGGTCCCCACCGTACTGCGATTGCCGCGCGGCGCACCGCTGCGTGTAACCGCCAATGCTGGAGGCAATCCGTCGATACGATCGTAATCGGGTTTGTCGAGCCGCTCGAGGAACTGACGAGTATAGGCAGAAAAGCTCTCGATATAGCGGCGCTGCCCTTCCGCGTACAACGTATCGATGGCCAGTGAGGTTTTCCCGGAGCCACTGACGCCACAGATGGCGACCAACTGGCCGCGAGGGATGTCCACGTCCACATTTTTCAAATTGTGAACGCGGACACCACGCAACTGAATCGCTGCGTGTTGGATCGGAGCGGCGCTCGCTTGAGCCAAGCTAGGCCGAGCCAAGCTCGGCTGGTCTGCTTTGGCCGTCCCAGCATTGGATTTCCGCGAGCTTGGTTTCTTGGCGCTGTTCTTTCCAGCTTGGCGGGCTTGGCCCACAGGCTACACTTCCTTCGAGTCGATCCAGCTCATCAGCTTGCGCAAACGGCGACCGACATGTTCGATCTCCAAATTGCGATCTCGGCGACGAGTCGCTTTGAAGGCGGGTGCTCCGGCACGATTCTCCAGGATCCATTCGCGGGCGAATTGACCATTCTGGATTTCGGTCAAGATCTGCTTCATTACTTTGCGTGTTTCGTCGGTAATGATGCGTGGTCCGCGGGTGTAGTCACCGTACTCGGCGGTATTGCTGACGCTATAGCGCATGTAGCTCAATCCACCTTGGTAGAACAGGTCGACGATCAACTTCAGCTCGTGCATGCACTCGAAATAGGCCATCTCGGGTTGGTAACCAGCATCGACAAGCGTTTCAAAGGCTGCCTTGACCAGCTCGCTCACACCGCCACACAGCACGACCTGTTCACCGAACAAATCCGTTTCGGTTTCTTCGGCGATGGTCGTTTCGATCACACCGCCGCGCGTGCCACCAATCCCCTTGGCATAAGCCAACCCGATTTGTCGCGTCTTGTCGCTAGCACCTTCACCTAGCGCGATCAAGCAAGGGACGCCGCCCCCTTTGACGTATTCGCTACGAACCAAGTGGCCTGGACCCTTGGGCGCCACCAGCAAGACGTCAACTCCCTTGGGCGGTTCGACTTGACCGAAGTGGATATTGAATCCATGCGAACACATCAACACGTTGCCCGGCTTGAGATTCGGACGAATGTGCTCGCGAAAAATGTCACCCTGCACTTCGTCGGGGAGTAGAATGTTGACCACGTCCGACGCCTTGACCGCGTCGGCAACGGGCATAGGTTGGAATTTGTGGCTGACGGCCAGATCGTAGTTGGGGCTGCCTTCGCGCTGGCCAATGATCACTTGGCAACCGCTATCGCGCAGATTCTGCGCCTGCGCGTGCCCCTGTGAACCGTAACCCAGGATAGCAACCGTCTTGCCTTTAAGGTGCGATAGGTCGGCGTCGTTGTCGTAGTAAATCTTGGCTGTCATCGAATGGATTCTCGTAAAGTAAACGTGTTAAAAGGTTTTGTAATGAGCGGACGGCACAACGGACTATGCCTGCTCCTTTGAAACGCTAGGGGGAGGGATATGGTTCGCTACGCAGCTTAGGAATGGACTTCAACGGCAGCTTGCCCGCCAATGTCGGTTGCAGCACCCTGGCCGCTGCGTACCAATGCAATGCGTCCAGTGCGGACCAACTGAGTGATCCCGTAGGGGCGAATGCGCTCGATAAAGGCTTGTACCTTGCTCTCACGCCCCGAAATCTCGACGATTAACTCATCCGCCCCAACATCGACGATCTTGCCGCGAAAGATGCGGACCAGTTCGAATATCTCGCTTCGATGCGTTCCTTTCGGTGCACGAACACGAGCCAGCATCAGGTCGCGCTCGACGAAGTCTTGCGAGCTGATATCCTCGACCTCAACCACCGTGACAACTTTTTCCAGTTGCTTGCGGACTTGGTCCAAGACGCGGTCGTCTCCCATGACGACAAAGGTCATCCGAGACAGATCGGGCGTTTCGGTTTCGCCGACCGCCAATGAGTCGATGTTGTAGCCGCGCGAGGCGAGCATGCCTGAAATGTGCGACAAAACGCCAGGGACGTTTTGCACCAAGGCTGAAAGGAGGTGCCGCATTCGTTTTTCCTACAAATTATCTGACTCAAACCTAGTTCCCATCGCCTCGGTACGCCGGGGTGAGGGGCTGGGGTGAAGGGGAAATGTGTCAAGCAAAAGGCAATGATACAAAGCGAGCTCGAATCGCTCAAGGATGCTACTGCCCGCCGCCAGCTTTTAGCGTAGTGAACGAGCTACGAGTCGCTGACGTGTAGCGGATGAGGTTACGAGTCCCTGAAGTACGCTGAACCCGAGGGGACTCGTAACCTCGTCCACTACCCAAGGACTAACCAAAAAAAAGCCGCAGTAAAAACTGCGGCTTGGGAAGCTTAGTGAACTCGGGCAGTCTACCACCACCACGTTTCTCCGCTGCCGGCCGCTTGAGCGTAGACCGTTTTCACCGTCTCGTCGCTCTTGGATTGCTGGCTGACCACTTGCCAAGGGTTGAGTTCCACTCCGCCGCTAGCCGAGACGACCCAGCCGGCATTTCCTTTGACAAAGCTACACTCAGGAGCGATCGTCTTCGGCGCTTGGTAGCTTGGCGTGATCAAACCGCCCGTCTCCCCCTTGAGCAAACCGAAGTCGCAGCCGGCGACCTTCTCAAGTTCATGACCGCTGATCACCGTAGCAACGATGCTCATGTCCATGACATTGCGAAGGTCACCGAAAGCTGCGTTGTATCCGCAGAGTTCGTCGAATTTCTTAGTGAACATGTCAGCCCAACGCTGCGCTACCTTGTTGGCTCGCCCCGTTCCCGTTCTTGTACCGCGGGCATCGACCAAGTCGTCCTCTGTCATCGCCTTGACGCCAGTTCCCGTCAGCTTCCAAGCCAGCATGTCTTGGCTGTGCAAGATGGCATCGTAATTGCATGCCATCCACCAACGCGGCTGTGTCCCTTTACTCGCATTGCCATTTCGAATCATGCTCATGTAGCTGGGGAGTCCAGCTACAGGCGAGTCTTCGAGGTTCATGGCCAATCGCTTCATGCGATAGTCGGCAGCCACCAAGGTTTGAGCCGTCCGTGAATCGTTAGCGACGGTGGTCAAGCTAACCACTTGCGGTCCAAAGGCTTCGCGCATGGCAGCTTCCAAGGCGGCTACGTTAAAGCCAGGTCCGACGGTTTGCACTCGGGATAATACTTGGTTGAGTCGCACTTCGCCTTCAGGCGTGGGATCGATCGAAACGGAAATGGCTTGCTCGCGGGCGGCTTCCGTCGTGCGCAACGCTGTCAGCAAATCTTCTAAGTGCAAAACGGGTTTGCCGCTATTGCGTCCCACCACGCTGGCGTCGTCGCGTACGACCCAGCCCTCAGCCGGCCCTGCCAACACGATGTCGTGCTGTTCAGGATAGACAAATACATACTCAATACGTTGCAGGCCAGCTAGGAACAGCACCTCTTCGCTCAGCGGTTCGTTGGCCGACATGGCTCTAGCAATTTCACTTTGCAATTTGCTCAATGAAATCATGCGCATGTCGGTCTGATTGTCGAGGCTATCGGAAGGTGCCTGAATCGCTCGACGCAACTCGCTCAACTGCCCATCCTGTTCAAGAGCACTAACACTCTTGACGGCACCTTCGGCGTCGACGCTAACCCCTCCTACGACGCCGATGCGGTTTATACCGCCGAATCCAAACTGAGCCTGCACTGGGCACGCCAAGCTAGTAGCAACGAAAAGGGCAATTAACCCGCGCTGTGCGAATTTTACTAAAATCTGTCCATCAATCATTCTCTGGCTCCGGAGAAGATTTCTATTGGTGCAAGGTAACAGCAAGCTCAATCTGCCGAGTTTCATTAGCGCCAGGGCGCCTCTTCCATCCGAAGTGCCCCGCTCGGCTTTGTAACCGCGCTCGACTAAGATTGAAGCTGGAAGGTTTTTTGAGACAAGACTATACCCTAGATTACTTGGCATCCACGGCCAATGCAACAATCATCCCCACAAGCTTACCTAATCATTCAGTTTGGCAATCGTTGGACCAATGTCCTACGCTTGCAAAACCATCCTGTTTTCGTCGGCCGCTCCTCAGAAAACCAGATCGTTGTCCGCGACGAACGAGTCAGCCGCCGGCATGCCTCGATAACCCCATCCTCAGGGGGGTGGGAGGTTGCCGATCTCGGCTCGCGCAACGGCACGCAGATCGACGGCGTGACGATCGCAGCGCCGCACAATTTGCAGGAGGGGGAGACGATCGGCGTAGGAGGCTGTCGCATTACATTTTCCCGTAGTCTTCAAGGCGCTTTTTCGGCCAGTCGCACCGCCGCTCGCGCTGCGGGCACAACGGGGGATCGAGGAGCTGACGGAGCGGAAATCGACGCTCGAATGACGCAAGACCTCGAGCGGCAAACGGCCATCGTCCATCGCCGCGCCGACTCGCAGTGGTCGGCGGCCAATCTTACATACCCCAGCCCAATCGCTCAGCGAGAACCTCCAGCACGAGCCGACCGCTGGGGCTTCTTCTACAGACTGGTGTTTGAATTGGTGCGATGCGAGACGCGCGAACAACTCGCCCAGGTTGCACTCGAACGCTTGCTCGAAGAACTTGGGTTGGCTGCCGGAGGGGTTGTGACGATCGAGTCTGCGAGCCTTGTTGGTGATGCGAACATCAAACTCGATGAGACCATCGACGCGGCGGCTACGGAGGAATCACTGCCGCCACTAGCCGTACTCGCCACGCGGCAGCCCGATGGGGAAAGCTACCACCGCGTAAGCGACTTCTTGGTACGCACGCTCATCCGCGATCGGCAAGCGGTGCTGGCGCGCAACGTCATGGACGATTCGCAACTCGCGTTAGCTCGGGAGTCGGCGGCGCGCAATGTAGTCAGTATTATCTGTGCGCCACTGCGCGTCCGCGTCGCGAGTGCGGTGGCCACGGCCGACGACCAACCCATTGTGGGAATATTGCATGTCTACTCGGCAGGTGAAGAGCGAATGCTTAGCGACGCGGATTTGGAGCTGGCCGTCGGTGTCGCCGACAATTTGGCGATCGCCTTGGATCGCCACGCAGCCAACGAACGTCTGAGCCAATCGCTGGCGCAGAGCCGTCGACAAATCGATCACCTGCATGAACAGCTCGATAGCACCACGGAACTGGTTGGACGCAGCCAGGCTCTCGAGCGAGTGCGCGCGGAAATCCGCCGCGCCGCCCCAACGCAAGCCACCGTGCTGATTCGAGGCGAAAGTGGTGTGGGCAAGGAGCTAGTCGCCCGCGCCATCCACCGCCAAAGCAAGCGACGTGATGGACCACTCGTCTGCTTAAACTGCGCTGCGCTCGCCCCCACGTTGCTCGAGAGCGAATTGTTCGGCCACGAGAAAGGCGCCTTTACCGGCGCGACCGAGCGCAAGATTGGCAAATTCGAAGCGGCCCACGAGGGGACATTGCTGTTGGATGAAATCGGTGAAATGCCGAGCGAGCTACAAGCCAAATTCCTACGCGTCCTCGAGGGACAGCCCTTCGAACGGCTCGGCGGCAACAAGCCGATTCAAACTGACGTACGCGTCCTCGCTGCCACCAATCGCGATTTGGAAGAAGCGGTCAGAGACAAAGAATTTCGTGCCGACCTCTATTTCCGCTTGCGAGTCATCGAAATCGACGTCCCCCCACTGCGTTCTCGTTTGGATGATGTACCGCCGTTGGTTGAATTCTTTATAGAACAACTGCGGCCACATGCAGGTCGTCGTTTGAGCGGGATCGAACCCGATGCGCTCGAGTTGCTCGCACGCCACACATGGCCAGGCAACGTGCGCGAACTGCGCAATGTGCTTGAGCGCGCCATTGTGCTCGGCAATCATGCTACGATTGGTGTCGAAGATCTCAAACTCTCGACGCTCGGCCAACCCGCTGCAGGGACTGATCAAGGCTCACTCGACAACCAGCCCGACTCCTCGTTCGAGCCCATTTCATTGTCCGAGCTCGAACGGCGGCATATCCTGGCCATGCTCGAGCACTGCGCTGGCAACAAGACCAAAGCGGCGCAAAAACTGGGAATCGAACGCTCCACACTCGATCGCAAACTCAAACGTTATTAGCCAATCAAGCCCTCTTCGGCACCGATCGCACGTGGCCGGATCGAACGCGGTACGGCTGCCAGGCTGACTGAGAACTTGAAAGGCCAACTTGGTTGTCGAGGATTCACAAAATCTGTGGCTTAAGTCCACGGCCAACCCGCGCGCTGGTAAAACTACTAAAGTGACATTCGTGGCAGGCAAACTTCTTCGCCCGCATCAAGCAGGGACCGCGATCCGGACCGAACTATTTCTAAGTGTATGAGAGTGAGAGTCGTGCGAGGCTTTGGCAGCATCGTGATTTGTTTGCTTCTAACCGTAGGCGGCGGAATCGCGGGCTTGGGGTACTTGATATATTGCACGTCTTTCTCGGGCGAGCTTGTCAGTGAGTACCAATGGTCGACAGATTATCCCTGCGAGATTGAGTTGACTCCAGAGATGAGCCCTGCGAGTGTGGCCGCTGGGGTAATCTTTGTTGTGCCTCGGGGGCAGTTCTCCCGCAGACACGCGGTGTACAACGGTACCCTCCGTTGCGGTACCGAGACGATCTGGTCTGGGCAGTTCGGGCCGTCTATCGACGACAGCAGTTTTTCGACGTCATCACCAATGGGCAGGGAGGTCCGAGCAATGAGAGGTTATGTGCTTCCGCCGTTCGAGGTGCCCGAAAATGCCACCTACTCATTTCTTGCCGACGAGAGTTTCGAAGTGGATCTGAAAGTCGTCGGAATGCCATTGTCGGTGCGGAGAAATGTAGTGAAGCCGATCATCTCAGTGGTGGTCGTTGGGTGTGTCACGATGGGATTGGGAATATTGGGCTTGGTATTCTTCGGTATTCGAGCAATCCGCAAATCCGTGGGAATGACGTGAAATCTCGCTCTCATGAACGGTCGTGGGATTGTAGGTCATGAACTGTGTCATGCTATTTGTGTCGCGACTTTTGGCGCGTGTCGCAAGGGCTAAAGCCTCGATCGAGTACAAACACCCAGTCGTCATTCGTTGGAGTCGCCAGGATCACCCCAGAGCGTTTATCGAACTGTGAAGGGTCAACGGAGGTTCGTTCGGCGGACCGTGGATCGTACCAATACACTTCGACCGGCCCCGTAAGGCTAACACCATCTAGGTCTGGCAGATGCAGCTCCCGTTTGCGTTCATCGCGCGGAAAATAGACAATCAAATCACCGTTCGGTGTGAGAGCTCCGACGGGCGTGGTTGTATCGCTGACCATAGAATCGTTCGCCGTAGCGGTGGCAGCAATCATAATCACCCTGGCTCTTGCTGGGGAGACTTCGGAAGCGTTCACCGTGCAACATGCTGGAGTGAGTCGCCACCAGGGCAGACCAGAAAACAACTCCTGCACTGGTTTCAGTTGTCCGGAACCCTCCATATTCAGAGCCTGTTGCCACGGGATAGTCTCTACAGTGAGTTTTCCTGTTTCACCGTTTGGATTGTCCGGGGAGTAGAAGTTCCAGACTCCGTAAGCACCGTACCCGTATCCCGCCGCGCCGCTGAGCATGGCGGTCCAACCTTGGCAGCGAGCAACAAGGCAACGGTTTGGCTATACACGCGGCAATTACCTCGGTTTCCAATAGTTCAAACAGGCAATCGTTGCCAAACTCCACGGGGTGATTTGTGACAAGACTGGTGACAAGACTCTACTTGGTAGCAGCCGGCTCTGCTGGCGCCGCTGGCGGCTTGGGTCTACTGAGATCGATCAGCTTCTTTAACAGCGCTTGGACTTCACTGGTGGTTGGCTTCTTTCCCCCCTCCAGAGCTTTGCCCGAAACCAATGCGTCGAGTTTGGTTTTCATCTCAGTGAAGACATCTTCACCGCCAGGGAAATCGGCCTCGGTGTAGGCCGATAGCATCTCCGCAGCGTCAGCCGGATTGTCATTCCGCAGTGACCCCATCGCGGCCCGCAAATCAACTGAATAGTCCACAAAGGGGTTCCCGGGGACATCCAGTCCATACATTTTGTCAAGCTCCTTATCATGATCCGTACAACCGGCGATTACTCCTATCATCAAACCGACGACGAGAAGTAGGAGCGTGAACCGAGTCTTAGCGATTGGAACCATGGCATTTCCACGTTTTTGAATGGGTTGGATTGTTCGATAAAACGCGTCGCTTTGCTCAAACGCGTTCGTATAAACTCGCAATCTTCCGCAATGCGTCTGCGTGCGAGCTGCCGGCAAATTGCGGATTTGTTATTCGTTGTCGAAATCTACTCAATCAGGCGCGCCTCTCGTTCGACACTAGGGGCTGAAACCAAAAGCGCGCCATGGCAATTCGCTAAATCACTTTGCGATTCGAATGACTACTGAGTAAAACTCGCAACTTCGCCGCCTTGGCTCGTCAACATGGCTCGCCAAATAATTCGATCAACCGAATCGCTTACGAATTGGACCGAACCGTCCGCCAAGCCGACTTGAACGCCACCGGTGTGCCAACTCCGCGCGGCCATGCCACCCTCGGCATGCGTCGACAGATAACGGTCGTTGCATGCATAGGGTTTGACTCTGTTGTAAAATGAGTTGGAGCAGTAGGCCCAGGCATCTCGGAAGAGCGTGTTGAAACCGGCGCCATTGACTGCCGGAGCGTTGGGCCCAGCGATGAACTCGGGGCCTCGGACGGGTGTTGCATGATTGAATGCCGAGATGATTGCGCCACCAGCCTGCCCCCAGGCTGCGCGATTGTCATCATTAAAGGCAACGCCAGCCTGTATGATTTCGCCGACCATTACCGTATTGCTGGTACCGTCTGTCACGTCTCCAATCTTAGCGCTCCACGATGCTGAGCCCAAAGAGGCGGCGAACATACCGCGATTGCTCCCCGCTACGACGTTGAACGCACTCCAGTCGGGCGTGTCCAGAACGCCGCCCATGGTGGCCGGATTGTTGTCGCGGTGGTAATTGCCGCCACCGTGATTCGCCCCGTAATTACCTCGCGCAAAATCAATATTGCCTACATTGAGAGACTTTCCATCGGCCATCGGATCGCTGGGACATTGCATGGCCGTCAAGTTGGCGCTAACGACTGCTCTTTGTTGGACCGTGTCCGCTAAACCCAAGGCCGAGTCCCACATGTTCCAAAGATTTCCTTGCTCGATGAACGGCAGAATCGCAATCGTCCAAGTAGTCGACCAAGTCGTATCGCGGTAATTGAGCGGGTTTAAACCGGTGGGGAGTCTTTGAGACTGAACTGAGGCCGGAAATTTTCTGTGTGCGTCATGATAGGTGTGCATCGCCAAGCCGAGTTGCTTGACGTTGTTCGAGCACTGCATGCGTCGCGCCGCTTCTCGGGCCGCTTGGACCGCAGGGAGTAGCAAGCCCACTAGAATTCCAATAATGGCGATTACGACCAGCAGTTCGACCAATGTAAATCCCGACCACGATGGCCGAAGTGAACATCGACGAGAATGTCGACTAGGACTAGAACACTGAAGACTCATAATAATGAACTCCGATGAAAAGTTGCCGGGGCGACATCGATTCAGCCTTCCCACGGAACGCCCTCGAACGATGACTCCCTGTCACCCGGAATTATTACAAGTTTGACTCGACGCCCACTATGGCTGGATCGCTCAACCTTGATGTAACTTTGTTGCGTTGTGATAATCCTGTCCTCTCCTCCGTAAGGATTACGGATCACATTTGTCGCCACGAAAGCTACAGTGTAGATTTCGTAATGTTACTACTTTGGAAAGTCAATAGAACAGGGTGGGGTATGCCTCTACTCCGCCACTGCTTGCTGAACCTTTATTTTCTAGCTGCGTTTGTATCGTAGCCATTTCGAAACTACCAGCATGATTACGGCGTCGTAATGTCTGTCGCTCGCAGAGACAATGATGGTGGTTGGTATGCGGTGTTTGATTGTCGCATCGGTGGTGCACCGTTGCGGATTATCAGCCTACTTCGAGCGATTTCGGGCCTCTCTGAATGGGCGCTACTTCAAACATTAATTTGCAGACAGCTAGCGAAAGATCATGCGAAACGGATTTATCCAGACAAAAAAGGCTGTGGCCACAAGATGTTGAAAGCCCGCTGAGGATCAATCTAACGCGCTATGTTCCGAAAATGAAAAGGCGAGTGCAACTCAGTCCCACACCTCTCCATGTCAGCCCTGAGCTGTTGCCAAGTCAGTTAGGGACTCCAAGGTTGTCAGGCTCACACTGCTTGAAGCTTTCAATAGATTCAACTGACCGTTGCCGTTATCGTGTTTTCACCCCTGGAGTAGGCTCGTAGCGAGTACTGCGAGTTACGGCACGGGCAGCGTGGGCGGATCGACCGCACCTGTGTTCGTTGCGGCCACCACCGAGTTCGGCTTGACGCTAAGCGTAGCGGATCGGGACGCCGGTACTCGTTGGGGCGTGGGAGCGCAGCCCGTAGGCACTTACTTCGGTCTGCCGTAACTCGCGATACTCGTTACGAGCCTACAATGAAACAGCCAGCGCCACTATACGGAGTGAGAATCTGCAGCTCTAAGAAGTGTCCGAGCGTTTAATTCACGCGGTAGCGATTTTGACTATGTGCGACACGCCCGTCTTCCACCAAATACTCCAAGTGGGCTTGGGCTTCGGCGCAGCCGAGTACGACATGAAACTCGCGCATCTGGCCGAATAGATTTTGAGCCACTTCGTAGACCGATTGGGGACCGCTGCGCTTGAGGATTGCGACCGTCGACTCCAAACGCTGCTGATGATGATTGAACAGCGTTTGGCAGCGCTGTTTTAGATCGACAAACGGATCGCCATGACCAGGCAACACTTCGTCAATGCTGCTTGATAGCTCGATGGTACGCGCTAATGACTCGATGTACTGCCGCAGCAACCCACGGTATTGCATGTCGCCCCCACCGATGTTGGGTGAAATATCGGGAAGTACGTGATCTCCGATCAACAGGCGGCGCCCCAATTGAATCCCAATGGAGCCACCGGTATGGCCAGGGAAGTGATGCACCTCGAGCTCTCCGCAACTTAGTTCGATCCGTTGTCCGGCGTCGACTGCGGTAGGTTGCGCCGCTCGGATCTCCCAACTCGGAAACGCGAGTAGCTCCACTGCAGAATGGATTTGGGCTGGCACCTGCCATTGCTTCAATCGCTCGCTCACAACGGCACGAAACTGATCGCCTTGTGGATCGACCATGGAGACCGCGTCCATCTCGCTGCGGTGGATCAGTATTTCTGCTCCAGAGGCTTGTTGGATACGCCAAGCGTTGCCGATGTGGTCGATGTGTTTGTGTGTCAAAATCACTCGACCGATATCGCGCATGGCAATATCGTGCTCCGCTAATCCTTCCTGCAAAGCCTGATAGCCACGCTCCGTAGCTACACCGCTATCGATCATGGTCAGTGGATCGGATGGAATAATGTAAACGCGATTCCGGCCCTCGGAAAAAGGGTTGGGAATTTTTAGAGTGACAATGGCCAGTTCGCTCATGAGCTCTTTAGATATCCATCACGGCTGCGACGTCAGCGGGTAATTCGGGCGGTTTGGCGAGCAGGGCGACTGCGAAGAAGATCGTCAGTGAGGCCAATAGGGCCAGCGCACTTCCGTCGACGCCATAGGGAAACACCATGCCGTACTTCTCTGCGACCAACACGGCAGCGTTGATGAGCAGACTGCTGATGATCGAAACATTGGCGGCCGTCGCGCTGGCTCGCTTCCAATTGAACCCAATGGCTACCACCGGCACACAGGCAGCGGCAAAAATACCCCAGCCGTATTTCCCCAGGATGGCAACCAGGCTGAAAGGGGAGTACAAGGCAAATAGCGAGGCGATAACTGCCATGACCACCGTAGCGACTCGTGCCCATAGTAGTTCACGCTGGAGCGACTTTCCGCGAATCGCTTGTGGGATGTCATGCACTACCGCTGCGGTACCAATGTTGAGAAATCCATCTGCGGTCGACATGATGGCCGCAAACAACGCAGCAAACACGACACCGGCCAGTATTGGATTGGCGTAGGCCTGCAAGAACTGCGGAGCGGCAGCGTCCGCCGACGTGAGTTCGGGATGCTGGCCCTGCAAGACTAGCGTGCGCATTACCAGCCCGATGCTCAACCACAACAGCGCAGAGATGCAGTAGCCACCCACCGAGATTGGGAGAATGTGCTTTGCGGCACTTATGCGGCGGTTCATCATGATTTTGGTAATGACGTGAGGCTGACCTGCTCCCCCTAGGGCAAATAGGAAATACCAGGAGAGGCAGCCCATCATCCCCAATGCGCCCCATGGCCCCATCGCCTCTGGGTTGTCATCCATAATGGTTTGTGACATCTCGCTAAAGCCACCATCGATGCAACTGGCTGCAGTGAAAAAAATCAATACCGACGCGATTACCATGATCACACCCTGAAAAAGATCGGTGTAGACCGAGGCGATGATACCTCCGGTAGCGCAGTAGAAAACGAGCACGGCGCAGCTAACGCCTACGCACATTTCGAGCGACCAAGTTGCGCTACTATTCTCGGCGATGATCTCTTGCAGCACCGTTGCCATCGCCTTGATTTGCGAGCCGAGGTAGCTCATTACGCCGCATAGAATGGCGATGGAAATCAACAGCCGCGTCGTTTGGCTGTTGTAGCGAATGGCCACGATATCGGGGAGCGAAATCGGTTGATAGACCTCGGCGAATAGGCGAATTCGCTTTCCTAGCAGGAAGAACGACAACGCATAACCTATCGTTACACAAATAACCATCCAAATGGAACTCATTCCCATTCGGTAGACCAAGCCGGGCCCACCCACAAAACCAAAGCCGCTGAGCGTGCTCGAGAATACCGCCATGGCCGTGACGAATATCCCTAGATTGCGTCCCGCCATGAAGAAGTCGCCTGCGCTCTTGGTGCGCCGCATGGCCCAGATCCCCACAGCCACACAAGCCACCATGTATAGCGCCACACACGCCAATACGATCACATGTCGATAAGCTTCCATTACTGATGTGCCTCGGAGTTTTGGCGTTGTTCTTGGACGATCCGGTCCAACTTGGCCATGTCGTCTGGAGTAAGAATGAGGCGGTCGAAACAAAATACATACAGCAGGATGAATGCAAGCGGCACACCACCCACGCCGTACAGCATCAATGTGGTCGGCAGCGGAAAGCCCCAGACTAGAATTCGCAGCTCACCTGTTGAATAGTAGTAGTCGGCAATAAACATCATCGCGAAGGCCGCCACATGCAACACTCCGAGAAACACAAAAATAAGCATGCGGCCCCGCAGCGGGCGCAGGCTAATCATCAAGCAGCCAACGAAGAAAGCAATTTCCAATACACCAAACGCCAGGCCCCACCAGCGCACGCCGCTCTGTCGCTCGACTCCTGGCGTGCCTTGCAACATCGTATCGGGAAACGTCGCATGCAAGGTTACTTGGCGTGGTGCGTCCCCTCCGCTAAAAACGATCCAACCCACGACCGTACACATAGCCAGCAGCAAGCCGAAGAGTGCGATCAGCAACGATTTCCTAAGCCGCTCGTCATTCATTGGCGGGGCCTTTCCTTCTATTACCAAATAATTTGGATGCACTCTCAAATTCTTCTAAACTCAACTTGCCATCTCCGTTCGCATCGAGGGGGCCGAACATGAGTCGGAATCGGCCGGGAATCTCTTCGGTCGTAATGAAATCGTCAAAATCCTTGTCGAAGTTGTTGAACATAGCTTCGATCCGCGGATGGCTCGACACCGTCGTCGCAGTCCCAATCGGTACTGCATAATCGAGGTAGCCGATCATCATTTCATCCCACGTCTGTTCACCCCAGCGAACCGTCTCATTTGGATTGGGGTTATTCAAGTTGTCTGCTGAATTATCAAAATGGGCCACACAGTGTATCTTGGTACCAGCCGGCAGCGGTAGGGGTTCGCTCAAACGGTAGGCGGTTTGCCAATTGAAATCGTAGTGAGGTACGTCGAGCAATGTTTGGCGGCTCTTGTCAGGCAGCACCGCCTCATAGAAAAATGATTTACCCCGCAAGTGCATGTGTGGATTCAGGGCCAACAAAAGAGCGCCCTCCGGCAACCGGGGACTAATTGCCTCTTGGCGATAGTCTGGATCGTTGGGGGGAATGCGAAGTTCGGGATTGACGGCGCTGGCCGTGCGTACCTCGAACTCTACCGATGCGGGATCGACGAAGGTCATGCCGACACGAGTTTGATCCCATTGAAGACTACCAACCGGAGTGTAGTGGACCTGGAAGGTGAGCCTCGAACCGGCGGGGATCTTACGAGCCATTCCAGTCGGATACGGCTCAACGCGTTGACCCGGAACATAAATCCCGTCGTAGCCATGCGCTCCCCCTCCCGAGACTCGCCGCGCGTCCTCGTCCGTGCCAGCGAACATCAGCACGTGATGCACGACCGAGCGATTGCCTGGTTGAATCTCGATGGCATCGACCCATTTATCTTCTGTAAACCCCGGGTCCATTTGAAAGTACTGGTAGTTAATCGCTCCTTCTGCCGGAACCTGAAAGGGCTCGTCGGCGATGTTCGCGATGTAATCGGGCGTCCTTGGCAGTTGCCAACCCTCCGGCCAATGTCGAGGCTCAGGGAGCTGGGTGACATCTCCCTGCGGCGCACCGGCAGCCACCCACTGATATATGAGTTCCTTTTCTTCGTCGCTCAGCCGCCGGTCATTGGAGAAGCTGCCATGTTCCGGACTGGCATGCCAGGGAGGCATCCGCTCCTGCCGCACAACCTCCTCGATCATCTCGGACCAACCCGCGACCTCCGAGTAATCCGTGAGCGCAAATGGCGCGATCTCCCCGGCGCGATGGCACTCGATACAACGCCGCTGCAACAACCGCGATATTTGATTCGAGTAGGTGATGTCGGAGGTCTCCGAAGCGACTCGTTTGCGCCCAATGATGCAACCCACCGATCGCGTGCTAGGCACGCTAATCGGTTGTCCCGCCAGAAGCTCATCGATGGCAATTTGCAAGTCGCGTCGCTGTGGCTCCTCGCGAATCGTTCCCACACCGTATTGGTCATCGATGCGCCCGCAGTACCTAACCACGCGCTGTCGATCCAGCAGAAATACTTGCGGAGTCCTCTCGGCACCCACAGAATCAGCAACTTGGCTGCCTGCATCCTTGAGCATCGGAAAGTTGATCTCCTGGATGCGCACTTGAGCTGCAATTTCAGCCAACGAGTCTTGACTGTTGGAATTGATTCCCAGCACACCAACGCCTTGCTCGGCATATTGCTCAGCCAGTTCGACCAATCGTTTCGAGTACAATTTGGCAAGTGGACATTCTGTGCCTAGAAAGGCCACGACCAAGACATCTTGTTTGAAATCGGATAGTGACACTTGCTGGCCGCGAAAGTCTCGCAAACTGAAGTCTGCAATTTTCTCGCCAAGCGGGCCGCTAGCTGGGGAATCCGCCCATGCAAACGAAACCGAATACACCAATGCAATCAAGACAACGATGCCTGTTTTCATGAGATTCTCCACGCCTATGGTGAAACATAACGACTCAAAATGTGACATTTTTGCTGAACGTTTCCAGCAGCGTTCAGAATGTTATCCTAACCCCAGCGTATGCAATAGTTTCGCAGCTAGTGCTTCAACCACATTTAAATTGAACGTAGTGGACGAGGTTACGAGTCCCAGCCGGTTAACGACTCAAAGGGACTCGTTACCCGCCTGTAAAGTTTGGTGGGCGTTTCTCAATAAAGTGCGCAACGCCTTCGCGAAAGTCCGCGCACTGCAAGCTCAGCCACATCTCTTCATTGGCCGCGTCGATCGCCTCGCCCAAGCCCCCGAGCATTCCCTCGTAGACTTGTTTCTTAATCACTCGTAGTGAGCGCGGTGAAACACTAGTCGCCAACAGCCGAGCGTACTTGCCCGATTCGCTCGCCAGCTCCGCTGCGGGGACAACACGGCTGACCAGCCCCATGCGGAGCGCTTCCTGAGCATCGATCACTCTGGCTGAGTATAGCAGATCCAGTGCATTGCTAAGGCCGATTAAACGTGGTAACAGCCAACTAATACCATACTCGGCGATGAGCCCGCGCTGGGCAAAGGCCGTCCCAAAACGAGCTTCGTCCGACGCGATGCGAATGTCGCAGTAAAGCGATATGATCATGCCCAATCCGATCGATGGGCCATTGATCGCACCAATAATCGGCTTGCCAACGGCGGGAAAGTAGCTGTAGGTTCGTTGGTAATCATCGCAGGTGTTCTCGCGAGGCCGAGGTGGCAGGATTTGATCCTCCAACTCCTGCCGGTTTACGGTCGACCAGTCGATGGTGCTTACGGCCGCCAAGTTCGACAAATCGGCTCCCGCGCAGAAGGCGCGCCCCGCCCCCGTGAGAACGATCACACGCACCAAGTCGCTCGCTTCGGCTGTCTTCATTGCGTCGAGCAGTTCAGCTTCAAGCTCAGGTGTAATCGCATTCATTCGCTCGGGGCGATTGAGTGTAATGGTCGCGACCCACTGGTCAACTTCGTAGATTAGCGTTGAGTACGTCATCCAATTCGCCTTCCAAGTAAAAAAATTAATTCAACCAAACGTTCGCGATGAAACGGTGCATCGCCAGATGCTCGAACATGAACGTAGTGCGCCTGGGTGGACCCACCTTTTAACCCGGATTATCAGGTATTCCCCTGCGGGAGGGTACCTTGCAGCATGTTTTAGTCACTCATGAATAATCCGAGTTTAATGTGGTGGCATTTACCGCGCGCCTCTGGTGGTTGACTGTACCAATCCAACCCAATCGCGTTGAGGCTTCGATGGTGGCATTCCAACGGACGCTGACATGCCACCGTCGATCCACTCGCTGGAGCCGAGTTGCAGATCGCCACCGGCGACCGGGTCGAACCATTGCACACGGAATTTTCCTTTGAACGCTGTTAAATCGAGTTTTAGATCGGCCTCGGGTTGCCCAGCGGCTCGATAGATGACATAGGTTTTCCCAGGCTCAGCGAAGCAATACGACCGACCGCCAGTAACCGCCTCGTCGGCTGCCTGCATGTCCCAATACTTCAAGTGCTCTCGAAAGAAACTATGCGCGACCTCCGTTTGCCGCCACAACGCCTGACGAGAGCGCCAATCTTCGCAGAGGAGATCGTTGTCCGGGAAATCGTAGCCAAAGTACCATTCGTTGCCGCCCGCCCCAGCCAATAAGCTCCCCCAGAGCACTGGGCCACGCAATTCGTCGTGCTCCGCATCGACCGCATCAGGCACCGCACCGCGACGGGCGGGTCCGATTTCGTCCATCGCAATCACCCATGGATGATGTGCCTTGGACGATGCGGCCCGCCATCGCAAAACATCATGATGTACTCGCTCCGGTCTACCAACCTGAAGCGAGACGCCATCCAGCGATTGGCAACCCAACAGCGGCCCCAGCACAGCCGCTTGCGCCTCGGATGTGGCGTGCGAATGAATCACGACTGGATGATGGTAGGGATCGTGCGCGGCAAAGAAATCAGCCATCGTGGTTTGCTGCGCGGTCGACTGACCATCGGGTGAGAAATTTGCCGGTCCGTTTTCTTCACCCAGATTCCAAACGACGGCTGGATGATGGGCGAATCGAGCGATCAACTCACGATAGTAGAGCTGGCGTGTCTTGCCCGTCTGGCCACCGTCAAGCCATTTCTCGTTCTCAGTCTCTTGCGTGATGACGTGCAACAGCAGACCCGCACTTTGAGCGTGTTCAAACACGATGTCCCATTGATCTAATTTAGAGCAATCGAAACGAGTGGGATCGTCTGGTGATGAAAAAGGCCACACATCATTGCCGTCACCACCAACGTTCATCGTCAAGAAATAGATGGCGTTGACTCCACTGCTCGCAAGATAGTTGAGACCACCGATCAAGTTCTTGCCGCGTTGATTGCCCCACGTCGGATCTCCAGGACGCCAATCGTGAGCGTGCGGATCATAGCGGTGCAGATCCATGTTCGGCCTCGCTTCACCCTTGCGCTGGTTGGCTTGGATTCGATAGGTGCCATCAAAATCTTGAAAGGCGAGCAAGTTTTCAGGAGAATTGGTACCTGACTTGAGCCAGTAGCCTCCACTACCGGCGAATCGAAAGTAAGGACCGTCGGTAGTTATACGCCCCAGTCGACGAAAGTCGGTTTGGTTTTCCGCTGGCGGCCAAGGTTTGACTTCAAACACTCCGTCGGGCGAGGCCAGTTCAACTGCTTGGCCAGCCGCTGGGTCATCCGTGACGGCGATCCAATCGCCCCGCCTCAGTTCGGCATGATAGGTCCAAGTTCCAGACACATCGGTTGCAAAACGGCACTTCCATACGTTGCCAGATTCAGCTCCCGAATTTGCCGCGTCGCCATCGGCTGCGTAGAAGCCGCGAACCTGGACGGAATGGTCACCACTCTGGAACGTCACCATCATTCGGTAGTCGGTGAACGGATTGATGTCGGCCGCTTCGGATGTGCCGGGTCCGGCGAACGCGCACGTAAAGGTCTCGAGTGTGTGCACGTCGTTGGCACAAGCCGCTAGCGCGATGACGGAATGAACCGCGAATAGTATCGATCGAAGGTACATAGGAAATGTATGAATTCCGAGGTAGGGACGCGGATACTTCAATGGTGTAGCTCCATGATAGCATCTTGTATCCAGGACAGGTTGGTCCTACCTGGGAGCAACTTGGATCGGATTGTCAATGAGTTTGCACGACAATGAAATAGACGATGATAACGGACGGGTTTAGGTCCCAAGATCAAGAGAGCAGTCCGCTACACAATCGTAACCCGCAGTGTCAGCAAGGACGTTTTGTTTCGATGTAGCCGTTCAGGAGTTATGTAATCGCTCTTGCCATTCGCCTGACAGTAATAAAATTAAGTTGGAAACGCGCAAAGTCGCCCTTTGTTCCTGTCATCCGTGCTCCGGCCTTGCCATCCGTGCTAGCGAATGACACTATTTTCGCACGGATGGCAAGGCCGGAGCACGGATAGCAACGCCACCCTATGGCACCTCACACTGCCGCGATACCAACAGATTCATCTGATAAGCTAGCTCAAGAATGCTCGTTTAAGTAAGAAGTTTGTGAACGGTTACATTTCGATTGACGTTCAGAATAGGGTGGAGTTCAGCGAGAAGTGTCGATTTTTCGTTGGTTTTTCCAAATTGCGAGCCAGGCAAGGTCGCCACGCCCACCTGCATCTTGTCTAATTGTTCACTAATCGACGAAAGTTGGCCCTCTATGAACTCAAACAATCCCTATAACCCCCCAACTTCCAATACATATACTGGCCATACACCGACTGCCGCGCGCGAAACATACGGGGTAGCGATTGTCGCGAGTGCGTTGATGGGTTCCATTTACGTTATTGTTTTGGTTGCTGCACTTTACGAGTAAGTCCGTACTAAGCCTCCACTATTGACCACGGATTACGTCCGCACGGCAGTCGCGTCTGCCGCCTTCGCACTCCTTTCGTTTACCGCAACAATTCTCTTCGTGCGAAGGAATCGCATGGCAAAGTGGTTGTTGATAGCGTCTCCAACACTGCTGATCGTATTTTTTTATCCTGGGCTGAACCCGGTCTGCAACTTTGTAAGCCGGAATCTTTAGGCTAGTGCTCTGTCCATATTAGAGTTTCGGGTAGTGGACGAGGTTACGAGTCCGTTTGATTGGTAATACGTTCGGG
>JADYZV010000085.1 GCA_020852965.1 Pirellulaceae bacterium | reverse complement strand
GGTATATTCCAGGCATCGTAGGTAGAGTTGATGTTGGTCGCGCGTCCCAGGTTGTCGCGCACATAACTGAGACTCTGAACTTTGTTGTAGGAGTCAAGCTCGGTATCGGTGATCGAGGAGAACAAACGGGGGCAGGAGCCGATTTGGCGATCACGTAAGATCCCTACGCTCTGCTGAGACCGCGAAATTTCGATTCCAAACGAACCTTTCATCCGAACCTCGATGCAGAAGGGAAGACTCTGAGCAATCACACACGGAGGGTACCATGCAGCTTGTTAGGTGCTCATGAACAATCCGGGTTTAATTGCTCTGACCCTATTACTTCTTAATGGGACATCTCCAACGGATCCAAATCAGCCAGTCGAATACTGAGTACTTCGACCGTTCTTTTGTTACTTGAAAAAGCGATCAGCAGTCGACCGTCGTGTTCCATAACGTGTGGATAGTCCACCTGGCGGCCACCCACCAGGAAAGCTAACTTGTCGAACACCATCCCGTCCTGACTGATAGCAATCGTTAGTGGATCACGTTTACTGGGATTGCTGTTAGAAACGAGCACATAACGGCCATCGAGCAAACGAAGACCATGCATTTTGGATGTGGCATCAGGAAAATTCGTGCGCACGGGTGGGCTCCAACTGCGTCCCTGGTCGCTTGAGAATGCGCGATAGATGAACTTACTGCGATGGTTATCTCGAAACAGGGCCACCAAATTTCCGTCGGGCAACTGCCACCAAAGTGGTTCCTCTGCGCTCAGTTCACTGGCTGTTCCAAAAACCGGAAACGACTCCCACTGGTCGATTGCATGGTCGCCTCCGATCAGGAATTGAACTCCTGTTGTCTTATAATCGTGGGACCGACGCGACATCATCCACTGACCGCTGGCAAGTTGCTTGGGTGGAAAGTTATTGATCGAGTCGTCTGCGATCACGCCCATATCCTCCCATGTTTGGTCGCTGAGCTGGACCCGAAAGGCATGGAGTTCCAGCGATGGACCGAAAAAACCCGCCGCCTCGTCTAGTGACGCCAGGGCGTAGAGTTCGCTGTGCCGCTGCCAAAACCCGCGCGAGATATAACGGGACCCCTGGTCCGAGCGTTTTCCATAATGGGCAGAAGCTGGGCCTGAGTGTGGTGGCTCTGGGGTGAGAAAGCGTGGCTCCGTCCATGTCAGCCCGTCCTCACTCGTCGCGAACTTGACGCGTTGGCCAACTCGATCCTCAACGCCGGGCCCGTCACTCCACATCAACCAAAACTTGCCACCATAGCGCGCTAAGTAGTTGTGCTGATTCACTCCCATCTCAGGCTCTGCGTTATTGACCACCACGTGCTCGCTAGGGACTCGTGGAAGTTTGGAAAAATCGATGCGATGCGGATCCGCCGGCAGCCAGTCGCCAGCCAACATGAGCGGCGATTCGGGGTGGTGAACCGGATGGGGCCAAGCCGGTTCGTCTGCTTCCAAGGGAGTTATGGCTAGGCAACCCAACAACAGTCCCCAACCTATCGCAATGCGCAGCTTGCATCTCCTCACGTTCCGCTTCTCCAAACTGGTTCCAGAAGACAAACAACATCACATCACTAACTAGTTTGCGTATGATACCCTATGCTGACCGAAAGTGCACGTCCGCCGAGCTAGTGCTTTGACCACATTAAAAGTTGGGGTAGTGGACGAGGCCCGCGAGTCCGTTTGGCTTGGCAGATGCATGGGACTCGTAACCACGTCCACTACCTTCAATCCTAATTCTTAGCTGTAACAGACCACTAGTGAGATGAGCACATTGGCCATCAATCGTCCTTGTAGCAATTGATGGTAATTGATGGTAATTGATGGAGCTGGCCAAGTCCGGAAGTCTGGCGACCCCGAACACGACTGTTATACTGAGTAGATTAGACACTCAACCACTCACCGGTAAGACGGATATGACGACGCAGGTGCATCCTGACCACGCACAATTGGCCAATCGCTTTACGGCGGATCAGGAGCGAGCGCATTGGCACGACGGTGCACTGTGGTTTGTGCGACAAAAGCGTGATCGTATGGCCCATAGTCTTCCCGAGTGGGAGCGGCTGCGCGAGTTAGCGGGTCAGATCAAAGCCCACACGCTGTCCAACCTGCCACACTACCTGGAAGCGTTCGAGCAGAATGCGACTCGGCTGGGTGCCACCGTTCACTGGGCGCGCGATGCCGAGGAACATAATCGCATCGTTCACGAGATTCTTCAAGCCAACGGCGTACGCCGCGTCGTTAAAAGCAAATCGATGTTGACCGAGGAATGCCACCTCAATCCATACCTCGAAGCTCAAGGAATCGAAGTCGTCGACACCGATCTGGGAGAATGGATCGTGCAACTTCGCAATGAGACTCCTAGCCACATTGTCTTGCCCGCTATCCACCTGCGCAAAGAGGAAGTGGGTGAGACCTTTCATCAACATATCGGAACTCCCAAAGGTAATTCCGATCCAAAGTTTCTCGCTCGGGCCGCACGTCACGAATTGAGGCAGCGATTTGTTCGAGCTGATGCGGGCATTACCGGAGTCAACTTCGCAATTGCCCAATCGGGAGGCGTGGTGGTTTGCACCAACGAAGGGAATGCAGATTTGGGAGTTTCGCTCCCACCGCTGCATATCGCCTGTATGGGGCTAGAAAAGTTGTTGCCGCGATTGGAAGATCTCTCCGTATTTACACGGCTGCTGGCGCGCAGTGCTACTGGGCAACCAATCACTGCGTACACTTCGCACTTTCATGGCCCTCGTCCAGGTGGCCAAATGCACATCGTCATTGTTGACAACGGACGTTCTGACATTCGGGCCAATCCAACTTACCGGGAGTCGTTGCAGTGCATTCGTTGCGGTGCCTGCATGAATACCTGCCCCGTCTATCGTCGCAGTGGCGGTCACAGCTATTCCAACACGGTCCCCGGACCGATCGGTAGCGTGCTCGCACCGTCTCAGAACGCGCACGCTCATCATTCGCTGCCCTACGCCTGCACCTTGTGTGGTTCGTGCACCGATGTCTGCCCAGTGAAAATTCCGCTACATCATCAGTTGCTTGCCTGGCGCGGTGAACTGGCTGAACGAAAATTAATTCCGTTTAGCAAGCGTCTGTCGATGAAGTTCGCCCGGGTCGTGTTGGGAACGCCGTGGATCTACCGCAGCGGCGGCTGGGTAGCGCGCACCGGCCTTCGCTTCTTGCCGCATTGGTTGACCCACAATCGACTCAACACCTGGGCGCGGCAGCGTGAATTACCGGTGGCACCCAAGCAGAGCTTTCGTGAGCAGTTTCGCCGCTCCCATTCCATGAGGCCCGACGCTCCGCCGTCGGAATCCTCCGAACAGATCCCGCCTGAACAGTTCCGCAACTCCAAGGGACCGTAATCGATGCCACCCACTGTGTTCACCAAGCTAGAGTTTTGGGGTCTAGTTCTTCTACTTTCGCCCACGTTCGCAGGAGCCGCCGATCCCAGCGACATCGCAACGACTGCCGCCGATTCGGCGAGTCTGTTTGTCGGGCCGCCGACGATCTACGCCAATCCCATTGAGCGGTGCCCGCTGGTAGCGATCATCGAGTTCGAGGCCTCGCAGCCGGTTGTCCCCGAGTTGGAGATCAGCGATGGCCAGCGCCGTTGGCAACAGCCGTGGCCCGTGAGCGCAGCGCGGAAGCACCGCATCGCCGCCTTGGGGTTGCGCCCTGACCGCGAGCATACGATACGGGTGCGAGTGGAAGCCGACGATCAGTCGACCGAAATGGGACCGCCACTGACGTTTCGAACTCCTCCATTGCCAGCCAATTTCCCGCCACTGTACAAAGTTCTTTCCAGGCCTCACAGGATGGAACCTGGTTTGACATTATTCTCAGTCAACCTGTGGCGCAACTCGGTCAGCATGCTCGACTACGGCTACGTGATCGCATTGGACAATGAGGGAGAGGTGGTGTGGTATTGCGACACTCACGATCGCGTTGCCGACATTCGTATTCTCAGTAACGGTCATATTCTCTATCTACATGGGAACTACCGTTATGCCTACGAGATCGACATCATGGGGCGCGACATTCGGCGCTGGTATGGTGGGCGGTTGACGGAGGCACCCGATTCGCAGGCCATTGGGGTAGATGTCGATACGCTGCATCACGAGGTGTTCGAGCTGCCGAACAAGAACTTCCTGACGCTGGCGACCGAGCTGGTCGACTTCGAAAGATTCCCGACCAGCGAAACAGATCCCGATGCACCTTGGGAGCCCGCGCATGTTGTCTGCGACCAGATCGTCGAATTCCAACCCGATAATGGACGGATTGTCCATTCGCTCGATCTGCTCGACGTGCTCGACCCCCAGCGTTTCGGATATATGGCGCTGAGTGGTTTTTGGAAAGACAAATACAATGCGAAACTGGACAGCCCGTCTCGCGATTGGAGTCACGCCAACGCGCTGAAATATATCGCTAGCGAAAACGCAGTGCTCGTCTCTTTGCGACATTTGGACTGTGTGATCAAAATTGATTGGGAGACCAAACAGATCCGTTGGATTTTTGGCGATCCCGATGGCTGGGGCGCAGCTTGGCAAGACTATTTGCTCAAGCCGGTGGGCGATCTACAGTGGCCCTATCATCAGCATGCTCCACAATTGACCCCGCGGGGCACGTTGCTGATGTTCGACAACGGCAACTACCGTGCGCGTCCCTACCACCCAGCCACACTTGCGGTGGACAATTACAGCCGAGTAGTCGAGTTCGAGATTGACGAGCAGGCGATGACCGTCAAGCAGATCTTCGAATTTTCAGGCGTCTATGGCGAACGCTTCTATTCGCCGTTCTATGGCGAAGCCGATTGGCTTCCACAAACGGGAAATTTGTTGGTGACCGATGGCGGCCACATCGAGCTGGAGGACGGCACCCCGCACGACGATGTCCCAGGCGAACGTCAGTGGGCACGCATCTTTGAAATTACCCGCGACTCACCACCACGTAAAGTCTTTGAAGTTCGCTGCGCTAGCGTACTGGGCAGCCCATTCGGTTGGTCGATCTATCGAGCTAGTCGCATTGCCAATTTGATCGACCCCTTTGCCATCGATCCCCCGGCTGTCGATGAAGAGGTGTTGCTCCTATCACGTGGTCCTCACGAAAACAGAGAATAGGGCTGAGATGCCGCCTGCTCGCAGCGCCTATGTACACATACCATTTTGTAGCCATCGCTGTGGCTACTGCAATTTTACGCTGGTAGCAGGGCGCGATGATCTAGTCCCAGCATTTCTGGAAGCGCTCGCCGGAGAATTGGCTCAAACTCTTGGCGAGCCACAAACGGTCGATACGATCTTTCTTGGAGGAGGCACGCCCACGCACCTTAGCCCGCAATCGCTCGAACAATTGTTGCAGTTGCTCTCGCAGTGGTTGAAGCTCGAACCGGACGGGGAGTACTCGTGCGAAGCCAATCCGCTCGATTGCACCGCTCAGCGGCTCGATCTGTTGCGCGGCTACGGAGTCAATCGTATCAGCTTGGGAGGGCAGTCGTTTAACGACGCCAAGCTCCTCAGACTGGAACGCGATCACCGTGGCAGACAACTGGCCGAGGTGCTCGGTCGCTGCCATGAGAACTTTCCTCGCGTAGCGCTCGATCTGATCTTCGCTTCACCGGGGGAAACATTGGCCGAGTGGCAAGCCGACTTGGCCAGTGCATTGGCCAGCCCCGTCAGTCATCTGTCAACCTACGGATTGACTATCGAGCGAGGTTCGGCGTTTTACGGACGGTCGCTTCGCCGTGAACTGCATGAGTTGGCGGCCGAGCTGCAATTGGAGATGTACGAGCACACCATCGACGAGCTGACTGCGCGTGGCTGGGAGCACTATGAGGTGTCCAACTTCGCGCGTCCTGGGGAGCGCTGTCGGCACAATGAAGCGTATTGGTTGGGAAACCCCTGGTTGGCCTTTGGTCCAGGGGCGGCCAGCTTCGAACACTCGGCCGATGCCCAGACGTTCACTCGCCGTGTCAATCACCGCAGCACGACTACTTACATTCGTAAGCATCGCCATGGCGAACCGCTAGTCAGTGAATCGGAACAACTGTCGCGTGAGGATTTCGTGCGTGAACGATTCGTTTTCGGCTTGCGCCGCCTAGACGGAGTCGACTTGGCCGAGTTGAATCGTTGGTGGGGCGGCTCGGTGCGCAATTTATTCGAGCCGTACTTGAGTCGCTATATCGAGCGCAAGTGGCTGGTGCAAACAGGTGATATCATCTGCCTCACGCGAGCCGGCTTGGTCATCAGCGACGGCCTATGGCCCGATTTGCTGAGAGGTGCGTGATAGAGAGTAGGTCCTCAGGCTTTTGAGATTCGATTCAGCCTCAATCGTCCTTGCTGACGCTGCGGGTTGTGATTAATCCAGATTTAAGAGGAAAACTCGATGGGTGAAAATGAAATTTATGCAGCGATAGGAAGCGCAGGCTTGGAGCGATTGTGCGCGGCCTTCTATCGTCAGGTCCCTAATGACGAACTGCTGGGGCCGATGTATCCGGCTGACGACTGGGCCGGAGCGGAACAAAGGCTGCGAGATTTCTTGATCTATCGATTTGGCGGGCCGCAGACCTATATTGCCGAGCGTGGACATCCACGTTTGCGCGGGCGACACGCTCCCTTCGCCATTGATCGCGAGCGCCGCGATCGCTGGATGCTATTGATGAATCGGGCTATCGATGAAGCCGAATTGCCCGGTGAAGTCAGCGCGACGATGCGAGAGTTCTTCGAGCACATAGCGACGTTCTTAATCAATCAATCGGACTCGTAACCTCGTCCACTACACTCAAATCCATCGGACTCGTAACCTCGTCCACTACACCAAACTAAATGACCATGAAGGGCTAGACTTTACGGACGACGATGCGATTACCTTCGATGCGGAGGATTTCTACGGTATGGCCCGCTTCGATGTAGTCGCCTTCGGTGATGACGTCGAGCAATTGCTCGCCATGCTTGACTTTGCCTGAGGGGCGCAAGTCGCTTTCGGCGACTGCTTGTGCGCCAAGCGGTGGAAGTGGAACGCCAGAAATGCTGGAGGTGAGTAGCTTGCCGATGGGTGCATCGCTGCCGATCGGCAACGAATCGATGGGAGCGTGCAAGCGAAAACGGTTCAGACCAGGAATGGAATCGAGCAAGAGAATCTGGCCGACGAACAGGGCCATAACGCCGAGCACGGCACCGAGAACCATCAGCAAATTGCCACGTAGTTCGCCCCAGTCGGCGGTGTTCTGGGGGACCAGGAAGTCTTGACTGGCCATGACCAACGATAGCACGACGAGCACTAGTCCAGAAATACCAAACACACCAAACCCAGGGAGCACAAACAGTTCGCAGGCCAAAGAAACAACGCCGAGCAGAAACAGTAGCACTTCTAGCCAGCCCGATGTGCCGCCCAGCGCGTGGCTCCAAAAAAAGATGCCAAAGCAGAACAACGCACTGAGCCCGGCGAAGCTGATACCCGGCGCGGCGAGTTCGAGGTAGAGCCCAATAAACCCGAGAATCAACAGTAGCCCAGTAACCCAAGGGCGATTGAGAGTAAACACCAGCTTGTCGACCCATTGCATGTGCGTGGTCGAGAGCGTTTCTATCGTCATCTGCTGCAACAGGTCGTCCTGGGAAGCAAACACCCCTTCGCATAGTCCGAGCTGTAGGGCACGATCCGCACCGACGGTGAGGAAGCGATTCTGGCCCGCCTCGGGGACACGTGGGCCAAGCTTGAATTTGCCAGCTAAGTCCCCTTCGTTGAATTCCTTTTCGGACAAGTAGACTTGCTTGCCGGTCGCCAGCTCGGTGGCTTGGTAGACCACCGCCGTGCGATCGGCCATGGCTTCGGCCAGCGCGGACGGCCTCCCCTTGCTAGCGGCAATTTCACGCAAGGCACCGACGAGATAGCTGACAATCTTCTCTTCGGCGTGTTCAAAGGCGCCACCGAGGTTCAAACGGATCGGCCCTGCATCTCCGAACAACGCACCCGACTGCATGTAGATGCGGTCGCAGCCGAGCGAAATGATCGCTCCGCCACTGATCGCCTCCTCGGGAATGTAGACCACCGTTGTGGCCCAGTCGATCGCGCTCAGGCGTCGGGCCAACTGAAGGGACTGCTCTAGGTCGCCTCCGGGGCTGGTTAGTCGTAGGATGACCAAATCGACGTTTTGCTGCTGGGCTCGGTCAAGCCGCTGATTGAGGTACCAGTGAAAGCGGGAAAAGATAGGGCCTTCGACGTCGATCAATAGCGCTTTGGCAAATTTCTTCTGTAGGACAGAATCGCTGTCAGGTTGGTCAGCGCCAATGTCAGCGGCAATGGGCCGGTCGGCAGGTTGGTCGAGTTGAGGACCATCGGGTTCAGCCACGCCAGAATTCGGGGCTACCTGCCGAGGGGCCGCCTGTTGAGTAGTTGGGGCAGGTGGTCTTTCAATCGGTTCTTGGGCGCGGCATGGAGCAACGAGTTGAATGGTTAGCAGGAAAACGCAAAGTCTCCACAAGTTGGGACGCCAATCTGCGTGCCGATGTGGTGCTGCCGCCGCCGTAGGCTGGGCAGCACGCGTTGGATTGTCAAAATAGTGCATCGTCTAATTTCCGAGGGGAAGCGAGCTCGTAAGTCGTTGTGCGGTCGCTGCTGTGATTGTAACGCAACGTCCACTTCACTGCGTAGCGAAGTTTTTGAAGGGGGTGTTTCCAAACAGAAAAACCAAAGTGGTGATAATTCCGCGCACTCCAAGTTTTTCTGCCAGAAATCCGAGCGTATAATGGAATGGCTTGCCGATAAACTACGGTGCTCAGGAAAGGTGATCGCCTTTCCAGGCATGCCAATTCTTTGGAATTAATGCAAGCAACGTAGCTCGGCGGCCCTCCGCCGAGAATCACGTAGTTTGGCGGTCCTTTGTGGGAAATCACGGTGAAGGACCACCGTGCTACTATACTTCAATTGCGACAGTAGAGCGTTTATGCTTCGCGCGCGGCAGCGTTTTGGGAAATATCTGATTGAACGACGGATCGCCGAAGGCGGTTTTGCGACGGTGTATCAGGCGGCTGATACGATCGAAGGGGTCCGCGTCGCGCTGAAGATCCCGCACGCGCATCTAGTCAACGAGGCCTCGATGGCTTGCTTCCGCCAAGAGGCGAGATTGGCGGCCAAGCTGGATCACCCCAACATTTTACCGCTGAAGTACGCCGATTTCATCGATGGTAAGTTCGTCATTGTGACCCCGCTGAGCGAATCGTCGCTCGAAGATCGTTTGCAGAAGCGACTGGCCGTGCAAACGGCGATCGACTACTCGGAGCAAATGTTGCGGGCGGCGGCCTACGCGCACGAGCGGAAGATCATCCATTGCGATATCAAGCCCGATAACTTGTTGTTGTTCCCCAATAACCAATTGCTGCTGACCGATTTCGGTATTGCCAGGGTGGCTCATCGCACCCTGCAGGGCTCCGGCGGCGGGACGCTTGGCTACGTGGCGCCGGAGCAAGCGATGGGGCGACCGTCGTTTCGTTCGGATGTATTTTCGCTAGGGATCGTCATGTACCGCATGTTGGCCGGTTCATTGCCAGAGTGGCCCTATACCTGGCCGATGGCTGGCTACGATCGGCTGTGTGGACGCGTCAACGAGTCGGTAGTGGGGTTATTGCGCAAATCGCTCGAGTTCGATGCGTCGGAGCGATTTGAGAACGCCGAGCAAATGCTAGCCTCCTTCTGCCGCATCAAGCAGCCGCTGCGAGTCGACGCGAAAGCTAAGATCAAAAGGCCCGCTTCGGCGCGTGGGCAGAGCTGGCAACAACTGCGCCGCAAAGAATTTCAGAGCAATTTTGGCGCGTCGCTGGGAACCACTTGCTCTTGCCGCAAGTGCCAAGGCCCAGTGGCTGAGACCATGCTGGCTTGCCCTTGGTGCGGAGACGATCGTGAGAAGAACCCCTGCGCGACCAGCTATCCAGTCTACTGTCCACGTTGCCGCCGTGGTCTAAAATGCGATTGGCCCTACTGCCCCTGGTGCTATGGTGGTGGTTTCGAAGTGGAAACGACACGCCACTATCCCGACCGTCGCTACACGGCCCGCTGCAGCAATACCAAATGTTCGCGCAAAAAACTGATGCCCTTCATGCGGTATTGCCCCTGGTGCCACGTTTCGATTAAACGCAAGTGGAAAATCGAGGGCTCGCCGCATAGTTGCCGACAATGCGGCTGGGGAGTACTGCCACAATACTGGAGCTACTGCCCGTGGTGTACGACTCGGTTGGGGGATTCGCGGTGATAGCCATGGGCCCATGCGAACCACTGCTTTTGATCGACCAGCAGCTCGACGCAGCGCACGCGCGTGAATTTGCGGGTGGGGCAGTGTTTTATTTCACGCGCCGCGATCCCTTCAAACAGACTCCCAACGAGGATGCCATCGCCCTACTGCCTGTCACCGATTCGGCTGGAGTGCTCGTGATCGCCGATGGTTGCGGTGGACAAGCCAATGGGCAGGCCGCTTCACAATTGGCCATCGAGGCGCTGGCTGAAGCGCTGCGCGACTGGACCGACCCAACCACCATGCGCGCACCGATCCTAGACGGGTTCGATTCGGCAACTCGCCGCGTGCGACAACTGGGAACGGGAGCGGCCACGACGTTGATTGCCGTCGAGATCAACGACGGCGTGATGCGCACGTTTCATGTCGGCGATTCCCAGGCGCTGTTGGTCGGCAGTCGCGGCAAAGTTAAACTGCAAACCCAAGCCCACTCTCCCGTCGGTTACGCCATGGAAGCGGGCATGTTGACGGAGAAAGCGGCACTGCATCACGAAGACCGGCACTTGGTCTCCAATGTCATCGGTGCCGACGATTCGCACATCGACATGGGGCTCCCTCGGCGGCTCGACAAACAGGACACGTTGATCCTGGGATCCGATGGACTGTTCGACAATCTGCGACTCGATGAAATTGTGCAGACCATTCGCAAAGGCCCCTTGGCCGAGGTGGCTGCCACGCTGGGAACGCTGGTCTCCGAGCGCATGTCGTCGACTTCCTCGTCCGCTCATCCCAGCAAGCCAGACGATTTGGCTTTTGTCCTATTTCGTCGCAAAGCGACTCCTCACACCTCGGCTGCAACGAGTGCTTTGGCGTGTACGTGAACAGGGATTAGTGGCCTAAAACTCTGACCAAGCACCGCTCGGGAAACTAGTGTCGAAAGTTTGCTGCGGACCATGGGCTTGTGATCATTGACAGGGCCCGATCGAGTTAAACAATATACGTCGACTCCGTGGAATCGTTTAACGCCGAGACGGAGCAGGCCGCTGATGCGCAAGGCGAGCTGGTCAACAGATTGGGCTCTGGCGAACCATAGTGTGTGCCAACCCGCATTGGCGGCCTGCGCAGGCGACGGCACCTGCGGCAGCCAACTGATAATCTAACTTGCGTATAGCGTATGCCAACCACGCTCCCAAGTCCCTCTCGTGCATAGTCTCGTGGCTAGGTGCAATCAGTTCCGCTCCTGCCTTGCGCCTACTTGGCCGGTGCTTCCGTGCTGTTCCTGTCGCTACCACATCAAGCCAACTCTCCGTAGCAGCATCACACCCAATCGACCGGCCTCTCCAGCTAGTCGCTAAACGAATTACGTCGGCTTGGCGTTCAACGATTTTAGTTCGATGGATTTCTTCCAAAAAGGAACTGTGTTACAGTCCTAGTGTTCGAGCACTAATTTTCCACACGATACGAACCTAGGAAAGAACGCATGGCTAGCGGCTTGTTGATGTTGTTGGACGACATCGCCACCATCTTGGACGATACCGCCTTACTGACCAAAGTCGCTGCCAAGAAAACGGCGGGAGTGCTTGGGGATGACTTGGCTCTCAACGCACAGCAAGTCAGCGGCGTTGACGCAAGTCGTGAACTGCCCGTCGTGTGGGCTGTCGCCAAAGGATCGCTGCTCAACAAGTGCATTTTGGTCCCGGTCGCACTGCTGCTCAGTTGGCTTGCGCCATGGGCAATCACGCCACTGTTGATCCTGGGCGGGCTGTATCTGTGCTATGAAGGTTGCGAGAAAATAGCTCACAAGTTCTTGCACTCAGGCGATGCTCATGCGCATGAAAAAGAATTGGAGTTGGCTTTGGTCGATCGCGACATCGATCTGGTCGCCATCGAGCGAAAGAAGATTAACGGGGCCATTCGCACCGACTTCATTTTGTCTGCCGAGATCGTGGTCATTACCTTAGGGACCGTTGCCAAAGCTACGTTCACTACACAGTTGATGGTGCTGTGCGCGATCTCGCTATTGATGACCGTCGGCGTCTATGGCTTAGTGGCCGGCATCGTCAAGCTCGATGACCTCGGTCTACGACTCCTCGGCCCCAATCCCCCTAGCTCGCCGCAGACCATACGTCAGCGTATCGGCTGGGGCTTGGTCGGCGTCACCCCCTACCTGATGAGGTTCCTCTCGATCGCCGGCACCACCGCCATGTTTTTGGTTGGCGGTGGCATTCTCAGCCATGGCATTCCCGCCATACACCACACGGTCGACAGCATGATCCAATCCCTGGAAGAACTCGAAGCGTTTGGCCACATACTATCGAGCGTCGGTAAATTGGTCATCGAAGGCTTGATAGGCATGCTCGCTGGTTTTCTCACACTCCTGATCGTCACCTTTCTGCCTAAGTCTTAGTAGTCATCAAGAAATCCTTGAGGTGGGATGAATCCTCCCCAGCAGAAGCTTGGATTGCTATACACGAGCGTTCGCGCAGGAGAGTTATGGCTTAACTGAGTATCGAGATAGTGCTCAAAGAGGGAAACGCAACTATGAACGCCCCGGTACCATTGTCACCCATGGCCTTATCTGCAACAGTATCGTCCACCGTTGGCAAACGGGTGACGACTAGCTGAGGGGGATTGCGATATTTCGATTGTAACTCGGAGGCAAGCTTATTGGACGTGAACTAGTTAAGCCTGCTCAGGGTGTTTTCGATCTAACTCTCTAAAGACTTCGCTCAGTGGAATCACCAATCCAGGCAGGATGTCACCGCCGCTAAGCTGAGCGTCCTCGTCGAACATTTCATATTTCATGATGTCTGTATAAACGGCGACAGTACGCTCAATCAGATCAACCATCCAAACTTGCCGAACGCCTGCATGAAAATACTCACGGCGTTTACGAGACATTTCGGCGTATGTATTGCCCTCGCTGAGAACCTCAACGGCGATGTCAGGGATGATCTCTGGGATCGCTGCCTCTGGGATCGCTGCCTCTGGGACTCGGCCTTCGGGTAACCGTTCCCAGGAAACGAAAGCCACGTCCGGCCCACGCACTTGAGTACGTAGAATTCGCATGAACCCATCGGGGCCAGAAACGAGTCCATGATTGTGTTTTGCAACAAACTCACTGAAAAAACGTCCAAGCACCATCGCGATCAAAGACTCACGCCAGCCCATCGCCTTCTCCACTAAAGTTGCATCGACCAATTCAAACATCCCGCCTTGGCCATTGAGTCGAAGCAAGTCCTCGATGGTCGCATGGCCGGGTGCCGGGTCCATGCAAACACGCTCGATGGGAATACCTCCCAAGTCGTTTAGCATTTCAGTAAAGCTCGCTGCCACGGCGGCATTTGCATTCATTATTGATTCCAAGCTCAAGCGATTTGAGACTACTATATATAGAACTGGGGTTTGATGCCTTGGACCACGGAGCGATCCCCGCCACTGATTTTCGGCTAGGTCCAATGTTCTAATTAGAATACCAGCCCAACCCCATTGTAACACAATGTCGTGGCACAGCGGGAGCAACTTACAGGGACTCGTAACCTCGTCCACTACGGCCAACTCTAAGATCAGAATGGACGAAGCACTATTGGGACGAGGACAATTTCACCGTTTGTGCGGCACTGCCTACTTGAGCGTCTTTGACAATGATCGTTTCAGGTGCGTCTTGACCAGCCTTGATGATGAAGGTCTTGCCCTGCGGCGCTCCAGGAACAAAGGACATTCCGCTCACGCGGACGGTGTACAGGATCTCTCCGCTGTCGGAGTCGACGAGTTGAACGACGGGTGAATCGACATCAAAGGTTAACTCTCCCAGCTTTCCCCAAGATGGCGGATTGTAGTTATCGAATTGCGAGATGGTCCGCGGCCAGCCAGGGTACTGCCGTGCGGACGGATCGGTAACGTCCACGTTGCGCGGCCAACATTCCATGGTGATCTGACGAGTTTTCGTGTTGAGTCGCGCGATACCGAAGCCAGCCGCGCGGGTATTCAAAAGGTTGCCAGCGGGTTTCTTTTCGGGATTGGCAGCCGCGTAATTGGTTATCTTGTTGCCAAAGCCGTCGAGATGATCTCCCGTGTATTCGGGGCTGCCGGGTTCCCGATTCTGCCCTGGCTCCAGCGGTTCCCACCAGCGAAGGTAAAGATTGGCAATCGAGGGAACACAAAACGACCAGATGGCGTCCCGGTGTTCATCAACGCCCTGCTGGAAGAGCGTGGCAATGTGCTGATCACCAGCATAGTGGAAGGCAAAGCCTTTACGGAGTGACTTCAACGCACGATTGCGTCCTGTTTGGGGCCAACCGTTGGAGTCCATGTCCGCATGCAATCGGCCGTTGGCATCCCCGTGGATGTGTGCGCCACCGCAGAAGATCGTTTGCGACAAGGCAACTTTCATTTTGGCGTTGTGCCAGTCCTGAGTCCACTCATCCAGGAAGTCGAGTTGTCGCTGGCCAAGCAGAACGGCTCCAGCCACATCGACGCTGGCGGGGTCGTACTCTGGACTGCGAATATGGTCGGGGCGTGGTCCTTGTTTGGGAACGCGGCCTGCGGGACCGGTCTTGAATTTGCGATCCTCCAGTATGGCAAAGTCGATATTGCCCCAATTCAAGTTGGTGAAATAGACACCGATGCCTTGACCGACTTTTCTCGGGTCTACCGGGTCGGGAAGGTGACTGGTCTGGGCTCGCTCAACTTCTTGGACGTAAACTCCTGGCTGGCGATAACCGCCGTCGGCATTGCCACTGAGCGTCGAAATCTTTCCACCTTCACCCCACAGGTTGGGCTGCCCCACATCATGATCATCGGGCAAACATAGAGTCGGGCGGTCCTTGATGATGTCACCAAAGTCGCGTCCAAACTTCAGCCACGCAGCGTAGTGTCGATTGTGGTCGTAAACCTGATCGCCGGAGAAGAACAGAACATCGGCGTCGATTTTTTTGACGTTGTCGATCAAGTCCTGGCGGGAGATGTCCCCACCGTGCGCCGATAGAATGGAGTTGCCCGTAAATCCAGCCACGACGATTTCATCTTTGTCGAGTGGGTTCTTTCGTATGAGGCCCTCATATTTTGCTGCGGGTCCATGCAAGACACGATACTTGACCGCTTGGCTGTCATCCCAATTTTCAACTCGAAGCGGTGCTGTCCAGCCAGGTTCCAACACGGTCGTTCGAGCAACTTCAAGCCACTGTCCGTCTTTCATTACTTCTAAGCGAACCGTTTGGGAGTCGTTGGATTCCAGTGGATAAAGCTGGGCGGTCAGCTTGAGCGTGTGGTCGTGAACTGTGTACAGTGCAAAGCAGATGACCTCGCTTCGTTCCACATTGGGAATCGTCAGATCAGCCTCGCCTGGTCTGGGCCGCTCATTCGGATCCGTCCTGTCCTGCTGAGCCAGCAGCGAAGTGCAGGTAAAGAACATTACCAAACAACAGAGAGCCATCGGATTGCGGTTTTGGAGGTTCATGGGTTTGCCTATCGTTTGAAGTGAGTCGTCTAGTGCCGGAAATCTTAAGTTCCGTATGTTTGTAAGCTCAACCGAGCCAAGAAGGAGTAGGATCTTCGGCAGCGTGATACGCTTGTCGAGGCGGTCGATTGTTTAATCCGGATTATTCATAACCCGCAGCGTCAGCAAGGACGTTTGAGTCTAACTCGATTCTCTAATGCATGAATTACCTTGGTTTTATGCACCCATTTGCAGTCAAATCAAACGTCCTTGCTGACGCTGCGGGTTACGATTTCATTGCACACTGTTTTCAGCTTCTATTACGTAAACGTAGTCGCTATCATCGATTACTTCATTTTCGTGGAAACTCATGAATAATCCAGGTTAAACCGCGCAGCGCGCCCGCATGGTGAACTGCGGCCGAGAAGACAGCTCCAGCGGCACTCGTGGTCGCGCCAATGCGTATTTCAAGTTGACTCGGCACCTAGGCGGACGCGCTGCGCGGTTAAACATACCCTATTGGCTTCGAGCCGTGGAATATGCATCAGTCGCGGGACCGAACTTAAGGTTTGTGACACTAGTGTACACAAACGCGGGAGGCTTGTTGTTCCGAGTGAGTGCAGACCGCCGCCGCTTCGGTGTCAGGCGGTCGCCTCCATATTAAAAACAGAGCCAGCGGAATCAGGAAGTGCGGTGCCCGCAGCACTGCTTCGTGTAAGTACTGATCGGCTCCCCAGTAGTTGAGTCCCCACGACATGCCCGCAATGGGACGAGCGATAGCGGTTAAGAAACCCCAGAGCGTGGCATACAAAGCACTCGCACGGCGCAGGTAGGGAATGCAAATGGTGATGCAAACTAAAAAATCGAGAACGCCAGCGGTTCGCACAATGGTTTGGGCGGTTGGATATTCGACTCCAAGGACAAGCGACGTCATGGCGTAAAAATTTCCAGGCGTCGGCCAAATACCAAGTGCGTAGCAGCCATGACCGGCAAAGGTCAGGATCAATGCGACGATAGCCAAGATGACCGTCGCACGATGGCGAACCCCAAGGGCGAGCGCCATGACGAGTAGGACCGGAATCAGCATCTGACCGCCATTTTCAATGAACATCGGTAGTTGTCGCTGCGAAGAAACGTAGGTGGCGTAGCTGAGCAGGGTCAGTAGTCCGCTCCCGAGGAGCAAGCCCATCATTTGAAACCAAGATCTTTCGCGGATGGTAATGGTCAACACCGTACACGTTAGATACAGCCACCAGATTCTGGCGAGCCATGCCTGCACCAAGCCATCGTCGGCGCCCGAACCGACAAATTCCTCCCAAGTGATTCCCAAGCTGGATGCAAATTCGAAAGTGGACTCTTGCCAGAGCAGGACTCCATAGGGTCCCTCCCAATAGAAATGCACCCAAGTCCACCCGGCGAAGCAAAGAAACGCACCCAGACGGAGACACAGGATCGACAGGTTGTTTTGATTCGAATCGTTCACCGCTTCGCCTGGGGAGGTGCTGTCAGTCTGATCACCGCTACGGGTTCTAAGTATACTATTCGCCGTTAGCCGCTTCGGCTACGACAGCTAAATCCTTTTTCTGTAGATCGCCCAATTGGAGAAGTCTCAGGAGGACTGGCAAACGCTAGCTCAACCTCAGGACGGGTTGCCCCGTTGGCAAGCAGACTCGACCGGATAACATGATTACTTTCACGACTTGCCATTTTGGAAAATTAATCAAATGACTGAATATCGCACTGAACGCGACTCGATGGGTGACGTCCAAGTACCGGCACTAGCGTACTATAGCGCACAAACGCAACGAGCCGTCGAGAACTTTCCGGTCTCGGGTTGGCCGCTCCCGCCGGCGCTGCTCCGGGCGATGGGACTGGTCAAGTACGCCTGCGCAATTGCCAACCGCGACTTGGGAAAACTCACCGGTAGCGGCAAGAACCCACTCACGACGCCTCAAGTCGAAGCGCTGCTCAAGGCGGCCAAGGAGGTGGCCAGCGGTGGGCTCGCGGATCAGTTTCCGATCGACGTATTTCAAACCGGCTCGGGAACGTCGAGCAATATGAACGTCAACGAGGTGATCTCGAACCGAGCCATCGAGCTGACCGGCGGCGATCGCTTCGCCAAAGAAAAGTCCATCCACCCCAATGATCACGTCAACATGGGGCAAAGTACCAACGATACATTTCCCACTGCGATTCACGTCGCCGTGGCCATGGAGATTCAAAACAGTCTGCTCCCAGCTCTGGAGGAATTCCACCGCGAGCTGGCAGCCAAAGCGCAAGAGTGGGATCAGGTGATCAAGATTGGACGAACCCATTTGATGGATGCGACGCCGTTGCGTTTGGGGCAAGAGTTTGGTGGTTTTGCGCGGCAAATCGAACTGTCACTCTCACGCGCCCGCAGCGCGTTGGCAGCGGTGTTTGAATTGCCAGTCGGCGGTACGGCAGTGGGGAGTGGCATCAATACGCACCCAGAGTTCGGAGCGCGCGTGGCGACGGCGTTGGCTGAGGAAACGAGCATCCCATTTGTCGAAGCGGCCGACCATTTCGAGGCCAACGCCCAGCGCGACGGTCTAGTCGAAGCGCACGGGCAGCTCAAGACGATTGCAACGACACTATTTAATGTGGCCAACAACATTCGCTGGCTCGGCTCCGGTCCGCGATGCGGTTTCTTTGAAGTGAGTCTCCCCGAAAGAGCACCCGGTAGTTCGATCATGCCTGGCAAGGTTAATCCGGTAATGTGCGAGAGCTTGATGCAAGTGGCTGCGCGGGTGATGGGCAACGACCAGACCATCAGCGTGTGTGGCGCGGCGGGAGGAAATTTCCAACTGAACATTATGATGCCCGTCATGGGGCACACCACGCTCGAGAGCATCCATTTGATGGCCAATGGCGTTCGCGCCTTTATCGAATTCTGCATGCACGGATTGACGGCCAACGAAGATAAGTGCGAAGCGGCGGTGGAGCAAAGCCTGTCGATGTCGACCAGCCTCAATCCGCTCATCGGATACGAGAAAGCTTCCAAGCTGACCAAGGAAGCTTTTGCTACGGGCAAGACCATTCGAGAACTGGCCCGCGAACAGCGGTTGGTTTCCGACGAGGAACTCAATCGGGCGCTCGACCCAATGAGCATGACGGAGCCGCAGGCGTAGTCGTTTGCTATATTGCCAACGTCCATATTGCAAAGTGTACAACGATGAATCATGCGATCCATACCGAGCCCGACGCCGAGTCGCTGGCTGCCTATGCGCGCGATTGGCTAGTAGAGCTCATCGGTGCGCGACATGCTGCGTCGGACTCTGCGAAGTTTAGCCTCGCGCTCTCGGGAGGCTCGACGCCCAAGCGGCTCTATCAACTGCTCGCACAATTGCCGGCGGGGAGTGTCAACTGGCAGCGCGTGCTGTTGGTTTGGGGGGACGAACGCAATGTGCCCGCCGATCACGCCGATTCCAACTTCCGCATGGTCAAAGAGAATTTGCTCGAGCATATCGACATTCCCGAAGAGAACATACTGGCGGTGCCTGATCCAGGTGGCCAACCGCGCTCGGTGGCAGAACATTACGAGAAGTTGCTGCGGGACCGTTTCGAAGCGACTTCGAGCGGCTTTCCTGCGCTCGATTGCGTATTGCTGGGGATGGGAGAAGACGTGCATACCGCCTCGCTTTTTCCGAACACGACGGCACTGCAGGAAACCCATCGATGGTTTGTGGAAAATCATGTGCCCCAGTTGAACACTTGGCGACTAACGCTGACTGCCCCGCTGATCAATCAAGCCACCGACGTTGCATTCTTGCTCAGCGGAAGCGGTAAGCAGCAGGCACTAGAGAAGTTATGGCATGCCCCCTATCAGCCTGAGTTATACCCATCGCAATTGATTCGCCCGACCACAGGCCGACTGTCGTTCCTGGTCGACAAGGCGGCGGTTGAGAATGTGACTATTCCTGTTGAGTGCAGATAGGTGGGGAGTTGGGAGTTGGGAGCTGCGTAGGTGCAGATTTTGGTAGCCGCATTAGCGATATGTCCTAGGGTTTCGTTTGGCTCGCTGGGTCTCGCCGCGCTTGACCCTAGGCTATCGAAATCCGCGGTTTCACCGCTACAAACTTCGATCGGCGATCAACGCAATATTGTCTCCTTGTCTCCTTGTCTCCCAGCTTCCAACTCGCAACTGACGGAAAGACTTATCTACCACATGACTTGTAGCAGGTTGCTGCGATTGTCGGTCCAGACGATGGGTCGACCGACCGACGGCGTGGTCGCTTCACTTGGGCTTGGAAGCGCCTGCGCCAGGCACTCAGGGCTGCGTGCGAGCATAGCCCAACTTGCTGCCAAGGCGGCCGTCTGTGCGTCGGGCTTGTTGCTGTGGAAGGCGACCGACATTCCCTGCTCGGCAGCCAAGCCCGCGAGCACTGGTTTTAGATTAAAGTGCAAATTCGAGATGTGGCAGGCGAGTATGCCATTGGGCTTGAGGTGCTTGAGGTAAACCTGCACCGCTTCACTGGTTAGCAAGTGTACTGGTATGGCGTCCCCGGAGAAGGCGTCCAGAACCAAGACGTCGAATTGTTGAGGCGGTTCAAACTCCAGCGATAGTCTCGCGTCACCGGTGATGATCGTTTGCTCGGCGGCACAATCTCGCAAGAAGCTAAAATGTTCGCGGGCCAGCTCAATAACCTGTGGGTTGATCTCATACATGCGTATGCGATCACCGGGCCGCCCGTACGCGGCCAAGGTGCCGATCCCTAGTCCGACCACGCCGATATGACGTGGTTCATTGGCATCGAAGCTCGCCAGCAGTTTTCCGATACCAGTGCTTTCGGCGTAGTAGGCGGTCGGAATATGTTGCTTTTCTATGGCTACGAATTGCGATCCGTGAGTAATGCGACCGTGAGCCAACTGCAGCATCGGTTCGTCGCTCTGTGGCTCGCTAGCTCGCAGAACTCGGAGAACTCCGTAGAAATTGCGACTGACGGCGATGTTTCCTGTCGTGTGCCGGCCAGCTTGTACGAGCAATCCGAGCACGATCAGGATGAGCCCAGCCACGGCGAGCGGGCATGTCCAATTAGGCAACGGCCAACGGAAACTATCTTCACGCAGTCGGAGCGTAATGAATAGGAACATAAAGCAAAAGATGCCAAAGTAGAATTCGTTGTAGGACACAAACAACATCGGTGCGAGCAGCCCGACGAATAGTCCACCGGCGGCACCACCGGCCGATATCGTCAAAAAGTAGGTGGTCAAATAGCGTGGATGTGGCTTGATTGCGGCTAGTTCGCCGTGGCAAACCATGCAGCAACTGAACATCATGCCAAAGTAGGTGGCGATTTGCAGTAGGATCGACACTTCCGATCCAAGACGGATCATGTTGATGGCAGCCAGCAACAGAACGACTGCAATGACCGTGTAATACCTACGCGAGTACCATCGTTCGCTTTCGAAGCAGAGGATGAAGGTGAGTAGGTAGAGCGCCAGTGGTATAACCCACAAGAACGGCACTACGGCCACATCCAAACAGACTTGATTGGTGGTCGCCAGCAGTAGGATGGACGCAGTCATGGCCAGCCCAAACCATTGTGTGGTCAATCCCCAGCTCGGTTGCGCGACCGGCACAGGGTCTGTTTGCGAAGGCTCACGCGTTTCGGCCGGGGTAGCTAGGAACATACGCACGGCTCCCCAAGCGCACAGGGCTGCGAAGACCGCGAAGGCCCAGGACCACAGGCTAGCTTGCGAATCAGTGGCCAAACTCGGTTCGACGACGAATGGGTAGGATAGCAGCGCTAACAATGAACCGACGTTTGACAATGAATACAATCGGTAAGGGGTCTGCCCCGCATGAGTACGGCTGAACCAACTCTGAACCAACGGGCTAGTCGATGACAATATAAAATAGGGAAGTCCAATGGTGGCCACCAGCAGCAGTACGATCCGCAGCGCAGGAGCATCTTCACCCGCAGGTTTCCAGCTCGCGTCCGGAATGATTGGCAGAGTGCACAACGCGGCCATGAGCAGTCCGATATGCAACCAAGCCTGTCCGCGCGGGCTCAAGCATTTGGCGGTCAAGTGTGCGTAGGCGTAGCCACCGAACAGCAATAACTGAAAGACCAACATACAAGTTGTCCACACTGCGGGCGTGCCACCGAACCATGGCAAAATACACTTGCCAATCAAGGGCTGAACTTGGAATAGCAAGAAGGCTGACAGAAAGACAACCACGGCGTAGAGAGCCGCCAGCCCGCGCGATGAAATTTCTGATGTTCGCATATTGGGACTCGTTTCTTGGCCACGCCCTGAAAGACTCATCTGGAACTGCTACCCGATGCGGGTGAGGTCAGCGAGCAAACTTACCTAATCGTTAGTGACTGATTCGAACCGTATGGCCGGTTGCTGATGAATCTAATCGAAAGCGCAGATGATTTGCGCGATTGTGCCGATTGTGCTGACAGTGCGCTGATCTGTTTAGCCGCGCATCTGCGGCTGCGCAGGTGCTATGCCAACTTCATTTGGTCGTACCGCAATCGCGAGGCGAACTGTGCTGGTGCGATGCCAAGCAGGCACCAGCCCAGAGGTGTTGCAACATGGTATACGCGATGATAGTCAAGCTCAGCGAGACAAACTCGGGTAGAGCGGCACCGGCGAAGACCAGCGCTGCGCCGGTATTGCGCATGACGACGGACAACATCAGAGAAATCTGCTCGGCCGGCCGATCCTGGGCTGCTGGTGTGAATGCGGCGACCGAAAGTCTCCAGACGCGGCTAGCAGCGAACGAGAGCAGCAGCAGGCAGCATGCTCCTAGTACCGGCCATTGCAACAGGCTGGGTTGTTCGGCCAGGCTGGGCAAACAGGGTACGCCGTTGAGATAGTTCAGGAGAATCAAGATGAAGAAGCTCACGCGTCGTGACCATGGGACCACCCACTGGCGCACCGGCTCGGACATGCGTCCTGAGATAAAGACACCGAGCAACACGGGGGCTAAGACCCAGGTGACAAAAAAGCCACCCATGCCTTGGTTCCATGGGGTATTCATCAACGATTCTTCGGCCGTTCTCAAGCTGATCGCCCCAGCACTAATCGCCAGAGGGGTTAGGACGGGTGACAGTGCCGTACCGACAACAAGCAAGGCGATGCTCAGCGTGATGCTGCCACCCATCGTCGTCGACCAGCCCACCGAAGAGTTGGCGACCGGCATAGCGGCCACGATGACAATCCCCAAGGCGACTTGTGGAGGGCAACCTGCAATGCCCCACAGCGTGGCCACCACGATTGCGGCCGCGAGCAAGGGTAGCAGCCACGAGGCGATTGCCGATACGATAATACGACCGCGTGCGGCGCTCATTGTCTGTAGGGTACCCTGCGAGCTGCACAGCCCAGCACACAATAGTAGCCCGGCCAACAAAAGCTCGGGGGGATTGATTGCCGACCCCAGCAGGCTCAACTCGCGCAGCCATAGCCCAGGATTGGGAATCCACGTAGCTGCCGCATAGGCTGCTAATAAAAGCACAAGGGCCTGGAGTTTCTGCATACGCTTCAGTTGCTAACGGGTCGGCCCCGAGCTTGCTCCCCACAGTGGACATTGACGTTACAATACTGGACTGATGAAAGTGCAGATTGCTCCAAAAAAGCATAATCGAATGATAGTCGACATAACCAGCACATCGCACCATTTGTAGGCGAAATTTAACACTTCACAGCCATTGTTGGCAACGCTTAAAATTTGTCTCGTCCGATATCAAGGGATAGGATGCATCGGGCGGGCGTCTGCTAGGATTACCCTTTTCATGACAACTCCTGATATCGATTATTTCATCGAGCGGCTTGAAGCGGCCCATGAGTCGGGCATGCGTCTGTCGGTCGAGCAGGTGTGTCGCGACCACCCTGACATGCTGGAAGCGGTGCGTCGTCGCTGGGCGGCGTTGCGTCGCGACACCTCCAATCGGGCTGACGACATGTTTACCCGGCCCGAATCGTCCACCGAGATCGAGCAGAAGTTGGCGGCACTGCCCGATAATGTGATCGGCACGCGTTTGGTCATGCAGACCGAGCTGCACATTGAGGAATATCACGACTGCGGCGGATTAGGGGAAGTCTACCAGGCGACCGACGAATCGCTGTCGCGCAATTTGGCGGTGAAGTTGCTCCGCTACGACCGTCAATTCCCCGCCAACTTGGATGACTTCAAACGCGAAGCGCAGATTATTGGGCTGCTGAATCATCCCGGGATTGTCTCCATTGTGGGCTGGGGAGAGACCTTCGACGGGCGACCGTTTTACGCTATGCCTTTCGTGGACCGAGGCAATCTGCTGGTCAGTTCAGCGGCCTACCATGCTGCGCATCCGAATCGCGTCGACGACAGCGAAAAGGACTTTCGCGATTTGATCTATCGCTTGTCGAACGTCTGCAAGACGATCGCCTACGCGCATTCGCGCGGTATCGTCCATCGCGATTTAAAACCCGAGAACATCATGCTGGGCAAGTATGGTGAAACGTTGGTGATCGATTGGGGCTGCGCTACGCAAGTCAGTCGCGATGCGAGATTCAAGATCCAAGGCGAAAAGACGCTGCAGCTTAAGGGTTTCAACGACTCGACCTCGTCCGGTGGGATGACGTTGCGGTACGCCAGCCCCGAACAACTGCATGGCGACAAGAACGTTGGACCAGAGAGCGACATCTACAGTCTAGGTGCGATCCTGTATCGCCTGCTGAGCGGTCATAGTCCCTTCGAAAACGTCCCCAACGATCAAGTGCGCGGACAGTCACTGGCTGGTAAGCTCGAAGCGGTCGAAGAGGGTAAAGCTGGAATTCCCAAGCCACTGGCGGCCATCTGCCGCAAGGCTATGGCCGTCTCGCCAGAAGGTCGATATGAAACGGCCATGGCCATGTCGGATGACTTGGAACGCTTCCTCTCGGACGCCAGCGTGTCTGTCTGCCGCACCGGTATGGGAACGCGAATGGTGAGATTTATTCGCCGCAATCGAACCGCAAGCGCTCTACTTTTGGGCACGCTGATCGTTGCATCGGGACTGTTAGCCCTAGCCCTGGCAGGACAAAGTGTGCTGGCAATAAAAGCCAATACGTCGGCGCGCGAGCGATTGCAGTTGGCTGCGACGATGGCGGCCAATCTAGGTGGTTTCGAAATCGATCGTCGCTTTAGTCTGCTGGAACATGAGGCACAATCTCCGCCGCTCGTCAGCGCTATGTTGGCCATCGACAACATGCCCGAAGATCGCAGTTTGTGGGACAAACCACAAATCCTGATGTATGAATTCCAAGATGTGATGACCCAATCTGGTGTCGCCGTCGACAGTATTTTTATCAACGATGCGCGCGGTGTACAAATCGCGAGAGCCCCCAAATCGGATTCGATCGGCGAGAACTTTGCCTATCGCAATTACTTCCATGGCCAATCTGAAGATCTCGACCCACTTTCGCCCGAGCTTGCAACCGCTCCTCCTGCACCAGCACCAGGCTTGGTGATCTCCAACGCCTATGTGGGAACCAGCCAAGATAAGACAGGCAAGTATCCGATCAAGACCGCCCTGTCGGTAGCCATAGTCGATATCGATGCGCAGGGTGTCAAACGCATCGTGGGGCGTTTAGCGATGTCGGTGCGCGTCAACGACTTGGGGATTTTTAAGGGGCTCACCAATCTTTCAGCAGATGCTTGTCTGGTTGAAATGCGGGATTATGAGTGGGGTAGTGGCACCGCACGAGGTCTTATCCTCGAGCAAAAAATCAGTGATCACGAAACATTTTCTGTCCCTGCCAAATCGGCAAGCACCAAGTCGTCCACACAAGGCAATCTTAGCGAAACCGAAATAAAGGATGCCATGCCTCGCTTGGACGCAGATTCGATCGAGGCACTCATCGAGCTGCCACAATCTCGCGATGACGTAAATTTCATTTCCGGCTTTCTCGATCCACAAATCAATGCGACCGCGCAGGATGCCGCTTGCGCCATAGTGCGATTACCCTACCGCGATAACGTGCCCACCGGTTGGGCGGTACTCTTCTACGAAGCCGACAATGTCAAATAGCCTGCACCGCAGGCCAGGCGGTGGTCGACCAACGATGATTGTCACCGCGCCGGGTAGCCTTGGCGATGTAAATCCCATGTTGGCCATCGCGCGCGAGCTGCAACGCGGCGGTGAGCGCGTCGTGTTCTTGACCTCCGAACGCTACTTGCCACTGGCGCAAAGAGCCGGCTTGGAGGTCAAGTCACTAGTATCCGAAGAGCAGTTTCAGCGCATGACGCGCCATCCGCAAATATGGCACCCACGCCATGGAGCAAGGCTGCTATTTCGCGAAGCTGTCGAACATTTCTTAGAAGCTCACTACGATTGGCTCGAAGCCGAGTGTGACCCAGGACAGACAGTACTGATCAGTCACGTACTCGACTTTGCAGGTCGCATCTACCGCGACCGCTATCCGCAAACGCCATTCGTCTCTGTGCTCCCCGCCCCCGCCCTGTTGCGTTCGCAGGCGTCGCCCCCGCGTCTGAGTCGCCATGTGTGGGAGCGTTCCATTCCACGCTGGATGATACCCACTTTGTATCGCTTGGCCGACCTATGGGTAGATCGTGTCGGCGCTGCCGCGATCAACGGCTTGAGAAAGAGAATTGGTTTACCTCCGGTCTCGCGCCTGCTCGACCGTTGGTGGTGGTCTCCCGATTTGGTGCTCGGGTTGTTTCCCGATTGGTACTCCATTGCGAGCGAGGATCGCTGGCCGGAACTGGAGCTGATCGGCTTTCCACTGGCCGACAGCGCCGACGTAGTCGCACCGCATATCGCACAGCAACTAACCGATCTGCTCGGCACGTTCAGTGGCGACAAGCCGTTGGTATTTGCGCCGGGAACCGCCCATGAACAAGCGGGCAAGTTTCTCGAAGCTGCGGCTGCCGTCTGCCAAGAATTGAACCTGCCCGGCCTATTGCTTTCGCCCAATGCCAAACAGCATCCCAGCCGCTTGCCACCGCGCGTCGTCACCGCCGAATATCTACCGTTTTCCCGGCTCTTGCCCCACGCGGCCGCCATCATACATCACGGCGGGGTGGGTACGACCAGCCAGGCTTTGCGAGCCGGGGTGCCACAAGTCGTCGTGCCCATGGCCTTCGATCAGTTTGACAACGCCGAACGCGTCGCCAAGCTCAAGTGCGGCAGTTGGCTACCGATGACCAAACACTCTCCAGCGCGACTCGCCGCACATGTGCGCAATTTGCCGCGCACTGCGTTGGATTGTGCATTGGTTGCCAAGCGGATGGCCGAGCAACCTCCGGCCTGCGAGCTGGCCGTTGAAAAAATACGGCAAATGCTGGCGCAACGTTAATTCATTGCTATTTGCAAAAAGCAGTATGCAACAACGAAGAATCAACAACGAGAATGT
>JADYZV010000084.1 GCA_020852965.1 Pirellulaceae bacterium | reverse complement strand
TGCCGATGGTGCCCACGAATCCGAGTGGTCTGGCCCGACATTCAATTGCGTTGATTCCTCGCCCGTTTCCTTCGCCGCGAAGTTAGTTTGCCCAGAGATCTCGAAGGACCAATTCAATCCGGTAACGACACGCGTCACCGGGTACGCGCGAAAGATTCTCAATATCAAAGCCGGCTGACTCGCGTACTCCGGTGCACGCGATGGTTATCCGCCCGTTTTAGGTTTGGGTGCCGGGAGGTATTGTAGATATGTGATCGAATCGAGCGCTACGAAAGCGCCCGTGCCAGGATATACGACATTGATCTCCTGATATTCGTCGGTCACAACGCCTCTGAGGAATCGTTTTCCGCCTACGTCTATGATCTTAGCGTCGGTGAGAACGGTTTGTTCGACGCCGTCGGAGCCACCGAGGTCGAAAGTGACCAAGCAAGGCGAATCGCCGAGGCCGTGCATGTTCACGTGACCGACCGGATCGTCATCACCAGAATACGCGAGGCGGTACGTTGCGAACACAGATACGCTGAGAGCAAACGCTGCCAGCAGGATGGAAGTTCGTTGTCGCATAGGTTGCATTCCGTCGTTGGTTGAGGTTCAGCTAGGCGTAAGGTTGATTTCAGTCGGATAACAATATAGTTATCCCCGAACAGCTTCGGGGGTATTTGATCAATCTAACCAATATCACTCGATGGATCAAGCTGTTTGACAAATATCACTCGGGAAGTTAAAAACGGGGTGTCGCTGGCTTTGTGGAGGTTTCTGCGCCCTTACGGAGCTGGGGAGATTCGGTTGAAAACGAGGGAGTGTGCAATGACATTAGCAAAATTTGATTTGTTGGTCCTAGGCGAGGGCGTAGGAGAGAACGATCGAGAATGGTTTCCCAAATGGCTTCGCCGCTACGCCATGAATTTCCGCAATGGACTGGTCGACAATCTACCCGTCAATCGCAATTCGGTTATCAGCTTTTCTAAAAGCTTGCTCAAAAATGGGGCGCCCGCTTGGCAACGTTTGCAGGCTGTGCGGGCGCTCGAATACTATCGAGACGGCGTGCTTCTGCGAACAGAACCTAGCTTGAGTGACATCATTTTAACGCTCACTCAACTTGCCAAACGCGAGCGGAATGTCGATGTCGACGCGCCGCCGACCGAAGAGGAATTGGCAAAATTGCGGGGCAATATCAATCGTGCAGAACCGCAATTAATTCAAACCATGCGGGGGGAACTTCGAGTGCTGCACTACTCGATGGCAACCGAACGAGCCTACGTGCGCTGGGTCAAACGCTATAGCGGACATGTGGGATCACTGGCGCTCGAACAATTTGATGAGCACGATATCAGCGATTTTCTCACGACGTTGGCAGTGGTTGGAAACGTTAGCCCCAGCACACAAAATCAAGCCCAATCCGCACTTTTATTTGTTTACCAATGCGTGCTCGGGAAGAAACTTGGATTTCTCAACTCGGTCCGCGCGCGGAAATCGGAATCGATCGCGGTTTGGTTCAGCGTAGGAGAAATAGAAAGACTGTTGGAGCATTTTGTGGGTGAACACCGCTTGATGTTCCTACTCATGTACGGGGCTGGACTACGACATAAGGAGTGCCGGCGGCTTCGTATAAAAGATATCTGTTTCGATGAACAGCACATCGTGGTTCGGGATGGCAAAGGAGCCAAAGACCGCATCACCTTCCTCCCGAAGCAGGCGATTCCTGAACTTAAACGACAAATTGCGGTGGCCAAGAGGCTCCATGAAATCGATGTGGAACAGGGTTTTGCGCAAGTCTACATGCCCTACGCGTTGGCTAAGAAATATCCGAATGCGTGCCGCGAGTTGGCTTGGAAATGGGTTTTCCCCTCGCCTCAACGAAGCAGAGATAAACGCTCCGGTATAGTTTGGCGGCACCATATCGGCGAAGAACAATTTGCAATCGCTTTCAAGCGCGCACTAAGGTTGTCGGGAATCAACAAGAATGGCGTGCCCCATTCCTTGCGACATAGCTTTGCGACTCATCTGATTGAAAGTGGGACGGACATTCAAACCGTTCAGAAACTCATGGGCCATAAAGACGTCAAGACGACGCTGGGATACGTTCACGTTACGCAGAAACTGGGAGTTACGCTCATGAGCCCCATTGATAAATTGCAGCAGGATGATTGAATCAACCCAGATCAGTCGTCGTCTTCATCATCATCCAGATCCAGCACGGCCCAGGCCGGATACGTGTCATCTTGCCGCTTTGCAGCGAACCACAGAATTCGGTTCAGCGTGTCCTCGTCAGCCTCATCCACTTCTTCGAAAGGCGATTCAAGCGAAACATTCGCCCAATGAAGTTCCCGTGGATCTTTAATGTCGGCAAGTGCAGGATTGACGCGATCCAGCGGGATATTATTTGGCACGACCGTGTACGGTGTCAGATCCGGAGTGTCATGGAAGCATGATGTCATCGGAATCGCCGATGCGTCGAGTTGATTCATGGGGGGCAACCCGAGCAACAGTTCAATAGTGCGAACCATGCTGGTCTGATTGTAGTTGGTGCTGTCCACGACTTGGCGTTTCGTATATGGGCTAATCACCATCGCAACGGTCCGATGTCCGTCGATGTGATCGAAGCCATTTTGAGGGTCATCCTGAACCACAAAGATGCAGGTATCCTTCCAGAATTGACTATGGCTGACCGCCTCAACCACTTGCCCCAGCGCGAGATCGTTGTCAGCAACCGCCGCCTCCGGGGTTGGCATTCCCGGTTTTGTGCCGGCCGTGTGGTCGTTCGGTAGCAGCATGATCATGAAGTTCGGCATCGAATCGTGCCTTTCAAACTCCTTCAGCTCTTTGATGAATTCGCCTGCGCGATGAACGTCCGGAACGATGCTGGGAAAGCCGATGAATGTGGGACACATGTGTGGTTCGATGGTTTGGATGGTAGCCCTGGCGCGAATATCGATCTTTTGATTTCCACCCAGAAAATCGTGGTAACAGTCGAGGAATCCAGGTCGTCCCTGGAGCGCCGGGTCCTTCCATTGGATGCTGGCCGACACAAACTCGCCATAGACGCGAAGTGTCTTCTGATGAGCTAGTACGTTGTCCCACAGAAATCCGCTGGACGCATAAGCCAGTGCGTCACCACCATCGTATGGGTAACTCCGCGGGAATCCACCAAAGGCTTTCTCGAGATAGCTGGTGACATACGCTTCGTCGGTCCACTGATGCCCGTCTGCAGACAGTACGCCGCTGCAATAGAAGTTATCGAGCAGCACGAACTCGTTCACCAGTTTGTGATGATTCGGAGTCACTTCCTCACCGTAGATGCACAAACTTGGATCGCCTTCCCCTTGAGGCAAGTCGCCGAAGACTTGATCATAGGTACGATTCTCTTTGATGATGTAGAGTACGTGTTTGAAGACCGACGGTTCGCCGTGTCGTTCAGGAACCACCCGCGGCGGCGCGTCAGGTCGCGGCGGTGCGAGAGCACTGATCGTCATCGTTTGTCGATTGTTGACTTCCACCTGCTCGGTGTAGTGTTTCAATTCATCGGTGTTGGGTATCGGGATCATCGAAAAGGAACCCATGTGGTCGTGCGAGTTGAAGCCAAAAATGATTTCGCCTTTGACTTTCCTCGTCCCTTCCCAGCCTGTGTCTCGCGAACCGATACCTTTTAGATTGGCGACGTAAAGAGAATTGCGGTGTGGATCAATCGCCAAGCCGGCTGGATACCAGCCGGTTGGAATCAACCCTGCCAGCGTGGTCGTCGGCGGTGCAAAATCGAAAACTGCAATGGCATTGTTCGTACCGTTGGAAACGTAGAGCCGCTTTCCGTCGGGGCTGAAGACGTGCGCATTGGGGGAACTGCCAAATGGCAAATCGGGGTCTGGCCGCGTGGAAATGGTCTCGACAACTTGATTGCTGGAGATGTCGATCACGCTCATGGTATCGCTGTTCGCATTGGCTACGACGATGAATCGACCGTCTGGCGTTGCGTTGATACTTGACGCATGCAGGCCGACCAAGATCTCAGACAGGACTTTTCCCGTCGTCAGATCGACGACTGAAACGGACCCTTCCGATGCAATATGCCGCACAGGATCAACCTTCACCGCGGCAGCGCGTCCAGCGGCCCCGGTCGTGTCGTCCTGCGAAGGCAAACGACCTGCAAAGTTGCTGACATACGCTTTGTTACCCACCAGGGCTACGTCGTACGGAGCATTCCCAACTGGAAATTGCCGCACGACCTGGTTTGTCGCAAGGTCGATTTCCACAAGCTGGTTTGCCATATTGATCGCGGCATAAACCAACTTCCCATCGGCAGAAAACGCCATGCCTGCGGGAAGTTGATTGGCACCGTAGCGCGTCACTCCATCCGCGCTGAGCGTCGAGTCTTTCGAGTCCTCGGGATCGGTATCAACGACGTGTTTCAGCGAGATGGATTCTCCTGCCTCCAGTTCGCCATCGGCCTCAACGTTGATTCGCAAAATCAGACCTTCCTTGTCTTCCGTCTTTGCACTGACGCTGGTTGACACCAGTAGCTGGGACCCATCCGGTGTGAAGACGATTCCCTTGTAGCTTGCACCGCTGATTTTGAGCCGCCCCGCAATCTCGCCGGATTGGGTGTTGATCGTAAGAACTTCTTTGTGGCTCAGAACTGCCAGCAGTCGCTTATCTGGACTAAGAACAACGTCACTCGGTCGGCCAGGGAATAAAACCTGGCGTCCGGCTGGCGTGAGGACTTGATTTGTCGGGACCACGATGCGACCATCGGACGTCGGCCCCAGATTCACCCGTTGAAGTCCGTTCGTCTCGTCTGAGAAGGCCGCAGGATGGTTACCTACAATTTCGAAAAGTAGCAATAAACCGAACACTGACAGTCGAAGCGACACGTGAGTTTCCTTATATCTGTAACATGGCATCTAACGAGCAACTTGAGGGAACAATTCAGGTGCCACGTTGGTTTGGTGAAAATTTCGATAGAACGCGTTGATCGTCAGACATTCCAGCCGGTTCGGTATTCCCGTCGAAGGAATTGATTGGCGTTTTCATTGTTGGTGAAGCTCATTTTTGCCGCATCCCAATCGAGTCTTATCGTGGTAAGTTCCTCGCGGAGCTGCGCACGCAAGGCAACATTCCCCAGTAGAATCGCTTCTGTCATGGGACCAGCCCAATCGAAATTGGAACCAGCAACCGGTCCGCCTTTACAGGCTTCGATCCACTCCAGGTGGTGCCCCGCCGAGCGTGCGAGTTTCTTTGGCGGCGCACCATATTGCTTGGCTCGCTCGTCTGGGAAGATACGCCAAGTGTTCCAGTCGGACATCAATACTGCGTCGTCATCCCCGACCAGCAAGAGCCCATTGGTTCCCATGACAACTCCGTCCTGGATGGCCGCAGGGCGTGGCGGTCGGAGGCCACCATCGTACCACACAAGTTTGACCGGAGCCATGTTCCCTCGCGCGGGAAAGTGAAAGGTGATCATCGCTCCCAGAGGATACGTCTCCGTATTCACTCTCGTCGACGAAGCTTCCACGGAGGTCGGGGCTCCCAGCTTCAGTGCTCGCATCACGGGATCAAAGTAATGGCAGGCGATGTCGCCCAGCGCTCCCGTTCCAAAATCCCACCAGCCACGCCATTTTGTAGGTAGGTAAGCAGAATGATATGGTCGCTGCGGAGCTGGACCGAGCCATAGATCCCATGCAAGCGAGTCGGGAATCTTGGGCTCGTCAACCGGCCGCGAAACACCTTGTGGCCAATACTCGTCGAACAATCCACGTGAAGGGCGATCGGTCCAAATGTGAGCCTCTCGAATCTGTCCGACTGCGTTATCCATAACGAACTCCTGAACAACGCGAGTTTGCTCCGCCGCCTGTGCCTGATTCCCCATCTGTGTTGCCACTCCCGCTTTTCGAGCAGCCAAGGTGAGTTCGCGGGATTCCCAAACGGAATGCGTCAACGGTTTCTCGCAGTAGACATGTTTGCCCATTCGAATTGCCGCCATGGATGCATGAAAGTGATGATGATCTGGAGTCGCTACGACTACAGCATCGATTTGCGACTCCATCTCTTCAAGCATGATGCGATAGTCTATGAATCGCTTGGCATCGGGAAACTTGTTGAACATCCCTGCAGCGCGATTGTCGTCAACATCGCACAGGCCGACGATATTTTGCGACGACACCGCCTGAATGTCTCCTGCAGCCCGACCGCCAGCACCAATGGAAACGATGTTGAGTTTCTCGTTGGACGCATACGTGCGAGCCGAGCCGGCTTTCAAAATAGTAAAAGCGGCCGTAGTGGCCCCCGCCGTTTTTAGGAAACGACGACGATTCGATGAACGGTTCATAACGCGTTATATCCAAAATTGACAGAAGAATTGACAGAACAGATAGGTTGATTGGTGTTGTCAATGTGACCAATCTCGAGGCGCAAGTCAACTGCCATACCTCAGCTTCGGTTGTGGTTCGAACGCAGTTTCGTGCTCCGCAGGCTGCGGCATCGCGCTGGCTTCTGTACGCGCGGTTTGCTCCAAATTCAGGCTCGTACCAAAAAACATAGCCTGTGGAACCGTATGCTCTAGTGTGGACAGCAACGGTTCTGTGGGAGACCTGAGTGAACCATTACCCCAGAGCTACTTGGTTCTGTATGATAGGTATTCGCCGTTTCTTCGATTTGTTGTTTCATTCGTTGTGCGCGTATTCACTTCGTGCAAAAGGGGCTGACGGTCATGCGAATTCACTTCTTCATTTCTTCGGTGTTGGCGATCTGCTTTAGCATGCAGTGCACGTTGCGAGGCTTCGCTCAGCCGGCCTCGAAAAACATCGCCCCACCTTCTCCTCCTCTGGACGCGGGTCAGCCGTCCGCTGGAATGGGAATCATGGTTGGCGAAGTTTCCGACAGTTCCGCCCTGGTCCAAGTGAGGCTTACCCAAGCGGATCAGTCTGTGGACCGCGTTGTAGCAGGTGCTTGGGGAGTTGTCGAATTCACCCTGCGGACGGACGGTGCGACGGCGTCCGTGCAAACTTTGCGGGCGCGCGCGTTGCCTCATCGAGACTTCATCGCACGAGTCGAATTTAAGGGTCTCAAAGCCGGCGTGCGATATCAATGTAGTACCCGCATCGGCGTAAGCGACGATACGCTTCGGCCGGGCCCATCGGCTGAATTCCGAACATGCTTTGGGCCATCCATGTCAGATGTCGTTCGGTTGGTCGTTGTTACTGGGATGAACTACGCCAAGTTTCACGGCGATGATCGGATTGATCCGCTCCAGCATCGCATAGAAAACAATACAGATCTACCGCAGCCCTATGCTGGTCCAGACAAGCATTTGGGCTATCCTTCGCTGGCGAGTATCTTAAATCTCAAACCGCAATTCTTCGTTGGCACAGGAGACAACGTCTATTACGACACGCCTGATAACCCTCGAGCGCAATCCGTTTCCGAGATGCGACAAAAATGGCATGAGCAATTCATTCAACCGAGGTACCGGGAGCTGTTTGCACAAGTCCCTACCTATTGGATGGTGGACGACCACGATTATCGCATTGACGACGGCGACAACGAGGGCGAGTACTTACCACTGCCGGAAACGGGTCGCCGAGTTTTGCTGGAGCAGTTGCCGTACGCCCCCACGAATGAGCCGGCAGCCACGACCTATCGTACGCATCGACTCAGCAAAGACTTGCAGATTTGGCTACCTGAGAACCGGTTTTATCGCAGCCCCAACTCGGCACCAGACGGACCCGATAAAACGATCTGGGGCGTCGAGCAAAAACAGTGGTTGATGAAAACACTTGTTGAAAGCGATGCCACATTTAAGCTTCTGATCTCGCCCACCCCCATGATCGGCCCAGACGATCTGCGCAAAAAGGACAATCACTGCGATGTTGGCGGGTTCCAGCACGAGCGAGATGAGTTCTTTCAGTTCCTAAAGGCCAATCAACTAGATCGACAAAATTTCTTCTTGGTTTGTGGCGATCGACATTGGCAATATCATGCACTGGATTCGACAGGTTTTGAAGAATTTTCCTGCGGTGCTCTGGTAGATGCCAATGCTCGTTTGGGTCGCATGCCTGGAGATCCGTTGGGAACTGATCCACAAGGACTGATCCGCCATCTCCACACGCAAAAAGAACGCTCTGGCGGATTCTTGTTGATCCGTTGCGATCCTGCTCAAGACAATCTTTCGACTCGCCTTTCCTTTGTGTTCCATGACGAGTTAGGCAACATTCTGTACCAACACCAAATAACCAAATAGATTCGCGGTGCTGGGGGAGTGCCCGGGATCGCCACCGGGAATAAATAGACTGTCAATCTTGGGAGGAATCCGACACACGACTTCCCATTGTTTCAATGCGAATTCGATGGTTTACTCCAGCTCGACCTCCGCAAAATAGATTGCCGTCGTGAAGTCCGCATTGGCTTCGTGGGCAGAGTAGTAGCTAACCCACAGGCGATCGGCGTGCCAGACGAGCCCCGCGTAGCTGGTATCTCCACCGGAAGGAAGCGTCAAGAACTCGGTGATCTTGCCACTGGTAGGATCGAGCCAACAGAGCGAGGTTCGCGTGCGACCATCGAGCAATCGCACAGCGGCGACGAAGCGACCGTCAGGAAGTTGAATCATTTGGGGGCCCCCAATGCGAATTCCCAAGTCTTTCCAACTCCAGTCGGTGTAAGGTGGCTGCGATGTCCCCAATTGCCCTGTCTTGCTCCCGGCATCCCGTCGCAACAAGCAATAACAAGTGTCGTCGGCGGTAAACACCAACGAAGTTTCATTGGGATAGCCTTGGTCAAATAGTCGCTCAACGATGACGTCATAGTGCTTGCCATCGGGACTGCGAAAAAGCTTCGCCAATCGCTCAGGTGAATCGTTTGTCTGGTAGCCGACTCCATAGGCCTTTCCGTCGTGCCAGGTAACTCGCCACAACCAGTTGTCGCGCTCGCCAACCTCCACCGGCTCGCTCCAGTTTTCTCCATCATCGGAAAACCAACTCATCGATTGATGTTTGTAGTGGCTGGTGTCGTGCATGGCTGCGGCACCGGAGAGCATTAAGCGTTGGTCGGGCGTGACGGTAATCTTGGCGTCGCGCAGATCGGCCACTTCGCTGGTGATCAGCGCGGCCGAAGTCCACGTTTTACCGTCGGTCGAGCGGATGACTCGCAGGGCTCCGTCGGGGGAAACGTGCGATGAGCCTTCACGAAACACACAGTACCACTGGTCGTGAAAACGAATCAAATCGGTAAAGGCATTGTGATGCGCAGCGTCCCAAATCCGTTGCACGTTCACTATATGCGCCCCATCAGCAAGCGACTCGCCTTTTTCAGCCGAATCCTTCGCAGCCACCTTAGCGGGTGCGGCTTCTTGAGCGCTGAGGTATGTGTTTGCGAAGCGTGGGGTGATCATGCTCAGGATGGCGATCAGTAACCAGACAATTCTTAGCCGAGAGTGCAACATAGGTAGTTCCAAGCGAGGTGAGAGACAGTGCGGGTAGTTGGGGTGGGTCCTTAGGGACAAAACCAGTATAGCACAACATTGCCCATCTCCGACGACCGAAGATCTCTTGGTGTCCGTCTTCGACTTCGTGCTCGTCTTCGTGCTCGTGCTCGTGCTCGTGCTCGTGCTCGTGCTCGACTTTCACATCGTACGCTTCGGGTAGCTCGGAGATGGCATCGAACTTTATCACCATCCGGGTCAACATTGAGACGATGCGTTTGAGTATCAACTTCAACGGATCGCTCTTCGATTGTTCCATACCACCGGTAGCAACAAGAACGTCTTGTATCGCTGCACATTCAAACGCCGACCCACGAGCCATGTCGAAAAAGCGGGCTCTGTCCTTCAGACTTCTTTTGCCATTACCTTCGGCGATATTTAGCGGGATCGATTGCGCCGCGCGGAGCCACTGATCGCGAGCATGGCGATGGAGTCCTCGCAATGCTTTTGATAGTTGAAACGCGTCGGCGGTGTACTGGATCGAACGGCGGTAAACGTCAAGCCGATCGTGATCGAAAATTGGCTCGCTCATAGTTGCTCCGATTACGATTACGATTACGATTCGAGCACGAGCACGAGCACGAGCACGAAAGGTAAGGAAAGAATGACTTCAGTTTTGAAGTAAATTATGGTTCCCAGCCGGTGACTTGGCCATCGTTGCGTGCTCCGATGTTGTGGTAGACTCGCAAATCGATACTATCGGGGAGGAAGTGTACTGAACCGTCGCACAGGCCAAACTGAGCTCCACCGGTGTGGTAGCTCCCAAATGCCAATTCCATCAAATGACCGTGCGCGGCGGGGTTGAGCAATTGCGTATTGAGTGGTGGATAGAAACTCCCAGCCGCTTCGCTGAATTCTGTTCCCCCGTTGCCTCCCTTGCAATCGCAGGGATCGATTTGCGGTGCACCGATAAACCACCAATCCATGCCTTGCCCGTCTTTGATAAAGTCGGGATCAGTATGCGACTCGCCAACGGCAGCCGTGTGGCTGGAGCCATCGCTAATATCGCCGAAGCGAACCGCGCTGCAACCAAAAAACAGTCCGTTGAGATTCTGCATCTCAAACGACTTGGTGCCGGCGATGGTGATGGTGCCGGTATCATCCGAAGTGACTTCGTTTCCACCATTGCCGCGATAGCTGGCAGGCACTCGATCGGCCACAGCATTGTAAGTCACATGCTCGGCAATTGGCATACTGGGGCAGCGCGCCGCCGGGATCAATTGCGCTAGTGCACGAGCGTTGGCACTGCTAGCGGCAACCCAGTTTCCCTGCTCAGAGAACGTCAATGTGCCGTATAGATTGTCCTGTTCAATAAACGGGAGAATCATAGCTGACCACAACGTACCGTGGGTATTCCAGCCAAACGGAAATTTGCGATGGACGTTTTCGTAATTGTGCAACGCCAGCGCCAGTTGTTTGACGTTGTTGCTACAACTGATCCGCCTCGCCGCCTCGCGGGCCGCTTGCACGGCGGGTAACAGGAGGGCCACCAGAATGCCGATGATCGCTATGACCACCAGCAACTCGGACAACGTGAAACCGTGACTGCTGCGAAGCTTGCGCATGGAAACCGCTCCTTCCCATGGAACCTACCACCGTTGACAATCTACAACATCCAGTCCCCCATGAAAAGCCACTGCTAGCCTAGTTTTTCAGCCCTATAAAAGCACCCGTGGCTAGTGCCATTACGGCAATAAGTCATGGGTGCTTGCAACCAAAACACTTGGACTTAGTCGCGGTGCGCGTAGGGGACAGATATAAGACGGCTGAGAGGCAAAATTCTTACAAAGAAAACTGACAATTGTCGTTTTTTTGTCAAAATGATTGCGAGTACCGATGAAAGAAGGCTCTATGCTCTACCACGGCTTAACCTTCCAACCGACGTAGAATCCAACGGCAAATACCGCCAGCGACGCCATGACAGGACGTTTTCGACAATAGTTGGACACCGACGTCCCGACATCTTCCATCAACGCTTGAAAGTCTTCGCGTTGCTCACCGCACTGCTTTGACAATTGTGCGCTGAAATCGCAGCATGGCTGTGATGCGTGCTCATGATGACTGTCGAGACTGCTCTTCGAAGACGCTGCACTACTCATAATTCTTTTCCCCTGTTTTGATTGATGAATGACTACTTCCCAAAATGCTCTTGAGCCATGCGATATTCCTCGCCAGCTCCGATGCGCTGCGTTCGAATTGCAAGGCTGAACGACGGATGGATTTTACGGACAGATAGATCGCCATCACGGCTACCGCTGCTACCAGAAGCCCGATAAGTAATTGCGCCTGCCAAGCGTTCAGGACAGTGAGCGCATCGAGGCATGATGCCAAACCAATGGTCAGAACCGGAAGACTGGCCAACGCAGCACAAATTCCAACCAGCAGTACTGCCACCGGGCGGGTCATTCGCGTAAAGGTCAAATGGGCATCCGACTTGGCCAAGCGAGCTTGCAGCTCGGCCAGTTCGAGCAGGTCGCCCAGCACATTGGCCGCTTGACCTGCGAAGCCACTGACCGGACTATGTCGCTTCGACGCGCCATTCAGCTCCGCTTGGACATCAGCCATGCGACGACTCCTCCCACTAGAAAGCCTGCCGCCAAACAAGTTGCAGGCCGCTGAACGACAACTTCGCGCGCTCGGTCTGCAAGCCGTTGGGCAGTATCCAGCAAGTCGCCGCGGGTCTCATCGTTACCACCTGCTCGTCGATCGAGCTGTGCCCCCTTCACTGGACTCGGTGCGCTCGTTTTGGCTGCGATCATGTTGCCCTCCTGCCAATTGGTTCTTCACATAGTTACTAACGGTTTGCTTCAATAAATTGCCTACCATCGTTCCGGCGAATGCCATCGCGCCAGACGCAAGCGTTGTTCGAGCTGCATCGCCGCTCTCGGCTTGCTTCGAGGCGAAAGGTTTCGGCGTGGACGGAGCTGGGGTGGTTTTGCGAAACACCAGCAAAAAGCCTGCCGCAGTGGCCACAGTCACGGCCAGCAACGGCTGGGCGCGGACATGCTCGCGCCAATCCACCAATCGCTCTGCTTCCGCGTGCATGCGCACCACATGTTGCTCGCTTGAGTTGCGAATGGCATTCATCCGTGCAATAAGTTGCTCGCCATCAGGCGGATCGCCTGTATGCTTCTGTTCGCGCATGGTCATCAATCTAACGCCTACGCGATAGCGAAAGACCGACAACCAAGCCTGCCAACATGCCGGCCCCTACCGCGATGGCCAGCGACTCCATCGGTCGTTTCGAGACAGTTCGCACCGCTTGCTGGTAGCCCTGCTGTGCCGATTCGGCAACCCGGTCATAGTTTTGCTGCAACGATTCGCCCGCCGCACTGGCGTATTGCGAGGCAGTCTCCGAGAAGCGATTCACGGCGTCGCCCGCATTCGAACAGCATTGGCTCAGAAACGCATCGACCTGTTCGCGACTGCGACCTGTCTTTTCTTGAATCAGTCCAATGAGCTGATCCATGTTGCCGCGCACACGAGTCAGGTCATCACCGGTGATCTGCCCAAACTCCTTTTTGATCGCTCCAACAATTTGATTCCAATTTCCACGCAAAGTCTCTTGCGATATCATCGTATAGCTCCATTATTCTGAGTTCGGTCACGACGCCCCCACTTAGGTCGTCACAGATAATAAACGTATTAGCAAAGCCAGTGCCAAACCGGTGTTGGCGACTTAGAATGCGCCCCCGCTGGAAGATTTCCGGCTAGGCCGCTCAGACAGAGACCAAATGCACGGTAGAATCGACGCAACGAGAAGGGGCAAGGCTCCTCATCGAGCATTCGCAGCCGTTTTTAGAAAGTACGTCCTGGATAGCGGTTTGTCAAAGCGCTGCCAGGCAAGTGGGATTGATAGCCCTGTAAGCGCGGGCCGCGATGGCTGCAACGGTAGCGACTACGCCTGGTCCTCTCACCCCCCGCAGGGGAGGGTTGTGGCAGGCAGCGACCACCCAAAACTACTCGACTAGTCCGCGACCGCGCAATTCCTCGACGAGCCTAGCGATCGATTGACGCAATTGAGTGCAACCGCCACAGGTGAGCTCGGTCAGCCGTCCCTCGGCCGCCTCGTGTTCGAGTCGCTGAGCCAACTCGACCGCAGGGGTTGCAAAGAACGTCGCAACCTGCCCTTTGAGACTATGGGCCGCGTGGCGGGCCGAACGGCAATCCCCTGCCGCGACCGCTCGATCCAATGCTTCTAATAGCTCGTGAGAATCCTCAACAAACATGGTCGCCAGTTGACTGAGAAGCTCTCGCTCACCGTCCAGAGCAGCCAGAGCAGCCTCTTCGTCAAGAAGACCGCTTTCACAATTCAACTCACGTTTATTGCTCACTATTGACAATCCCGTAATTGGTCGACTAGCTCTTCCGCTTCTAAGGCCATTGTAGCTTTAGACCAGCAGACTTGGCTATTCTGGCGATCGCCCGCTTGAATCGTGGAATCGCGAAGCGCCAAAGCGACCAATCTGTTTCAATATAATTCAAAAGCTCAATATAATTCAAAAGCAGTTGGCGGCGTGCCCCTCGCCCACAACTAGACAGCAAAGTCCGTGCCGCCGGTCTTAGAGGGCAATATGCCGCAAGGTGGAACCTTAGGGAATCACACGATGCGATGTTACCGACCAGACTGGTCGCTGATCGACCGCGCCCCTTGCTCCCAACGTATAATCGGACAGGCTGATTGGCAATCGAGCGAATTGGTCCACAATCTGCCGTAGAAGCAATTTCCAAAATGACACAAGAACATAGTGGTAGGTAGTATTATGGCGAAAGTACTTGTTATTGATGACGATCGCAGTGTGCGTCATATCGTCACCAGTGGCCTGACTGGCCATCACGGCTTCGAAGTGGTTACTGCAGCCGATGGCGAAACAGGTTTGGCCATGATCGTTGACCAACAGCCGGAGGTCTGCCTCTTGGATGTGTTCTTGCCGGAATATAACGGCATTGAGCTGTTTCGAAAGATCCGCGCTCTCGACCGCAAACTTCCCGTAATTTTCATTACCGGCGATACTTCCAGCGAAACCGCCATTGAGGCGATGCGGGCAGGTGCGTTCGACTATCTAGCCAAACCCCTGAACATCGAACAGTTGCGAAATCTAACTCTCAGCGCTTGTCAAGCTCGGCGTTTGATGGATCAGCCAGTTGCTCTGCCGGTCGGTGAAGGGACTTCGGAGGGCGAGCGCTTCGTTGGCAATTCAAAAACGATGATCGAAGTCTACAAAGATATCGGTCGAGTCGCCTCGCAAAATGTCACCGTGCTCATTCGTGGCGAAAGCGGCTCTGGCAAAGAGCTTGTGGCTCGAGCCCTGGTCCACCACAGCGACCGCAGAGACAAGCCGTTTGTCGCAGTGAACTGTGCGGCGATCCCCGATCAACTGCTCGAAAGCGAACTGTTCGGCCACGAGAAAGGCTCGTTCACCGGGGCTGAGCGGCGGCGCATAGGACGTTTCGAGCAGTGTAGCGGTGGGACCATCCTGCTCGATGAAGTCGGCGACATGTCGTCGGTCATTCAAGGCAAAGTGCTGCGACTGCTCCAAGAGCAAAAATTCGAACGCGTCGGCGGCAACGAACTCATCTCGACAGATGTGCGCATTATTGCGGCTACCAACAGGCCCCTGGAACAATTGGCCGCCGAAAATGAGTTCCGCGATGACTTGCTCTATCGGTTGAACGGTTTCACCATCGCACTCCCCCCGCTGCGCGATCGGCGCGATGACATCCCCGCATTGCTCGAGTACTTTTTGCGGCAAGCCAAAACCGACATGAACCGCCCCGAGCTGGTCGGAATCGCTCCCAGTGCGCTCGACTTACTTGTCCACTACGACTGGCCTGGCAATGTTCGGCAGCTACAATCCGTAGTGCGTCAATCGTTGCTCAACACCACAGGAACTGTCATTGGCAGTGAAAATCTTCCAGGCTTTATTCGCAATCCGAGTTTGGAGCACGACCAATTTCGCAACGCGCCTCACGTCGCCAAAAGCGATTCCTCAGCTCGGACGGAAACGGACCGTGAGCGTCCACCGTTAGGTGAGCGTGGAGATAGTTCGGCAAAGCAGGAACCCCCATCCAACGCCATCGAAGCTGCCCAGAACAATTCGCTTGACTTGCACAACAGGGCGCTTCATGACCCATCCGCGCAAGAAATGCTTGCGTCGCCAGGATTCTCCATCGATGCCTTCGTTCGCTCCCGACTCGAAGCTGGCTCGCACGATCTCTATAACGAACTCATCGAGCAGGTCGAACGCCGCTTGTTCGCCCAAGTCTTGGAAGCCACCGCTGGCAACCAATCCAAGACGGCTGAAATCCTAGGGATCACGCGTGGAAAAGTGCGAGATCGCATCGCCACCTTCGATATCCAACTCGATCGCACCATCACCATGGGTAAATAGACTTCCAACCACCAAGTTTGTAGTGGACGAGGTTACGAGTCCCCGAAGTATATCGATTCAAATGGATCAGACTTGTAGTGGACGAGGTTACGAGTCCCCGAAGTATATCGATTCAAACGCAAGCGTTGCCCTATCCACTACCTGAAAATCGAGTTCGGTAAAGTTTTAGTCCACTTTGCGTTCAAACATTTTCTCTTCCAACGATTCGCCAACCTCGGATTCCCCAGCACCTTGTAGCACCGTCAACGGATCCAACTGCACCCAAGTGGAAGCGGTCGACAATAGCGCCGCTGCAAATTGCCCCGCATGGACCAACCAAATCACGATACCCGTTCCCACCGCTGTAGCCACATAAGGGTCGATCTGGCTGATCCAATCGCTCTGCGAGTCCGCGTCAATCAACTCGCTCACCTCCGCGAATACCAATTGCGTCATCGATGCTTGCTTAAACACCATGCGATGGTTAGCGTCGAACTCAAGTCGTTCGGTTTCGGGCGAATGTAGATCCATCCCGGCCAAGCCGTTGAGGAACAACTGTGTTTGGTTGTTCGCATCGTCACGTGCCAATTCAACGGTTTGTAGCGCGCGCGCTGTGCTTGTATCCAATTGGGCAATAGCAACCTGAACGACGTGAGTCGACGCCGCCGCTTGACTGCTCTGGTCGATTGGCCCGGGCGCAGAAAGCGAATGGTTTGCCGCTTGGCTTGGCGGTGACGCAGTCGAAGTTGCGCCACCAGAGCCTGTACCACTAGTGCTGCCTGTGCCGCCCCCCCCTCCCATATCCGCTGGAGGCAGGTTGGTCGGAAGGATCACATGGATCAACACCGTTTCAACAGCCGAATTCAAGTTGCCATCGGTCACATAGTAGGTCAACGATACCGTCCCTACAAAGCCCGCTTGCGGGCGGTAACGTAGACTGCCATCACCGAGTAACGTGGCAGTGCCTGATGCAGGTCCCTGGACGATCACCGCGGTAACGACATCTCCATCCGGATCAACTCCGTTGACAGCGTTGGAAAGCAAGTTGACAGCCAAATCGTCGATATAGCTGGTGGTGTATTCGCCGGGAACAGCTTGCGGAGCTTCATTGGCATTGACGATCGCGATACTAAAATCGCTTTGAGAAAATGAGCCATCGCTCGACGTCGCTTGGGCGCGAATCGTGCGCGACGCCCCATCCGCTTCGTAGTCAACCGGCCCGATCAATCGCACTACACCGGTCACGCTGTCGATTGCGAAACGCCCGTGGTCGTCGTCTACGAGACTATAGGTAATGGTATTGTTGGTCGCGTCCGAATCGGTCGCCTTCACCGTCAATCCCACCAGCGTTCCCGGAGCAGAATTTTCATTGACTTGATTTGCGGATGCATTTGTATCCGTTACCGTGCCAACGCCGAATTCGTTGACATCATCAATCACGACGCTAATCGCCTGCGTTGTCGACAGCGTGCCATCGCTGGCTCGGACGATCACTTCGTAGGTGTGGTCTCCATCGAAGTCAGTCGCCGACTCGCGGTCGCGGCCGGCGATGAACTGAAGCTCACCAGTATTGGCATCAATCGTGAACCACCCCGAGTCGACACCTCCAACCAGGCTGTATGTCAACGTGGGGATTGGCAAATCGCCATCCGTCGCTGTAACGGTTGTGATAGCGGCTGAATTTTCATCGACGTGGATCGTCGCGCTCGCCCCACCCCCGTTGCTGGTGATGACCGGTGTGTGGTTGTTGACCGGCGAGACGCTAATAACAAAGCTTCCATTGGAAGCCCCTCCGATGCCGTCGTCGACGGTAAACGCAAAACTGTCGCTCGAAGTTTCGCTACCATTGTGGTCGTAGCCGACGCGTCCTGCTGCGATATCCGCTTGTGTAAACGTGTCGTTGATCGCCAAGGCGGCCCCGTTCAGACGAAGCGTACCGTTGACAGTCTGCGTCGAAACCGTGTAAACCAACTCGCTGTCGAGATTGTCAACATCAGTCGTTGCCAGCATGGCCGACGTCAGCACACTCCCTGTTGTGCCCTCATCGACCGTCATACCTAAATTGTTCGCGATGACTTGCTCATCGTTGGTGCCGGTGACTGTGATGGTGACAACCGCTTGGCTGGTGGCACCGTGGTTGTCAGTGACTTCGTAAGTGAACATCACATCGCGGGTTTCCCCCAGAGCCAGGTCCTGGAAGTCGGCGCCGGGGTCGAACGAGTAATCACCGTTGGCCTGAACCGTGACCGAACCTTCGCTGGTGTTGGTGATCAGCGCGTAGGGGTGCGTGTCGTTGGTGTCGGCGTCGGTTTCACTGAGTGTGCCATTGACAACAGCGCCATCTTCGGGGGCCGTGTTGGTGCCGGCTGGAGCGACCGGTCCGTCGTTGGTGCCGGTGACT
>JADYZV010000083.1 GCA_020852965.1 Pirellulaceae bacterium | reverse complement strand
CCCAAGCTGCGAGGCTGGAGAACGTCGTGGGTGCGACGCACGATATTGCTGGTGCCAGGGCGTCTTGTGCGCACGGGTCGGAGTCTATGGATCCGAATGCAGCCACGTCCGGCGCTGCAGTTGCCGCAACTCGAATGAGGACGGCGCCAGTTGAATACGTTGGTGGGGGAAAGGGGGCCGTGTATCTGCAATAGCGGAAAATGCTATTATGTAATCCAATTATTACATATATTGTCGATTACAACGTAATCTGGCGCTTGTTCCTCTCCCGTTTGCGAAATCTACGTTCATGGGTTGTTCGATGGATTCGAACGTTGGCGACTTCGCGGCACCACCAGCGCGCATGGCGCTGCAAATCGTCGAAGTCGTCAAAGCAGAATCGACGCCGCCTCAGGCACTTGTTTTCCACATAGTCGAAGTGTCTTTCCACCATGGGGGCGTCCTTTAACGTATACATTGTCGCTTTCGCGCAACTGCCTGCGGTGTACGCCCAGGCCGCGATGGCCTGAGTCTGGTGAGCGGCGAGCTTCGGCTCTGGGCTTCTACCACAGTAGACTCGTATTTTCGGCCACCGCGGGGACGAGCCCCATCGATAATGGCATTGGCTAAGCGCTTGGATAGTTCCCGACGACGGCTTGTCTCACCTGACAGACAAGTGTGCAGAAGATCGAGCACAAGATGAAATACGCGCCCGATCTGTAAGGCGACGGCGAAGAAGCTCCGCTGCCGTCTGGGTCCCGGACCGCTGATGGCTTTGGTCCTTTTTTTCTGCTTTGGTGGCTCGTTGGTTTGCTTCGGGTCGGCCTTGGGGCTCGCATTGGGCCGTTGTGGGGGGAAAAGCCTCGTTAGAGGCATTATCCTGCTCGGATTCGCCCGCTTCTAACTGGTTGAGACTTGCGGTAATGTCGCGCACAAGCGTGGCGGCCAGCAACGTACCATACACAATCGTGTGTAAAGAGTCTTCATTTTCCAGACGCCTGACCTCATCGAGTCGGATCGCACCTTTCAATCCCCGGAAAAATAGCTCCACCTCCCACCTCAATCGATATAACTCGGCCACCTCGTAGGCACTATACTCCTGCCGTGGTAGCGAGGTCAGATAGTATCGGTCTTCGCCGCCAAAAGGTACACATACCACGCGCATCAACGCGCTTTGTTCCTTGGTGCGCAACTCGACGTCCAAGTCCAGCACGCGCTGCTGATGTACCAAGCCCATGGCGCAAGCTTCGTCTAGGCAAATAGCCTTGCCATTTTCACCCCTTAGCTCTCGCCTGTGGCCTGTCGGGCCATACGACGCCACCACCTTGGGGTTAGCGTTGCTTTTGAGGCGTTGCAAAATCAGAGCGCCAGCGGCCGTTGCGTCAATCGCTCGAGCGTAGTCGTTGTAGCCAAGATCCCAGATATACAGGGCTCCAGGTTGCCACTGCGGAGCGAAGCCATCGTTGTCATTGACGGTGCCGGCCGTGGCATGAATCGACACCAGGCCGTTGGCACGAAGGCTGTAAACTGCATGCAACTTCAACTCCGAATCGTTGCCCGTTCCCGCGTAACTGCTCGCCAGCCGTTTGGCGAGTTTGAAAGCACAGCCGTCAGGCACCAGCACATCACGAAAAGCGCTGAGTCTGCCTTTGAGTTCCGGGGTTGTGGCGTTGCAGACCAGCGCATTCAAGCGTCGAGCAAGCAGCAGCTGAAGCACGGGCGCGATCTTTCGAGCCACCTTGCGAAAACCGCTTTCTTTGGTGGGTCCTCCTCCCAATATCTCGTAATTCCAGCGGGCATCTGCCAGCCTTCCCTGGGTATCGGTGGAGCGTTGCAGCGCCGAAATCACGATGCATACTGTCACCAATCCTGCATGGTAGCTGCGCCTTCGCTCCACGACCCGCAAGTCTTCCGCGATCGCCTGCAATCGGTCGGGATCCAACAGGTTTAGGGCGCTTTGCTCCACGACATCGGCCAACAGCTCTCGAATTACTCGATCGTCAGGGTTCATGCCGCCGAATTATTTCAGTTCAAAAAACTTGGCCAACTATCTTGCGTTCTTTCTTCCCAAAGTACGCCCCCATGGTGGAGGAAGGCAAAGTGCCGATTGTTCGTTCACGAGCGCGGCCTGAGCGACACTTCGCCAACTCGTTTGCCACCCTTCGTCTCGCCATTGCCCGATATGTTGCCACCTGGCTTCCGCGTTGCCCGTGTTGTCACCGTCTCAACCCCATGATTCGACCCCTGTATCCCCTGGCACCCGGTCGGTTGCGAGTCGGTAGGATGCGATGGTCGGGGGTATTGTGTTGAGTTTACGTGCGTGCAGGAGTCGATAGGGTGTAATTTCCCGCAGTAGTATTAGGCAAACCGGTCTTTGAGCCGTTGCTGAGGGGTTTACGCGATAGCGCCATCTCGTCGGGTCGCCGCCACTCCCACATCATGGCGGCGAGATGATTCGCGTGCCCATCCGCCCCGTGTCGGCTCGCCCCCTCTTGCACGACTGGCATCTGCTCATCTGCGCTTCGCTGGTGCCGGATAGGGTGGTATGTACGGCCATTCCTTCCAAGAAAGTCCGCACATGACCACCACGGATTCTCTGTTCTCATACGCCCCCAGCGTCGTCAAGTCTAAATTGCTCGAAAGCTTGCTTCCGCAGGTCGAGCAGCTCTTCGAGTCAGCGCAGGCTGGTGCCTCAGAGCGGGTTCTCGAGTCGGACGTGTGGAAGGTGCTGCTCGAGTTCGGACGTCTGCTTCTCACAGCCCTGTTCGCGATGCAGGCGCGCCGTGCCACCGAGCAGGAAATTCAGGCTCGAGGCCTGGACGGCTCCCAGGTCTCACCGCGGCTCGACCGTGACTACTGGTACACCTTTACGACGACCTTTGGTGCTGTCCGCTTCCCGCTCTTCGCGTACCGCGATCGGAACGGGACGGTCACCACGACAACCAGAGCCCCAGCCAGAACGCTGTTCCCGTTGCATCAGCACTGCCGCTCGTCGCAACTATGCTTGGAATGGGAGGCTCGGCTCGGCAGCGAGCATCCTTTCCGCGCCGCTCAGCAGGCGCTGACGTTCTTCACCCATGGTGCCGTCTCGCTGGAAGACACCACCATCGCCTCGCACATGGCCGCCGTGGGCTCGATAGTGGATTGGCGGTGGGTTTACCGTCCCGTTCAACAGATTCGAGAGATTCTGCGTACGCGCGCGACGCGGGATGCCGAAACGGGCCGTCCGATCATCTACGCGTCGTGCGATGCTCACGCTCTGCGACGATACGTCGATGACACGTGGAGCGCCGCGTGGAAGATGGCGAACGGTTTGCGGCTCTGGTGCATCGACCAGCGCACCGGACAGCTCGTGCATCTTGGCGGAGAATACACCTGGGGCGATTGCTATGAAGTCGAGCGCATCGTTCGTCGGCTCATCGACTCGGGCCACTTGCCAGCCGACGGTGACTACGGCGACGGTGTGGTCGCACGTATCGCGTGGATCACCGATGGAATGCCTTGGTTCGAGACGCACATTCTGACGCTTTTCGCCGGTGCGCTCGTCATCTTGGACGGCTATCACGTGCTCGAGCATCTCGGGAAATTCGCAGCGGCGGTGTGGGGCAAAGGGCACGACAAGGCGCGTCGATTCTACAACCAGGCGCGCAACGCGCTTTTCGGCACCCGCCGCGTGCGCACAGCCAAGCCCAAAGCTCGCAAAGGTCATCGCAAGCGTCCCAGAGCCCTGACGCTGGCGCACAAGCGCAACCTCGAGGCCCGTCGCAGCAGGAAAGCGACGACGAACGCCAAGCCCCTGCTTGACCTGCTGCGGCGCGTGAAAGTGCCCGTCGAAGGTGTCTCCGCTCTCGAGGACATAGTTCGCTACATCGGGAACAACGCGTACCGGATGGACTACGCCCGATACATCGAGTTGGGCTACCAGATCGGTTCCGGAGCCATGGAGTCGCTGCATCGCGTCGCCAGCCAGCTCCGGCTCAAGCGACCAGGCCCCGGTTGGCTTCCAGAAACGGCGCAGGCCGTCTTCAACCTTCGCATGCTGGCCCTGGTCGGACGGTGGGACGAATTCTGGAACCAACCTGCCCTTGCTGACTGCCTCGTAACTGCGTTCCAAGCCTCTTCCCATTGAGGTGCTGTCTGACCGGGTAATGGATCATACCCAATCAGAAGGGGACATTTGTTTTGCAAGCTTTGCAATCCGACTGCACCCTAGCGTTTCACTTCTGGTCGTGCCGAGCCTTGGATGCCATTGGGGGTATTGCTTGGGCTGAAGTCAGAGCCGTATGCACCCATTTGCGGCGTAGGATAGGGGCATCGTTTCAAGTTGATATCAAACGGCGCTAGCGTTTTCTGGCGGAGCTGATGGCTGCGGCTGTGCCGGTGGCTGGGTGATTGGGCAGAGCGGTTGCGGCCACGCTTGCGCACAGCCATGGTCATTGCCGGTTTTACAAAAATGGGTACGGCGATTGATCTGTGACCGTGGTGTCAAGCCGCCTGCGGCTG
>JADYZV010000082.1 GCA_020852965.1 Pirellulaceae bacterium | reverse complement strand
AGCCTCAAGGGCGGCACCACTTAGAGTGATATCGAAACTCATCGTCAGGATTCCTTAGAACGATTCAACGCATCCTGAACCGTCTGGAGCAACTGGTTCCAAGAAACTGTGAACTTCTCGATACCCTCTTTCTCGAGCAAGTCGGTTACTTCGTTATAGGAAATTCCTAATCCTGCGAGCCGATCAAGCACTTCATTTGATTCGGCATACGTACCAGAAACCGTATCGCCCTTTATCACGCCGTGCTCGAAGGTAGCTTCCATTGTCTTTTCGGGCATGGTGTTAATCACGTTGTCTGCGACTAGCTCCTCTACGTATAGCGTGTCGCGGAATGCTGGATCTTTGACACCAGTTGAGGCCCAGAGTGGGCGTTGAAGGTTCGCTCCAGAAGCAAGCAGTAGCTTCGCTCTTTCGCTTGCGAATGCCTGTTCAAATACTTCGTATGCAAGTCGCGCATTCGCAATGCCTGCTTTCCCGCGCAACGATCGAGCTTCGTCAGAGTCCATCGCATCGAGACGCTTGTCAATTTCCGTGTCTACTCTCGAGACAAAAAACGATGCGACCGATCGGATTTTCGAGAGGTCCAGACCGGCGGCCTTGGCCTTCTCCAGTCCCGTCAAGTAGGCGTTGATGACTTCCCTGTGCCGTTGGAGGCTGAAAATCAGAGTCACATTGACGCTAATTCCCACGGCCGTTAGTTCGGTGATTGCTTCAAGCCCTTCAACCGTTGCCGGAACTTTGATCATGACGTTTTCACGATCAACTAGATTCCAAAGCAACTTGCCTTCTCTAATGCTCCCGGCAGCATCATGAGCTAAGGCAGGTTCTACTTCGATCGATACGCGTCCGTCTTTGCCGCCGCTTTCCAAGAAATGCTTGCGAAATAAGTCACAACCAGTTGCGACATCGTGAGTGGTTAGCGCGACCACTGCTTCACTTGGTGTCTTACCTTGCTTTGCGAGTTCCGCGATTTGAGCGGAGTAATCGTCGCTGTCTGAGAGTGCATTTGCGAAGATAGTCGGATTCGTGGTTACGCCGACGACGTGTCGCTCGTCAATCAACCGCTGCAAGTCGCCCGATACGATCCGTTGACGCGACAGATCGTCGAGCCATACGCTTACTCCCGCCCTGCTTAGCTCCGCTAAAGGACTTGTCACATCAGTCATCGTTTTGACCCTTCCGACTTTCGAATTATTGGTTTTGGATTGACTTCTTGGCAGCTCGGACAACGTGGTCAGCCGTGATGTCATACTTTTCGTATAGCGTTTCGTAATCTGCAGAGGCCCCGAACGTCTCTACCGAAACGGCCTCACCCTTATCGCCAATTACGCCTCGCCAAGACATAGCAATTCCAGCCTCGACCGAGACTCTGGCTCGAACGTTCGACGGCAGCACTGACTCTCGGTATGCCTCATCCTGTTCGGAAAACCACTCAAGGCAAGGAGCAGATACAACTCGCGCTTGGATGCCTTCCCTTTTCAATTCCTCTCGTGCAGCCAAGGCGAACTGCACTTCAGAGCCAGTTCCGATCAAAATCACGTCTGGCTCACCGTTCGGTGCTTCCGCCAATACGTATGCGCCCCTCGCGACTGCGCCGGCAGAAGCGAGTACATCACCCGATGCAACCCCGTTGCCTCTTTCGAACACAGGAAGATTTTGCCGACTCAGTGCTAACCCAGCCGGCCCGCCTCTTCGTTGAAGGATGGCAAGCCAAGCAACTGCGACCTCATTCGCGTCCGCTGGTCGAATGACGTCCAGTCCCGGGATTGCACGAAGTGCGGTCAGGTGCTCAACCGGTTGGTGCGTCGGACCGTCACCGCCAAGAGCTATGGAATCGTGAGTCCAAACGAATATAGATGGGATTTTCATGAGCGCTGCAAGCCTCACAGATGCTCTCATGTAGTCGCTAAAGATGAGGAATGTGCCACCGAATGGCCTGGTTTTCCCGTGTAAAACAATGCCGTTGATGATTGCGCCCATTGCGTGTTCGCGAATTCCAAAGTGCAATACTCGCCCATAAGGATCCGCAGTCCATTCATGAGTGGAACGATCGGAGGGAACGAAAGAATTCGCGCCCTCAATTGTCGTGTTGTTCGATTCAGCCAGGTCTGCCGATCCGCCCCACAACTCAGGCATGAGAGGCGCCAAAGCGTTGATGACTTTGCCCGAGGCAGATCTCGTAGAGATATCTTTCCCGGCTGGAAACACCGGAAGCGCTTGCGCGATGCCTTCTGGCAAGGCTCCAGATTGCAACCGGTCGAATAGCGCTTTTTTCGAAGGGTTTGCTTTCGCCCAAGCATCGAATTTAGCGTTCCATTCTTTGTGCGCTTCAGCGCCGCGTTGGATCGCCTTTCGAGTGTGCGCTAACACTTCTGGCTCGACCGCGAAGTGTTTAGTTGGATCAAAGTCGAGCACTTTCTTCACAGCAGCCAATTCGTCGGCCCCAAGCGCAGAACCGTGAATCTTGCCCGTGTTTTGTTTGGTTGGTGATGGCCAGCCAATAATCGTTTTCAAAATGATTAGGGAAGGCTTGTCCGTTACGGCTCTGGCGCTTTCTAATGCATCGGCGAGTTCCTGAATATCTTCGACATATTCTCCGGTTTTCTTCCAATCAACAACTTGAACATGCCAGTGGTAGGCGTTGTATCGGGCGGCGACATCCTCTGTGAATGCGATGTTTGTATCGTCTTCAATCGAAATCTGATTGTCATCGTAAATAGCGATTAGGTTGCCAAGTTCTTGATGGCCCGCAAGAGAAGACGCCTCGCTGGAAATACCTTCTTCTAAGTCGCCATCGCTAGCAATCACGTAAACAAAGTGGTCGAAGGGGCTCTGTCCAGCAGGAGCGTCGGGATCGAACAAACCACGTTCATAGCGCGCCGAGTAGGCGAATCCAACAGCGGAGGAAATTCCTTGGCCAAGCGGGCCGGTGGTGATTTCGATTCCATCGGTGTGGCCGTATTCCGGATGGCCCGGAGTCTTAGACCCCCACGTGCGCAATGCCTCCAAGTCTGAAAGTTCCAGACCGTAACCGGCCAAATAGAACTGCACATATTGGGTTAGCGAAGAATGCCCGCAAGAGAGGATGAATCGATCCCGACCGGGCCAAGAGCTATCCTTCGGATCGCGATTCATTTCCCGCTGGAACAACAAGTATGCGGCTGGAGCGAGACTCATGGCAGTACCTGGATGCCCGCTTCCCGCTTTTTCTACTGCATCCGCCGCGAGAATTCTGGCAGTGTTTACTGCACGTTCGTCCATTGGCGTCCAGTCGAGATTTGGCATCCTGAGTCCTTCCTACCCTTGAAAGTTGCAAGCCGAAACGAGCTTGAAGCCTTACCAAAGAATTGCGGTTCAATTCGCCTTCGAAACGAACCAGGCAAGCATTCCCAAGTATAGGCACCGAAGATTCCCGCTGCCGGTGAGAACGCGAGTCAGAGCGTTCGTGCTTAGACTCGTGTAGAGATTAATTGATTGTGAGCAAGGCTTGAACACTGCAGTTTTACCGAGATCGGGGACTCCACCCTTAGCCTTTAGACGCAAGCTCAGCGCGTATGTGCAACTAACTAAACCTCGCATTATTGAGTTGCTTCTAATCACAACGATCCCTGTGATGTTTCTAGCGCAAAGAGGAATCCCTAATTTGTGGCTCGTGCTAGCAACTCTCGTCGGAGGTTTTTTTAGCGCTGGGTCTGCAGGTGCTTTCAATTGCTATATCGACCGAGATATTGATCGCGTCATGAAGCGAACCAAAAATCGGCCTCTAGTGACGGGGGAATTAACTGACAAAGAAGCGTTGACCTTTGCTTGGGTAACCGGCATCGGGTCAACCAGTTGGCTTGGCTTGCTCGTGAATTGGGTAGCTGCTGGCCTCGCTGTAGCCGGACACCTGTTTTATGTCTTCATCTACTCTCTCTTACTGAAACGTCGCACCTCGCAAAATATCGTTTGGGGTGGTGCGGCAGGTTGCTTCCCCGTTCTAGTCGGGTGGAGTGCAGTTACCGGAAGCCTAGATTGGGCTCCAATAGTTT
>JADYZV010000081.1 GCA_020852965.1 Pirellulaceae bacterium | reverse complement strand
TGACCAGTCTACTTAAGCAGGACACTTCACGCTCATCTTTGAAGGCCAAAAGAAAAAGAGCTGGCTGGAATACAGATTTCCTCGAAACCCTACTGTTTGGCTAAGATTTTGATGCGATCGCCGTGGCATTTATCCTAACCGTGGTTCTATGCCAACGAATGCAAATCAGCCGTGGAATGGTATGCAGTCTGGAAGCTTTGAACGGTCGGAATCTGAAGGGCACGTCAAAGACTGGTTTCGCACGTTTGACAGCGATGAACTGGACGACGTTTGGGTTACGGAGGAATTTCATCCAGTACCGATTATGGATACCCTGCTTGCACTGCTAACCATTGACGAGGGTGATCTTGATAGATTCGCCGATGAGGACGAAGAATGATCGAGGCGGGGCGGGCATTGGTTGGCCGGGTCTACTCAAAGAAGCCGACAATTCTAGTGTCTGTTGTTAGTTGGTCAGGAATCATTTCATTCCCAACTAGATTCAGCAACCGCAGGGTCGGACAACCGCTGCGCAAGTCTTTGGCCACGTGCGAGTATGTCGTCCCAGGTCAATATTTTATGACGGCTACGTCTAGTTGCAAGCCATCTATCCGATCGAAACTCAGTATCGATGTCCTTGGAACGACCAATGACCACACAGCCACTAAAGTGCTCAGCACCGCTGACCCCGTAATTACGTTGGGTGACGTGAGGCAATTTCTCAGCACCTAAAAGCCATTTTTCTACCTGAGATAATGCATGGCTTACTTCTGCCCGGAGTTCGTCTTTTATTGTAAAGAGTGAAGCATTATGTGACTCTATCTCCATGACGCAGTAACTACGATCAACAAGCTCGAATACGAAATCGATTCGGCCGTATCCCTGGAGTGTTTGCTCTCTCCACTGCTTAACAGAGTCCGGCTCAAGAAGGAAGGCAATCTGTGGCGTTCTTTCAATGAATTTTAAAAGTGCTGGTTCGTCTGACGACGGGTCATCAATAATTGCTCTTAACGCGCTTGTTAGCTCACTGATTCGGAGACTGGCCGCTTTGCACGCCTCTTGCGGAGTATTGTAGTTGGATTGCGTGTCATTGAACGCTTCCAAAACTCTTCGAACTAAATCTGTCCTCCCGCGAATCAAGCCCAGATAAGGGAGAGAAATCCAGCTGTGCACCAAGGTCCCTGCTTCGCCGGGAAAATAAAGCCGACTGATTGCATTTGCTTCTCTATTCCACCAATCCTCACACTTCGGAACTTGGATTGCTCGGCAACCACTTAGATCACTCTCGTCGAAAGTTTGCCGATAGATTCTCGTAAACCAAATCATGAGTCCTTGACCAGATGCGATACTAATTTGATCGGATGACGAAAAGGCTAATTCTCCGTCTAGTACTTTGGACTCTAGCATTTGCCCATCAACGAATAGCTTTATTAGGTTTTCCTGGTTATCGAAGACAACGAAGATAACATGTACACCAGGCCTGAGCACGTCATTCGCTCGAAGTTCAAAGACGCCTTTGTCGGTCTTGGCTTGAGCAATTAATCTGTATTCGCAATTGCAGAATCCCACTCGCAATATCTGGTCGTGTTCGAGCTCTTCTGATGATGCGTCAAACTCGACGGCTTGTCGACTTCGGCCAACTACCGAAATTGGCCAAAATCTCTTTGATGTTTCGATTGAATTGCTGACTACCGTCAGGCAAGTGTGAACGGTGATTGGAAAATTCAGGTAAGGATTTCTCTCTGTCTCACAATTTCCAAGCATACTCAGTTTGGGCAAGCAACAAGCTTTAAACTTCTTGCCACTTTTGCATGGACAGGGGGAGTTACGACCAAGTCTACCAGGCCTGTTGACGGACATTTACATCGCCTTCATCGAAATTATAGCCTCTGCTTTTCTCAAATTTGCATCTACTGCAAACACAGTAGTCATTTGGTTCAGCACAAGTTTAAGTGCCATCTGATAGTGTAGTCATCGTGATTGCGCCAGGTTGGAGGATTACGTCGCTTCAGGGATTTATCCGTGACGGTAGCAAATCGAAGACGAAGCCTTCCATGTGATAGTTCTGAGACTCTCGGCTCGCTAAACTAACAGCATCCTGATCCTGTTTGTTTGTCTAACCTGCCCAGCGCATCTGGCAAGCCAAAGCTTGGTTCCTCCGCGATGCGGCCCCTCCAACCTTTAGCTTGCCAGATGCGCTACGCCACGCCTCATGGCAGGTTGTGTCGCCTTCAAACAAGGACGCGATGCTGCGTCCAGACACCTGAACGGAGGCACCATGAGGACAAAGCGTTGCACAAATACGACAAAGCAATTAGATCTATTCGATGAGAACAGTTTTCACTGGATATCTGACGGAGGCGGGTTAAATCAGGAGAAGTTCAATCCAATCTGTACGTTCCCCATGACAGGCCAATCGACTCCCCTATTCGATTTTGTGGATGTGGATGTCGACGAGCCAGCTCCGATAGTGACGCCACATGCCATACAAAACCATCGCTCTCGAACTGCTCGAAAGCCAGCCGCTACTTTGCGAAAAGCTAAAGGCCAACAATTCTTTACTTTCGACGATGGAATTGACAGCAGCTCAGCTTCGACTCAATCACCAGCAATTGGTGGAGCAGACCAAACCAGCTCATCCGGACCTTTCGATCGAGGAGATACGCAGCCAGGCACTGGAGTTCCTCACGACGCACTTGCAAGGTTACCTGGCCAAACTGGAGCAGGCACACAATCTGGCGGTAGCTACTCCTCAGCAAATCCAAAACGCCCTACTGTCGATGATGACTCGCTAAAGCTCATCCAGGCAGTCAAGTTCGAGGCTCACCCCCTCTTTTCCCCCGTAGTTCAACAGCAGGAAAGCCGCCCGGTACACGCTCCGGCCTCAGCCCTGGCGCCAATGCCGACGACGAGCAGCGGCGAGAAAGCCAAAGCTCGTGATATTCTTGCTGCTCTCAGCATTCTGAATCAGCTGAAGCAGGAACAACGCCCGGCCACTGACGCAGAGCGACAGGCGTTGATGAAGTTTGGTGGGTTTGGGCCGGTCGCATTATCATTGTTTCGAGATCCAATCACCGGCAAGTTCAAAGATACCAGGTGGGAAGAACTCGGCCATCAGCTCGAAACGTTATTGTCGCCAGCGGACTATGACAGTGCCAAGCGGACGACGTTCAACGCGTTCTATACCTCCCCTACCGTTATCGATGCCATGCACGCGGCACTATCCAGGCTCGGCGTTTCAGTTGGAGCGACCATATTGGAGCCGGGCTGCGGTGTTGGCAATTTTTTGAGCAAGGATCGCGGCAACGCTCACTACATTGGTGTCGAGCTCGACCAGACATCCGGCGAGATCGCCAAAGCAATATATCCCAAGCACGATATCCGGATCGAGAACTTCCGGGACACCAGGCTGCCGGGTAACTCACTGGATGCAGTGATTGGTAATGTGCCATTCGCCAACATCAAACTGGATCACAAGGGCCAGCGATTTGCCCTGCATGACTATTTCTTTGCCAAGTCCATGGATGCGTTGAAGCCTGGCGGCGTTATGGCACTGGTAACATCGCATTTTACGCTGGATAAGCAAAATGGAGCCCTGCGAGATTACCTTGCGAAACAGGCGGATTTTGTGGGGGCGATTCGCCTACCTTCCGATGCCTTCAAGCATGAAGGCACCAAAGTGGTCACGGATATTATTTTTCTCAAAAAGCGTGAACACAGAAATACAGAAAACCACATTGATGATAGTTGGCTCCAAGTCGGCTCATTCCCCGTCGAAGGTAAGGATGTCACGGTAAACGAGTACTTTATCAACCATCCCGAAATGGTGCTTGGTGACTACACCCTGGCTAACCAGCTGTACGGCGACGATGGTTTTAGCGTCAGATCCAATGGTGATCTGAAACAGCAACTATCGGCTGCATTGGAACAGTTACCGTCATACGATCCACCAGCTGTTGAAGCTCCCTCGATTCCAACGCCCGAGCGATTTAACCGTCCTCCGCCCAAGCAGCACCTTACCGAAGGCAGCTTCTATATCGGTGACAACCAAAATATCTACCAGATCATCGATGGATCTGGTTCACCCGTCGCCCATGGCAAGCAAGTGTTAGTTGCCAATGGCTCGATGATGGGCAAACGCCTGGCATCACTGATTCAACTTCGCGATGCCGCAAGGCTAGTGCTCCAGGCCCAAAATGAAAACTGGCCAGATCCTGAGCGCGAGCAGACCCGTAAAGCTCTCGGCAAATCCTATGACAGTTTTGTGAGCCGCTACGGTCCGGTAAATAAGACGACCTTTTCCGAGACACAAACCGGCAGCGTAATTCGCCGCATGCCCAACCTGGTCAAGTTTCGGGATGACCCGGACGCCATGTTGGTCATGTCATTGGAAGACTATGATGAAGTCACTGGCAAGGCCGCCAAAGCGTCCATCTTCTTTCGCGACGTCGTTGGCCCCAAACAAACCATTACTCATGTAGAATCTGCCGAGGCGGGGTTACTTGCATCGCTGGATCATTCGGGCAAAGTCGATCTGGACTATATCTCGTCCATTTACGGCAAACCAGTGACAACGATTATCTCGGAACTCGGGGATCTGATCTTTCAGAATCCTGAGACCGGCGAGTTTGAAACGGCCGATATTTACCTTTCCGGCAATGTCCGTGAGAAACTAGCCATTGCCGAGTCGGCTGGCGACGCCTTTTCCTACAACGCCGCCAAGCTACGCGAAGTGCAACCACCTGATGTTCTGCCTGGCGATATTGATGCAAAGCTTGGATCGCCCTGGATACCTACCGAAGTGATTGAGGCATTTGCCGCTGACCTGTTTGGGGTGGCTGCCGGCGATGTCGGTATTGGGCATCTCGTGAAAGATGCGAGTTGGAGCGTCGATGCGAGCTACGCCGCTGAACACTCGGTCAAAGCCACATCCGACTTCGGGACCAGCCGCATTGATGGCACCAGGCTGCTGGAACTTGCCCTTAATATGAAATCGCCGATGATCTATGACACGATACGTGGCGTCAATGGTGACGAACGGGTACTCAACGAGACTGAAACGCTCGCCGCCCGTGAAAAGCAAAAGCTCATCAAAGAGAGGTTCAAATCCTGGGTATTTGTCGAGCCGGAACGTACGGAGCAATTGGTTCGTATCTATAACGATACCTACAACAACCTACGTCCTCGCCTATTCGATGGATCGCATCTTGAGTTTGACGGAATGAACCAGGGAATTTCCCTTCGTCAGCATCAAAAGGACGCAATCTGGCGAACCATGTCCAGCGGTAATACGCTGCTGGCCCATGTGGTGGGAGCTGGTAAAACCTTTACCATGGCCGCAGCTGGCATGAAAATGAAGCAGGCTGGGCTGATTAAAAAGCCCATGTATGTGGTCCCCAATCACATGCTGGAACAATTTGCCCGCGAATTCATGCAGCTATACCCCAATGCTCATCTTCTGGTGGCAAGCAAAGAGGATTTGACCCGCGATCGCCGCAAGTTCCTGACTGCCAAGATTGCCAGTAACGACTGGGATGGGATCATCGTCACCCATTCGTCCTTCGAACGGATTGGCATGTCGAAAGATTTCCAGGAGCGGTTTTTGCAAGAACAGATTGACGACTATACCGATCTGCTGGTGGAAGCCGCCGCTGACGGAGCGGCAACCAAGCACCGCAATCTGATTAAGACCATTGAAAAGCAAAAAGCTAACCGTGAAAACAAGCTCAAAGAACTGTCGGCTGAAGGCAAGAAAGATGATGGCCTGGTATTCGATGAACTTGGCGTGGATCACATCTTTGTCGACGAAGCTCATTATTTTAAGAACCTGGAGACGCCAACCAAAATGGACCGCGTGGCAGGCGTGCAAACTGGCGGTAGCCAACGTGCGTTTGACATCTATATGAAATCCAGATACTTAAGCCAGCTGCATCCTGGTCATGGAGTGACGTTTGCAACCGGCACGCCCATCAGTAACACCATGGTCGAAATGTATAACATGCAGCGTTTCCTGGACCCCGAAGGTCTTTCCAAACGCGGTATTGAACACTTCGATGGCTGGGCGGCCAATTTTGGCGAAGTGGTGGATACCATGGAAATCGCCCCGGATGGTTCTTCTCTTCGCCCGCGAAGCCGTTTTGCCAAATTTAACAACCTGCCGGAATTGCAGCAGATGTTCCGCTCATTTGCGGATGTTCAAACGGCCAGCATGCTGAATCTGCCAAGGCCAAAGCTTAAAGATGGCCAGCCCATCACCATCTCTTGCCCGATGTCGGACGATCAGGCAGGCATCCAGGCGAGCCTGGTGGATCGCTATGACCGGATTCGCAGCCAGAAAATTGATCCGCGTGAAGACAATGCCCTGGCCATTACCACCGATGGCCGCAAACTTGCCCTCGACGCACGCATGTTATCGCCTGACGCTATTGACGAACCGGAGTCTAAACTCAATGCGATGGTGGACAATGTCGCTCGGATGTGGAAGGACTCTACGCCGGTTCGCGGCACGCAGATGATCTTCTGCGATATGGGCATTAACCCGACGCCGTGGGGATTCTCTGCCTACGACGATGTTACCCGCAAGCTGATTGCTCGCGGCATTCCCGCTGACCAGATCGCCAGTATCGGCGATGCCACGTCGGATGCTAAGAAACAGGCATTGTTTGAGAAGGTGCGGCAAGGCTCGGTTCGCATCTTACTTGGCAGTACCCAAAAAATGGGCACCGGCACCAACGTCCAGAAGCGACTGATTGCCATGCACCACCTGGATGCACCCTGGAAGCCAGCCGAAGTGGAACAACGTGATGGTCGCATCCTACGCCAGGGCAACGAGAATCCAGAAGTGGCTATCTACCGCTATGTCACCCAAGGATCGTTCGATGCTTATATGTGGCAGGCATTGGAGACCAAAGCCCGGTTCATCTCGCAGGTGATGACCGGTGACGTCAATCAGCGAACCGCAGAGGACATTGGCGGTCAGGAACTATCCTACGCTGAGGTAAAAGCTATCGCCTCCGGTAACCCTGCCGTACTGACACTCGCTGAGACTGATGCAGAATTGCAACGACTCGCGATCCTTCGCAAGAATCATCATGACGAGCAGTTCCTTGCTCGAAGGAAAGTCAGAGACTTACCTGATGAGATTGTCCGTCTTGAGCAAAGGCTAGATCAGCTTGAAAATGATCTCAAGACACTGGGCTCCAACAATCACCCTGAGTTCGAAATCTATGGTAAGACTCTAAGCAGGGATGAACTGCTGCCATATTTGGCGGGCCAACTAGCCTTAATTCCCGAACATCTCTCCGACCGCCGCAGAATTCGTATTGGCAGCGTCCATGGTCTGGAGTTTGGGTTGGATGTTTCAGCGTTTGGACGCGAGGTGTACATTAAAGGTGATGCGACAATAATAGAGTCCGTGAGCAGCACTGCCGGAGCCCGTGCAATCCTCAATGCCTTAAGTCGAATTGAGGCTTCGTATGAGCCACGCATGGACGATACTCGATCCAAGCTTGCATTGACATCCCAGCAGCTAAGCGACTACCAGGAACGGCTAGGCAAGCCATTCGTGTTGGAAAGTTACATTACGCAGCTGACAGATCTGAGGAATCAGCTCAGAAGTGCTCTCACTGAAAGCAAGTCAAACGCCGAAATTGGCGAAAGGCCGAGTATCGCTGATACCGTTGACCAAATTGTTTCGCTTCGAAATGAACTGTCCACGCCGGTTGTCGACCGCGATGTTGCTACTGAGCAGGCCATTTTACCTGCACCATCCATAGTCGCGCAGGTTCAAGAACGACGCTCAGTTGAGCGCAAAGCGACATGGCGAGGCCGAGTAGAGCAAGTATCGTCCAGGGCATTGGCCTGACAGTTGTGTCAGCGAATGATCCCGTATTTGTAGAAACAAGAACTGACTGAATTAGAATCTGTCCGCTAACTACTACTTCCCATCAAATCGGCGAAATTGCGAACTAATAAGGCTCGACAGCATTTGCGCCAAAGTCATTGAAGTCCAGGGGGTTGGCCAGCTGGTCTTCAGAGTCCCATAATACATAAATAATTCCTGCGTTGCTCACTCCATCAGGAGTGTTAGCTGGCGCATTAATAGCCAGCTCCCTAACGCCGTTATTGTCTATATCAGCAAGCTGCACAATGCGTCCGAACTTCTGACCAGCAGGTGAGGAGTGTACAATATCGTAATCAACATCTGCTGGGAGCTGAGAGTGGTTCCAATTACCATCTGAAGGCGCTTTAATGATTCTCGCGCGGCCGCTATTGCTGTTCCACGCATGCTCTGACCAATAAATATCTGGATATCCATCACCGGTGAAATCAGACAGGTTTGCAGCAACACTGCCAATATTTGATACTAGAAATCCGTTGCCTGCAGTCGGATAACTTGAAATAGCGGCGGGCCATGCATATGCGCTTGTTTTGCCATAAAGCACTATTGTCCCCCAAATGGTGGAGCTGTTACGATATAATACTAATAAATCTTTTAACCCATCGGCATTCGCATCAAGCACGCGAGGGCTTGCATAGCCGGAATCCCCCGACGCTAATCCGTTAAACAACATTAGACCACGGGCACCGTTGAAGGTATTTGACGGGGTAAAGCCAGACCAGCTTGGTTCAAAGGTTCCCACGCCTGTTCTGGGACCGGGGCCGCCAAAAACTAAGCGTAAGCCGTTTGAAGTAAGGCCACCACATCCATGAACGTAGTCATCGTAGCCATCGTTGTTAAGATCTATGAACATGTTAGTTCCTGTATAATGGCATTGGGTCGCTGCTCTGGACACTTTTATACCATCAATGCCATTTAGGTTATCGATGATGACCGTGGCGGGCATATCAGCGGCCGTGCCACAATTGGCGATGGATTGACCAAAAATAATATGTGTGTAGAAGGATTCAGGACGGGCACCATTGTCCCATGTACTTTGTCCTGCAATATCTTTACACCCGTCCCCGTTAAAATCCCCTATACCTAAACTTTCCCCCCATTCACGGGTTGACGCTGTGCTGTTAGGTCTAATGTAGGTGCACCCAAAACCTGAAGGGCAGGACGAAACTAGTGGATTAAAATCAACGTAACCACCCCATCCGGCAGATTTACCATATATGATTTTAACAGCGCCTGCATCAGAAGAACCCCAGTTTCTTAAAGTAACTAGATCCGTGAAGCCATCATTGTTGATATCTGAGGTTTGGAAACCACTACATCCTGTACTACGGAATTTAACGTTGTGTACACCATTCGCAGAATAACTTGTGATGCCCCATATTTTTCCTGCATAACTCGCCAGTGGTGTTTTCCCACCCCCGTATAAAACCAGATGAAGACCATTGTTCAAGCAATTGATTTCATGCTGATTAAAAATCAAATCACTTTCGCCATCCCCATTAACATCCTGCACGCTCATCGAACCAAAAAACGTGTCCATATATAACTCAAACCCCGGAATGGTGACCCCAACATCAGCTAGTCTAAGCGGGTTAGGTAGGCTTGCTCGATTATCTGCTGAGCCATATATCACATAAAATGAATTAATGGATGCATCAGAATATATGGCTATATCTTTGAATCCGTCGCCATTAACATCCACTTGCATATTCATGTACATATAGTCTTGGCTAGCATACTCACCGTATATTTTAAAAAGGATATTATCTTCTTCGCACACCTTGCCAAGGCAGCAGGTGTTTTTGTAATTGGGGGAGTACCATGTCACATCGTCATAGGTCGCGCCGGAAAAATCCACCTCTCTCTTTACAAAGCGGTTGACGAAGCTGGCCGGGTTTGAACCGCCCACATCAAAGCCGGTAAAGCCCATCGTACCGGTGTTCTTTTGCTGGTCCGCATCCGTACTGCCGGCGCCCAGACGGCTGCTGCGCGCCGCACCACCAGGCTGGAACGAACCATGCCCGTCCGGCCCATGACTAATGAGCATATATTGCGTGGCATCGATTTGCGCACCGGCGGCATCGTCGATCCTGACCGCACCCGCTCCAGATGTTCCGATGCAAGATGTTTTTAGCGTTGCCTTTTTGTCCACGACATAGGTAAATGGGCGGCCCCATCCATCAAAATAGTATTCAACAGGCAGATGCAGCTTATGCACCGGCACCGTACCTGCTACCACGTCCGTGTCGTCAAATGGGGTGAGAATGCCCGTGGTATCGCCGGAGTCCGCACAGTCACCACGCGTGCCATCCTCGTCACCAAAGTTGGCGTGGCCGGGGTAGTATAACCCGCTGGCCGGGCATGGCCGTCTGCCCCAACTGGCCATCATCTTTTTGGTGGCTTCATCTATTTTCTTCATGCGTTCCATGGTGGTCAGGTAACGCGTTGCCTGGCTGTCGCCTTTACCATCCGGTATCACCGCCGCCGCCACCAAACCGAGCGCCATTACTATAACTGACAACTGCACAAGCGAAAACGCATGGTCTCTTTGACGATGCCACGGTTGTTCGCTAACAAATCGGTAGTCAACTTTTATCATCCCACCAGTTTAATGCAATTGTGTTAACCATCGGTTAACCGCCATGCCGTATTTCCGCATGGGAGATGCTCAGCGTTAGTTATCCAAGGGAATCTGCTGCTTTCAGCTCGCGTATGATGGCCTCAAATAAAGGGCCATCCGCAGCCACTTCTAGCACCTTCCAGCATCGAGAGTGCTTTTAGCCAATCCCAAGTCAACGGCCCACCGAGAAACGCGTCTTCTGGGGATCACCAGGCAGGCGTCTGGTGCTACAATAAAACTATCTCAGTGATAAGTCCCTTTGGATGTCGGAGCAGCCAAACAGCCATGCTCAAACGTCAACCTGTCTCGTCTTCTATCGAAACGCAGTGGGATCTTGAGAATCAAGACCGCGTCGAGTTTTCCACTTTTGGCTATCGCATCGTCAAGCAGCCAGTCCGGCTTGAAGTTACCGATGACGGTCGTGCCCGCTATTCATTTCGCTGGTCTGACTGCCAACTCATTGAATCACCCGATCGTGAGCGGATCTACCTTCATTTCCCCGGCAAACTGATCACCATTCGCGGGCAAGAGTTATACGCTTTGATGGGACATGACAGCGATCACCTCGCCCACCCATCGCTGTGGGATACGCTGAATAGCCAATCCACGATTTGGATTTCACCTTCCCAGGGCGAAGAAATCAGCAAGGGCCGATTGCACTGCATTTCAAGCATCGTCGTTACTGACAAATAGACCGGCACCCTCTTTATCTTTCGCGGCACCGGCCCACATGTGACCTCTTTGTGGTTTCCTACGCTCGTCGCCGCGAGTTGTTCGCTCGCCTCACTCGCCAACCTGCCAAGCCGGTTTCCGGCTAGCCGGACCCTCCGGCTTTCGGTTGCAGCTCCCGTCTATTCCGAGCGTTAAGTCGAGCCATCGGTCACGCAGTTGTGGCCGGGCATTTAAACGAAAGGAATACGATTATGTCTCGTCTTACAGTCACCGAGAAAGAACACTGGAAATCGCGTATCGAAAAACGCATCAATAAAGCCATCGAGGTATTGGAGTCAAGCAATGCCGAGCATTTTGCTTCGATCCGGACAAAAGCAATGGACGCTGCTTTGAAGGAACTGAACATCGAAAAGCTGGCCGCCAATCGTGACCGGCTAAAGGAAGAGCGAAAGCTATTGGAATCGGAACTTGAGGACGCTGAGGCAGCTATTGAAATCGCTATTCTCGGCGAGGTCGAGCGAAAGAAGCTCGGCACCTATTACTCCCGTAACGCTACCGAGCAGAAGATCAAGCGATCCACGGAAATCGTTGAAGAACGACTGCTGGCAGATGGAGGACCTGGAAGTGAGTTACTGCGACTTAGGGAAGAGCGAGAATCACTACTGGATACAGTATGGCTTGCCACCAGCAGCAAGCAGATCCGGGATCTTTGGTGCCGGGTCGGCGAGGTTCTCGGTGAGGCCCCGACCAAAATCCAGGAGCAACTGCTGTCAGTCGACTCCGACTGCGAGCGATAGCAAGTATTCACACCAGAAAGGACTCACACATGACTACAGCAACACTAACTCAAAACGACCTCGCACAGTTTACCGGCGATTCGATCCGTTACCGCCACCCGCTCAACCGCAAGGTCATCTATACACCTGGCGTGAAGTACCTCGCCGAGGCAGCCGGGGCATACTGGCTGATCGATGCGATCGCATCGTATTTTGGCTCGCTTGAAATGCTTAAGGGCCAGGCATCAGACGCAAGGCTGCGCAGCTTGCAGTTTTGGCAATTGAAGTGTGAAGGCGATCAGGCTACGCTCACGGCACGTGCCGACAGCGGCGTCGCCCCTTTCATTACCCAGCATATAGACTATACCGACTTTCCGATGAATGAAGTCGAAATCTGGGCTGGCTTCGATGGCAGTGTCTGGACACTCTACCTGCCATCAGAACACTAAGGGGGCAGCCATGAATACGCAGACCATGGTGTTACAGCTCATTCACGGCAGGCCCGATCCAGATGCCGTGATCGGTGGGTGGGGCTTTGATGCCCCGCCTATCCGGGGAATCACTTTCTTTCGCGGTACCTATCTCACCACGCTCACATTGGGATTTGGTACGCAGGCCGCCCTGGAGGCAGCCAGGTTGCAAACCGGCTGGCTCGAATGCGATGATCTCACGCTGGAGATGCAATTGTCGGACGGATTGATCCGTTGCAAGGACGGCTACTACGGCGACTTTGAGCTTTACCTGTCACCATGAAGCCGGAGATAAAGTCCAGCGTAGACTACGAATGTCGGGTGTTGCCCGTATTTGCGTCTGCTAGATATGTTGCACTCGGCCTCCAGTTGCGAATTTTCTGCCTGGCCTGCCATATGTCGACGCCAGCCTGGAGATTGAGCCATAGTCGCTCACTGGTGCCAAGCACTTTGGCGATCCGCGCAGCAAGTTCCGCTTCAATGCGTGCCTTACCGTGAATCACGCGACTCATATGCTTGGGCGTCACCCCTACTGCCTCTGCGAATGCTCTGATGGTGACACCTCGCTCATCCAAATAGAGGGACTTAAGAATAGTTCCTGGCAACGTAGGTTCTCGTGTTCGCTCTTCCATGATGTACTCCTAATGGTAATCCTCAAAATCAACGTCATGGACATCCTGGCCATTAAAGCGAAAGGTCAGCCGGTAGTTGACAGACACACGCATACTATAGCTGTCCTTGCGTTTACCGCTCAACGCATGAAATCCTTTCACGCCCTGGCAATCGTCAAGGTCATGGATGGCATCAAGAAAATCAAGAAGCACCAAAACATTCGCATGGTAACGCTTGCCGATCAGCTTCGTTTGTACTTTGACAAACAGTTCCTTAAGCCCTTTGTGCCGGAAGTGTTCGATGGCCATGCATTCCTCAACTCTACCGAGCATAACCTATCAGGTTCATTCGCGCAAGCAAAATCAAATGATCGATTGTGCGTGACATTGCACTCGCGTTGCATTAGCGAGGATGTATGAACATATCTCAAGCAAAACAAATCGCCCTTCCCTCCTTCCTGAGCAGGCTCGGCTATGAGCCGGTCGCGAATAAGAAGGGACAGCTATGGTATCGCAGTCCGCTTCGTCATGAAACTGAGCCCTCTTTCAAGGTGAATCCTGACATCAACGCCTGGTACGACTTCGCCGAGGGCAAAGGTGGGGACATAATCGACTTTGTAAAGGAGCACCAGCGGGTTAGCACCGTCGCCGACGCCTTAAGCTGTATCAGGCGGGTCCAGGGTAATGAACCGCTGGCCAGGCAGGAGCACCTTCCCCTACCCAAACGCCCTACTGAGCCAGCCATTACACTTGAGTCTATAGGCCCAATCAAATCCAAGGCCCTGCTCGCCTATCTCAAAAAGCGTGGCGTTTCCATTCCGTTGGCGGCAAGCCATATTCAGGAAGCCCACTATGTTTGTGATGGCAAAAGATACTTTGGACTGGCCTTTGCCAATGACAGCGGCGGTTACGAGCTTCGCAATCCCATGTGGAAAGGTACGCTTGGCACCAAGGATATCACCACCATTGAAGGAGCCACCAAGGAACGGGTTGCCGTGTTTGAAGGATTCTTTGACTACCTGACCGCTGTGACGATGAACCGGGGAGCGTTGGATGAAACGGCCATCATCCTCAACTCGGTCGCGTTCCGCGAGCGGGCAATGGAGAAGCTGAAAGCGTGGGGTACGCCGCATGTCGATCTTTACCGTGACAATGATACCGCAGGTCTTGCCCTACTCGAGTATATCGGTAGGGAGCTTCCCGGTGCGACTATAACAGACAAGGCAGAACTGTATGCCCGAAAAAATGATCTGAATGAATGGTTTACTGATGGGGGGATAGCTGGCCAGGTGAATCGAGCATAACCGGCACGCTTAAAAAGATGCTTTCACTCGCAGAGCACAGGATCTTACAGCATAGTTCAAGTCATAGTCACCCGTAGCTGCTAATGCACAATGCAACCATGTACCCGAGGTCGTGATGGAACCCTGAGAACATTGACCGGCTGCTTCGTAGACATCATCATCACATTGGGAGTGCATAGGGCCTATTTGAATCCGTCCTGAAACCGGCAGTCCATCATCGTATTTCAGGTCGATTTGCTTCGCAAAGCTCGGGATGAAGCCACCGTAGAAGTTAAGAAAATGCGAAGCTGCGTAGAATGGAGTTGCTCCTAATCGAAAAAAATGTCCATGAATGCGATTATTCGCTTCATAAGACAAAGTAATCCCTGGTATCGAACCTTGGCTTGTATCGCCTTGGCCAATATTCAGCTCCATCTTAGGAAAGTGGACGCCAGTAATGAGTGGCTGCGAAATAGTTATAACATAGTTGCCAGTGAACTCTATCAGTCCCGCCTGGCCCAAATGGTGAAATACATAAAACCATTCGGGTCTTAGCCCCGCACTTGGAACACTGGTATATAAAGTTGAGTAGCTCGCAATGATACCCTGAATTCGTTTATCGCCATTACCATAAGCATTGCTGTCAAACCCAAATTGGGCAGCATTTTTGATATCACCCGGAAGTCCATTATATTTCAGACGGAAGACATTTACCGCGGCATCGTAGCTTTCCACCGAAGACATATCTTTCTTTATTTTTGCTGCCAGAATCAAATCTCGCCCCACCAGCACGCCGCCGACTATCAGGCCGATGATGACCAGCACGATGGAAAGTTCGATAAGGGTGAACGCTAGCCGTTGCCTCATCGCGTCTCGCTGATTGCTGATTGCTGATTGCTGATTGCTGATTCATGTTGGTGTCCCCCAAGGCTACAGTAGCATTGAATTGTTAAGCTTGGGTTAACAGTGGCTTTGAGCTGTGCAGCCCATTGAGAGGGCATCATCATTCCAGTGCTGGCCGCTGGCCATCTACCCGCGTGCCTTTACTACGACGTGCTTAAACCCGCCGATGGATCGGAAAAGCACAAAGTCGGTTCCCCCTAAAGGTCGCCCCCAACTTTGAGCTTGCCCGAGCGCTTACGCTTCCATCTATGGCGGGTTTTTTTGGCTCGTCGTAAGGCCGCTAAGGTTAGTGGCCAGAACCAAAAACAAGGAATTACATATGACTACCAACTCAACTGATTCAACCAAAGCAAAACCGGTTTATCGCAAGCTGCTACCCAACGGCATCAGCACCGCCGTATTTGAAAACGAATATGAAGGACGCAAGTATCGCAGCGTGAACCTGCAACGCTCCTACAAGAAGGACGGACAGTGGAAACGCATGAGCATGTATATCGACCACGAGCATATCCCATTCGTGATCGAGGCATTGCAAGGCACCTGGAACTTTCTTAATAGCTCCGCACCTTCCCAGGTGGAAGCTGACGAATTGCAGCCCGAGGCCAGTGCATAATTAAGGCATCGCCGCTCCTGCCTGCAGGAGTGGCAAAGCTCCAGAAAGGACGTATCAATGACTCATTACAACGATTTACCCGAAGACGTGTTTGCCGCAATCTTCCGCCCCATACACAACCACCTGGCCGAATACCCGGCAGTCGACTGGGGAGATGGATTTGGCAGTATGTTTGAAACATATGGCGAAGAGTTTGACTTTGTGACCGAGCAAGACCCGGCCCATGTCTGGACGTGGGTTGAAGGCGACAACGGCCAGTACCTAGTTAGCGGTATGCATTTCGTGAACCGGATAGGCTATTTTATCTGCGACGTCGCAGTGCCCGATGGCCTTACCATCGAGGTTAAACTCGACGACGGAAGCGAGGCTCTATGACTTACGTGCTGACCGCCAAGTTTCTAAAGGAGTTCCCAGGGCCGTACGATGTGAGACCAAGCCGCGATGGCGTCGATGATACATTTGAGATCTATTGCCTCACCACTGGAGCGTTTTTAGCAGCCACATACTTCTGGGACGCCGAGCAGGAACGTTATACCGAGGCCATGGCCGTGGCCACCGCGTTGAACTACATGTTCCATGAGGAGCTTGTATTCGAGGATGGATTGGCTTGCCTGAAAAACATATTGAACGACCGCCCAAGCCCCTACTTACTTAGCCGCGACGCTTGCGAGTATCGCGGCGGGTGCTGGCAAGTGACCAGCAAAGGCTCCGACACAAGCATCCTCCAGTGCTACGGGGCATTTATGGACTACTCGACGCTTTCCATTGCTCTCATGGTTCGGCATGCCCTAACCTATGCTGATATGTATCTGCCACGCGAGCGACCAATTCTTGAATGTGCCGAATCAGAGCTAATCACGTTTTAATCATATTCAGAACAGGAGTGGTTGATTCTGTTTGGACCTGCTTGCCAGCAGGCTATGAACGTAGCCACCCTTGGGTGCAACGACATCGACGGGACGACGCTTTTTACAGTCGACTGCTTCCGGATTGGCTCCGTATTCAAGGAGTAGTGAGACAAAACCCATGTCGCCCTGCCGTGCGGCCCGGTGCAGCAATGTTTCGTGCAGGTTTGTTTTTACATTGGGATCAACACCGCGATCGAGCATGAATCTGGCGGCGTGTACGGCCCCGGCCCTTTGGGCAAGGTCAAGCAGGCTCTTGCCCTCGGGGCTCACATCTCAAAGGCTGGCTCCTGCTTCCACGGCTTCTTGCATAGCTTCAACGGAGTCGCATCTAATCGCGGCAATTAGTCTAAAGATCGGTAACACGTAGCAGCAGCTAGACTACGTGATTTACAAAATCAACAAGTTTCTGCAACGCCGGTGGTAGCCGATCGCCTGCATGTCGCTTCATCGAGTCATCTAACGCTGCGGCGGCGAAGAATCGTTCCTGCCCTGCTTCAGACGGTCGCGAAAATCCTCGCGGCTCAGCTTAAATAACAATTCGTGGGTGACACTGTCAAAAGCATCCCACATATCATGACCAGGGCTGCCTCCCACATGTTCGATCATGGCAAACCATACGCGATTGACGAGTTGAGCGATGGGAAAAGCAGCCCGCTGTTCATCAGATAGAACTTCGTCCCTCAACTGCTCATCGGCTACGCCATAATGGTAATGAACAGCCAGCGGAAAGAGCCGCTCCAGCACTTGTTTGTCGTCATAGCGTCCTGACATCCATCCGCTCAGGACTGTATCAAGTTTCACTTTGTCAGGATGATGCATTAACGAATCATCAATCGACAGTCGTCCTGCGGCGACCTGTTCTACACAAGTCGCTGCTATGGCATCTCCCATTTCTTTAGACAGCGGATACCCTATCCGTTGTATAAAGTCCGTCCTCCGTAGGGTCATATCTTCGCTGTAGAAATCTGTCAAACTCGCCGCATGGTTTTGGTTTTTGAATCGACTCGAAGTTAGTGTTACGGCAAGAATTATGCAATCAAAAACTCAGCGTTGTCATCGAACAATCAGCCATGTGTTTTGCCGGGTAGCAGTCCGCTTTGAATGCATCAATAATCTAAGATCGAAGTGCCCAACTTTGACCCGATTCAACCGGTAATGATATTCCCGGGGAAAGTCAGACGACTAACTCGGCTAATCGGATGGTGTGGTAGGGGTGCGGGGAATTGCAACAGACATTTCCTTGAAGGAGCTTCAAAGAGAAAAACGGCCTGCCAACATGCTTGCATGCAATCTTGCTTACATGCTTACATGCCTGAAATCAAACAAGCTTACATGACAGAAAACCAGCAAGACTGCCTGACGACAAGTCGGCTTACCTTTTTGCTTGCCAGTCGGCAAGAAAGCATCTATGCAAGCTGTATGACCATCATAGCAGTTGCAAACACAAAAGGCGGAGTTGGAAAGAGCACCACAGCGGTGCATCTTGCCGCATGGCTGTATGAGCAGGGCTACAGCGTACTACTTGCCGATTGCGACACCCAGCACAGCTCCAGCGAATGGATAAAGGAGGCTATGCCTGGTGTCCAGACTTGCGTACTGGATAAGCCCAATGACATTCTCAATGAACTCCCGCATCTTTCGCAGGATGTCGACTATGTCATCGCGGATGGACCGGGTAGTCAAACAGAAACAAGTAGGGCATTGTTACTGCGTGCCGACCTAGCCATCGTGCCGTGCAAAGCATCCATGTTGGAAGTGCGTGCCCTGGCCAAAGCGACCGAGGTTCTAAGGCAGGCTCAAGATATTCGCGGCGGACTACCCAAAGCCGTGATCGTGCTTAGCATGGTTGGCAAAAATTACCGGCTCACCAGCGACATGGTGGAAGCTGCTGCTGCTCTAGAATTACCATTGGCGTCAACGCCGTTAATTCTGCGCCAGATTTATGCTGATTCACCGGGGCAAGGGTCCGTGGTATGGCAGATGGGGGCCAGGGCGAATGAGGCCACCAAAGAAACCCGCCGCTTGTTTGCCGAACTAATTCCGGAAGCCTCCAAGAAGAACTCCAGACGCAAGAAAGAGGCGGCATGACGCAGCGGCGAACTCTGGTAGATGGTCTAAAGCAGACGCCTGAGGTTGCTGAGCTGGAACGACAGTTCGTTTACAAGGAAGCAGAAGCCGACAAGCCTACGGCTAACGCCAACGTTGCGCCCAAAGCTCCGGCAGCTACTTCGGATTCAGACGTGATGCCGCAATATAAGGCAAAGGTGCCGCTTACCACACGTTGCACACCGCAGCTACTCTCCCAGATAAAGAGAGCATCGCTCCAACGTCAACTGCTTGGAATTGAGCAAAGCAGTATACAGGACATCATCGAACAGGCTTTGGAAGAGTGGCTCGAACGCCACTCGTAGCCAAACAAATCAACCCGGCAGCATGGCTTGTTTGCGTGATGCCCAATGTCGGCAAAATCCCAAAAAAGCCTGGTCTGGATCGTGGAGCGTTTCACTTGGCCCGCTGGCCATCCAACAACGCCATTCGTCCTCAATAACATAGACGTCCCAGCCAGGAGCGATCAGCCTTGCCTGCTCGTATGTCTCCGGCCTGATTGAGATCGGCTTGTCAGCTATGACCGGCAATATCATCGTTCTACGGTTGGTGAATTCGACCATGTCATCATCATTGAGTTGCAGCGTGTAGTCTGGAAGATGATTACCAGCGGCAAGTTCACGCATCATTTGCCGGAATCGCTTTTCCGGGCTTCGTGTTCCGGATTTCTTGAGTAGGTGCTTAATTGAGATCTTCCAGCTGTGTTGTTGCCCGCAATGCTTGCGTGCCAGTTCGTAAACCCGTTTTTCTATGGGTTTGCGTAGCCGGAAGTAGTCTGGATGCAGAGTGAGTACCTCGCTTGCCTCAATGGCTCTAAAAACCCAATCAGATAGCGTTACTTCGCACCAGACAAGCCGCCCTTTTTTTCCGTCGCTGGATCTTGGCTTTCGCATCAGCTGTCCGCGATCGATCAATCCAAAATTATGGTACTCCTCTGAGTCGGAGCTTTTGATATTGGTGCTTATTCTGGTTCCGGCCAGACGATCAATGGCTTCTTCAAGTGCATCATACTCCGGGCCACTCGTGCCCCGGTTAGTAAATATCAGTAGGTCCCTGGCTGTGATTCGAACGCGAGGCGACACTTTTTCGCCGCGTTTGAGCTTCGCCATTATCTGGGAAATGCAGTAGATCAGGATGTCCTTGTCATAGATCGTTGCCAAGCCTTTGACGCTTGGAGTAATTTCCAGCCAATGGCCGTTATGTTCGTACCTGCGGATTGACGTATCTGGCTTCTTTGAAAGCGAATAGAACGGGTGCTCCATATGCTGCATGATGTCCTTGAGAACGGCGTCAGCAACATCGCAGATGAACAACTCGCGCTGTATATGCCGATCAGGAAGCAGCTGGCTGTAATCTTGATTCGTGGTATCGGTTACCGTCATGGCCTTTTCGTGGTTTTAGTTACGCTTCGTGGTATTGGTTACCAGACGACTACAAACCACACAAAAACGACCATGTCAACCAATTCGTGGTTTCGGTTACCGGCCATGAATCCTAGAACGGCAAACGCAGAGTTCGGTACCAGAGCTGCGTGTAACGACTGTTGACCTCAGTCAGCTACGAGGCAAGCACACGTAGATTGCCTCAGAAAGCGACAAAATCACCCGTGTCTGGCGATAGGTGGCGGTCTAATTTCAGTTACCAAAATCCTAGTTTTAGTTACCGCGATTCGTGGTAACAGTTACCGGCCGTTCGATAATAGCGGGACTTATCAGACACTTGCTATGCGCCATCCACAGCTTAACACTATATTTAACACCTTTATAACACACGGGGGCTGTGGATAAGTACGTCAAAACACGGAGGGCTGATGATTAACATTCCCAAGGAAGTTCGTTTACCAATGAAACCTTACTTTCGAACGGCGCAAGGCCCACCAAAAAAGAAAGTCTGGGACTAGTTGCGACAGCGGTTTAGCCTCACAGTCTGAAAACGTCATAGCCTGCTGATTGAGTTCCGCAAAGCCTGCAATATGCCTACCATTCACGCACATGGTTTGAGGGTGATGACCTCATGGCCAGCTTTGGTGATGTAACGCTATGCGTTAGCGGTGAGCATCTGGAGCAGCTAATTCCACTGATTAAAGAGCATAAGCTGGATGTTTTGCGAGAGGGCGCGGTGGGGCATTCGTTTCTGAAAGAGCAAGGGGCGTATCATGTCACATCGATAAAAGTCGTTGTTCCGACTTCGTGACGCATTTCAATTATGCGGCGGCCAAATGGCGTGATTGTCACCTCCTCCGCTTTAGTGCTTCGTATCTTTAGCTGTGTGGCCCGTTTACCCCACTTCCTTTCCGCCTCCGGCTTGTGTTCCTTGATATCTACTGCGCCTATCGCTTGCAGTGTATAAACTGCATCCCAGTGGGCCTTTACCACTTCTTCCTTTACATATCCATCTTCCTTTAACCCCTCTGGGATTTTGCTCATCCCACAAAGGAAACACAACCACCGCCACCTGACATAAAGACCAGCACCGTGTTTAACGAACTCTTCTTTTTTCCATATTTGAGGACCATCGAATGACTCTTCGTCCAATATAACCATTTCGCAGCCGAAGTGTTGAACAAATTTCCGAACTTCGAGCGCCTCAAGAATCACTACTTCATTTTGGCTAAGTCGTTCAGCAATGAACTTGGTTACCGCATCCTCTCCTTTCATGACATGCTGCATACTCGAAAAGCTTACACAAACACCTATCTGGCTCGCCCATTCCGTGAGCTCCCTCACCACCATATCTAGCAGCTCTATCGTAGCCTTACCGTCCTTCTCCATGCGGTAAATCGTGGCGGGTGTTACCCCGCACTTCTTCGCCAGCTCTTTCTGGGTCAGTCCGCAATTTAATCTCGCGTCCTTAATAAGCTTGACATCTATGCCTACCCTGCTGGCCATGTTTATTTCTTGTCTATTGAACGGTTTTTCCCCAGCCGTACCCTGAGTATGTCCACTTACACAGGAGTGCACCCATGGACATCGTAGACATCCCAGTCGATCAGATTACACCCGGCCCTCTCAGGGACATCGACCAAAAGCATGTTGATGCTTTAGCCGCATCTATTAAAGATGTGGGGCTAAACCACCCTATTTCCGTTGTTCGCTTGGAAAAGGGCTACCGAGCAGCCGCAGGCAATCACCGCTTGGCGGCGTTCAAACAGCTTGGCCTTGCCACTATCCCTTGCCGGGTGCTGGATACACAAGACCCCGCCAGCACGCTCAGGATTTCTTGCGCTGAAAACGCGGTCCGCAAGCAAATGACTTTTACGCAGACGGCAGACGTTGTCAAAACCTATGCTGAGCTGGAGGAAATCACAAAGTCCGAAGCGGCGAAAAGACTGCATTTCAGCCAGTCTTTTGTTTCCAAGTGCATCAAGGCCGAGGAACGGCTAACGCCCAAGAGCAAGAAGCTGATTAGTGATGCCAAGCTAGGCGACTCACTGGCCTACATGCTCTCGCAGGAAACTGAGCCAAAAGCTCAGGAGCTGCTGGTCGAAAAAGCCATCAAGGAAAACTGGACGAGGAAGGATATCGAAGCCCACTTCCGCGCCCAACGTAGCGCTACCGTCAAGTTTGATTACTGCTACGGCGGTCAACATCTCTCTGTGGATGTGCCTAAGGACATCAGCTTTGAGGACATCGTGACTTTTCTGCGGGGCTTCGTCAAGCAGCTCAGCAAGCACAGCAGCCTAACGGTTGTGACTGCGGCTCGCGTTATCAAGGAGCAGTGCCGTGCGTAAACACCTCATCACGCCTGAGCAGGCATGTACCGGGGTGTTGGCCACTGGCAGGCCGGGTTCGGGAAAAACAACGTTTCTAAAGCATTTGCTCGAATCGTTGTTAAGGCAGGGTGTCACCTGTCAGGTGTATTGTGTCAAGCCTGATGCTGCGAAAGAAGCACTTGAGATATTCAAACGCTGCCGCATCAAGCCCACCATCGTTACGCCAGAAACAAAGCTATTCAACCCGCTGCTGTACTACATCAAACGCGGGAGGATTCACGACCTAACCAAGCTGCATGAGGATGCAGAGGAAATCATCACCCGGTCCGACTCTGGACGCACCGAAACCTTTTGGAAGTCCAATAACGCCACCACCATGGCGACCACCACACAAGGAGCTTACCAGTGCTATGGCAAGAATATCAGCTACCAACACTTGCGTGATATTTTTATCACCGCCCCGAGGACCACCGAGGAGGCCAAGACGGATGCCGCGTTTAACACCCCAGCCGGACGCATGGCTAATCATTGCCTTGCCCAAGGTAACGATGCCCCGGCTCAACTGTTATTTAAAACGCTGCCATCCTACGGAGAAAAAGCCGCTGGCGCTATTTTGGGCTTTTGCCTTAGCACCACCAGCCGCTTTGCCGAGCCGCCCTTTAACACCCTGTTATCGGGCAGCAATGACAACCTGCTACAGCACATGGTGTTCGCTACGGACATCGCAAGGTTTGGAGCCGCAGGGCAGCAGTTCCAACTCATGATGAAGTGGATGTCGCAGGATCAGGTACTGGCGCGGACTGGGAGGTTTCCCTACTTCGCACAGTTCAATGACGAGTATCACTTCCTTGCTCACGCAATGCGGGATATCAACGCTGTCTCGCTAGGACGTTCACAGCGTTACATCCATGTGGGGGCTTATCAAAATTTGTTGGTGTTCACCTCGGCCTTTGGAGGTGACGCTAAAGCGAAAACGGAGGCCGAGGCTTTGTTCCACTTACACGTGACCAAGGCCATGTGCAACAACAATTGCACGGAAACCAACGAGACGTGTTCGAAGGTGTTAGGTATGGATCGCAAATATTTTTTCTCTGGAGGTATCGACCCTAAACAACAACTTGAGTGGTATGACGTTTTCGGGGTTGGTCGCCCCCAGATAAATTTCAGCCAGCAATACCACTATCGATTTGAGCCGCACAACTTCATGCGACTTCGCACTGGGGGCCGTGCCAATAAGTACTGCGTCGATTTTGTGCTCCATCGTGGAGCTTCAAACTTTACTATCGAAACCATTTCACAGAGGTAATCATGTTCGGACCAACGGAAGATTTACTCAACCAGCCGGAGCAGCAGAAAAAGCCACCCGGCGCGAAAGAGGCGTTCAACTTCTTCGCCTTTATCCTGATTTTCGCTTGTCGCGTAGTCGGGGTGTTCTGGGCGATTATCAGCAAGAAGTTTGGAAGCGTAGGGACGCGGGTTTACGCACTGGACGTGTTGTGGGCGATCCCGCTGTTGCTCGCGCTTCGGGTTAACGACTGGTATCCCGACAAGTACGCGTTTGAAACGATGTTTATCGTCCTGGTGGCAGGTTTCATGCTGCACCTCGCCGCGACGCTGAAGCAAAAGCAGCACATTCACACCAAGTACGTGGGAGATACGAGAGGAGGAGGGCTTGGTGAGTTCGTTGTGTGGGCGGCGCTAACCGGAGGCTTCTTGGCCGCTGGGATGGTGCCAACCGCGTGTTTCATTACTACTTCGATGGTATGCCATCACCTGTTCCTCACCGCGATTCAGGAGCGTGACCGCCAGCGTGCGGTAATGATTGCTGATTCCATGGCTGAGCAACGGTACATGATGGAGAATTTTGAAAGGTATAACCCTGGCTGAACCCAATGACTCAAATCGGAATGCTTTGGTCCCGTACCATCAACACCCTCTTGCGGTCAAGCCGCAGCAGGTGCAGGTGCATACCGATCCGATTATCGAAGGCCAATTTCAGGCCGTCGAGAATGAAAAGCATGGCTCGTATTTCCAGACTTTCAAGAACGCTGCAATGTGGGCGCTGGACAAGTTGTCCGACCCCACCATTCAGGCCATGACCCGCATGGGCGTGGATGAAGTGAGCCAAGCGTTGAAAGCGTTCCCCGATTCCATCGGCTACAACCCGGAGCCGGGAGCGCCGTTTGAGCCTACACCTCATGAGGTGTATGAGCAGAAACATGACCTAGAACCATTGCAGGCATTTCAGCGTGACTTGCCTCAACCCGAAGTATCTCAGGAAAAGGAGCGTTCGCGTTGATTACCTTCCTCGCGTTTTTGTTGCTCGTGGTCACCTTGCCATTTTTAGTGCCGGGAGTTCTGGCGGTGGCATGGTACTACCACACCCACATAAAGGGAAAACAGAGTGATTGAGTTTTTGCAGATTGCGGGATTTATCATCCTGCTACCGTTCCTCGTGATGCCGGGCGTTCTGGTGTCGCTGTTTCTGTACCATCGTTTCGTAAGGAAAGTCTAATGAGTGGAAACATCAAGTGGATTGTGTTTGGTTTGTGCTTCCTTGCCCTCATGGCCGCTGGTGCGGTCTGGTATGTGGAGGCAAAGATTAGTCAAGTGTCTAACCTAATCGATGACAAAATCGATACCGCCAAGGACATGGTTGATGGAGCTGTCACACAGGTTCATGAAACTGTTCAGGCCCCGATACGTGCCGTATCCGGAGGGCTTGCATCTGCTGGTGAGGCCGCAGCAGATGTTGTTAACTCTGTTGGCGGGGCCGTACAACGAATAGGCAAGGAATTTACTGTAGAAAATGGTCAGGACATAATCGATTACTTCAGGTATGGCCCATTTTCCAGCAGACCACGCCGATGATGACCGTCAAGGAAGCAGCTGCCGCCCTCAACGTATCCACTCGCTTTGTCTACCGCCTTTGTGCGACGGGTGCAATCGAGTGCTACAAGATGGGTTCGGCCATCAGGATTAGTGACGACGCCTTAAAGGAGTATACCGAGGCACAAAAAAGGACGCATCAACAAGCTGCTGATACGCCCCGTACTCGCCAGCCCTCTCTCCAGTTTCTCAGGCTCAAGAGGAGGTAGGCAATGTTCCATTTTTACCACATGTGCAATGAATGTAACAAGACTTGGTTTGACAAGTTGTGGGTTTCACAGTGTCCACGCTGCGGCAAGCTCAGATGGACATTGCGACGGATGATACCGCCATGGATAAAGCGGTAACTACTGGCCCGGCAAGGAAGCCGGGCTTTTTTTGTTAGCTAACCCTTTTTAGCTGTTCCAGCAGGTAGTCGTTCTTTTCGCCAATGTGGGCGTAGTGTCGAGCTATCATCGACGCATCTCGATGCCCTGCCAGCTTAGCCACGGTCAGGTGATCTAACCCCGCCTCTAACATTCTAGTCACCCATGCATGCCGCAGGTCATACAGAGCGTATTTGTGGCCTGTCTTTTCCGCGATGCGGCACATGGCATTGTTAATTGCATCTTTCGTCCAAGGCCGCTTGGAGCGATTCACGAAAATCTTTCCGTCTCGCTGCTCGATCAACGCCTTGGCATTGTCATTTAGGTAAATCACCCGCTTGTGTTTTTTGCCCTTTGATTCAATGACAGGGAAAATGATGCGGTCACCGTGGAGATGTCTGCCCTCTATGGCTCTAGCCTCCTGGGGCCGTGCTCCAGTTTCCCATACAAACATCAATAGCCTCTTAAACGCTGGGGCTGCATGCTCAAGCATAGCATCGTAATCTTTCTTTGTAGGGCAGTTGTCGCGTCGCTCCCTGCCTGCCTTCTCGAAGATCGCAATCGGCGATTCACTGATGTAACCCTGGACCATGCCCCATTTGTAGGCTCGCTGCAAAGCAGTCACGGCTGTGGTTTGGTAAGACTTTGACCAGCTTGGCTTAATCCATTCTGTAACATTAAAGGGCTTCACTCTCCGAGCCTCCATGGATGGATTGCTTAGCGAGTCAAGGAAGCCTTGCAAGTAGTGTGTGTATGTGTTGAAAGTGCCCTGCGCTCTATTGGCCTTTACCCATTGCAAGAAGTTATCCAGCAATGTTGCAACGGAGATTGATGCAGGGGGCGGGCCATCAGCCGCCTTGAGCTTGTGAAATGCCTTTTCGGCTACATCTTTGTCACTACCAAGCTTGTGCGTTCTGCCGTCAATCGTTACGTAGTAGGAGTTGCGGTCTTTTCGGAACCAGATTTTGTTGGGTCGTGCCATGATGGCCTCCGGGGGTTTACTTCCGCGTTTACTGTCAACGTCCCCGTAATAGTACGCAGCCCCTTTGTTTTGTGGCCTTTTTCACCAGATGTTCCCCAAGTTCGGGACGCAGAGGCCGCTGGTTCAAATCCAGTCACCCCGACTTAAACCAAAAACAGCTCGTCGCACTCGTTTGCGTCGAGCTGTTACTCGTTGAATTGCAGGGGGTTGCGCCGTTCTTTTGACGTTGGCTGCGTGTTCAATCGGCTTACTCATAAAACCCGAAGCAGGTGGCTACTTGCTATAGGTTGTTTGATTGCAGGATGTTGCCGATTTCAAATCCTGTCACCGGTCGTCGCTTCGGCCACGTCTCATTTACGACATATCGATCTGCATGACAGCAACCTTTGCGATGTCCGACGGCGTCCCGATGCGGCCGAGAGGTGCCATGGCGGCGAGCCATGGCAGATCACTTGGAACAGGAGCAGCATGTGCGCGACAGCAGACTGGACGGGACCATTTTTCGCCCGGCGGCTTTCACCGACGGCCATAAAACGGGACAATACCGCTATGGCTTTGCGGCTCAAGCTGAGGGCCTGACGCTAAAGATCTCCCGTGTCGATGTCGCTGATTTCATGATGCGACAACTTCGTAGCCTCGACTATCCGCGAAAAACGCCGGCGCTGCTTTTTTAATGCAAACAGGTTCGACATGAAAGCGATATTCGCGGCACGCTACGGTCCGCCCGAAAACTTACGAATAGGCCAGGTGACTACACCGCCGATCGAGAGTGCGAACGTTCTGGTCCGCGTGCATGCCGCGGGCCTTCATGTCGGTGACTGCTTCACTGTTCGTGGTAAGCCTTTTGTTGTTCGCATGGAAACGGGCTGGCTGCGACCGACTAGCGGCATTCCGGGATACGACTTCTCCGGTGTGGTTGAAGAGGTTGGCGAATCCGTCGACGGTTTTGGAGTCGGCGACGACGTGTTTGGTTATTGCTCAGGTAGCTGCGCCGAGTGGGTCTCGGTAGCCGAGGACAAGCTGGCCGCGAAACCGAAAGGCTTATCTTTTGTCGAAGCCGCTGCCCTGCCCACCTCTGCGCTGGCGGCATTGCATGCTTTGCGGGACGTCGCCAAATTGCAGGCCGGCCAATCTTTACTGATCAATGGAGCCTCCGGCGGCATCGGCACGTTTGCTGTCCAAATCGCCAAAGCTTTCGACGCCGAAGTAACCGGTGTTTGCAGCAGTTCGAATGCAGCGCTCGTTGAATCGCTCGGGGCCGACCACGTCGTCGACTATAACGCACAAGATTTCACTGACTCCGGCCACCAATACGACTGCATCCTGGATAATATCGAGAACCGCAATCTGTCCGAGGTTCGTCGCGCATTAAGGCCCAGCGGGACGTTGATCTGTAACAGCGGCACGGGCGCGACCGGATTGTCGTTCTGGCTTCGTTTATTCAAGCCGCTGGTTCTGACTCCTTTCACCACGCAGCGACTTTGCCGATATCTCTCGGTGCCTACCCGCAAAGATCTTGAAGTGCTCAGCGAAATGGTAGGCAACGGAAAACTTCGGCCAGTCGTGTCGGAAGTGCATACGCTTGAGTCAGTCGCCAGCGCTTTGCAGGCGTTGGAAACTGGGCACACGGTCGGAAAACGGGTCGTCCACGTGATTGAAACTTGAAGAAAACAGTTGCGTTAGCATCGCTCCTTACCTACGAAAGCGTCGGCCCGAGGAACGTGTCGTAATCATTTGAGACGTCCCATCTTTCCTGCTTGGAGGTCCTCCATCGCATTGTAAATTTCTTCGCGAGAGTTCATCACAAACGGGCCTTGGCCGACAACGGGTTCGCCAAGCGGTTCGCCGGTTAAGACCAGCACTCTTGAGTCGGTTTCAGACTCGATCGAGATCGAGTTGCCATCGCGATCGAACAAAGCAAGCTCGACCGCTTTCATCGGCGACTCGTTTACTGAAACGCTACCCGATTGAGCAATCAGGACCGTTGTGTGTCCGGCAGGGACTTTCAAATTGGCACGTTTGCCAGCTTTCAGTTGCATGTCCCAAACATTGATTGGCGAAAACGTGGCGGCCGCTCCGTGAGCGTCCCCGAATTGTCCCGCGATCACACGAGCGGTTCCTGCACCGTCATCAATCTTTACTCGTGGAAACTGGTTGTCTCGCAAGTCCTGATACTTCGGTGGCGTAGATTTGTCAGCACTGCGGAGATTGACCCAAAGCTGAACCATTTCCAGCGTGCCGCCACGCCGTGTGAACTCTTCGCTGTGATACTCTTCGTGAACGATACCATTTCCGGCTGTCATCCACTGAACGTCACCGGGACCAAGGCTCCCGCTCCCGCCACTGGAATCACGGTGAGCCAGCTCGCCCCGATACAGGATCGTGACCGTCTCGAATCCCTTGTGAGGATGCACTTCCACGCCGCGTTTGCTGTTTGAGGGAGAAAACTCATGCGGCCCTGCGTAGTCGAGCAACAGGAACGGATCGAACTCATTGCCGCCACCGTAGGAAAACAGGCTTCGTACGGGGAAGCCGTCACCAACCCAGTGTTGAGGAACGTCGCGTATGATTCGTTTGATTTTTTTCATGGTCTTTCTCCTGCGTTTCTCGAAAAACTGGCAATTCCTTATCTCACTTCGACCTGACACGTTCCACAGCTAAGAAATTGTCCGGACCCATCAATTCGCACTAGTCACGTAGTCCGAAAGGTATACTGCCACTAGTTCTTTCTACTGCTGCGGGCCGGCTCCGTGAACTACGAACAGACTAGTCAGGTTTCGTCCACCGTGAACGAGCATGAATCAGCCGGCGGCGACTCGAAGAACAAGTAGCCCGGTCGAAGGTCATCTTCTGGGTCGATCATTCCATTCGTTAATGCCATCGCCAGTCTCCCTTGCAATTATTAAGGTTAAAATTCAATTGCGACACGCTGTTCCTGAAAAGCGATGCACGCATCATTCGACGCCTTGACTTGTACGCTTAAAGGATACACAATGCAAGTATGGGCATAATTGTTAGTAGTTACACTATGGTTACTTAAGCGGGTCGTATGACCAAAAAAACCAAGCAGAAATCCGCTAGTTGTCCCGTAGAAACGACTTTGAAAGTCATTGGCGGACGGTGGAAAGTCTTGATTATTCATTTTCTCTTCGAAGACACAAAACGATTCGGTGAACTGACGCGTTCACTCGGAAGCATTTCGGCACGAACGCTGTCGAAGCAACTGCGGGAACTCGAAGATGACGGAGTGGTGAATCGCAAAGACTTTGGAGAGATTCCGCCAAAGGTCGAGTACTCACTCACTCCGCTTGGGAGGTCGCTTGAACCGGTCTTGCATTCGATGGAAGCATGGGGTGTTTCGGTCGAGAAGAGGCGATCAACCAAGCGAACGGTTCGCTGAATGCCGCCACTCATACCAGCTTTGCTGGCCAACTCTGGAGCAGAACCATCCGTTCGCTTGACAACTGAATAGCGTGTCGGTTACATGTATATCTGTTTCTAGTGCTTCAGCACAATTTAAAAGTGGGGTTGGCAGCGCTGAGAGTAGAACGACTTGTATCCCTCACTATGCGAGATGACGGGGTTGGCACTTCCGCAACATCTTCAGGGCCGCAGTTTCGCCACGCTGATGCAAAACCCGGAGGCAGACTGGAAGTCGGCAGCGGTTGGGCGTTTCACGAACGGCGACACGATCCGAACTGAGAGTTTCCGGTTCACCGAGTACACCAACGCCAAGGGGCAAGTGACTTCCCGGATGCTTTACAACCACATAACGGATCCTGCCGAAAACGTTAACGTTTTGCAGGCACGTGAGGAAGTTGTTTCAGACTTGGCAGAAGAGCTGCATCGGCTAGGCGTGTTCGGTTTATAATGACGTAGTGCAGGCTGGACCCAGCCTGGCAAGATACGGATTCTCGAACCAGTATTCCCGCCAAGGCATTTGCGATCCAACTTGGATCGCACAAGGAGTTTCAGCATGCTCAAGTACCTCTCTTTGTTCTTCCTCGCGGTAACTTCCTTTACATCGAGTCTGGGCGCGGCGGACAAACAGCCAAACGTATTATTCATCATTTCGGACGATCTAAACAACAATCTAGGTTGTTACGAGGACCCTCAAGCGAAGACTCCAAACTTGGATAAGTTGGCTGCGCGTGGCGTGCAATTCAATAACTCCTATTGCTCCTATCCGTTGTGTGGGCCAAGCCGCAATTCGCTACTGACGGGACTTTACCCGAACAGCACGGGGATCCTTGCGAATTCGCAGATATTTCGTCAGACGATTCCAAGCCAATGGAGCATGCCGCAAGCGTTTCGCTTGTCAGGATACTTTGCCGCTCGCGTGGGAAAGCTCTATCACTATAATGTTCCAAGATCGATTGGAACCAATGGGCACGATGATCCCGCGTCCTGGGAGATCGAGTTGAACCCGGCCGGCGTTGATCGACTGGAAGAAGAACCGAATATATTCTCGTTAACGCCTGGGCAATTCGGAGGCACGTTGAGCTGGTTTGCGTCACCCAAGAGCGACAAATTTCATACCGACGGACTCAATGCCCAGGACGCACAGTGGGTTCTCGAACGATGCGCGGCGCGGACCGACCGCCCATTCTTCCTTGCCTTAGGGTTTTTCCGGCCGCATACGCCATACGTAGCACCCAAGGATCCATACTTTGGTTGGTACCCGGAAAATGAGATGAGGATCGTGCCGGACATCAAGGCCGATCAAGCGGACATCCCCGCCGCAGGCTTGGCCAGCTATAAGAAGGAGCAGGACGCGTTGACCGACGATTTGCGGAGGAAGGCCTTGCAGGCTTACTACTCCAGTATCAGTTTCATGGATGCTCAAGTGGGAAGTGTGATGGATACGTTGGATCGATTGGGACTCGCAGAAAATACGATCATCGTCTTCACCAGCGATCACGGCTATCACACAGGCGAACACGGACTCTGGCAAAAGCAAAGTTTGTTTGAAGAAAGCGCGAGAGTTCCGCTGTTGATCGTCGCGCCCCGTGTGAGCGCAAGTGGTCGAATTGCCAAATCGCCAGTCTCGCTCGTTGACGTTTTCCCGACGCTTGCCGAGCTTTGCGGTGTTGAAACTCCGGATAACCTCCAAGGTCAAAGTTTGGTACCCATGTTGAAAGATCCAGATTTTGTTGGACGCGGCTGGGCAATCACCCAAGTGGTTCGAAACGCCGGCGGCGGTAGAAAGCAGCGCGCCGCAGCGAACAAAGACGCGGAGACGGATGGAAATCGCTTCTTTGGCTACAGTCTCCGAACGCCAAAATGGCGTTTCACGCTATGGGATGATGGCAAACGAGGTCGGGAATTGTACGACCATGACACCGATCCAAAAGAGCTGACCAACCTAGCTGAGAAACCAGAGTTCGCCGATACCGTCAAGCAACTGACAACGCAATTGTCGGCAGCAACGAAGACGACATTTCCAGCGTCGGGAAAAACGCCTGAGCTGAAAGCCGGACTGTGGGCCCCTAATTTAACGGATCCCTAGCGGGACAGCGCATGCTTCGTTAGCCGCATCGACTTGCTTTCGGAACGTGAGCACCAATGGTGTCGGAACACGCAGACGAATCATTGGAATAAAGTGCAGAATCGGAATGATATGAGAATTACGAAGTTGGAAACCGCCATCCCGCGCGACATCATGCCGGGGCTGCTGGCATTGCGAATCCATACGGACGCAGGCCACATTGGCCATGGTGAGACGTACTATGTTCCCGAAGCTGTGGCATCGATGATTCATGATTGGATGGCCAGGCGGCTGTTAGGGGCCAATCCGCTGGAGATCGAAAGCCACTGGCGTTTTCTTTACGAGCGGACTACCAACTTCGGCTCGCGTGGTTGTGAGTTGCGTGCGATCTCCGCAATCGACTTGGCGCTGTGGGATATTCTGGGACAGGTTTGCGATCAGCCCGTCTGGCAACTGCTCGGGGGCAGGACCCAGGACAGAATTCCTGTTTACAACAGCAGCGCCGGCCCCAGCTACGCCGGAGAGGCCCAAAAGCCGCACGGTTCTGATGTGTGGCCCGGCCATGGTTGCGTGGGACGGGAAGGGCCTTTGAACGACTATTGGTCCGTCGTCAATCGACCCATCGAATATGTCCAGGAATTGATCGACGAGGGATACCGAGCGTTGAAGATGTGGACACTCGACTTTGCCGCGCATAAGCGCGGCGGCTCTCTTTATCTATCAAAGGAGGATCTCGAAGTCGGGCTGCGTCCCATGCGTGCTATTCGAGATGCCTTCGGCGATCAGGTCGAAATCATGTTAGACGGGCACGGATTCTTTCAACTGCCCGCCGCAGTGCGCATCGCAAAGGCCATGCGTGAGATCGATCCGTTGTGGCTGGAAGATGTCATCAGGCCGGACTGCGTGGACACCATCGCAGATTTCCGACGACAAGCGGAAGTGCCACTGGCTGTCAGTGAGATGATGATCGGCATGGAAGATTATCGGCTTGTCCTGGAGAAGCACGCCGCGGATTACATCATGATTGATCCGACTTGGGTGGGCGGTATTTCGCAGACTCGTCGTATTTGCGACATGGCACAGAGCTATAATGTGCCGGTCGTGATGCACGACTGTACCGGACCGTTGACATTGCTCTCCGGAATGCATGTCGCTACCGCGAGGACGAATGTCGCATGGCAGGAGACCGTTAGATCGCAAATCCGGATGCTCTATCCAAAGCTGATTGCCGGAACGATTCAGGTTGAAGCCGGCACCGCGCATGTCTCTGAAGATCCGGGGCTCGGAGTTCGATGGCTGCCGGAGCTTTTTGAAAACAGCACCTATCAACATCGGGTCAGCGAGGTAGGACGTTGACGACTCGCCTCGGTATCTTGCCGAACGAATGATGGGCCAGTCCGGTGCCGATGCTGCTGCCATTGAACTTCTAGCCGTTGGTGAAAAACACGAAACCACATCCGATATGAAACAAGTAGCGATCATGATTTTGGCAGTGGGCCTCGCCCCCCTCACGCTGGAAGCGCAAGAGGCGCTACAGCCTAACAATCGGTTCATCCTGACGGATCCACAACCGGACACATTGTCTGCGGATCTACCTACCAACAACGCTGAACCTCATCCGATTTCGCCTCAAGAAATGAAGGAGGCCAAGGTAACGACTTGGAAGGACTACGTTGGAATCCCGGGCCCCAGTGGATGGCGGGTGAACGTGATCGAGCCTGATCCGCAAGATCACGGACCGGACGGTTTCAACCATCACGACTGGGACGCTGACGGTGATCTGGATGTCTTCGTGAATTTTGAGGAGGGCGGATACAGCCGTCTTTACTTCAATCCCGGCAAGGTGAAGGTCCGTGAGCTTTGGACCGACTTCATCGAGTTTCCGAAGCACGGGAAATGCGAGGATTCCGGTATCGGCGATCTCGATTGCGATGGCGACATCGACTACGTCGCCAATGGGGGACATGTCTACTTCAACCCGGGAAAAGGAGAGCTGAGAGATCCTGGTAAATGGATCCAGATGACCCTCTTTGAGAATGAAGCCCGCGTCCCGACCATTAGCGATCTGGATGGCGACAGTCTCAATGATCTCATCGTCGGTGCCCGCACATGGTACAAGCAACCAGCCACCGGTAAGCACGATGCCACCAACTGGAAACGCTACGAACTGGGAAAAGCCAACTGGCCCATGAGCTGTATCCTTAGCGACATCGACGGCGACGGTGACAACGATATTCTGGTCCAGGAACGCAAATTTCAGGGAACTTTCTATTACGTCAATCCTGGAAGGGACAAGGTGACCGAGCCCTGGCCTGTCAACGTTATCGACCCAGCGACGGGAGGGATGTTCATGGCTCTCGGCGATGTCAACGGTGACGGCCGGCTCGATCTTATCAAAGCCGCTGAAATGATCTCTATATACTTGCGAACTAACGACCAAGGCGCCCCCACCTACCACAAGATCGAAGTGGCCCCCCCTCCCCAACCCGCCAGCGTGAAAGTGAAAGCCAAAGCCAAAGGTGTTGCTATCCTGGAAATGAACGGGGTCCCCAGCTATCCCGAAATTGTCATCATTCCCGAATATGAAGCTCAACTGTGGTATCTAACCCTCTCGAGCGAGGGCCGGTCCCCTGAAAACTGGACCAACACACTAATGGATATGCCGGGCCCAGAGTCACGCAAGAAGATGGACAACGCCTTCCTGGTTGACCTGGATGGCGACGGCGACCAGGACATTGCTACGACCGAAGAGAACGGTGGTTGGGGTGTCATCTGGTTTGAAAACCCAGCAAACAATTGAGCGGTTCATGTGGAAAGCCGTCCTGGAGTAGGCTCCCCTCTTCGATCGAACCTGGGGTCGAGTAGGCAATCTATTTCACTGCGATGTTCCTTCGGTCATCTGTGGCCCCAGTTCTTTGAAGAGATTCACCCAGGAAAGCCAGATCACGCTGTGGATCGTTGCCTTGCCGGTTTCTTCCATCTCGGCCAGTTCGACGGGCGATTCGTCTGGCCAATGGCCTATCCAGCCGTGGGCAAACGGGCGGCTCTTGAGGAGGAAATCTCGCTCTTCGTCCACACTACAGCTCAACGGGAAGGTCTCGCCGATAACAATGGGCTTACCCCAATCGAACTTTTTAAGAAGCTCAATCTCGTCATCGACCTTGCCGGACTTGGGATACAGATGCGGCGAGACAAAATCGAGTTGCTCGGCGGCTGCCTTGTTCGCACCGGGGAACGGGAGCATTCCCATCGTGATCAGGTGTGTCTGGTCGTGCTTGCGAATCGCGGAGACCATGCGTTTTGTCCACTCGCGAAAGATATCATCGCCGCTGCGAGTGCCCGGATCGAGGCTGAGCCGTTGGCAGAATTCAACTTCTCCCATCCTGCCCAGGTACCACCCGTCTTCTCGCTTGCCGACCGCGCCTGGTTCGTTGACCAAGTCATAGGCAAAGACGGCCGGGCTCTCTGCACAGGTGCGGGCGATGGTTTCCCAAAAGAATGCCTGTGTTTTCCACCGATCCTGCTCTTCCATCGAATCGTACCAAGCCATGCGTTCGCTGATCTTGTAGCAGGCTAAGCCGGTGATCTTAAGGCGGATGCCCGAGTCCTCGGCAATCTTGAGGAGCCGCTTGAGCCGGTCGAGCGCTTCGGGGTCGGCCTGATCCGGTCCAGTCAGGATATGGAACATTTCGGGATGGACTCTGGCAACCGTGGTACCGGCGGCCTGCATCTCGGCGAACTCACGCTCGACGCGATCCGGGTCATTGGCCAGTCGCTCCATAATATCGACCGAGGCATAGTTGTGCCCCCAAGGAACGAAGCGATCTCCGGAAGGATAGAGTACGAATCCACTCTGGTCGGCGGCGATTTTCACCGTCTCCATACCCGCCGCCCAGACTCGGGGAGTGACCAACAACAGGATCAACAGCAGCGATCCATGAATCAAGGAGCGGAAGTTGCTTAGAGTCATTGCGAACCCCTTTCGAGTTGGGCGATGCGAGCGGCCAAATAGCACGAGTTTGCATTCTTCGAGACGGAACTGCCTGGGCCGAGAACTGCTCTCAACTGATTGTAACACGAATGTAGCTGAACGAGGAGTTCCGACTGCTACTGTAGCCCTGGTTCCACGCCTACCCCTCGAGCACTCTGAAGGATGGGTAACTCCTCGATGCTAACGACGCTCATCCCTTCTGCCAAATCATCGCCCGAATTGCCAAAGTTTGCCTGCAATTGCAGCACTCCGACCATTACTACGCGACTTAGTTGCGTTGAGAAAATCCCATCAATACTTAATTCGCTGGCCGCAAATACTCTCGAAGTGGCCCAGCTAGGAACAAGTAGCAAAACGAAACTAAAGAGTACCGCCCGAACAATCACGTGCTAGATTCCCAACCAGGGTCATGTAGAGGTCAACCTCAAGGCCGCAAAGCTGAATCAGCGATGGGGCCACACGGCATACGCATCGGCGAGGCTTTCGCCCCAGTTGCCATACCAGGCATATCCATTGCGGCGTTCGTTACCAATTTCGTTCAGTTTATACTTGGGCACACCGTCTCGATCGCAAAAAAATGGCCGGTTTGTTTCAATTTCGTAGAATCGCGCCCACACGGGTGAAGCAGCGTCGTCCGTGATTACTTGGCGGTCTCCGCCAATCTTCTCGATTCGAATGCCTTCGATTCTTGCCGATTCGAACCATGCAGTCCCAGCTTTGACGGCGCGAATAACTTCCGGAGTCGGCTTTTCGATACTCATCAAATACTTCAAGATGCCAGCACTTTCCGAACCACTCAAGGAGGCGAGTTCGTAGCTGCGAGCGATAGCAGGTGCCAAGGTGACTTCATCATGCTGAGCGCACCAAACCGTGAGAGTACCATTGACTACAATTTGGCATTTCACGATGCAGTCGACGCCACGCTCGATCGCTTGAGTCGCGGCGTCGCGGCGATTCCCATCGAGGAATGCATATTCATCTGCGACAGTAGCATCGCGAAGAAATTCCAGCAGTCGAACCATGCAATGATCGTTAAAGGTGATATTCGTATAGTAGCCCTCGCGTAAAGGGTAATACTGAGGCCATCCGCCATTCGCATATTGAGCTTTGAGAATGTGGTCAAATCCCTTCAGAAACGCCTTTTCATAACGCTCGTCACCCGTCGCCGTGAAAGCGCGAGCCAAGGCGCGCAACTCACCCGTGGTAGCTCCATTATCGAATGTGCCATCGAGCTTTGAACGTTCGCCCGAGTAAGGCTTCGTGGTAGTATCCGTGTTTTTTGGCCAGTCGCCGTGGTCGGATTGCCAAGAGAGAATGCAATCCAAAGTTTTTCGTCCCTCGTCACTACCAAACCAACTATCGGGCCGCTTAGATAGATCGGCAGCCGTCGCGTCATCGACATAAGACGCAGGTAAAGATAGTACGACGAGGGTGACGAAAGTGATGGTGGAGAGTCGAAGCACGGTTCAGTACCTTGGTTGATTGCTGCTAGTTGTCGACGCACTGCTCGCTGAGGCCAGACACCACACCTTGCTTGTCATAGTCAATGCGGATCGCTTGTCCGTTGGCATCCAGGCTGCGACGTCCGGCTTCCAGGATGGCTGTACACAATAGCGTGTCACTGGCTGTCGCGAGTTTTTGATCGAAGTCGTCTGCCTTCGCCCGACCTTGACGAACTTCCTCCGCGGCGCGCAGGAAGACTTCGAAACTGCGGTAGCCATAGCCGTTTTGCCCCGAAAAATAACCGTCCGCATCCGACGCAAATTTCATAAACAACGGGTTGGGTGAACTGAATCCAGCCTCATCCGTGGCGAGCGAGTACCCGCGGTGGGCTTGATCGATATTGATCTCGCCGCCATGCCCCATATAGAAAAAACGCTGCTGGGAATGCACATCCGCTTTTGGGGCAATCCACGAGGAGGTGTAGATCGCCGTCGCCTTGTTTCCGCTCTCGATGTTTTCCCAATCAACGACCAAGGTGATCGTGTCTTCGGTCGGAATATCCATGGCGTGCGCCACGCCGGTCGCAGCCGATGCACGCACGACCAAAGGGCGAGCACGATGGGCAACGGCCCAAACATTGAAATCAATATGATGGGCATTCAAGTAGTAACTGATGTCGCTCGACTTGCCTGCCCAAGCTCGGAACGTATCGATCTGCGACTTTGGCTGGCTCATATAGGATTGAAAGAAGCTGAAGTCCCCGAGACCGCGAATACGGTCACGAGCATCGGTATACAGCGGATCCCACCGTTTGTGGACTTCCATCGCCACAAGGACCCCACGTTCTCTCGCCTTACGAGTCAACGCCAAATGCTCCGCGACGGTTTTGACAATGGGCTTGGCGATCAATACATGCAAGCCCCGCTCGATCGCTTCCATGGCGATCGGGTAGTGCGTGTCATCCGGCGTAAAGACAATCACACTGTCACCGGCCTGCATCGTTTCGAGCGCCACTCGGTACGCGTTGCCTTCGCGAGGTACATCGTCAGCCGGAAAGCTATCGAAGCGAACATCCATGTCGCGATACGTCTTGGCAAGCACTCTGTCTAGGTGTTTTCGAATTTCCGGAAACTTGGTGCCATTGGTTCCCGCCATCAGCAATCGATCCACGAGTCCGCGGCGGCGAAGGTCGAACAGCGTTACGCCAACAATCCCCGCTTTCTTATCCGAGGCTGCTACAGCTGCTGGAACGTACCCTGTGGTATACTCGCCTGTCCCGACCATTAGCACGCTCATCTTGCTCATTTCGTCTTCTTCCGCAACTGATGTGGTAATACGCCAAGCGACGACAATGCATTCGGAATGCGTGAAATCCGCATAGGTGCCTATTGAAGACGATTGCAATGCATACCACAATGATCCCACCCGTGTTCCGAGCTTCTTTTCCTCGATCCTCCAGCGGCACATTGCGTTATGAAATCGCAAACCTTTTCCACCTTCGTCGTGGGGATTCTCACTGGAGTTTTGATTGCGACGACGGGCTTTTCGCTTTTCCAACGCAGTTTGCAGGTGACCGATAAAGTTGGAATGGGAGCAAAAACCACTTTTTTGAAACTTGGCCATTCGCTTGACCAGAAGCATCCAGTGCATCGAGCGATGGAGTTTATGGCGGATCGATTAAGGGAAAAATCAAGTGGCACAGTTGAGCTGCAAATCTTTCCGAATGGAATGCTCGGTTCCGAAACAGAATGCATCGAGCAGTTACAGCACGGTGCGTTGGCGATGATGAAGACATCGACTGCAACGTTGGAGAGTTTTGTTCCGGAAATCGCTGTGTTTGGCGTTCCCTACGTGTTTCGTGATGAAGAACATTTCTGGAAATGTGGTCCACGGAGATATAGGAAGGCAACTGTAGCGAGCTTGCGAATCAAAGGGGCTGAGCGGGCTTTGCACTCCGCCGATCGGCACTTGCTTGTTCGTCGGCTGTAGCGTCGGAAAGACGTCGATCACGTCTGTCACACGCCCAATGATCCCGTTCTTCTTCGCGATGCTGATCGCCCTGCTTCTAACAACATACTGGCCAACGATGACGATGATGCTTCCGGAATTGTTTGATTTGGCCGAGCGAAAATGATTGGCACCTATCTGATATTGAAAATAATGCGTTGATACCCCGTCAACGTTGGCGTTCCATCGTCGGTCACTTCGAGAATAATATGAACCTGTTTTCCAGGTTCGTTCGGCGCGATGAAAATGGCTTGGTCCAATGAATCCGCGTTGGTGATTTCCACCTCCGCAACGGCGGAATCGGCGTCGGCGTATTGCCACCATCTGTGCGAGAGTTTGTCTCCATCGGGGTCGGAAGCGGAGGCTTCGAGCTTCAGGGTTTCGCCTGGCTTCACGACGCGTGTGAGACTGCCTTCGACAATAGCAACAGGTGCGTGGTTCGCGTGTTCGAAGTCCTTCACACACCAGTCCATCCGCGCGGCAAAGTCATTCTGCGCAGCCGGGACCCAGCGCCAAAACATTTTGTTCGCGTTACCGTCATCAGTGAGTTTCTTATCGGTGATGTGATTGGGCAATGCCGGATCGTCGTACGCCCCGCGTCCGCCCCAGCCGCCAAGGGTGTAGTCGAGATCGGCGTCGAGTCCATTGTTGACCAGATTCAGGAACGACGGCGTATCGCCTTCGCTGATATATTTTTGTGGCGTCATTGCACCGAGCGGCCCATGCCCATTCTTGACATGTTCATTTAGCCAGGCATCCTTCATGTACTCCTGTACTGCCGGTGGATTGGCGCTCATTTTCCCCTGCTTCCGTGCATGGTCGTAGCTTTCGTAATCCCACACATTGTCCCAGCCGTAGGCTTCGTAGATATAGGCGGCGGGAATATTATTTTGGATCCAAGCGCCACCGCCGTCTTGGTACCAAATGCAGTAGATGCGGATGCGAGAAACGGCGTAGTCGAACTTCTCCTTGGGATACTCTGTCCTTAGTTTCCACAGGGCAGATGCCGTTGTGTTCGCACCGCCCCATGAAAGAACATGCACGGGTCGCGGGTCATCATCGAGCAACGTGTCGATGATCAACTGTGCTCCAGCCGTATTCTTGGCTTTCATGTCTGGCGGAGCGATCCAAAGGTCCGCCTCAGTCTCATTGCCGACTCGCATGACGCTTCGTAGCGTTTCCGTGTCAGGATAGCCAGGATTGTGCTTCCGCAGATTCGCCAGCACCTGTTCATACGCTTCGAGCTGTGCCTCAATCCACATCTTGTCGCTGTGGCCGCGCTTCTGGTACTTAGAATTCACCTGAACGATACCTTGAATGTCAAAGTCGCAGGCGTAAAGCAGAAATCGAATCATAGAACTGCGATCGTCTACCTCTCCATCGGTAGTTGCAATCACACGTGGTTTGTGCGACCTGTTGGGCTCGGCAGCAGGCGCAGATTGGAACGTGAGTAAGCCGATGACGCAAAGGAACCAAACGGACAAGCGATTTCTCAAGTTAAATTGTTTCATGGAATTTCCCTTTTAGGACCGTAGTGCGTGTCTCATTTAGTGTTGAACATGACTTGTCGGTATGCGCAGACGTAGTGTTGTCGCAGACGTCGAGATAGTAGCGAATCGCGTAACTGCGAAACGCAGGCGCAGGTGCTCCCAATTGCTCGGCAAGTTCTCACGCGATGCCTATTTTGATACTAAACTGTTCAGGTATTTCTCAAGCATGGTGTATCCCTCATCGCCGACGGCGTTACCGTCATTGCCATCGTTTGGGTCAAAGCGATTGGCGGCTTCCCAGCTGTCGGGCATCCCGTCATGGTCGGAGTCTTCCGGTGCAGGAGAGCTTTCTAGCTTCGACCAGCCACCTGCCATACTGGGATTGAGTATAAAACCGTTGTCACCTCTACTGGCAGTCCCAGTGCGAACGCCTTCGATAATACGTGTGTCGATTTCGTCACGTTTGGGCAATGAACCGCCTGCGTCGGCGAGCACCGCTTGGTATGCTTCTAGTGCAGATTGCTGATGAATCGTCATGGCGTCCCATGGCTCGGCAAGCCTGAGTCCAGGAATTGCATCCAGATCTAACGGATTGTCATTGGACTTTGGAAATACGCCTTTCCAATTATCTGCGGTGACAGCGGAATTGCCATCCAAATAGTTGTCTGCGATATACCAATCGCCATAATCTTCAGCGCCCTTTCAAATAGGGTTCCGCCCAGTCATCGCCGGCCCACTTCTTTCCATGCCAATGGTATTGTGAACTCGAAGTGACAATGGCCTCAACATCCCATTCATTGGTATAGAGCAAGAACCGGATCAGAGAGCATTGATCATCAATCTCCGCGTCGCTCGTGACGATGACACGCGTCTTCGGTCCCCCCAATATCAGTCGACACAAGCACGCGATGCCGTACTCCCGCTAGCGCACTGTCATCTCCCCGCGCCATCAATCCGGTCGAAACCAGCACGGTGCACAGTGTTCCGATGATAAGAAGCCTTCGCAACAGGTTTGCTGAAGTTGTTTGCGCCGAAGTTTGCATTGGCTCTTTCTCAACTCTCTCAATAAGCGATCAGTGCCTAGTGTTGCATGATTCGCTGCCCATTAGAAATCGAGGAATGCTGAGATTCTATCTCGATTCTGTCGTCGACTCGGCGTATCCTTGCGCGTTTTCCACTGCGACTTAGAAACTCAGCAAGAATTTGAGCGAGCGATAGATCGCGAAAAGAGGTGGCGTGTCGTGCGATTCATTCTGTTCCTAGTGGATCAGTAACGCGTTACTTGCCAGCGACTTGAGGGCTTCTTCTACTAGTATTTCGACGGCAGCGCGATCGACGCGGGGTACTGGGTGACCGTCGAGTCGAATCTGAAATTCACCGTTGGCGATCGACTCTTGGACGATGTCAGACAGGGCCGAGCGGTCATGTTGCGCATCCAAATGGACGAGGATTTTGCGAGTCAGGTCCTGTAGGCGAATCAGCGTATGACGCCGGGTTGTCACGCAGTCTCCCTGCTGGGCCTGGAGTCGGGCGAGCGGTGTTGCTGCGGGGCGCTGTCCAGGCTCGACTACAAAGGGTGGCGCTTCGATGGTTGCGTGAATCAACGACCGCGCGTAAAGCGTCATCAGGTCTTCGGCCAATCGCGCCCGGTCGGCGATCTGGCACTGCTCCGTATCCTTTGGATAGGACGCGTCAACGCGAGTTTTCGCGCTGTGGAAAAGCGATTCGAACTCGAGGCGGCCGGGCCATGCCTCATCGAGAATCATTAAAGCGGCTTTGGTAGTAGGCGCCGACACAGACAACGAATCCTCGCCGCCTAAAGGACACGAAATCGCTTCGCTAGAATTCAAATCCAGTCGTGGAAGTTCCATTCGATCCTGTAACGCTAGCTGGAAACGCATCAGACAAGCTGGATTGACGCTCCGCTGGAGGCGTACATCTCGATGGCACAACAACGATTGCCGGAAGGTCCGGTTGCGGAGGAAGTCCATGTATTGCTCCTGCTGCAACAAGGTCGCTTCCTTCAGGATTGCCGCCGTTTGCGAGTCAAAATTGGTGGCCAGCATGGTCGAGAAATTAGTATCGGCCAAATACTGCAAACCCGCATCTTCGGCGCGCTCGATGAACTGATGAAAGTAAAGGGGATCGTTGTTTTCCTCTAAATGTTCATGATACAAGTACGTATCGGAATGGTCTCGAATAATCTCCGCTTCGTCCTTCAGAAGTTGCCGATACGTCTCTTTGCGCGGAGTCGCCGAGTGAGACAAAAACTCCAGCAGCGAGCGTGCCTGATCGATCTTTGTTTGCGGTTGTGGCATCGTTGCCACGTGGTATCGCATCATGTCTCGGACGACTGCCCGCAAATGCCATCCTGGATAGGTGTTGTAACTAACGTACTGAATGCCATTGGGCCGAAGGTTCTGGCGGCCAATGTCCAAAATCTTGCGTTGTACTTCCGACGGCACCCATGAGAAAACTCCATGACAAAGAATGTAATCAAATTGGCCCCAGCTTTCGTCAACGTCCATGATGCTCTGATTTGTAAGCCGAATGTTTGGTAATCCCAGTTGTTGGATCTGCTGCTGGCCGTCTCCGATCTGCCGCGATGACAGATCGATCCCTACAAATTCGCCCTCGGGCAGGTCCTGGGCCATGGGAATTAGATTACCGCCGGCCGCACAGCCAAGCTCCAGGACTCGACAGGCGGATACTCTGGGCACCTCCATCCCGAACAAGGTACCCATGGTCGCTAAATGACATGGATGTGTTTGGCGAAACGGGGAGCTGTTATACGGCACTTGATCGTAGCTGACCGAAGTCGCGATTTCCGGCTGGTCCATGTAGATTTCGCTTTTTTCGGGGGGGGCGATTGATTTCGGTAGTTTGTCCGAGTTGTGCCTAAGTATTGCGTGAACGCATATCATGACCATAATAGCGTGAGTCTAGTATCACGAAGTTACCGGCATTTGACTCAGAGGGTCGGCGCTGGAAAACGACGGAGGCACGTCATGTTACCACTCGACGGATTACCACTCGACGGAAATCGACATCTGCAGTTTGAAATGTTAGAACTTCGGGCGATGCTAGCTGGCGATGTGCTTGTGAGCGTCGTCGATGGCGATTTGCGGGTCACTGGCGATGACCAGGACAATGTTCTGCAAATTCAGCAACTATCTTCTTCCGACCCACGGGCGGTCCGTGGCGGAGTGAGTTTTCAAATTACACCGGATGCTGACACATCGATCAACCGCAATGATGCGGGAGTTGGAATTGTGGTCGCGGGAGTTACCCGTGACGTGGCCATTGACATGGGCGACGGTCGAGACGATTTGACGGTATTGGGTGCGAACGGCCGCCAGCTCCGAGATCTCTTGATTGATACGGGAAGTGGACCGGACGCAGTAAGTATCACACGGTTCAGCTTGTCTCGCGACATTAGAGTCTCAGATGCAGATTCATTGGACCTTTCGCTCCAACAGACCAAGTCCGGCGACGTCTTTATCAAGATTGACGATATCGAGGGCGAATCCAAGCGCTCGGCAGCGACAACCAGTTCTGTCACGATCCGCGATAGCAGGCTGAACGGAGGCGCCAACATTTCCAGCGGTGCTCCACTAAAGGTAAAAATCCATGGGAACATTGCCTTCCCCGATGTTTGCAAGACGCCCGCACCGCCAGCACCTTTGCCTCCGTGTGGAACGGTGCATGTCTCCAGCGGTGCTCCGCTATCGCTGGACATGGATCAGACTAGGGCCGCTGGCCTGTTTATCAAAATTGACGATATCGAGGGCGAATCCAACGACGCGCCGGCAGCGCCAACGAGTTCCATCTCGATTCGCAACAGCAGGCTGCGCAGTGGCGCCGACATTTCCAGCAATGCTCCGCTGGCGGTAGACATGGATCAGACCAGGGCCGCCGGCGTGTTTATCAAGATTGACGATATCAAGGGAGAAGCCAAGGACGCGGTGGCAGCGCCAACCAGTTCCATCACGATTCGCAATAGCAGGCTGCGCGGAGATGCCGACATTTCCAGCAATGCTCCGCTGACGGTAGACATGGATCAGACTAGGGCCGCCGGCGTCTTTATTAAAATTGACGATATCAAGGGCGAATCCAGGGATGCGGCGGCAGCATCATCGAGTTCCGTCACGATTCGCAATAGCAGGCTGCGCGGAGATGCCAACATTTCCAGCAATGCTCCGCTGACGGTAGTCATGGATCAGACTAGGGCCGCCGGCGTCTTTATTAAAATTGACGATATCGAGGGCGAATCCAGGGATGCGGCGGCAGCATCAACGAGTTCCGTCACGATTCGCAAAAGCAGGCTGCGCGGAGATGCCGACATCTCCAGCAATGTTCCGCTGGCGTTGACCATGGATCAGACCAAGGCCAAAGGCGAGGTGGTAATCAAGGCGGAAGGCATTTCACTATCGAGCGACGCTCGCAGTTCCAAATTTGCTAACTCCATCCGTATTGTCGATAGCGTATTTGGTAGCCTGGGAGTCGTTGGCAGCGAACGTCGCGACGAGTTGGAAATTGAGCGTTTGCGTGTTCTTGGCAGAACACACATTGAGACCGGCGGCGGAGACGATTCCCTGACAGTGTCCGACACGATGTTCGGCGGATTTGCATTCTTGGATGGCGGTGAAGATACCGATTCACTGATTCTGATGGGCACTCGATTTCGGCACGGCAGCAAAATTGTCAATTGGGAATAATCGCTGTGCCAATACTCAATGGGCAACGGTCTCCCCCCCTAGACTTGCCGAATCGATGCGTCTGCAAATGGCGAATGACTTTCGCCAACAGTTTCCATCTACCGAAACGCGAGCAGCGTTATCTGTTTTGATGTGCGCGCGCGATCGGCCGACTGTGTTGCGGCTACTAGACGAAATGTATCCCGATGACGGCGCGCTAAGCGAAATTCCCCACGAACACTGCGAAAAGCTCCGTTCAGGTGAGGTGGATGGATGTGGCGATAGGGCGTCAGTTCAAACATTGGATCGGGCTGCTGACTTACGTTAAATGAGAGTTGGGTGGGACGCTGCCAGGCGGTTATCGGTTCGACAAAAGTTCCCGTCGAAAATTCGCAGAATCGTTGTGCTCCTACGCCGGTTCCCACGATGTGAGCTCGTGTTGGATAGGCGATACCCATCCTGAAATACCAAGATGGTTCGGCGGATATATCTGAGAAGTGGATGACGTTTTCCCAAACCGTCTCGATAGGTGCATGAATCTTTATACTCGAGACGACTTCGTAGGTCGGATTCTGCTGCGTGACGTTCTCCACCCAAGCGACCAACTGTTCACGGCTGGAAAGTAGTGGATTGATGAAGTCCAACGGCGAATAGCTATGCCCAGTGAAGCGGAAGATTACAACGGCTTCTACGAAATACTTTAAGGGCATCGCGACGAGACCAACCCATACATATTCTTGTCGGCGAACCGGACCATTCAATCCAAACAGGCTCCCGAGTGACCATTTAGATCGCGATTTGCCTGAAGTCATGGCGACACCCCGCCGGTGTAGAGTAAGAAGTCATGCAGCCAACACTTGAAACCGCAGGACACCGGTGTAATGTAACAGGATTCACGACCACTGAGTCTCGCAGCGTTAGATTTGGAAAACAGTTCTTGGGCCATTGGACCGTCCTTCGATTTCAAGTCCCGCTAAAAAGGATTCCAGCGTTTCCGATCACCGCCGAAAGTGCCCAAACGGTGTAGCGTCATGGGGTTGAATCGCCTCCCGGAGTTCGACCGGTGACTCGCTTGAAGGCCCGGTAAAAAGTCGACAAATCATCGAAGCCACATTGAAACGCGATCGAGGTTACTTTTCGATCGGCGTCCTTCAGCAATTCCTCTGCTCGCTGAACGCGAAGTGCATTCACGTACTCCAACCACGTCATTCCCGTTCTTGCTTTGAACTGGCTGGTGAAGGTCCGGCGCGACATTCCGGAAGCCTTGGCCGCACCGTCGAGCGTCAGTGATTCAAAAAAGTTCCGCTGGAGCCAAACCAGGTAGGTTTCCAGCAGCGGGTCGCTAAACGGCTTGGGAGTCGTGCTCGTCCTACTTTCCGGCTGAGCCATCTTCAAGGCCAGCTCCGCGAGCAACTCCAGCGCGACGGCAACCGAAGAAAACTGACTTGCAGCTCCCTCTTGGTCGACCAAATACAACAGCTTGCGAAAATGCTGCTCAATACTTAGCGCTCCAAGTCGTTGTCCCAAATAGACGCCGGATTGAAATGTTGCCAACACCGGTTCAACGCATTTCAACTGTTTGGTATCCACTCCAAGCCCATACAATGAAACCGGTGCATCGAGGGAATCGACGATGCGGTGCGAAGTAAAGGGCGGAACGATCACCAGATTGCCCGTTTCGCAATCTGGAGATGCTCCCTTGAAACGAATCTTTGCCCGGCCTTCGCGAATCCAAAGCAATTTCAGAAAGGAATGTTCCGTCACGGACATCGAAAACGATTCCGCGTGGCGACTCTCGAACACCCACAGGCCGGTTGCGCGCATATCCTGTGGAACCGGTGAGGTACGAGCTTCGCTTATTGAGTTCGAGAGGCGTGGCGGAGGCATGGACCCGTGGGCTTAGTCTCGAGAAACGGATGACAAACGGCACATCCATTGTGCCTCCATTTGCCCAAAACGCCAGTGCTTTACGCTCAAATCGCCAAGTAAATAGTCTCTGTCCTTGTATGCTGCCTCTCATGATGAAAAACACACCACCCATTCGTTACCAGCGCAAGATCACCGGGATGTCCGCGATTTTGCTCCCTCTCCTATCGAGCAGCGAGATCGACTGGCCCGGTTTTCGTGACCACGTCGCGCGCACCTCAGACGCAGGACTCGTCCCAGCCGTCAACATGGACACAGGCTACGGCAACTTGATCAGTGCAGAGCAGCGGCTCGCAGTGCTGAAGGAAACGCAACAAGTCACCGCGGGCCGACCGTTCATCGCAGGTGCGTTTGTCGGCGACAAAACCGGTGCCGCGTTTGACTTCGATGCGTATCGTGCGCGCATGGATGAGATTCAATCCTTGGGAGGCAAGCCTGTCATTTTTCAGAGTTTTGGGCTTACCGAGCAGCCTGCCGAAAAACTACTTGAGGCTTACGCTCGCATCGGCAAGCACTCGGACGGTTTCTACGCATTTGAGTTGGGAAAGATGTTTGCGCCCTTTGGTGCAATCTACGGCTTGGATGTCTACGAGCGACTGATCCAGATCCCCGAGTGCCTGGGCGCAAAACATTCGTCGCTCAATCGGCAACTGGAATGGCAACGTTTGGCAATTCGTGATGCCGTCCGTCCCGATTTTATGGTGCTCACGGGAAACGATCTAGCAATCGACATGGTCATGTACGGCAGCGACTATTTGCTGGGACTCAGCACGTTCGCTCCTGCCGAGTTTGCAAGGCGCGATCGGATGTGGGAGAGCGGAGACAGCGGCTTCTATGAACTCAATGACCTGCTTCAGTATCTCGGCTTCTTCGCATTTCGCTCTCCGGTTCCCGCTTACAAGCACAGCGCGGCCCAGTTCTTGAATGCGCGGGGATGGATCCAAACATCGTTGACCTATCCCGGCAGCGCCACACGTCCCGATTCCGACGTCGCCATTCTTCAGGAAATACTCACAAGGCTCGAAGCATGAAGCGTGATTCGTGGGCCGTTGTTGATTTTGCCCGCGAATCACGCCAATGAGCGCGAATCCATGCGCCTCGATCACGTCGCACGAAAACTTCTATCTCCACATGTCGGAATAGATCGTGCTCGGTCACCAACATTCGATCACTGCGATCGACCACCCGAGTAGGATCAAAGTGCAACATGTCAATCAAGGTCTGATCGGTTTTGACGCTCTCAGCCGTTGATTTTGTGCAGCAACGTCTCAGCGTTCAACGAAATGCTAAGCAAGGGTTCATCAATAATATACTGTTTTACGATGTTCTGTTAAAGTGCAGTCACAACCGGGGCAGCGCACATGACTACGATCGGTTTCAACATAGAAACGAACATGAATCGGTGTAAATTCCAATTGATATCATCTTGATTGCGGAATTCCGATAGTTTTGGTTCGCCAAAGGTGTAACGTTAGCAGAAATCCTGCAGGTCGGAGTTGATCTGTAGTTCAAAATTCCTACAGCACTCAAACAGCCGATGGGCCACAAAAGCGACATGCGTGACTTCGACGCGATCGTGATCCAGTGCCGATGGGACGACCGCTGTCATCGCCATGGCTCGCGTCGGTCGGCGACCGTAGTAAGATGAATGTGATTAGCCAACACCGTGCGAATAGCCAACACAGCGAGTTGCCGAAGAACGCGAGCGTTCCTCATGGTGACTCGTATGCGCATCGCCTGCTCAAAGCCACCGATCGCTTCGCAGAACAAACCGCTTTGCAATGGAAAGAGTCAGGTGAATGGCAATACATGTCGTATGCAGAGCTTGGAACCTGCGTGACCGCATGTGGTTTGGCACTTTCGAATCGCGGGATCGCAAAAGGTGACCGTGTTGCGATCTGGCTTGACAATAGCTGGTCCTGGATCGTTTGTGATCTGGCTGCACAACGCATTGGGGCCGTCACGACAACGATCTACCACACGTTGATTCCGTCCCAAGCAGTCTCGCTCCTGCGCGACTCTGGGGCGAAAGCAATTCTATCGAACCAACAGCGACTCGCGGGATTGTTTGCCGAAGGTGACGCTGCCATCGTTGCTTTGTCCGAAGACGAGGGCGAGCTGGGCGAATCGTTTGCAGTGGTGGTCAGAGAGAGCAAGCTGGCTATCGAGGCGCAGCCGGACATCGCACAAAACTTGCGAGTGCCGCCGGTCGGCCCCGACGACCTCTCGGCATTGTTCTATACCAGTGGCACCACTGGCGAGCCCAAGGGTGTGATGCTGACCCACGCCAATTTGCTTGCGAACACGGACAATACGATTTTGCAGCTATTGAAGGAGGGCGAAAGGACGGTGTTACTGCACCTGCCTCTCGCCCACGTGATGGCGCGAAACACGACGGTGTCCGCGACCCTGCTCTCTGGCGGACGTTTGGTAATCGCTGAACCTGCCCGCGAAAAACTGATCGACAACCTAGCCGACGTTTCGCCACATGGGTTCCCAACCGTCCCGCTTCTGCTGGACAAATTCAGAGAGCAAGCGATGGCGGCGATCGGGTCCAAGGGCATCGTCATGCGAAGCCTGGCGGTTTGGGCGTTGAATCGTTGCCGCGCCCCCCGCTTGGCGGTGGTCTGTGATGGAGGGCCAGTCGGCGAGGTTCGGCTCGGCTGGATCGACAGGCTCCTGGACCGAATCGTGTTGCGGAAAATTCGCGAGAAACTTGGTCACAACCTTGTGTTGATTGTGACCGGTGGGGCCAACAGCAACCGAGCGAGCGTAGAGTTCTTTTGGGGTATCGGTGTCCCGGTCTATGAAGGTTACGGAGCCACCGAACTGACATGCACAGCAACGCTGACTTGCCCGGAGTCCATGAAGCTGGGAACCGTTGGGCAGAGTGTGCCTGGTGTCGAAGTCAAGCTGGCGAGCGATGGCGAAGTCTTGGTTCGGGGCTCGATCGTGATGAAGGGGTATTGGCAGCGACCTGAAGAAACCGCGAAGGTGCTCGACTCAGATGGATGGTATCATACCGGCGACATCGGCACTCTGGACGAGGACGGATATTTGTCTATCATCGATCGAAAGCGAGAGATCCTCGTGCTTGCGACGGGAAAGAACGTCGCTCCACAAGCGGTCGAAAACGCGATGAAGTGTATTCCGTTCGTGATGAGCGCTTGTGCGATCGGCGACCGCAAGCGTTTTACAGCGGCGCTCGTAGTTCCCGACCTCAATGCAATCGGTCGGTTGCTCGAGTTGCCGGAAACGCCTTCCATCGACGATCCACGCGTCGCCCAAATCATGCGAGAAGGGTTCACAAAAGGAATGTCTGGCCTCTCCAGCTTTGAACGTATCAAACGTTTCATCCTGATTGCGGAGCCGTTTTCCCAGTACAACGGACTGCTGACGCCGACGCTCAAGCTTCAACGTCGAAAGATCACCGAAAAATTTGCACTTGAGATTGATGACCTGTATGCCGAATCACCCAAGCGAGCGATCAATATTGAACATGAGTAATCGAATAGCAATCGTTGACGGGATACGAACCCCATTCTGCAAAGCCGGCACCGACTTCAAAGGCATCACTGCCCAGAAACTTGCTGCGCTAGTGATCCGCGAATTGCTGGAACGGACATCGATCGATACCGGCTTGGTCGACGAGGTCATTTTCGGCTGTGTTGCGAACCCCGTCGATGCAGCCAACGTGGGCCGCGTCTCCGCGCTGATGGCTGGACTGCCTCATCGATCTCGTGGTTGCACGATCTCGCGGAATTGTGCCTCCGGGTTCGAGTCGGTCACCAGCGGCTACGAAAAGATCGTTAGCGGTGCGGCGGAAGTTGTCATTGCCGGTGGTACCGAGTCGATGACGAACATCCCATTGATCTACAACAAGCACATGACCGGCCTGTTCGCCAACTTGATGCGATCCAAAACGGCGTTCCAAAAGCTGAAGACGATCGCGTCGTTTCGTCCGCACTTCTTAAAGCCGGTGATTGGAGTCGTGTGTGGGTTAACCGATCCTGTCTGTGGGTTGAACATGGGGCAGACGGCAGAGAACATCGCCATGCGGTATGGGATCACGCGTGAAGAGCAAGACGCGTTTGCGTTAGAGAGTCACAACCGGGCTCTGGCAAGTCGCAGCAAACTGGCTGAGGAGATTATGCCCGTTCCAGTCGAGCCTGACTACGAGAGCACCTGCGAGCAAGACAATGGACCGCGCGAAGGGCAGTCGTTGCAGGCACTGGCAAAGCTCAAGCCGTATTTCGATCGGCACAGCGGAACCGTGACGGTCGGCAATGCCTGCCCGCTGACCGATGGAGCCAGTGCGGTTCTGATGATGAAAGAATCGAAGGCCAATGAACTGGGGATGAATCCGCTCGGATTTATCAAATCCTATGCTTATGAAGGACTCGATCCAGCCGTGATGGGGCTCGGGCCCGTCTATGCAATTTCGACCGCGCTGAAGAAGGCGAACATGAGTCTCGACCAGATGTCGTTCGTGGAAATCAACGAAGCGTTTGCAGCTCAGGTACTGGGCTGCGTCAAGCTGATCGAATCGGACGACTTTGCGAAAAAGGAGTTGGGGCGTGATCAAGCGATCGGGCAGCTCGAACCCGATAGGTTGAACGTCAACGGCGGCGCCATCGCTCTTGGCCATCCTGTGGGCGTGACGGGCAATCGCCTGATCTTAACCGCACTTCGCGAGCTGCAGCGTCGCAATGATTCGCACGCGATCGTGTCGCTTTGTATCGGCGGCGGTCAAGGCGGTGCTGTGATATTGGAACGCGAGTAGAATACACCGTTAAGGATTGGCTCAAAATTAACCAGGTAGTGGACGAGGTTACGAGTCCCAGGCCTAAACAATACTAGTCCCAATCGTGAGGTCGCTCGCGGCAGGACGCTGCCCACGATCTCCTTTCTTCATGTAGCATTCAACAAAACCATTCTTTTCAATGAGCAACCCGATTAACCACTTTACATTTACGCAACGCGACGAAATTGGAATCCTGGAGTTCAATACTCCCAATTCTAACGCAAATATCCTCAGTAGTGATGCGCTGAAGGAGTTCAATCAGCAGATCGATGCGATCGCTGCCCTTGAACATGTTCGCGCATTGCTGATCACCAGCGGCAAGAAGTCAATCTTTATTGCCGGCGCGGACATCAAGGAGATTGAGACTCTGAGCGATCCCAAAGACGCGAGCGACAAATGTGCACTTGGAAAACAGATTTTCGACAAACTGGAGAAGCTGCCCCAAGTCACGATTGCTGTGATCAACGGCGCCTGCGTTGGCGGAGGCTACGAGCTTTCTCTGGCTTGCGACTATCGGGTCGCGGGCTTTGCGGACGCGATCAAGATCGGGCTGCCCGAAGTCAAGCTCGGAATTCTGCCTGGCTTCGGCGGCTGCGTTCGCCTTCCCAAACGGATCGGAATTGCAAAAGCGTTGTCGATGATCCTGCCAGGGAAACTGGTAGATTCGCGCCAGGCATTGAAGATGCGAATGGTCGATCGTTTATTTTATGATCCGATTCTCGTCGATGAAGCGGCGAAATTCGCTCGTAACATCCTCGCGAATCGTGAAAAAGTGAGGACTCGCAAGCCGAAGCTCGTCGAGAAACTGCTTGAAGGGAATCCGCTTGGCCGCAGCCTTTTGTTCCGTCAGGCTCGCAAGAACGTATTGAAGACCACATCCGGCCACTACCCGGCACCACTGGCTGCGCTCGACGCAATTCAAGCGATGGTGGGAAAGTCACACGCCGAGGCCTCCAGGATCGAGAGCGATGAGTTTGGGAAGTTGGCAGTAACCGGGATCTCGAAAAACCTGATCCACGTCTTCTACCTCGATGAAACATACCGAAAGAAGGCATGGACGGAGAGGACAACGGTTCCTGCCAAAGTGAAAAAGGCAGGTGTAGTCGGAGCCGGTGTGATGGGGGGTGGCATCGCCCAACTGTTGGCCAGGAAAGACATTGTCTGTCGTATCAAAGATCTCAATCACGCAGCGCTGGGTCTTGCACTGAAGACGGCAAAAAAACTCTTCGCCTTTCAACTCAAAACGCGTCGCATGAAGCAGGGGCAAGTCGATGCTCAGATGAGTCTGATCTCTCCAACCACAACTTATACCGGCTTTGAGAACGTTGATGTGGTGATCGAGGCGGTTGTGGAGCGCATGGATGTAAAGAAGCAAGTGTTTAGGGAACTGGACGAAGTCGTACAGCCAACCTCCTGTCTCTTTACAAACACGTCGTCGTTGCGAGTGACCGAGATGGCTGAGAGCACCAACCGACCTGAAAAGGTTTGTGGCTTTCACTTCTTCAATCCAGTGCATCGAATGCCGCTCCTCGAAATCGTAAAGACAGACACGACAAGCGACGAAACGCTTGCGGTCGCCGTCGCGTTCGCGAGACAATTGGGGAAGATGCCGATTGTGGTGTGCGACAAAGAGGGATTCATCGTCAACCGCATTTTGCTCCCCTACATGAATGAAGCCGCCTACCTGTTTCAGGAAGGCATTGAGCCCCAGCGACTTGACAAGATCGTGAAGGGTTTCGGGATGCCGATGGGACCACTTGAGCTTGCCGACGAAGTGGGCATCGACATCGGTTTCCACGTAGCCCAGATCTTAGAAGCCGCCTACGGACCAAGGATGAAAGTCGCTCCGGTCCTGACCGACGTCTATAATGCAGGAATCTTGGGGAAGAAATCGGGTAGCGGTTTCTATGTCCACAAGGGCAAGAAAATATCCGTGAACCCGAAGGTTCTGAAAATGCGTCCGGGCACCGTCTTCAAGCACAGTGATGAGGTCGCAACGAAACGTCTGATCTACACCATGATCAATGAAGCTTCGCGTTGCTTGGAGGAAGGCGTCGTTGATTCGGCAGCGACCATTGATGTGGGCATGATCTATGGAACAGGCTTTCCGCCCTTTCGCGGTGGGCTGTTGAAATATGCCGACAGTGTCGGTGTGAAGAATATCCTGGCTGACTTGCGAGAGTTTCAAGCAAAATTTGATCAGCAGCGTTTCGAGCCGAGCGGACTCTTGCAAAAGATGGCCGACAGCGGCGTCAACTTTTACGTCCCAACAAACAATGAAGGTGTGTCATGAGCATTTACGATAAAAGCATGGGAAAAGAAGCTCGCGCGTCGATGGAATTTGCCGAGGATTCACGCGATACCGAGTGGCGGCATCCAAGTTACTCAGCGCTGCTCTACCAGGGGAAAGTCAAATGGGATTTGCTGCACCCCTTCCCTCAGCAGTCCGTAGAAGACAAGAAAACGGGCGATGAATTTCTCGCGAAGTTTCAGACGTTTATTGAAGAACGCTTCGATGCGGATGCCGTTGATCGAACGGGCGAAATCCCAGACGACGTGCTGAAAGACCTCGCGGACATGGGATGCTTCGCAATAAAGATACCCAAGGAATACAACGGCTTGGGTCTGAGTCAGGTCAATTACAACCGCGTCCTTCACCTTGCGGGAAGCTGCTGTGGGAATTTAACCGCCCTTCTGTCCGCACATCAAAGCATCGGTGTCCCACAACCGCTACTGATGTTTGGAACCGATGAACAGAAGCGTAAGTACCTTCCGCGTTTCCGCGAAGGCGCGATTTCCGCATTCGCACTGACTGAAGAAGGCGCCGGTTCGGATCCGCGTGCGATGACGACGACTGCGACTCTGAGCGACGACGGCTCGCACTATGTCATCAATGGCGAGAAGCTATGGTGTACCAACGGCACCAAGGCGGATCTCATCATCTTGATGGCAGTCACGGCTCCGAAAGTGGTCCGAGGAAAGGAACGCAAGCAGATTACGGCATTCATTGTTGAGATGAACACTCCGGGGGTCGAGATCGTTCACCGCTGTCGATTCATGGGCCTCAAGGCGCTCTACAATGGCGTCATCCGCTTTACCGATGTCAAAATTCCGAAAGAGAATATGGTGCTCGGCGAGGGCGATGGATTACGCCTAGCCCTTCAAACACTCAATACAGGACGACTGTCGATTCCTGCGGCTTGTACGGGCAACAGCAAGTGGTGCATGAAGGTCATCCGAAAGTGGTCCAACGAACGTGTGCAATGGGGGCATCCGATCGGCGAGCACGAGACGATCGCCGGCAAGCAGGCCAAGATCGCTTCGGATACGTTTGCGATGGATGCTGTCTGGAAGCTGGCGTCTTCGATGGCCGACAACAAGCGTTTTGATATTCGGCTGGAAGCGGCAGTGGCCAAGCTATTCAATACCGAAGCAAACTACGCGATCTTGCAGGAGACGCTGCAAATCCGTGGCGGTCGCGGATTCGAGACGGCTGACTCGCTCAAAGCCCGAGGCCAAGAAGCAATCCCGATTGAACGCGCGCTAAGAGATTCGCGGGTGAACCTGATCTTTGAAGGGTCTACTGAGATCATGCATCTCTTTATTGCTCGCGAAGCCTTGGACTTCCACCTACAGCACATCGGAGCCCTCTTCAAACCAGGAATTTCCTTGGGCGGGAAAGTCAGCGCACTGCTGAACATGACCAAAGCCTATGCGGTCTGGTATCCCAAACTGTGGATTCCCGTTTTGTCATCGGGTCAATTCGGAATGTCTCCACAGCTGAACAAGCACATGAGAACCGTGGCGAGACTCAGTAAGAAAATGTCGCGAGTGTTATTCCATAAAATGGCCATCCACCAAAAGAAGATGGCGGAGAAGCAATTGTTGATCAATCGGTTCGTGCAGATCGGAACCGAACTTTTCATCATGTCGGCAGCTTGTTCGTATGCACACAGTCTGCAGTCCAGCGGCTCTGAAGAAGGCGCGGGTGCGCCGGACTTGGCGGACTACTATTGCCGCGAAGCACGGCGGCGTATCGATCAACACTTTCGCGACATCGGTTCCAATAACGACAAAGCCACCCTGAAACTCAATAAGCAATTCATGAAGGGCGAGTTTGAGTGGATGGAAGATGAAATCGCATGAGTAGGCGATCTCTCGGCGAACGGCCCGGAGAATTCGCCCGCATGAGCAGTGAAATGAACCCACACGAAAACGAATTCACACGGTCGGTCGGCATCGAGTTTCCAGCAATCTGTGGGGCCATGTACCCGTGTTCCAACCCGGAACTCGTTGCGGCTGCTTCGGAGGCAGGCGGGATCGGAATCGTTCAGCCAATCAGTCTGACTTACGTCTACGGCTACGAGTACCGCGAGGGGCTGCGGCGAATTCGGAATCTGACCAGCAAACCGATTGGCGTCAACATGCTGGTGGAAGGAAGCAACGCTACGTATCGCAAGCGATTGGACCAGTGGATGGACATCTCATTGGAAGAGGGCGTTCGTTTCTTTGTCACGGCGCTTGGGAATCCTCGCTGGGTCGTGGACAAGGCCAACCAGGTTGGTGGCGTTGTATATCACGATGTGACCAACGCCAAGCACGCTCAAAAGGCTCTTGATAGCGGCGTGGACGGGTTCATTTGCGTCAACAACCGCGCCGGCGGACACGCTGGAGAACTGGATCCTCGCAGATTGTTCGATGAAATCTCGCCGCTTGGCAAACCGACGATTTGCGCCGGAGGGGTCGCCGATCGTGAAGGTTTTCTCGAGGCGTTGGAGATCGGCTACCTGGGCGTACAAATGGGAACGCGATTCATTGCCAGTCGAGAAGCGGCGGCGCATGCGGACTACAAGGACGCGATTATCGAAGCCAAAGCGACCGATATCGTGCTGACTGAGAAGATCTCAGGAGTTCCCGTGGCGGTGATCAACACTCCGTACATCAAACGCATCGGTCTGAAGGCGGGTTGGTTCGCGAGGAAGATGCTCCAAGGTCGCCGGACTAAACATTGGATGCGATCGTACTACATGCTTGTCTCGCTTTTCACTTTGAAGAAATCCACTTTGAAGGGAGCCCGCTACAGGGAGTTCTTTCAGGCCGGCAAGAGTGTACAAAAGATCGACAATGTGATGTCCGTTGCCGAGATCTACCAAGAGCTACGCACCGGTGGCTAAGTATTCTCTTCTCAAAACAATGACACTCCTCGCTGAACGCCGGTACTACTTTCCCAAAACCAGACTGTCGCAGCTCAAATGCGCCAGGTTTTTGCCATTTGTTATCTGACGGGACGCACTCCACGCGGTGTCGAAAACACCGGCGATCAATGAGAAGTGTAAAATAATTATGTTTTACCGTCTTCAACTCTAACCTCACGTATTAAGTGCACTACAAATGAAGTTGACGCTAACTTTGGCTCTGCTCCTATTTGGATGGACTGTCCAATCCTATGCCAATGATGCGACACCCCATGGCAAGCTCTAGCCAGAATATCGGAAAGAGTTGATAAGATGACGAGGACAAGAACTGCGATTCTAGGTGTCGGTCAGTATGTACCGAGCAGAGTGGTCACCAACGACGACTTGGCACAAATGTTTGACACAAGCGACGAGTGGATTCGCCAGCGGACTGGGATTGAAGAACGCCGATTCATCGAACATGCCGGAATTGGCCCTAGCGATTTGGCCATTCCCGCAGTGCAAGAAGCTTGTCAAAAAGCCAACATTGAAGTGCAAGACATCGATGCGATCATCTTCGCGACCCTCTCGCCCGATCATGATTTCCCCGGCAGCGGATGTTTCCTCGGTCATAAACTTGACCTCCCCGGCGTTCCCGCTCTCGATATTCGCAACCAGTGCAGCGGATACCTTTACGGTTTGCAAATCGCCGACGCATGGATTCGTTGTGGCATGTACCAACGCGTGTGCCTGGTTGGGGCTGAAGTCCATTCGACCGCCTTGGATTTCACTGATGAAGGACGCGATATCGCTGTCCTGTTTGGTGATGGCGCTGCCGCAACCATCCTTGCGCCTACCGAAGAAGACAAAGGCGTTATCGATGTCGAAGTCCATGCCGATGGTGTTGGCGCGAAAGAACTGTGGATGGAAGCTCCGGCGAGTGGCAGCATCCCCCGAATCACCACCGAGATGATCAACAACCGTTCCGTCTTTCCATCCATGAACGGAAAAATGGTCTTTCGCTGGGCCACCAGCAAGATGCCGGAATGTGCATTGTCGGTCTTGGAACGAAACGGCGTGTCGTTGCACGACATCGATTTAGTCGTTCCCCATCAAGCCAACATCCGCATCAACGAATTCATTTCCGAGAAGCTTGGTATCCCACCCGAAAAGGTCGTGCAAAACATTGCCAAGTACGGCAACACGACCGCCGCATCGATTCCAATGGCCCTCTACGCGGCGATCGAACAAGATCGTGCCAAAGAAGGTGATTTGGTCTTATTCATGGGCTTTGGAGCCGGTTTTACCTGGGGAGCCGCGCTGGTTCGCTTGTAGCCCGCTCCCTTGTAACAAGACAGCTGGGCGTCAATTGCGCTCACTGTCACAGCCCGCTGGGTACGGCTCGCACGTCAGGGCTCGATCTGCGGTTCACGCAGACGGACCTCAGCAAATTCAGGTTGTGGAAATCGCCTGTTGCCGCAGGTCACGGTTCAAGTGGCCACGCCTTCCTGTTGGGGTCGGCGCAGACCGATAGCGTGGCTCGGGGGTGCGCTTTTGAAAAACGCGGAAAGTAGAAGCGACGAGTCGATGTGAGAATGGGACCAAATTCAGCGACAACACACAATGGATTCACACCTCTGCGCCTCGCTACGCGGTTAAACAGACTACCACTCCGGCTTCATGCTTTCGCAGCCCACACTCACTCCCGTTGTTCACGATTACTATTCCCCGTCGCTCTTCAATCGATCGATGGCGACGGCGACCAAGATCACGACTCCCTTGACGACTTGCTGCCAAAAAGGCGAAACGTTTAAGAGGACTAAGCCGCTGTTGAGAACTCCGATGATCAGACATCCAACCACGGTTCCCCAGATCGATCCGCGACCACCGGAGAGCGAGGTGCCGCCAATCACAACTGCAGCGATGCTGTCCAGCTCGTAACCGGTGCCCGCGTTGGGTTGGGCCGAATCGAGTCGCGAAGTCACGATCAATCCAGCCACCGCCGATAATCCGCCGGCAAGCGTGTAGATCCACAGCTTGATGCGATCGACATTCAAACCAGAAAGTCGAGCTGCTTGTTCATTGCCACCAACCGCATAGATGTAACGTCCGAAGCGAGTCTTGTTGGTTACGACCATGAAGGCGACCGCCAGCAATGCGGCAATCCAAACCGGAACGGGGGCACCTAGAAAGCTAGAAGTACCGATGATGGCGAATGTTGACCCAAGACCCGTAATTGGAAAGCCTTTCGTCCACAGCATCGTTAAGCCTCGCGCGATGCTCAACATACCCAGCGTTGCCACGAACGGTGGGATGCGAACGCGTGTGATCATCTGGCCGTTGAACCACCCCAAGAACATGCCAACGGCGAGTCCTGCCAGGATGCCACCACCGACGGTAAATTCCAGTTCGATACCCAGCCATGGAATGGCCAGCGGCGTCTTGATCAAACCGGCTGTGATCGCACCGGCGAGCGCCAGGATCGATCCTACCGACAAGTCAATACCGCCTGCGATGATAATCATCGTCATGCCGATCGACAAACAGACATTGACCGAGATCTGGCGCATGATATTCCAACCGTTGGCGGTTGTCAGAAATCGATCCGACAGCAGGCTCATCGCGACGACCATCAACACCAGTACGAACACCGATTGGAAGCGACTGATAAATTTCAATGCAGTTCTCGCTGAGTTATTCACGCTTCGTTGCCTCCACTTGAAAACCGGGAACAGCAGCTTGCATCAGGTTTTCTTCTGTCGCGTCTTCCCTCCGAAACTCGGCCGTCTTGCGGCCTTCACACATGACCATCATTCGATCCGATATACCGAGTAGTTCAGGGAGCTCTGACGAAACGACTACGATCGCCATGCCTTGCTGTTTCAGTTGGTCAATTAGCGAGTAGATTTCACGCTTGGCATTAATGTCAATTCCACGTGTAGGTTCGTCCAGCAACAGCACACGTGGCTTCGTGCTGAGCACACGGCCCAACACTACCTTCTGTTGATTCCCTCCACTGAGCGCTTTGGTCGCTTGGCGAACCGATGGCGTCTTGATCGACAATTGATCGACATAGGTTTTCGCGTGCCGCCGCTCGAGCGCTCGATTCAGGAAGCGGAACTTCTCGATCAGACCAATGTTGGAAAGGCTGATGTTATTCTCGACACTCATTCCCAAAACCAGCCCCTGTTCCTTGCGATCTTCGGGCACCAGCCCGATTCCGTGACTCATCGCCACGGCGGGGGATCGCATGTCACAACGCTCCCCTTGGACGTAAATGGATCCACTGGTCGTTTTCGGATGGATACCAAAAATGGATTCCATCAACTCGGTGCGTCCGGCCCCCATCAGGCCGAAGATCCCCAGCACTTCACCGGCAGCCACGGAAAAGGAGACTTCATCCACCAGCAACCGTTCACCGACCGGCGAGCGCTGACTGAGCGATTCCACGCGCAATTTCTCTTGGCCGATACCCGTCGCATGTTGCACATACATTTCGCTGAGGTCACGACCGACCATCAACCGCACGATCGCATCCTGTCGAGTATCGCTGGTCTGGACCGTGTCAACGAATCTACCGTCGCGGAGGACTGTGATGCGATCGGTAATCCGCAAGAGCTCGTCCAACTTGTGCGACACGTAGACAACTGCGATACCATCCCTTCGCAGCGAGTCGATTAGCGTAAATAGCACTTCGACTTCGCTATCACTGATCGCCGAAGTCGGCTCGTCCATAAAGATGACGCGAGCGTGCGAGTTCAGTGACTTGGCGATCTCCACGATCTGCTGTTGACCGACGCGCAGCGTGTTCAACCTCGCGCGAGGGTCAATCGATGGATCGAGTGGTGCGAGCAGTTCCTTACAGCGTTGGTTTTGTGCTGCCGAGTCAATCAAGCGGGTCGCCTTGAGTTTCTCGCGGCCTAGGAAGATGTTCTCAGCAACGGTTAGGTATGGGATCAGATTCAGCTCTTGATATACGATACTGATACGGTGCTGCAGCGTCTGGCTGGTGTTGGCGAACTGGACCGGTTCGCCATCCAATAGAATCTCCCCTTCGGTTGGCTGCTGTGCTCCCGCCAGGATGTGCATGAGCGTTGTTTTACCAGCGCCGTTCTCACCGATCAGCCCGTGAACCTCTCCAGCGCGAACATCAAAGTCGACGCTATTGAGGGCTACCACTCCCGGGTACTTCTTGACGATATGGCGTGCAGCCAGCACAGGGATGTCGGTGGCCGGAGTCGTGATCATTCCCCCTGCTCCGTTGCCGTGACGGTTTTCAACTGAACCGGGATCAGCTTGAGGGGATTCAATCCATCTTCGTCGCGGACTTCGCCGCAACCGACAAACTCCACGATGGCACCAACGACTAGTTGTGCGCGGACAGGCCCAATCACCTCCAACTCGCACCGGCCATTCAGCTCGGTCGAAAGCTGATTAAAATCTTGCGAATTGGGGAAATCACCGACGTTGACCAGCCCGGTAGCGTCGCGGATCGCATTGCTGACGAGAATACCTATCTCCAGAACGACGGGCTGCGCCAGTCCGTCGATGATCACTAGGCACTCGTCTTCGCTCACGCTTTCGATCTTTCCGCGACCTCGTAGAAACAGGAAGGTTGGACCACCGAGTCCAACCTCTCGACCGTACTTCTTCCGTGCCCCGTCAACGTCAGTCGCCGCCATCGCCAGCACGTCATCGACGCTCGCGGCCTGGCTGGCGGCTTCAGGCAAGCGCTTCGTCCATAACGTCTCCACAAAAGTTGTGATGTCGAGTGTCGATGCACCGTTCGGCCCAGTTGTATTGGGATTCAGGCTGATTTCAGCCTTGGAGGTGCTCGTCGATCCAAGTTTGTGAATTCGAACCAGTGGAAAAAAGTAGAGCAGTGCGCAAGCCATCAAGGTGCCAACGGTCAGCCGAGCGATCTTCTTTTGCACCGACATTACTCTTTCTTCCCGTAGCCTGCGAACTTGTCGATATTCGAAGCGTTGACCAGATCGACATTCACGGGAATCTTTTGTTGGAAGTCGCGCTTGCCGTTAGCCAGATACTCGTCTGCAAATTCTGCCGCCGTTTTCGCCATCAGTTTCGGATACTGCATGACAGTCGCCGTAATCTTGCCATCCGCGATCGCTTTCACAACATCATCGGATCCGTCGTAGCCGAAAATCTTGACTTGCTCTGCTTTCCCTGCCCCTAACAACGCCTGATACGCCCCCATGGCCATTGCATCGTTTCCACAAAACACGGCGGAGATATCGTCATGCGATTGAAGCATCGATTCCATGACTTCCAACGCTTTGTTGCGGTCGAAATCGGCTGGTTGTTGAGCGACCATCTCCATGTCCTTGTACCGATCGACGACGCTGTGAAAACCTTTGGATCGATTCCACGTATTGTTGTCTCCGACCAATCCCAGCAGTTCGACGTACTTTCCTTTCTTGCCGACTTGCTCGATAAAGTACTTACCCAGTTCAACGCAACCGGAATAGTTGTCCGACAACAACTGTGCCGTAGCGACATCGGTGGAACTAATTTCGCGGTCAATGCAGAACACGGGAATGCCTGCTTCCTTCGCTCGCTTGACATTCGCTACGGAACCTTCCGCGTCCGTCGGATTAAACAGGATGGCCCCATATCCGGCAGCGATGACATTGTCGAAGTGCGAGGATTCTTTGGAAGTGTCGTTTTGCGAGTCGAACAGAGTCGCCGCATATCCCAACTCGATGGCTCGATCACGCGCCGTTTCACCGAGTACTACGAACCATGGATTGTTCAGCGTGGAGATAATCACGGCAATCTTTTTATTGTCCGAAGGAATGGCTTTCTGCACAGTTCCAGTACTGCCATCGGAAGCGGACTTGTCGCTTGCATCGAGCGCACCGGGCGCACCGGGCGCACCGGGCGCACCGGGCGCAGTGTCGGACTTAGGCGAAGTGCATCCGGGCGTGACGGTAAAACAGCCTGCCAATGCCAGCAGCCAGACCAAAGCAAAGCTTTTGCTGAAATGACTTTTAATAACCATTGAGTTCTCCTGCGAGATCTTCTTATGTGAAATTGAGGATGGACACGTTCTCTGTTGTTGGTTGTGATAATTGTTTCGGCGGCGCGTTGTCTAGCACGCTGGCGACGGCACGCTGCCAACCTGCGTAACTGTCATCCGCAGTTTCCGAAGACATTTGCCGGTGGTAGCTTTGTCCGCTACCGGGAAGCTTCAATTGCTCAATCGAAATCGCTTCGGAACCGATGGCGCCGCACAGCACCGCCCCCAGCGGAGAGGATTCGGCAACCAGGCTGGTACGCACTTCGGCGTCAATCATGTCGGCAAGGAATTGCATCAAAAACCCGTTTGACGTCGCGCCGCCGTCAGCATGGATCAATCGAGTCGTACCGCCAGCCTGTTCACGCATCATCTCTAGCAGGTCACGCACCTGATAGGCGATCGACTCCAAGGCAGCTCGAACTACATGAGCCTTAGTCGCAAGAGCCGTTAAGCCTACAATTGCCGCTCGTGCATCGGGAGACCAATACGGGGCGCTGAGCCCGGCAAATGCTGGCACTAGATAGACGCCCGCGTTGTTCTCAATGGATTCGGCCAGCGTCTGTGTCTCCTCATACGAGTCGATCAGTTGCAACTGATTTCGCAGCCATTGGAGCGTTGCCGCAGAATAACTGATGATTCCTTCCAGGCAATAGGTCGGTCGTCCGTCAATCACCCACGCGACCGTAGCCACGGTGCCCGCGTTGGGCTGGGGAATATTCATACCAACGTTCAACAGCAGGGACGAACCCGTACCGAAGGTAACTTTCGTATCGCCGACGCTGTGACAGCCCATCGCAAATAGTGAGGCTTGTGAATCACCCATCACCCCGCGAATCGGGATGGGCGAGTCCAAAGCCCCGGCAACGTCCGTGGTTCCGAAGGACGTGTTCGAGTCGCGAATCTCCGCGAGTGCCGACAGCGGAACATGGAACAATTCACACAACGATTCGCTCCAATCCAATTGCTGGATATCGTATAGGAGTGTACGGCAAGCGTTGGTGTGATCGGTGGCAAAGACTTGGCCGTTGGTAAGGCGATAGATCAGGTAAGTGTCGACGGTCCCTACCAGCGCGGTGCCGTCGGCCAAGGCCTGCTTGATCTCAGGAACATTTTCAATCAACCAGCGCACTTTTGAGGCGGGAAAGTAGGTGTCGATCACCAGCCCCGATTTTCGGCGAACGCTCGCATCTTGATGATCCGCTTTCAACTGGCTGCAAATAGCGTCGCCGCGGCGGCACTGCCAGACGATAGCGTTATGCAGCGGTTTTCCCGTAGCACGATCAAAGACAACAACGGTTTCACGCTGGTTCGAGATGCTCAGTCGAGTTGGTTGAGGTCGGCCCGAGACGACTTCGTTGACCACGGCTAACGTATTCAGCCAGATTTCTTCGGCGTCGTGTTCGACCCAGCCCGGTTGCGGGTAAATCTGTCGATGGTCTTTCGACGCCTTGGACACCAACTCCCAAGACGTATTGAACAACAACGCCTTAGTGGCTGAAGTACTTTGGTCAATGGCGAGGTAGTGTGTCATGAGGAGTCTATTGAAAAGGTTGAAATGAGGAGTGCAAAATGCAAAATGGATCAGTGGAAGTAAGTCGGTTGCGTTCTGGATGTCTGCTGATTGACTTTGGCTGTCACTATTGATTTCCCTACGATATTGCAGAGTTGTTGAACTACATCGAGCACTAGAGCCATTCTCGTTTTAACTTTTTTCAATTTCCGGTCATTGATAAGTTCCGGTTTGCAAGCAAGTTCCCCGCCTGATGGGACAATCCTTCCATAGATATCCCATAATGTCGAAAGATATCCGATTGGCTGCCTGTCACGGTATATTCGTCTGGGATACCGACTTGTTTAAACCCGACGGATACACCGGCTTCCAGAATGGCCGACGCACAAGCATCGCCAAGACCGCCGGCCGTCAAGTGCTCTTCGACAGTGACGATTGCCTGGCAGTCTCGGGCTGATTGGAGTACGACATCGACATCCAATGGCTTGACCGAATGCATGCTGACCACTCGCGCTGAAACACCGTTGGACTTAAGTTGTTCTGCGGCTAATAAAGCATGAATGACCGTTTCGCCGGTCGCGATGAATGCCACGTCCGTCCCCTCGCGAATGACTCTAGCTTTGCCGACCACAAAGTCGTCGGTCGTGCGCGGCAGATCGTACATCGCCGCCTTGCCAAAGCGAACATAGATAGGTCGCGACTGTGCGGCTGCCGCCTGAATGGCTTGGACCGACTCAAAATTATCAGCAGGGACAACGACGTCGATATTGTTGATCGCTCGCAATACGGCCAAGTCATGCAGCGAATGATGCGTTGTCCCCAAGGCACCGTAACTCACTCCGGCACTGATGCCGATTACTTTCACGGGGTTGTCCGAATAGCACACGTCATTCTTGATTTGCTCCAACGAACGCGCGGTAAGAAAGCAGGCAGGCGAAACGGCAAACGGAATCTTTCCGGCCGAGGCAAGTCCTGCCGCGACACCAACCAGATTCTGTTCGGCGATGCCAACTTCCACGATCTGCTGTGGAAGTTCACTGGCAAACGGAACCAGTTTGCCTGAACCGCGCGAGTCGCTTGTCACCACAACTATATTGCGATTCTCGCGAGCGAGCGACAGAACCGTTTCGGCGAATGCCTCGAGATTTGCCTTGCCTTTGTTCAGTCGCAACTGTTCCAGCAACGCTAATGCGTCCTGGCTGAACATGCCGGGGGCGGGAGCACTCACAATAGAATCCCCTGAGCTTGAATATGGCTATCGATTTCTTCCAATGCCTGAGCGTACTCGGCGTCGCTGGGAACGCCGTGATGCCATTTGACAACATCCTCCATAAAGCTGACCCCTTTGCCTTTGACGGTGTTGGCAATTACAACTGTCGGACGACCTTTGACCGGCGAGTCGCTCAGGGCAGTTGTTAACTCGTCAAAACTATGGCCATCGACACATCGAACCGTCCAACCAAACGCAGCAAACTTCTTGTCGATGGGCGAATTGTCGCAAACGTCGCGCGTTCGCCCGGTAATCTGCAAAGTGTTATAGTCGATAATCGCGGTCAGGTTATCGAGACCGTGATGCGCCGCGCACATCGCAGCTTCCCAATTGGATCCTTCTGCCAACTCTCCATCGCCCAACAAGGTAAAGACGCGGAAGTCCGCTTTATCCATTTTTCCGGCGATCGCAATGCCAACACAAATGGGCAACCCATGTCCCAGTGCGCCCGTGTTCTGTTCGACGCCCGGCACATGCCGAGTCGGATGTCCAACGAAATGCGATTGATATCGGCAAAGTGTTTCAAGCTGAGATTCGTCAAAGAACCCCTGATCCGCCAGCACCACGAACAAAGCCTCCACCGAATGTCCCTTGCTTTGAATGTAGCGATCGCGATTCGGATCATTGAAACTTCCTGGCGATACATTGAGGATGCGATTGTACAGCACGTTCAGAATGTCGACACAGGACAAGCTGCCGCCCGTATGCCCTGCACCGGCGTGCTTGATGTACTTCAATATGTTGCGGCGATACTGCCACGATTTTGACAGCAGTTGCTCAGTGGAGATTTCGATCATCGATTGGCACCATGATGGTAAACGTCCCAGCCCAGATAGTTTTCAAACGCCTCGGTGAGCGCCGCCGCCGTATGGGATTGATTCATCACCACATGATGTTCAAACCCATTTTTGCAAACGTATTGGAGCAATCGCTGCAAATCGGAGACTTTGGCAACCGCGCGGTTACCAAACGTTTCCAGCGCGTCGTCGGTAAGCACTCCTTCGCCCACGTACGCTCGAATGCGTCCATTCGCATCGTCGGTAGTCAGACGACCATAGGTCAGAGGCCCGGCAGGGGTTCGGCCATCCAGCGCACCATAGGTATTCTCCTCGCCCACAATCGTGCCGAGGATCGGAGCCGTCGCAATCTTGATGTCGTGGAGAAACGACTTGGCCCAATTGCCGCAGTGAAACAGCACGCACTTGTCAGGATCGTCCGCGTAATTATTGTTCCAATCGACGAGCGCGCTGGGAGAATCACCCGCCAGTTGCATGGCGTACATTGTTAGCACGCCAGTAACATCAACCTCGCAAGCGCTCGGCATGAAGCCTTCACTCATCATGCTCATGATCGTGCAGACGTTGCAGCCAAAGTTCTGCTGCATCGAGGTCCAACACTGGATCGCCGTCGCATCGAGAGCGTTCTCTTTCATCCAGTTCGATAGGATGATACCTAGTTTCGCCATCTGAACCATGGACTCTCGGGGAACGCCCGCTGAATTTGCATAAGCTTCGATCTCTTCGATCTTTGCCTTCACTTCAGTTTCATCGCCGGACATGCGGTTGGCGATTCCAAGAAACTCAGAAAGATCGACGGTGGTGACACTAATTCCATTTCGCTCCAGAATCTTCTCGCTGTAGCGAACGGTATTGAAGGCACCGGGCCGCGCCCCGACGGCACCCAAGCGCACGCCGGATAGGCCCCTCACGACTCGGCAAACCTGAACGAACCGTGTTAGATCTTGACGGAACGATTCGGTCGTTGGTCCAATGGCATGTTGGGCGGTCAGCGAGAATGGAATTCCGGCTTGGACCAGATTGTTGCACACAGAAATCTTGCCACAGAACGCATCGCGGCGAGTCGCAGGGGTGAGTTTGTCCAGCTCATCCGGATACGCCTGCACCAGCACGGGAACTTTCAGATTCGCTATCTTCAGCGTATCTGCGACCCCCTTTTCATCGCCAAAATTTGGAAGCACCACCAACACGCCGTCAATTTCGTCGCGATGCTGTTTAAACAGATCGGCGCACCGTCGCGCCTCGGCATGAGTTTCAACGCCACCCAGCTTCGATTGTTCAGTCGCTAGAGTGATCGCCTTAATCCCAAACTTCTCACATAGCTGTAGGACATCGTTACGTGCTTCCGAGACGAGATGGTCCGGGAAAAAATCGCGGTTGCCGAAGATAATTCCAAGTGTGATGGGCATGAAGGTTTAACGACTTTCATGGATAAAGGGCTGTCGCAATGCGTGTAGACTGTTATTAGAATCAAGGAATGCGAGGAAGACTAGCTCGATCCTGGCATAAGCTGAGCGTATTCTTGCGCCGTCACTTGGCGCACCGCTAGTGAAAGTTCGACGCGATGAAACACTTTGACAATGACCGACCTCGGTTTGCCTCGTACGGCTTCTCGTGCGAGACATGGGAACCGCAAGCCATGGCGCGAGCGGATCAGCACGACGAGGTCGAGCTGAATTACCTCCTCGAGGGAACGCTAACGTATCTAATGGGTGGTCGGCGTGTCTCGGTACCCGCCCAACGTCTGGTGGTATTCTGGGCAGTCGTTCCTCATCAAATTGTCGAATTTGAAAGCGAGTCACCGTATTACGTTGTAACCATCCCTTTCGCGTGGTTTTTGAAGTGGAGCGTCCCGAGTCGGCTCCGGACGCAAATCCTACACTGCGAGATGGTGACGGAATTGGTGCCACGCGAACCAGCACGCGAGCGATTGATGTTCGAACAGTGGATGCGTGATGTTGAAGACGAGTCGTTGGCACCTGCGGCGGCGCTTGAAATCCAAGCCCGACTGCTTCGCATGGCGAGTGACTTTACCGACGCCCCGTCATTTGCTGAGATTGGCCGGCCCATACAATACGAGTCCCAAGATAAGGCCGAACAGATGGCTTGCCATATCTCGAGCAGTTACGAGGAGAGATTGACCATCCCACAGATCGCAGCACGAGTTGATTTGCATCCAGACTACGCCGCGACACTGTTCAAAAAGACGTTTGGCACAACGATCGTGAACTTTATCACGCGTCATAGGATCGCCCATGCACAGCGATTACTGCTTTCGACCGACGATCAAATCATAAGCGTCGCTGCAGATTCTGGTTTCGATTCGCTATCACGTTTCAATCGCGCATTCAAACAGATGACGGGACTAACACCGCGTGAATACCGCAGGACTCGACGATAGCACAATCGCTCGCCGCTGCCGCACCCTGGAGTAGGCTCGTAACGAGTAATGCGAGTTACGGCATGGACACCCTGGAGTAGGCTCGTAACGAGTACCGCGAGTTACGGCATGGGCAGCGTGTGCGGAAAGTCCTCGCACCCGTCTTCTCGTGTGTTCGTGTCAGGCTCATTTCGCCACCGTGAAGCCTAGTCTAGAATCTAGCATAGCGCATTTGCACGCCGGTACTCGTTGGGACGTGAGAACACGGCCCGTAGTCGCTTACTTCGGCCTGCCGTAACTCGCGGTACTCGTTACGAGCCTACAATGAAGCATCCAGGTAAAAGCAAAAGTATGCAAAGTCGTCGACTGTTATTGACCGTTCCCTTTCTCGTTTGCTGCGGCTTTGGAACCTCGGCTCGAGCGGACGCTCCCATCCGAGTCATCGTTGATGCCGATACGGCAAACGAAATAGATGATCTTTATGCCATCGTGCGAGCCATCGTCGCCCCGGAATTCCGCGTGGAAGGATTGACTTCAGCACATTTCACCCGTTCGACAGAGTCTAACGAAACGGTGCATCGAAGTCAGGAGATCAACGAACAGTTGCTCGATGCGATGGGACTGAAGAATTCGATTCCGCATCCTGTCGGTGCGGATCGTTCGATGCCAGACGCATCGACGGCAGTCGATTCACCCGCAGCGCGTTTCATCATCCAGCGGGCTCATGCCGGAGGTGCCGACCATAAGCTGATCGTGTTTGCTTTGGGTGCTTGCACGAATCTCGCATCGGCACTCGTGCTTGACCCGTCGATCGAACCGAAGGTCACCTTTGCGTTTATTGATGGCGACTATAAAGATGGGAAATGGGGGCCGGGTATCTTCAATTGGAAGAATGATATTAGCGCGGTCAAGGTGATCATGGAGTCGAAGGTGGAGTACTTCCACATGCCGGCGCGTTCGGTCAGTATTGAGATGCGACTGTCCAAGAACGATGTGGATCAACACTTGAAAGGCAAGGGAGGCGTGTGGGATCTGTTGGTCGATCGCTGGGAGACGTTCCCTCGAACGGCAAACCAACCAGTGAAAGTGATGTGGGACGTTTCACTAATCGAGGCGATTCTACGACCAGAGCTTGCCACGCCTGTGGTAGTTGGTGCGCCCATTATCCATGACGCCGAAACCGTCGAGCAATATCCCGACAACAGCCGACGAGTCACGGTCTTCGAGGCAATCGACGCCGACGGGATGGCTCGCGATTTCTGGAAAGCGATTGACGCAGCAATTGCTAAAGGAAAGACATCTAATTGAGCGAGCATTCAACGCCGGTTCAATCAACGCTGGCAGTGTTGGCGGAGCTACCGAGACGCCGAGCCAATGCATGCGCCTCTTTACGAGTTTCTTTGGGCACATAGTAGTACACACGATCCGCAGGCGGAGCGATCACGGCCTTGAGCCTGGGTAAGTATTCACCGATTGCTTGCGGCTTTCCTTCGATGATCACGCGGATCGTGTTCACTGCTGACTGGCCATCGGGTTCCTTCTCTTCCCGATAAGGCTGGCGATATTTGCCTTCGACTTTGTCTGCTAAACAGTACATCTCAGGCTCGTCATAGCCCTTGCTTTTTATCAATCTGAGCAACTCTGGCTCCCATTCATCCAGAACTGCGCAAGCACGGGGTTCGCATTGATGCTTGTCCATCTTGCTTGAGCTTATTGGCTCGCTTCCACATTGCTCGCAAGAGCTGTTCTCAGTTCGGACGTTGTGCGTCGGCGCGGGCGAAGAGTTCCTGAAGAGACAATTCAAAACCTGGCAAGACATCGCCGCCCGCAATTGTACCATTGCTGGTAATGCAAACCGATTCGCCGAGCCCTACGTGACAGACAGCGTCACGCGATTGCGGATCGATGTACCAAATCATGCGGACACCCGCTTGTTGATACACCTGCAACTTGGCTTGCATCTCTTCAGAAGTATTACTGTCGGACAGCACTTCGATCACTAAATCAGGAACAATCGTCGGAATTCGATGACGCGGTGGCGATTGTTCGGGCCAGCGTTGCCAGCTCACAAATGAAACGTCAGGGATCTTGACCAGGCCTGGCAAGATCCGCAACGTGCCGTCTGGTCCCAGGACTTTGCCAAGGTTGTGCGACTCGAGATAGACGTTGATCCGCGTGATGATTAGCCCAGCTAGCAAAGATTCGTACCATCCCATACTCTTCTCCACCAAGATCCCATCCTGCAATTCGCAATATCGGCTCTCATGTTCCTGCAAGCGAACAACATCATCTTCAACTGCACATCCGGGTGGCGGAATGAGGCAGATGCGATTCAGTGGGATTCCACCCAATCGACTTCGCAAATCGGCAACATTCCAATCAGTAGGTACGTGTGTTTGAAATTGAAAAGTAGTATTCATCGGTGGGCTGCGTCCAGTAGACATTTGTTTTCCCTCTGAATCTGTATTCTACTTGTCGAGCTTGTTGCTGTCGAGAAACATTGATCGATAGGGACTCGCGGACCAAGTATCGGCGCAGATGATGCCGGCAAATCCTGATTATCGTCCGACAGACAAAGAATGAACGCGATGAAGAACTCAACGTGGTCAGTTGAGTAGTTTTGCAAGCGTGGATTCGATCGACTCGGCCCAAATCGTGTAGCCTTGTTCGCTCAAGTGCAATAAGTCGGGCATGATCTCTTTGGACAGCTTGCCGTCATCGTCAAGAAACTCGTCACCAATATCTAAGTAGAAGACGTGTTCGTTGTCCGCAAGTTTATCGACGATGCTATTGCTCTGCTCATTCACTTGTCGCTTCTCATCAGACGGATCGGCACCTCGTGGAAACGTTGCCAGCAGTAGGATCTTCGTCTCTGGCGACTTGGTGCGAATTTGCTCGACGATCTTCGTCACACCTTGTGCAATTTCCTCGGGTGAGTTGCTACCTGAATTGTTCGTACCGATCATGATCACCGCCACCTTGGGCGAGATGCCTTCGAGATTGCCATGGTCCAGTCGCCAGATGACATGCTGAGTTCGGTCGCCGCTAATCCCAAGGTTCACCGCGTTGCGCTCGCCATAGAACTTCTTCCATACTTCCTTGCCGCTGCCTTCCCAACCTTGAGTTATCGAATCACCGATAAAGACCAAATCCACGTTCCCTTGTTTGACGCGTTCATTCATGGCTTCATGGCGTTTGAGCCAATTGCCATCACGAGGAACTGGCTTTACCGCGTCGGAGGCTGGTGCAGTTGCCTGCGCAGTAGCCTGTGCGGTAACTTGAGCGGTCGGATGTGAAGCGAAGAATCCGGCCAATACAAGCGAAGTTAGCAGTGAAAAAAATCGTAGCGGCATGGTGTGGCTTTCCACGGTAGGGAGAAACGAAACGGGAATTTAACTATCGCATTGTAGTCGATATTTTGCGTGGTGAACTCGAAGATCTGGAGTAGATCGCTTTACTAAACCATTTTCGCGAGGAGTTTAGCGAGCTCGACGGTGGCAAAGGTCGTAGCATAGTCGGACATGGCGTAGGGAATGACCAGATGCTCTTCATGAACGATCGCACCGCAGGTATAGACGACGTTGGGGACGTAACCCTCGCGTTCGACTTCGTTGGGAGTGATAAGCGGTTCGCGCAAGCGTGCGATCGTCTTGGAAGGGTCGTCCAAATCCAATAGCATCGCGCCGATACAGTATTTGCGCATGGGGCCAACGCCATGGGTCAGCACAAGCCATCCGGCGTCGGTTTCGATCGGCGAACCGCAATTACCCATTTGGACATATTCCCATGAGCTGGTGGGCTTGATAATCAGTTCACTCGTATGCCAAAAATAGAGCATGTCAGAATACATCAAGTACAAATGCTCGCCGTCTTGTCGGCCGAGCATTGCATAGTGACCATTGATCTTGCGTGGAAACAACGCCATTCCCTTGTTGGAAACCGCTGGACCATTGAGCGTGTGCATTTTAAAACGCAGGAAGTCCTTCGTTTCCAGCAATTGCGGCAACACCATCCGTCCGTCGTAGGCGCTGTAGGTTGCGTAGTAGCGACTGCTGCCGTCATCGTTATGGAAGTGAACGAAGCGGGCGTCTTCGATGCCGTTGGTTTCTGTCGGGCTGAAGGGAAATATCAGACGTTCAGATAGCTCATGCTCGGGAGTGTATTGAATTTCATAATTGGACTTCGCTAGCATGACGACTTGCTCAACCAAAGGTGCAAGCTCGGCGTGTCGAGATCGGTGCTCTCGAAGCGAGGTCTTCAAAATTGCTTCGAGTTGACTGAGCGTGAACTCTGGCGCAAGCTTTGCCAGAGCTTCGTTGGTGAACGGCGTGCCCAATCCTAGCTCAATCAATTTGCGTCGAAAGAGATCGTTCTCGTAGCACGAATCGGGGACGAAGCGTGGCGTTGTGACGAAACGATTGGGTTCATCGATCGTGATTTGCAGGTTGCGGTTAATGGTCCCGCTGCGAAAAACGATGGATGAGACATGCCCTTCACCCACCGCGCGCAAACTCATGGCGAATCGGCGTGAGCCTTGTGGAAGTTTCGTTTGGTCGGGATGCCAGACCAGCGAGGGATTGAATAAAGCGGCCGATTCGAGTGCATACTCTTGGGTGAAGTACGCACCGAGTAGAAGTCGGCGGTTTTCGCTCAGCGGTGTGTCAGTCAGCAGGTGGCGGCGAAGTGCGAGGAATCGTCGCTCGAAGAATTCCTCGGGTCTTTGATGTCGGCCATGGAATTCTTCCAGCACCTGAGCGAGCAAGTTGTCGACTTCCTGTTCAGAAAGACTACACACGCGGCCGATCAAGCGCAGCACGCGGTCATTGCCTGGAGGCTGAAACGGTCGCAGGATGACACGTTGTTTGTTAGGTGATAGAACGATTCCGGTTCGTTTGATCTGCATGAATGTCCGTTTCAGTTTGCGATAGACTTAAAGACTAACTAAGTTCTGAGGGTTCTAGGGAGAGGTTGAATTCACTCGCAATGTCGCGCTGTGCGCGCGCATTTCTACGAGCGAGAGTAAGAACGCAAGTGTCGATTCGGCGCCTTGATTTTCGTTGACTCGGTTTTCCATCAAGCCGTCGTTACAGCCACCTGTGGCGGCATCGTAAATCGGTTGGCCAAGGTCATTGCGGCCCAGAAACCAATCGAATGCCAAGTGAGCTTGTTCATTCCAAAACATGTCTTTGCTGACCGCGAAGGCTTCGATCGACGATGAGATCATGGCATACGTTTCAATCGCTTGCTGGTCAAAGACGGCCGCCACGCCACCCTCGCGACTGAAGCCATTGGAACCGATCGGGCGGAAGCGACCTTGGGGCGAAAGCTGTTTTTCACACAGCCACCGCAACGATTTCAGCCCAATCTCCACAGCGCGCTGATCGTCCGACCAACGACCGTGAGTGATCAAGGACTGCGATAACTTGGCGTTGTTGTAAGTGGCAATGTTCTCAAACCATGGCCAGTCATCCGTAGCCACCGAGTCGTACATGGCGATCAGCCGATCGGCGAGTCGCTGGCTCATGGTCGCGGCAGCGCGGTCGCCGCTAAAACGTTGGAGGTATTCGTGGATTCCCATGATTCCGAGGGCCCACGTTCTGGGTGACGTCGTCTCCTCACATGCGGGCATCGCTCGATGGAATAATTCTCGCGCCCAAGCCGATAGCCCTGCGCGCCGAGATCGACCGATGCACGTTCCCAGCGCCCAAAGTGCGCGGCCTTGCGCATCGTCTGAGCCATTCTCTTCCAACCAGCGTCGGTCGAAACACATGAAGTTGCGAAAGCGGCATGTGTCCCGATCGAAGGCAAAGTTGAGAAACGCCGCGTAACGAGAGGCGAGTGAATGCAGCTCGGCGGACTCTTTACCTTGCTCTTCGAGCAGGACGGTCAGAATCAAAGCTCGCGCGTTGTCATCGGTGCAATAGCCGTGGGCATGATCAGGAATCGTATAGATTGCGTGTTGCACTACACCTGTAGAATCACTGAGGCGCCGCAGGTGATCGAGCTGCAGCTTGGGCAGCGCCAGTGGTTGCTCATCCAGCGTCCGAACTGCCAACGGCTTAAGCTGACTGCTGAGCTGCTCCCGAGCCCGGCGGAATGAATGAAGGTACAACTCCGATACGTGACCCCAGCGCATACTGCGACCCAGCGCATATGCTTTCGCGCGCATCGCCAGCCGCCGCTCGTCATCGCCGATCAGACCGATGATTTCTCGAGCAATCGCAGCCGAGTCCGCGAAGGGAACTAGCACTCCTCGACCATCGGCGAGCAACTCCTCGGCGTGCCAGTAGGGTGTCGAGATGACTGCTTGGCCGCAACCAAACGCATAGGCCAGCGTACCCGAAACGGCTTGCTGCACATTCAGATAGGGGGTGATGTACAGATCAGCGGCCCCAATGAACTCAGTTAGCTCCTCCAGCTCGACGAAACGATTGTAGAAGCTCACGTGCTTCGTGATGCCGAGCTCTTTCGCCATCCGCTCCAAGCTGATCCGATAACGTTCACCTTGCTCGCGGACTAAGTTCGGATGCGTCGCACCGAGCACAAGATAGATAAAATCTGGGAAGCGGGCCACAACCTCCGGGATCGCTTGCAGAACGTGCTCGATTCCCTTGCCGGGAGAAAGCAATCCGAACGTCAGTGCCACCGCCTTGTTTTCGACATTGAATTGCTCTTTCAATACCTTCTGGTCGGTATCAGGTGCATTGGGGATACCGTGCGCGATCAAGTCCACTTGTGCGCTATCAACAGAGTAGGTGTTGATGAGGGTTCGTCGACATCGCTCGGTCATGACAACGAGTCGAGTGGAAAGCCGAATCAACTGGGTCATGACGGCACGCTGCGTTTGGCTGGGCTCCGACAGAACGGTGTGTAGCGTGGTGACGATCGGCATACGCAGGTCTTGCAAGAGCGCCAAGATGTGACTGCCGCACGGACCGCCGAATATTCCAAACTCGTGCTGCAAACAAACGATGTCGACATTGCTAAAATTCAGAAAGTCGGCTGCCGCGCGGTAGTCTTCGATGTCCTGTTCGTTGACTTGGAATTGAACCTCGTTTTCGTAGTCGTACCCCCCGGCGATATCATCCATGGGGACCACGATGCATTCCGCCCCAGAAGCTTGGGCGATCGATGCTCGCAAATCGTGAGTGAACGTTGCGATACCGCATTTGCGTGGTAGATAGTCACCGACGAATGCGATTTTTTTCAGTTGGGGCCTAGTCATGTTGAGGAGTCACCTTGTAAGTCAAGCGAATCTAAGACAGACCGCTCGGGAAACTGCGACATAGGTGATCCAGTAGGTATTGTCGATCTTGGTAATTCGAGGGTCTTCAATTCCGTATTCTTCCAAGGAAGATTCGGGCAACAGCGAATGGACGAACTTCCAAGTCTCGTTGCCAAACTTCGATTTGCGAAAGACTTGAAAATGGGAAACCGACGTCAGTCGCAAATCGCCACTGTGCTTTAGCGAAACAACACGAGCATCCGTTTCGTGCGAGTCATTGTCACGAACCCAGTCGACTACCGCTTCTCCGCTTTGAGTCCAACGCGGAAGTGCTGTCCAATCGGGACGCTTCTCGAGCGCACATTCGGCGACTCGCGCGATCATGACCAACTCGTCACCGATAGTCGCAACAGCAGGATTGAAAACGCCAATGACTTCCCATCCCGGTTGCGACGGTTGGATGTCGCAAGGCCGAAGTAAGAGAGAATCGGAAAGTCTTGCAATCATTGGCTAGACTTGGAAATACCATCTACCATGATCGCCTCCTTGGGTGAATGAGAGACCCGCTACTGCGCGTCTGACGACGAGAATCCTCGACGATAGCAAATAGACGACAGCAAGTAGTGGACCGCGAAAACCTAGTTTTCGAGCGGGCCAACATGGCAACGTACCACGATTGCCAATTAATGCAATCCGACGGCGGAGCGTCGGGCCACATTAACAGCGGGCGGAGCGTCGGGCCACATTGCTAGTTTCACTAGAAGCCGACGGCGGAGCGTCGGGCCACATTAAACAGCAAGCGGAGCGTGGGGACGGTAGAAAGGTACGACGTAGGGGCCCTCAGGGATGATAGCAAGCGAATTGCTCGAATGTCGAGCTAGACTTTGGACGATAGCCTGGTCGACCGAGTCGATACAGTGGACTCCTGTCAGGTGATGTGCATTGACAGGCAAACCGTCCGAGTACAGATGAATGGTACCCAGCGACATCGGTTTGAGCTGCATTTGCGTCTGCCACTCATCGATACTGGCATGGGACTTCTTCAAAATGTGTTGAAGGAAGTCGTGCGTGCCTGATTCAACAAGTCGCTGTTGTGAGTGCGCGAACTCCTCTGAGCCCATCCCTTCTGAGCACTCCGACGCGATAATCAAATCTCCACCAGGGGCCAAGATCTCGATAGCACCCACCATCCCTTTGATTGTTTGATAGTAGGTCTTGTCGAGCGGGTAACCGGCCGCGCAAGTCACAACGGTCTTGAACTGCTGCTTTACCGGCAACTCGCAATACTCGCGAGTGAAATCGACTGCCTGCATGTGACTGGCGACAATCTCACCAAAATTGACGAAGGCCAGTCGCCGATCCTCGTCGATGACCGTATTGAGGGCCAACGCACCGCCGAGCATCTCGATGATTTGCATCTGTTCCTCGTGCAGTGGATTGCCGACAAAGTTGCAATTGGCAGCGGCGGGGTCGGCCATGAATCGCGAACTGTGAAAGGTGGTGATCGTTTCCGCATGCGCCAGCCCTGGAGCGATCACCTTGCGGCCTCCGGAATAGCCCGCCATGAAATGAGGCTCAACCAGACCGGTGGCGATGCGCAATTCAGCCTCGACGAAACGGCGATCGATGCGCACCACCGTGCCACGTTTCGACGTGGTGCCGAGCAACACGTGTTGCGCATCATCGCGAGCAAAGTGGTTTTCCACGGCTACCGTCTGCTGTACCCAAGGGTCGCCTAGAAGCTCCTCCAACTCGGCTCCTTCATTGGGACGATGCAGACCGGTGGCGACGAGGACCGTAATCTTAGAAGCTGGCATCCCAGCAGCCAGCATTGTCTCGATCATGGGGCGCAGGAAGAGCTGATTAGGAACGGGTCGCGTGATGTCGCAAATGGCAATGCAGGCACTCCGCGCGCCACGCGCGAGTTGGGCGAGGTCGGGCGAATCGACCGGAAGTGCCAACGCATCGAGAACGGCTGCGCGCTCGTCACTCAGCGGTGGCATGGGAGGCTTCCTTAAGCAGGTCACCTGCGCGTCATCGGGTACACCGACCTCCAGCAATCCGCGCCCGTATCTGAGTTGGTACTGCATCGATCCCCTGGCTTTCTAAAACTGGCTTTCTATAAATCGAGCTTGGGATTACTTTCTAACCGCATTGGCAGCATGCCTGGCTGCTACGTCGCGCGGATGCGGATCGGCGGCATGGGCGGGCAACGTCGTCAGGACAACGCACATCGAGTTCGTTTCTGGATCGGCCCAGCAACGCGTGCCGGTCGAACCCTCGTGCCCAAAAACGCTTCGGCTCGATCTGGGTCCGCAAAGTTCGCTACCCAGGTCGAATCCTAAGCCGCGGGGACGAACACCGGGCGGATTATGATTCTTTACCATGTTGCGCACCAAATCCGGATGAAGCAGTTCGCCTTGAGGTCGCAGGAACGCACCTAAAAACCGGGCCACGTCAACGGCTGAACCGTGTACACCACCCCAGGGTGCGCCCAGCTTTCTCCAGTAGTCACTATTCCAATCCCAACTCTTGGCTGTCGTATCACCCGCGCCCGCTTCCGGTGCGGCGTGCTCTGCCTGACAACGCATCAGCGACTCAGGAGCCAAGCACCCAAGGCCTAACGCTGAATTCGTCATGCCCAATGGCCGAAACACACACTCATCGACCAACACAGAAATCGACTTGCCACTAATGCGGCGAGCCACTTCACTGGCGAGCAGAATTCCCATACTGGAATAGCCGTAGGTCGATCCGGGCTGGAAAACGAGCGGTGTCCGCATCGCGCGCTCAACAAACACATCCAGTTCAGCATGCTCGGCGCGAAGCCTCTCGTTCTCGGGCAACTGATCGGGCAAGCCGGATTGGTGGGTGAACAAATGGCGAATTGTGATTCGATCTCGACCATCCCCGGCAAGCTCTGGTAGGTATCTATTGACAAGATCCTCCAAATCGAACATCCCTTTTTCGTAGAGAGTCATGATGGCCGCGACGACCATCGGTTTGGAAATAGACGCCAGCAAGAAAATAGCGTCCTCGTCTTTGGCGGCACCAAGGCCTTTTGCGAAAACGTCTCCGCCCTGCTTCACGTATAACGCAGCCGCTGCGACCTGCCCTGAAGCGGTCGCACCCCGCAAAGTGTTAGCTGCTGCGTCCATATCGCGTTGCTCATAAGCGGTTGCGGTTGCTGAGGCAAACGTGAGCCCCATGCCGATTTGCAGAACTCGGCGGCGGTTCAATTTTGTATACCTCGATAAGTGCAGCTTGTAGTCGACCGTGCGGCCTCTAGCGGACAGAGCAACTGAAATGCCAAACTCTAGTATACTCGTTTGGCGATTTGCACTGAAGGCATTAGGGTCTTGCAATCTGAGTGAAGCGGCGAACTTGTTCGGTCAAAGCGCGCTCGACAGGAAGCCGCTCCATCGAGCTAGCACCGTAGAAGCCATCGACCGAAGGGAGTTTTCTCAGAATGAACTCTGCATCTTCGGGCATGGCAATGGGTCCACCGTGACACAAGATGATGACGTCCTCTCTCACCGAGCGCGCGGCGTCGGCGATGGCTGCGATACGCGGTACCGACTCTTTCAAAGTTAGTGCAGTTTGGGCTCCGATGCTACCGCTGGTGGTCAGCCCCATGTGGGCCACGACAATATCAGCCCCAGCCTCCGTCAGCAATTTGGCCTGCTGTGCATCAAAAGCGTAGGGGGTCGTCAGCATGTCCAGCTCGTGCGCTGCGGCGATACACTCGACCTCTAGGTTGAATCCCATTCCCGTTTCTTCTAGATTGCTACGAAACGTGCCATCAATCAAGCCTACTGTGGGAAAGTTCTGGACACCGGCAAACCCCAAGTCTTTCAACTCGCGCAGGAAGCGGTCACGAATCATGAACGGGTCGGTCCCGCAAACACCTGCCAGCACGGGCGTCTGCTTGACGGCCGTGAGTACCTCATAGGCCATTTCGACCACGATTTGGTTGGCGTTTCCGTAGGGCATGAGGCCGGCCAGTGAACCGCGCCCCGCCATGCGGAAACGACCCGAGTTATAGATTACAATTAGGTCGATTCCTCCCGCCTCTTCGCACTTGGCGCTAATGCCAGTACCGGCTCCACCACCAATGATCGGCTTTCCAGCGGCGATCTTCTGGCGAAAGCGATTGAGGATGGATGTTCGGGATTCCATGTTGGAAACTTTCATAGGTAAGTGCTGGATTGCAATGCGTCAATTGGTCAAATACTCAGATGTCCCAAAACTACGAAGCCAATAACATACCGGACGATCAGCCGGAAAACCATCCTCGGCCACCCGACGAGCAAGCCAACAACCCGCTGCACGGTGTGAAGCTAGCTGACATTCTGGAATATTTGGTCGAGGAGTTCGGTTGGCAGGAACTGGGCGATCGCATCGATATTCGTTGCTTCACCAGCGACCCATCGATCAAATCCAGCCTGAAGTTTCTTCGGCAAACACCGTGGGCTCGCGACAAAGTCGAACGCTTGTACCTGCGTTCCATTGGACGATAACCAACCCCAAAAGGCCTATTCACCCAACTGCGCATGGGATGTTCGCTTGGCTGCGTCCACCAATAGGGACTGGCTGTGACGAGTCACAGTGGTATGATAGCCGCTGCAGTAGACTGGCCGGGACAATCCTTGCCAAGCAAACGCTGCATCAATAGCTTTAAATTGGATGGATCATGGCTGAAGGTACTATTAAGCGGCTCACCGACAAAGGTTTCGGATTTATCGATGTTGGCAGCGCCAAGGATTTGTTCTTCCACTCTTCCAGTGTGGTAGGCGTGAGCTACGACGAACTCCGCGAAGGGCAAACCGTTACGTTTAATGAGGCACGCACCGAGAAGGGACTTTGTGCTGAAAACGTCCAAGTGGCACAATAATCAGCGCGTTTTTCGTTCAAATTCCATTTCGTTCCATTCGGAGAAATAGACATGGGTGATAAGGGCGGAAACCGGGACAAGGGTAAAAAAGAGCAGCAAAAAAAAGCACAGCTCACCCCAAAGGAAAAGCGAAAAGCGAAAATTGAAAAAAAGGCTAAAGGTAGTTAGCAGAACAAAATAACTCCTTTAGCCTGTAGTGGACGAGGTTACGAGTCGCCTGTAGTGGACGAGGTTACGAGTCCCTTGGGGTCGTTAACCGTTAGGAACTCGTAACCTCGTCCACTATCACCAACCCTAAGTCTTTGCTTTGACAAAGCGCTACTGGCTACGGCTAGGAAAAAACGAAGCTTCGACTAACTGATTGAGGTTGCATAGCACGAACCGGCTCCCTTTGGCTCGAAGCTTCTGACCGAAGTTCTCCAGCTCGGCGATCGGTTCCGCGCCAAATTCGCGCAGGCCTTCGAGGTCTAGCAACACTCGACTGCCATTGGCCAAACTTCCAGCAAACTCAGAAAGGTCGCTACTGAACTCTCGCACCGTATCCGCGCTGCTGACCTCTGCTTTTTTAAATTTGACATGGACGATTCCGGCCGATTGCGAAGCGGCAAGCTGACGAAGCGACCACGACTGAGGATCGCCAGTATTCGTTTGGAGAATCGCTGACTTTGTTGCCAACGCACCTCGTGCTTCTTCCGCCGAGTCAAAGATCTCAAATATCCTGTGGCGCGTCTTCGTCATTTTGTCTTCCGGAGCTTTCGTAAGGTGTGATACGTGTTCGTCGCTATCTTCAAAAAAGTCGATGGCAATAGGCACCCGCGCAGATTCCTTCGCATAGGAGTGAGTACGCCGGACTCGACTCCACGACTCGCCATCACCGTGGGTTACGCAGGTAGCCTGGCGGCATGGTTTTAACCAATTCTGCTAACAGGCGGTTGGACCCTTGCGATCCAGTCGCAGACCCAGCTTGGGGCCGTCTGCGGTCTGTCGAACGTCGAGTACTTTGTGTTGAAGCATGCGTGAAATCGACTTGGCCATTAGCAACACGATGCGACCGTCATGCTCAACGACTTCATCGCCTGGTCGCTGTTTGCCGTAGCGCACGCGTGTGCGATCATCTTTCCGCGACAGCCGCGCGGCTATTTGCGGTGGCTGCTTGGACAGTCTGTCATGCAATTGGGAATACGCGGCCTTGGTGATGGTTAACATAATTGCCTCTCCTGTAATTCTGGCATGTTCGACAACGTCGGTACGACACGAGTTGGCTCGTCCGCGACTCTTATCGAGAAGGCATGAACCAGAAGCGCGGGAAATCCCGAACAGGGGAAATCCAAGATACCGACCGCTCTGCAAAAAGCGCGAGAAGGTGGCTAGCTACTAGAGGCGGCTGAAACAAGAATTCTTCTGAACCGATTGGCCAAGAGTGGCAAGCAGAAAATCTTACGCTTTGAAGCAACTAGAAAATCGCTTCAAAATCTTCGACTTCATGATTCAGTGTAGTGTAGTTCGCATGATAAGTCAACCTGAACTGGCTGCGGTACTAATGGTCTGTCAATTAGCATCTGCATTTTCGAGGTGGCTACTAACGGACGAAGTCAGCCTGAGAACGCATTGGTCGTATTCGCACTTGTTGGCCTAATTCGTGGGCCGCTACTGTTCTTGCCCGCGAATCACGCCAATAAGCACGAATCGATGCGTCTCGTGTCGATGGAACGAGCTTTGGGATTAGTGTTGCTTTTTGAGCACTACGATGCCCAACGTAATCCCCGAGCTGCCTCCCACGAAAATCCCAAGTTGCGCTAGCCGTCCCTCGGCAACATACGTCAAACGCTCCATTTGAAAGTGGACGCCCCCGCTGGGGCTTAAGATAAAGCCATTGCCTTCGTATCGCCAGTTTCCGCCCAAGTTGCCGGATAGACGCGGTTGACGACAACTCAGTTTACCCGTGTATCGCTTTAGATTCTTCTCGTTGATCTCGAACGTGATGGAACCGTTGAGAATGCGCAGTCCTCGCATTTCTGTTTCAACCTGTTGTTCCAATTGACGCAGTTCCGTTTGGGAAAGCGCTTTACCTTGAGCGATGGCTGCTTGCTTATAGAAACTTAGCCTGATCGGCATTGCGTAACGACGAGCTTCGACCTCTGGGACCGTTACCCACGTGCCAAGCAGGTCTTTCTCTGGCGCATCGGGTAAAAACTTGTCCCTCTCTTTTAGCAACTCAAGAACACGATCTCTCTCTTCCGGTTTGACTCCCACAAGCTCCGGTGGTTCTTGATTGGCAGTGGATGGCTTTTCAGGCTTGAATGACGGGGCGGGTGAGTCGAATTGTGCCGTGGATGGAGTGTGCGTGCGTTGAGTCGGTGGCGCGGGGCGAGCCGATGATGCCGTTTTCAGTTCGGTTTTGCTGGGTGCGAGTACGAGAGCGGATTTATCTCCGGCGATGCGGAGCTTGGCAGCTTCGATCAATTCATCAGTGACAGCTAAGGAGGCTTCAGTACCGGGCACGCCAACAAGATTGAGATGGTATTGAATCTGATCGCGATCGAGGTCACTGCGATCCAACAGCACGGATTCGACAGCCATCTGCGGATAGTGCTCGGCGGGTCGACCTGTAAATAGGTCAGCAATCTTCGGGTCAAACTTGGCCTGCACGCCCAGTTCTTGAGTTGTCTTAATCTTGCGTTTGTAACTGCCGTAGAGCACAGGGACTTGAGCGCCATCAGAAACGTGGCCGAACAGGTCGATGCGCTCGTTGGTGAGAGGATACAACGGCATCGGTTCAGGTTTCCCATCGTCGACCATGAGCACCGTTCCAACGGGAACATCGATATGCAGCGGACCGGGTGGAGCTTGCTCGGTGCGCGTGAGTTTCACGATCAATCGTCCATTCAATCCCTTGCGACCAGAGGCGGTAGCTAGCCCAGCATCCAAGGCTTCCACCAGCGAAATCGTACGCGGTGCCGACGGACTGGTTGCTCCGGCTGCCGCCGATCCGTCGCCGGACTGCAGATTGAACTTTGCCTTTTCCAGCAAGTGTTCCCCCATCTTAAAATGCTCCGCCGTTCCATCCCAGGCCAGCATGACAAGGCGTCTACTAAACGCGTTGGGTGTGTGCGCCTTGGAGTGATCGAGATTTCTCTTGGTTTGAGTGCCGATACGCTGCGTGTAGAGCTGATGGGTGGCGGCTTGGAAGATGGCCAGTTCCAGGTTTGGGTTCTTTTCCAGCCAGAGAGCAGCAGACTGACTAAGAATCACATCTTTGTCATTTTTCATGGACGTGTTTGCAGCCAGTATCTCTGCAGCCAGTATCTCTGCAGCCAGTGGATCGAAGCCCGCTTTTGAAATCATCGAGAAGCCAACGCGTTTGACTTGGACCCCCACTGTGAAGCTTTCGATTACAGGCAGTTTGGTTGTATGCTCAGCCGGAATAGCACTGAATCCTGTATGGCCCTCGAAACTCTGCTGCTCGCGATCCATTCTATTTATGCTGATTGACAATCCGCGATCGCCTACCGCAAGATAAATTCTTCCCGCACTTGGATGCTGGTCCAATTCAATCCAAGTGCCGTTTTCGAACCGAATCTTTGGCAGGATGGCAAGGCCTGCTGAGGAAACGATCATCCCCATACCTATTTGGCTATAGTCTTCCGTTCGAGCACGTATTAGCCGTTCCTTCAGCGCTTGATGAAATGGCATTTCCTCTTTACCCGCCCAGACGATTCCGCGCAGATAGTCGATATCTCGCGCACCGATCTCATCGAGCGATACCGTGACCGTCGGCCCATCCTTTTTCTCGAGCTTGACTTTCGAACCTGCGATATCCACGAACTTCGCCCAAATCGTACTGTGCCCCTGCAGGTTGTGCCACAATCGGACCTTCGACTCGCTATTCTTCTGAATTGCCGACGCTGCCATCGAGGTAGCTGCTGTTTCCCTCTCATCCGTCACCGTTTCGTCTGACACCTCAGGCAACTCGCTCGACACTGTACTGGCTTGGGCAGCGAGTTGTGGCGCTGATGGATCGGAAGCTACTTGATTAGTCGTTGTTTCAGTGGCCGCCAGGTCTCCGGGAATGTCTGGCATGGGCGAGTTGCTCGCGGTCTGACCATCATTTTCGGAGTCGGAATTGGCTACTGCGAAAGCGGCTGAAGCTTGTGCGCTGTCGGAAGCATCTTCCGAGTCGATCGATTCCAGGTCTGCTGCTTCACCAGACGTAGGAGGACCGTTCGTTTCGGTTGCTACAAGTTGTCGATCGTTGCGGCTAAGAACACTTACCGAGAACCACCCGACGGCAACGGAAAGTGCTGCCAAGGCCAGACCGCCAAACACAAGAGTTGGCGATGTGAATAGAGAAGCCTTTTCCACAGGTGGGCCGTTTGACGGAGCAGTAGTAGCTGGTGCTGGCGCAGCAACCCTGGGTACAGCAACCCTGGGTACAGCAACCCTGGGTACAGCAACACTGGGTACTTGGGCAAGCAAAGCGGAAACGCGATAGGCGGTCGACCCGAAGAAGATCGTATCGCTTGGTCGAATAGCCACTCGACTGATCTTATTCTCGACGTTTCCAACCGATGTTCCGTTGGTCGAGCCGAGATCTTCAAGCACAAGTTTGTCTTTGCTTCGGACCAGTCGCGCATGATGTTGCGACACGTTGGAACCGGTGAGCACAATGGTGTTATCGCTTGCGCGGCCCAGCGTGATGACATGCTCGGCTTCCACGCCGGGATTGGAGGGCTGCGGATTGGTCCAAGTCTGTTTAGGCATGGTTCATCCTTCCGGAGTTAGGAATGATTCAGCGGGACGACGCTTGCCGCCGGGTACAAAACACCTGAGGACTTGCGACCTGCAGATTACTTTGTTGCTGATCGCCTAAGCGATTGAAGGCTGGAATCGAAATCGTTGTTGACCGAGTTGGAACTCGGTTGGCTTGTCCATGGCGAACTTTTTGACGCGAATCCAAACGCCGTTCAATGACTTTTGATCTTCGATCCTCCAGCGCTGTTGCTCGTCTTGAAAAAAACGTGCGTGTTTGGGGCTGATGAATGGGTCGTGTTCTATGCTTAATTCGCAATGGCTATCACTACCCAAAAGCATCTCGGTGCCACCGAGGGCAAACGAAACCGGCTCCTCGTCGCGGACACCGACTTCCGAGAGCTGTGGAACCAACTGCTCCAACAACGTCCGCTGAGGCGCTCGATACGATTGAGTTTGCAGACTCTGCGTCTCCTGCAATGCATGACTTGCTGAAGGCAAACGAAACAAGTAGCGGCGGCTGCCCAGAAGCAATTCGGTGTCACGAAACAGCGAAGCACGCATGCCCCGCACAAAGGTCCCGTTGGTACTTTTACGATCGATCAAATACCAACGAAACCGCCCCTTCAGCTTTTGGCAGCACAATTCCACGTGCTGGCCTGACATGTCGCTGTCGAAGGGGATCGTCAAAGTCCCCTTTTCGCGACCGATCGAGAATTTCGAGTCACGAATACGTACCGTCTCACCTTCCTCACGCGACCCGTCGTCCAGGATCGTCAGCATCGCCAAGGGTTGTCGATTGAGCGGACGAAAGGCGAGTGCCCTCGTCGGTTTCGCGGATTTAACTGCATTGGCACCAACGCCAGCTTTCTCCTTCAAGTACTGCTGCAACGGTTCAGCCGTCGTTTCAATGATCTGATCGTCTTCGGTAACGTGTGTCATGGGCTTCGGCCTTACTGTTTGTTGGCAGTGTTATCGATCTCGCTCGCCGGCGGAGGCACAGAAGGCTCAGGCCCCGTTGGCGAAGCCGGTTTGATTCTCCAAACGACCACCGGCATAAATGAACCAGCGAGTAGTATGCGTGAATCGTCGCCAGAAAACGAAAGGAATTTGACTCGGTCGGCGTGCTCATGCGGAGTTTTCAACTTATACAGCCAACGCAACTTTTCTTTCCCGGTGTTCACCTCCCAGATGCTCAACTGAGTGGCTTGTTCTCGCGCTGCCGTCGAAGCCAGCCACTTATCATCACCAGAGAACTGCACGGTGTGAACACGACCATCCTGCCTTCCGCTATTCCAAAGCTGCTGGCCTGTCGATGTATCCAAAATCGCCGCATAAGACGAAGCTCCATTTAGCACGCCATAAGCCAGCCGCGATCCGTCCGTAGAAATATCTATCCCCATGACACGTCTTCGGCTCGTAATATTTACGGGAATGTTGAACTTCACAGGAAGCCGTTGACCGGACGTTGTGTCCCAATAACTTATCCCATCTCGAAGGCTCACCACTGCGACCCGTCGCCCGTCATTCGAAGCGGCAATTCTGCGAGCGAAATTCAGATCGTCCATCTCGGCTCGGAATCGACTGATCAATTCACCAGTCGCTATCTCCCAACTAAGAAACCGTCCCATGCCTCGAAGCTTTTCTTCGCTGTCGCTGGCCATTGCAATCAACCTGGTTGCGTCGCCTGAGAGAAAGACCCAACCGATCTTCGGCTCGATGGGAGATTCAAAAGGTTTACCAAACGGCGCAAACGTATCGGCGTTCCACAGCCGAACTCGTTTGTCCTCGTGCCCCGTTGCGATCAAGCGACCGTCGGCAGAAAACGCCAGCGAAATCGCATCTTCCATTTCGGCAGGAACTTCGAGATCGCGTATGGATGTGATGTCAGAGATTCGCAGCAGACCGTTGCCGATGCGGTGTGCTACGCGGTCTCCGTCAGGAGCGAGTGCAGCCACGTACCCGTTCGTAAAATTGCCTCCGAAGTGCGACCATTCGTTCAGCAACTGGGGGACTGGATCAAAAGCCGCTGGACTTGATTCAAAAACGCGAGCAGATGGCATTGCCGAGGGTGGATCGACTGTCGATGTGTTGACGTTTTCAGAATTAGCTGATACTACTTCCACACTTGAATCCTCACTGGATTCGTGCGAACGAGGCTGAATCGTCACGTTGCCAGCTTCATCGACTTTTACGACTGCATCTGAATTTCCATCGAGTTCGATCTTACCGCCTTTGAAGTAGATGATGATGCCCAACAGTAGAATCAACCCGCCCGCCAAACCCGACGCGATCAAGAGAATGCGATTGCCGCTACGCCGGCGCCCTGAATGGAGGAGGGCATTTTTCCTGGCGACTGACTTCTTAGCTGACTGGTAAACCGAAGCCGACTCAACCATCGTGCCGAGTGGATTGTCTTGCGCCGGAGTGGCAAAGAAAACGCTCAACTCGCCAGTTTCCGTCAGTGCTGGTTCGGTTGTTTGCGCCGAGGCAGATGGATTCGTCGGCGAAGACTTCGGGGCATTCGCCGTCGATGCGGAAGTGAGATACCCCTTCAAGGCCAATGCGACATCGTCCATGCATTGGAACCTCGCATTGCAATCCTTGGCCATCATCTTAAGACAAATCGCTTCGAGTCCAGAGTCGATCTCGTCTCGAATTGCCGAAGGTGCCGAAGGTTGTTCATGCACAATACTGTAAACAACCTTGGCGATCGGACCTCGAAATGGAAGCTGACCTGTCAGCAGTTCGTACAGAATTACTCCCAGCGCATAAATGTCAGCTTGCGGTCCGACTTCATCCAACTCACCGTGAATTTGCTCGGGCGACATGTAGGCAGGGGTGCCAACGGACATGCCGCTTCGAGTCACGCGACTCTCGATGTCGGTCTGTCGCGCCAAGCCAAAATCCATCACGATCGGTTCTTTCTTCAAGTCGATCATGATGTTGGCGGGCTTGAGGTCACGATGAATGATCTTGTGCTGATGAGCTTCAGACAAGGCCATTGCAAGTCGTTGTACCAATAACGCAGACGTTCGCTGCGACGGCAACTTGTCGGGTCGAATGTACTCGGACATACAACGGCCCTTGACGAAAGCCATTGAAATAAAATGGCGTCCGCCGATCTCACCAACATCGTAGATAGGGCAAATATTTCGATGCTGAAGCTTTGCCGCCGCGCGAGCTTCGCGATAAAACCTCGCAACCATCTGACCATCGTTGCTTCCAGAGAAGTTCGGAGTCTTCAATGCGACACGACGTTCGAGCTGTTCATCGTGAGCGAGATAAACTTTGCCCATCGCACCCGCCCCCAATTCCTTGAGGATACGATAGCGACCGAAAGCTAATGGCAGATCAGCTTTTGCTTGCGACTCTCTCGATGGCTTTGGCTCGCGAGCCTTGTCGACTCGGCTCGTGTCGATCGAAGCTTGCAGCTCTTCGGGATGGGTCCGTAGTGAAGCTTGCGAGTCTGCAGCGCGAGGGGTACCGAGAGACGCACTATCGGAAGCTCCAGGGTCTAGCGAGTCTTGCCATTGCTGGACGATGACTTGCGCCCGCTCGCACTGCTTCGGAAATCGAGCCGCATAGTCATTCCACGACAAGTCGGAATCCGTATTCCTGCGAGCCTCGAATTCGGCTGCAACTAATTCCGCAGGCACGGATGCAGAATCGCCCAATTGCGAATACTGTTCAAGATAGGTCTCCAGCCGTCGGGGCTCTCCGATCGACCACCGACGCTGCATGTCAATCTTTACCAGCTCCATTAAAGCGACATGGCGAAACGCTTTGTTGGGATGAACAGATGCCATTTGTTCAAATTTCGCGAGCGATTCGGATTTCCAATCTCCCTCGAACTCAAGTAGCAACGACTCGAGACGATTTCGCTCTGTGGCATCGAGCATGCGTAAGCTCTTTACAGGTGACATGTCGATCCCGAATGATGATTGATCAAAAAAGCTTGGAAACCCCGCTAAAACACTTCTGGCTATATGCCTAATCGCGATGCGGCGCGAGTGTGTCAACCAGTTTCTTAGTTTTGTCAGAGATTTATTTGTTTTTTCGCGAAAACGTGTCGAATCGCTGCTCCAATCTCTGTTGAGTCAGTCTCAGGATGCGATGGATGGTCTGTCGAGATAGATTCAGTTCTTTGGCGATCTCTGATCGATTTCTCCCTTCCAGACGCATCGAAACGATTTCCGCCGCACGGTTTGGCAGCCGTGCAAGAACCAAGTCGAGTTCTTCCCTCAAAGCTAACGCGTCTTCCGGTAAGGGCTGTCCATCCATGACCGGTGAGGACGGGGAAAGCGACTGATCTCCGATTGCATCGCGCTTTTGGGCAGTGTGCGTTCGTGCATGAGATCGAGTCTTACAGAGTGTCAGCTTCACCAGTAGCTTCCACAACTGCGGTGAACCTTCGATGTGCAGCTTGTCCGCCTCAATGCGACGAAAAAGCGTACGAAACACGGATTGAACCACATCCTCACCATCAAAGCGTTTTAGCAGCGAAGGATGAATATTCTGGCTAGCGAGCTGAATCAGTCTTTGAGAATACTCCTCAAACAGCCGCTCTTCCGCATTGGGTTCGTGGTCGCTCATCAATCTTAAAAGCCGGCAGGTGTATCGTGAAATCACGAGAAACGGAAGCCGCGATCAGATCGCAATCCCCGCCCTACTGGGCCATTCTAACCAACTGGAGCAACTAAATCGAGCAAGTGCCGTCGATTACGAAAATCTAGAGCATTTGCTTGCTTCAAACACTCCAGTCTGCAGCGTTTGCCGCCATGTTTAGGGAGCTATCGATGCTTTCAATGCACCATCTGCCCATTGGCCTATTGCTTCAACTATTTTTGATTTTAGAGTTGGTCGTAGTGGACGGCAGGGGTAAAGGGGTCAGGTAACTACCCTCCCGGTACGGCTCGTTGTACCACACATGTTTTTTTGGACCCCTGTGAGCTTGTCTCACAGGTGAACGAGTTTTGAATATAGATCGAGGTCCTCACCAATGTCCCCACTTTTCCACCTGCTGGCCACCTGAGGTGGCCAGCAGGTGGAAAAGTGGTCGGGCTCGGGTGTTTTCGCCGTGTTCTATTCATAAAACTTGGCTCACGCCAGACAAGCTGGCATGGGGCCGATGCAAAATCGAGATGTGTGGTGCAACGAGCCGGTACGGGAGGGTCGCGAGTTCTACGAGCGGGGAGGGCCCCCTCTCGGCTCGCCGACCAACTACGTCGGTGCCCGTCGCCACGCTCCCCCAAGGGGAGAGTACCTAAACGCGTTGCCTGAATTAACTTCTAAGCTGCACGACCTCCCAGAGATGGGGCTACAGCACACGGAGAGTGCCTACTACTTTTTACGATACGCGAGTGTAATTGCTAGTTTCGCGATGACAATTGCAAATAGATCTGCACGAGCTGATCGGCAAACTCGGGATCGTTGATGTGGTGTGGGAGTCGGATAATCTGGCGCAGCGAGTCCTGCTTGACAGCCGCTTCCAATTCATCGAAAAGTGCAGCATCGGCTGTGGGATCGTAGAACGGTTGCCCCACGGCATCCAACATAGAAACGCCCTTATCGGGAATTAGCAGTTTCACTGTAGACGTCGCACGATTAATTTTATTTGCGATCCAACGCGCGATGGCTCGGTTCTCATCGGGCGTCGTGCGCATGAGCGTCACCTGTGCATTGTGCTGGTAAAACAGCCGCTGAGAAAACTTGTCGGGGACCGTTTCGCGCGCACCAAAGTTGACCATGTCACAAGCACCGAGGCTCATCACGTAAGGAATCCTGCGCTCCAGAATCGCCTCGAAGCGGCTGGGCCCGGCTGCGAAGACTCCACCCACCACTTCGTCGGCAACCTCGGTCGTGGTAATGTCCAACACTCCACCAATCATGCCACTGGCGACTAGCTTTTCCATAGCTTGTCCTCCACTACCGGTCGCATGAAACACCAGCCCGTCATAGCCTAGTGCTGTCAGCGATTCACGAACTCGAGTCACACAGGGAGTGGTGACACCGAACATGGTCATGCCAATCGCTGGCTTGGAGTCGACATCTCGCGGAGTGTGAGCCACCATGCCGGCCATCGCATGCGCGGCGTTGCCGAGTACGCGGCGCGAGACAACATTCAATCCAGCCACGTCGACGACCGAGTACATCAGCGTGATGTCGCTGCACGAGACATAGGGCGCCGTGTTTCCACTGGCTACCGTCGAGACGATGAGCTTCGGAAGCCCAATGGGTAACGCTCGCAGCGCGGCCGCAATCAGCGAAGTACCACCACTTCCGCCAATCCCAATGGCACCAGCTACTTTGCCAAGTTCCTGTTCCCGAACAAGAAACTTAGTTAATGCGAGACTCATCGCCGAAACGGCCTCACCACGATCCGATGCCGCACTCACTTTCCACGGTGAGCCGAACACCGTATCTCGATCGACGTCGGGCTGGTGCGTTGGAGCGGTCGCGGTCCCCACGTCGACGGTCGTCACCTGAGCGCCGGCTGCCTTCAAGCACTGTCGGACATAGTCAAGCTCTTCCCCTTTGGTATCCATCGTGGCAATGGCATAAACGCTGGGCGACATAGATATTAGCCTTTGTTGAATTGGTCAATTTGATTGAACGCTGCCGCTTTGCGAGCACCTGTGGGCATCGCAGAGGAGTTCGTTGCAATAGGTAGAGTGCAGCTTTTCTCCGTGCATCGGCCTTGCCATCTGTGCTAGCGGAGAACACGAATTCTCGCACGGATGGCAAAGCCGGAGCACGGATAGCAAACACGTATGACAAGCGCATTTGGCAAGCACGGAAGTCAGGGACAGAGAATAATCTTGCTCGTGTCCATGCATTGTTACATTGCCAAGCGAATGCTACGAGGAATTGCAATACTCGTGAACGGATTCGACTACATCGGTGCAGCGAAGTCAAAACCTCTGCCCAGGTCATTGGATAGCGGTTGTGATATACTGTCATCACCAATTGATTATGAAGATTACGAGGGAGTCGAGTATATGCCAAGATCGATGATACGGGTATTGATTTGCGTTGTTTTGTGGTGGACCACTGTGGGCAATGGTCAGGGGGCCGAACCCTGGGCCGACCCATCATTGAAGATTCGAGACGGATTGGTAGTGTGGCTTGACGCTAGCGTTCAACCGGCGGCTTGGCGTGCGCGCGGCGATCGCCCGCAACTTGTGGACAAAAGCCCGATCGATGTTTGGTTCGATGGATCGGGAAAGAACAGGGATTTCTCTACGCGTGCCGAATCCTCGTATCCACGGTATTCGTCGGAGGATGACCGCACCAGCGTCCGCTTTGACGGAACGGATGATTTTTTGCAACGCGTCAATGGCGACTTGCAATGCGAGGACTTCACTGCGTTCATCGTGGCCTCAGCAACTTCCAATTCGGGCAATTTCCGCGCGTTGCTATGCGCTGGCGCCCAAGGCAAGAACGATTACCAGAGCGGGTTCAATATCGACCAAGGCCCCTTCGAATCGGTGCAGTTCGAGGTCATCAACGTCGAGGGGGATGGCTTCGGTGGAGTAAAGGATTTGTGGGACGGCGTGCCTCAACCGCTGGGGACATTTCATTTAATCGAAGCCTCCGCCAGTGAGAAGACGGTCCAGGTGATTGTCGATGGCATGCCTCCCGGGTCCACCCGCGAGCGTGAAACCAAACCGCTCTCGTTGGACGTGTTGACACTCGCTGCTCGGCAGCTTGTCACGGGGCGCCCATTTCAAGGATGCTTGCACGGCGATATTGCTGAAGTCCTGCTGTACGATCGCGCTCTATCACTCGACGAAACTTCCGCTGTTCGCGAATACCTGCTTACCAAATACAAAGAGACAATTGAGATCTCGACCGTCGACCAGATGGTTGCCAAGCAGCAATTGCATACCGTCGAAGACCCACCACCAGTCCAAGTCTTTGTGCCTGGTTTCATGGCGCGACAACTCCCTGTTGAGTTGTCCAACATCAACAACCTGCAATACCGTGAAGACGGAAAATTGTACGCATTGGCCTACGATGGCACGATCTATTTGCTCAGCGACCACAGCGGCGATGGACTCGAGGATACTGCGGAAGTTTTTTGGAAAAGCGAGGGACAACTCCGCGGCCCCATCGGCATGGATCTCACCCCGCCGAATTACCCACGAGGCCAGGGAGTATTTGTAACCTCCAAGGGATTGTGTTCCCTCATCGTCGATACGGACGGAGACGGCCGAGCCGACGAGCAGATCACCGTGGCTGACGGATGGAAAGAGATCGGGCACGGCGTCGACGGACTGGGAGTCGCGTTTGACAAACGGGATGGCAGCGTCTGGTTTGGTATCGGCACACAGAACTTCACCAATGGATACTTGGTCAATGACAAGGGGGAGGCAGACTATAGCCTGACCAGCGAGCGCGGCACAATTTTGCGAGTCGCGCCGGACTTCAAGAGTCGCCAAATCGCTTGTACGGGAATTCGTTTCCCGGTAGCCATGCGATTCAATGCCGCCGGTGACTTGTTCTGCACCGATCAAGAAGGTGCCACTTGGCTCCCCAATGGAAATCCCTTCGACGAGCTGCTGCACATCGAGATGGGGCGACACTACGGTTTTCCTCCCGCGCATCCCAAGCATTTACCCAATGTCATCGACGAACCGAGCACGTTTGACTATGGGCCGCAGCACCAGTCGACCTGTGGATTCAATTTTAACGAATCGGTAGTCGACGACGGCTCGATTTTTGGCCCCGATGCGTGGCGCGGCGATGCGCTAGTGACGGGATACTCGCGTGGCAAGATCTACCGCACACAACTCATCAAGACGCCGGCTGGATATGTAGCGCAGAACCAGCTCTTGGCTTGCCTGAACATGCTTCCTGCCGACGCTTGTATCTCACCACAGGGAGATTTGGTGATTGCCACCCATAGTGGTAGTCCCGACTGGGGATCGGGCCCAGCCGGTTCGGGTAAACTGTTTAAGGTTAGCTATTCCGACCGCGAGCGCCCGCAGCCGGTTACGGTTTGGGCCGCTGGCCCACGGCAAGTACAAGTTGCCTTCGACCGGCCACTGAGCCCTGAAGATCTTGCCGGCGTTAGCACGGACGCTCACATCACGCATGGTCCTTGGGTACGAGCCGGCGACCGCTTTGAATCGTTGCGACCAGGCTACGCAGTCGTGCAACGGCAGATGATCTCCGACCGCCGGGACCTGCCTGTGCACGGAGTCCAAGTAACGCCTGACCGACGCACGCTCATCCTCGACACGGCCGCGCATACGACTGCCGATCACTGCGGTCTCACCTTGCAAGGCCTCGGTCGTCCAGCCCGCGCGAAAAACGCGACGGTTGAAGAAATCGCTGCGGGCTGCGAACTACCCCAGTCTCCTGAAACCGACTTGCACTACACGCTCCACGGCGTTAACGCACACCTCAGCCAAGGCGGGCGAGTGATATGGGAGGGCTGGCTGCCTCACTTGGACACACGTGTCAACCAGCGTTTCACGCAGGGGAGCGCTAGCCACGATGAGTTGCGATCTGAACTAAACAGTGCCGACCGCTTAACACTGCGGACCCAAATGGACTTGCACCACATGTTGCGCCCCGAAGTCCAACCTGGGTCTACCATCGACTTCGAATATCTACCCGAGCAGGTCACTATCGTGCTGAGATCGGCATCACAGATTACGGTGAAGTCGGAAATCGGACGCATCGAAACTGGTTTGGATCGCACTTCAGGGTCATCGGTCCGGTTAATCGTGGACAAGCCTACGGAAGAGTGGATCCCGCTGGAAATAGCGCTTAGTCGACAAGGTGCTCGGGAGCAGCTCGATCTAACCGCCGTGTGGTTCACCAGCGAGGATGCAAGAGAACGACCATTCCCGCTCCGCCGATTCTTTCTGCCATGGGCTCAACCAGCCGAACCAACGGGTGGGGCAGAGTCTTGGGTGGCAGGCGACATACCAGAATTGGAAGGGGGAAGTTGGCATCGTGGTCGGGCAGTCTTTTTTGGGGAGCAGGCCAACTGTTCCAAGTGCCATCAACTACAAGGCACGGGCGGACACATCGGTCCCGATCTATCCAATTTGAGTCATCGCGACTATCACTCGGTACTGCGCGACATTGTCCATCCGAGCTTTGCGATCAATCCAGATCATCTCGCCTACACGATCATGCTCAGCGATGGACAGGTCCTTACGGGGCTCGTTCGACAAGAGGCGGGACAACTGATTGTCGGGACGACCAAGGCGGAGGAGGTACGCATCGACCCCAAGGAGGTCGAGAGGATGGTACCCGCCACAATCTCGATCATGCCAACCGGCATTGATGAAGCGCTCGGTCCCGACAAGCTCCGCGATTTAATGACGTTTTTGCTTGGGACATCGCCAAGCATGCCCAACGATCGAGCAGGCGGTCCGCCACCTCGATCCAGAGCCGAGGTAGAACGCGCGTTGGCGGGTGCACCGCCAGCCGATAGCGATCCCCGCCCCATGCAAGTGGTACTGGTGGCAGGCGTCAAGGATCATGGTCCCGGTGAACACGATTACCCGGCTTGGCTGCGCGCTTGGAAGACTCTATTCGAAGCAGCCAATAACGTTGCGGTCACAACGGCGATGGATTGGCCACAGCCAGAAACGTTTGAGACCGCCGATGCCATGGTGTTTTACCAGCAAGGCAAATGGAACGAGCAACGCGCTAGCGATATCGATAAGTTTCTAAAACGCGGAGGTGGAGTCAGCTACATTCACTACGCCGTTGATGGCGGCAAGGATCCTGCAGGCTTTGCGGAGCGCATCGGCTTGGCCTGGAAAGGAGGCGGCAGCAAGTTCCGTCACGGTGCGCTCGACATGCTGTTCAAGTCAAACCACCCCATCACTCGTAATATAAATCGCTTACAACTGGAAGACGAAAGCTACTGGCAACTCGTCGGAGATGCGAAGAGCATCGACATCCTTGGAAGCGGTCGCGAGGACGATGCGATGCAACCGCTTATTTGGTGCCATGAGCGAGAGGCAGGAAGGGTATTCGTATCAATCCCTGGCCACTATTCCTGGACCTTTGACGACCCACTTTTCCGCATACTTGTGCTGCGTGGTATCGCTTGGACAGCTCGCCAGCCGGTGGACCGCTTTAACGAATTAATCTATCTCGGAGCTTCTGTCCGCGAGAAGACCTCTGGCGAGCCAAGCAAGAGTGAAACGACAGAATGATAGTGCTTGTGTTGCTGCGTTCGGCGAGACGGTGAAAAGGAGGTATCCATTCATGGCCCTTGGCCGTGCAATAGGATTGCTATTGAGATCATCCACCCAATGGCGGAACTCGTTAATTAGGAAACAAAAAAAACGGTCTGCAAAACTTTCGTTTCGCAGACCGTTTTACTGAGACGCATCTCGGGGTCTACCAAATTCACTTCAGCCGAAGCTTAGCGAACGTAGCTGGTAGCTTGAATGACGCGTCGATTGCTTTGCAGGTAAGCACTTGGATCAACGATCGGTGCTGGAGGCATAGGTGCTGCGTCGCCGTGAACTTCGGGAGCGGCAACAGGTGACGATGGGTAGCTTACGCCGCCGCCACAAGTCGAGCATCCACCACATCCACTCGAAGCACAAACCGAATCGCACAGGCTATCGCATCCACCGCGATTTCTGCGTTGGAACAGCTTGCTCAACAGGCCACCGCGTTTGCGACCGCAAGCGCTATCACAGCATGTGGTACCGCATGGGTCACAAGCCGCGATTTCACAGCCACAGCTAGGAGCTGCATGACAGCCACTGTCGCAGCAAGGCGCTGCAATTTCGCAACCGCACGAAGGAGCACAGCTTGTGCTGATCTTGCGAGCTTGGCTTTGAACCTTGCCAACTAGCTCCATGAGTGGGCGGCGACGTGGCTTCTTACAGCCCGAGTCGCATCCACAAACATCGATGGCTCCGCAGCCCACGTCACAGCACGGTGCTGCTATTTCACATCCACAGCTGGGGGCTGCTATTTCGCAACCACAGCTCGGGTCAACATGTCCGCAAGAGCTTCCACGTAGGCGCCCTAGCAAACCACGACTGCGAACTGGTGCGCAGGTGTCGACGCATACGTCGGCACAAACCGGTGCACTAATTTCGCATCCACAACTGGGTGCTGCCGAGCATCCAGTGTCACAGCATACGCTGTCACATCCGGAACCGTTCATACCCAACATACGATCCAAAAGTCCCGCACCGAAGCTTGGGGTACACAGGCTAGCGCCGAGTACGATGGATCCAATCAAAGTGTTCAATTTCATCGAGCCACAACTCCCTAAACGATGAATCTAATCTCTGGCGCGGCCTTCACGGGGGTGCAATTGGCCGAGACCGGTTTCGACGTACGAAGCCGCCGCCGAAATCGCCCTCCTGCCGGGCCGGCAAAGAACAAGCAGTGATCAAGTTGATCGCTACCTGTTCAACTTCGTGGTGCCGATGACGGTTTGACACGCCTGCCGACTTACGTCCGCCACACGTGCTCCACACTCCCAACGCGAAGCCCTGGGTCATTTGCGCCAGTGGCCGGATGAGCCATTCCATGGGCTCTAGTTCAATTGTTGTCCGGCCATGTCACCTAGCCTCCTGGAAACCGTCTTGCGAATCCAGAAAGCGGCGACAGGAAGAGGTATCGGCCAACCTGAAAGTCACGCTTGAGAAGCTCCAAGCTTTTTCACGACAGGGAGTTACGGCAAACCGGCCAGTTAAAATGCACGGCATGGCCCCGCAATTCCTTCCAGGCAAAATGTACCGCCAGTCAAGTCGCACGCAATCGCTACAGCTTAACGAACCGCAGCGGTTATGGTGGGCGCTTGTCCACTTAACAACAGCCAATTTGTAAGTCACAATCCCTCGCAACTGGTACGCGACGACCAAAGCCCGCTTTCAGCACATCCCGAATAAGCGTTACAGCTTACGAAAAGCCTGCTTCCAGCAACCTGCGTCCTTCCTCAAAATGCGCTTCGCCCTGCCCAAAGGATGGGTTTAACCAAGAATTTCCATGTCCCAGCAATCGACTCAGCCCACCCCCAAGCCTGCAACTGGATACGAGATCCTCGATTATCCGCTTCTGCCAGGCGTTTCTTGCCCCTGCGGGACGGCTCGACGTGGCCTAATGCAGGTCGAGTCGGTACCATATTCTTTACACGTTACCGAAATCTCCCTCGACGCGCGGGCGCACTACCACAAGCGACTGACGGAGACCTACTTTGTGCTCGACTGCCAAGCCGACGCGGCCATCGAGCTCGATGGACAAGTCCTACCGCTCAAACCCCATATGGCGGTCGTCATTCATCCGGGTACGCGCCATCGCGCGCTGGGACGAATGCAAGTCCTGATTGTTGCCTCACCCAAATTTGATCCCGCCGACGAATGGTTCGACTGACCAGGCCCATGAATGCTGCACCATAAGACTTTACCCAGAGACCTCATCACGATGAAAAAGAAGAAAGAACTGCTAGCAATCTCTCTAATTCTACTTGCGTTCTCAAGCGGAATGATGTTGACGGCTGCCACCAGTGGCTGTGACGGTCAGAGTGTCGCAGATGCGCCGTCACACACATCAGCCTTCAATCAGCCAGACCAACGATCCGAAGCGCCGATTAACTCAAATTGAGACTCAGCCAGACGTTAAGCACCCCAATACAAGAATTCCATGCCTGCTCACACCGTGTTGGACGTCGGGAATTGTGTTCCCGATCATGCCAGTATCAAACGCTTGCTCGCCAGCCACTTTGACGTCGAAGTCCTTCAGACGCATGCCGGACCAGATACGCTCGATCTACTTCGCCAGCGCTCGGTCGACTTGGTGCTGATCAACCGGAAACTCGATTGCGACTACTCCGACGGCACCGCGATTCTCAAGCAGCTCAAGGCCGATCCATTGTTGGCGAAAACGCCTGTGATGATTGTTACCAATTACGCTGAGCATCAGGACGCGGCTGTAGCCATGGGTGCCGAGCGTGGATTCGGGAAACTGGAACTGCAAGATCCCGCCACGCAGCAGAAGCTCAGTAAGTTTCTCACTTAGCGCATACTATGATAGTGGACGAGGCCCGCGAGTCCGTTTGATTCACTAGCCGTCTGGGGCTCGTAACTTCGTCCACTATTTCCCGCCCGAAGATTTAACACTGACAGACCACGAGACCTAACGATGAAAGTCATGTCGACACTATTGGCCTTGCTGGCGCTCTGCGGTGCCGGAATACTGGTTGCCCTGCAGGGTTGCAGCGAGCGGGGGCCGGCTGGTAGTGCGCATGTCATTGGCACCAGCGACGACACCGCGACCGACGGCGAAGGCACTTCGCGCCACTCGCGAAAGCGCCCCAAGTCGGGAGCCGACGCCGAAGAATGGCTGAGTAGCTTTGAGTTGATCGAGCGCTCGGGCGAAACGGTTCGTAGCGAAGATCTCAAGGGGCAACCCTACGTGGTCGGTTTCTTCTTTACCCTCTGCCCTTCGATTTGCCTCAATCAGAACGCCAAGGTGCAGGAGCTGCAAGAAAAATATCGCGGCCAACCGCTGCGTTTGCTAAGCATCTCCTGCGATCCCGAGGTCGACCGCCCCAAGGTACTCGCCGAATACGCCAAGCGATTTGACGCCGACCCTAAGCAATGGCTGTTTCTTACCGGCGAGATGGACTATATTGCTCGGGTGGCCGCTGAGATGTACTTCCTCTCCGCCGCGCGTCGCTTTCATGCCGAAAAGTTCGTGTTGGTCGATGCTCAAGGAAACAACGTCGGCTTCTACAATTGGTCCGACCCACTGCAGTTCAAACAATTGCAAGACGACATCGATAAACTGCTCGACGGAAGCGAGCTTCCGCCGGTAATGAAGTAAATGCAAAGGAATGTGGCCCGACGCTCCGCCATCGGATTGCATTTCGTGAATGCGGCTAAAGTTTGGGCTCCAGCGCAATGTAGGGCAATCCAATCAATCGGAGCACACAGTTCCACAACTAATAAGTCACCGCTTTGCGAGTCCCAGTTTGATTGAATTCTTACCTCACATCAACGTGTCGCTCAACGCACTGGCCACCCTGCTGTTGCTAATAGGACTCGTGCTGATCAAGCGCAAACAAGAATTGGCCCACCGACGCGTCATGCTGGCCACGTTTGGGGTCAGTGTGGTATTTCTAATAAGCTACTTAACCTACCATGCCAATGCTGACAGCAAGCACTTCCCCACCGACCCGCAGGTCGCCTCCACTCAGGTGCGTTACCTCTATTATGCAATACTACTGTCGCACATCGTGCTGGCAGCCATCGTCCCTCTGCTGGCCATCGGCAGCATTTACTTAGGGCTGACTGGGCAGCGCGCGCTCCATCGTCGCGTATCGGTTATCACTTGGCCGGTGTGGTTCTATGTTTCCATCACTGGCATTTTAGTCTACCTGATGTTGTATCAATGGTATGCGCCCGTCGGTGTCGCAACCGCCTGGACGGCAGCCCAGCACGCGGCCAAGCAGGTATTCTGCCGGCTGCTGCTTAGCGGCGTGTGCATCGTGAGCCTCTCAACGAGTTGCTGGGGACAAGACATCACGGCACAGGCTCCGGCGCAATTGGCCACTGCCGCTGAGCGTCTGACGATCGCTCAAACAGGCGAACTGATCGAAGCGGGCGAGATCGATGAAGCGCTACGCCTACTCGAAAAACTACTCGACGAAGCCGAGGACCGCATGGTAGCGACGACAGGTCCCCAACACGCTGCCACTCTCACTACACAGCGTTACATCCCGCTCGCCCAGTGGTCTGGCCAGCGCACCGTGGCGTTGCTCCAACAGTTCCCCGACACGGCTGCCAAAGTTCTTGCTCGACAGCGTGAGCCAGCCACACTAGCGCTTGAGCAATTGCAAAAAACCAAAGATCTGCGAGCTACTCAATTGGCGGCGCTACGTTTCTTAGCCACTGAGCTCGGTGGACAATTCCAGCTCTTCATGAGCGATTTATATTTAGAGCGGGGCTGGGGCATCGCAGCCAGTCAAGCCGTCGAGTCGATTCGTGGCGAAACGCGGGTCGGTGCGAACTCTCCACCTGGCGAACCTCCAGTCTTCGGATCTCTGGCCGCCCCCTTGGTATGGCAACAATTGGCTGCTGGCAGAACGGCAGCCGAGCAAGAACGATTGTGGCAAGCACTATTCGCATCGCCTTCGCTTCGATCTAGCGATGCACCGCCATCGTCCGATCGTCCGCAAACTTCGCCCGATCCTGGTCTAGTCGGCTCACAAGCGGCAGTGGATTTGAACGACATCGTCCTGCGGCTTGTCATTGCAGCCACCATGAATTCAGAATCGCTCGACGCTCCAGCCACGCGGGCGTGGGGCTTCGAAGTTGCTCGCCATAGCAATGCAGCAGCAGGGGAGAAACTGAAGTCCGCTATCGAACAAATCGCTGCCTGGCCTCCGCTGGCAACGCGGCCCACGACAGTGGATAGCTTCCACTGGCCTCCTGTTGGTCAGGACGCAGGCACGGAAGACGCAGCGGCGCCTGCCCCCGACGATCGGGATGCGACCGATCCAGTGCATCGAGCCTACGTCAGTTGGCCCACCTGGTCGCAACCGCTCGAACGATTCTCGGCCAGTAGCGATCGCCTAGCTGCCAGCAAGCCGCGCGTGGCTGAGAGCGAACGTGCCACGCTCCCCTACTTTCCTGTAGTTGACAAGGGGATTGTGTTTGTCAATGAAATGACTCGCATCGTGGCCTATGATTTGGAAACAGGCGCGCCATGGCCAGACGCAAAAACGGGGCTGTCGCTGTTCGATAGCGAACTCTCTGCCGCCTCGTATTTGCCACTCGGCTACCCCATGATCGGATCGCCACGCGGAACGTTGCACATTGCAAACCACTGCCTGTACGCGCGAATGGGTAGTCCAATTACTGGTCGCATTCAATCGCGTAGTCCTGGCGGCGCTGGCGGCGATACTTCGTTGAGCTACCTTGTTGGACTCGACTTGAGCAAACAGGGGAGCATGCTGCCTGGCTTCCCCTTGCACTTAAGCCATGCAGACCTCAGCAATGTAGATTTTAACGGGGCCGAGTTCGACGGACCACCATTGGCGTGGGGAGACATGCTGATCGTCGCGGTAGCCCAGCGCGATCATGTCGGCCTGAGACGCAGCATCGCCGCCTTCGATCGCGTGACAGGCAAACTGCTATGGAAATCAGGCGTGTTGGGTTCCGGAAGCGTCACTGGCGGCGAACACGCTAACCTCATCGCCCATCAACAATTGACCTTGGCCGGTGGCCGGCTGTACACCAATACTAACCTGGGAGCGATCGCTTGTCTCGATCCGACAACTGGCCAGGTGCAATGGCTAGTGCAATACTCGACACCGCATGACAACCCTTCGTTCCCCAAGCCCGATCGCTACCGCTACCGCGACTTGACGCCGTGCCTGGTATCGGCCGGCTTGGTCTACTGTGCTCCCCAAGATACCCCTGAAATCTTTGCGCTCGATGCGCTGACTGGGGAGTTGGTTTGGTCGACCGACGATCTCAGCGTGGCCGATGCCAACCAGTTGCTCGGCGCGCCGGGTGACGCTTTGATCGTCGGCGGTGATCGGCTAGTGTGGCTCGATAAGCGAACAGGAAGAGTTGCCGCCACCTTTCCAGGAAGCACCACTCCAATCGTCGGCGGAGCACTCCCCAACCCACGCGGCTTGGGACGTGGCACGATTTCTGGACAACACGTCTACTGGCCAACCGCTGGTGAAATCTACGTTTTCTCGGCGCAATTGCCTGGCGCGGATGCCGTAGGTGACACTCCGACCATCGTACGACGCATTGAAGTTGCACCGGGCGGTGGAAATGGTGTCAACGTACTGATCGTAGGCGAAACCCTACTCGTCGCCAGCCCCAGCCGTTTGATGGCTTACCGTGCTGACTAAAATTTCGGTCGCGATAATTTCCCCCATTCGCTCAGCGAACGGGGCTGATCCTTCTTCGTCATCGTGCAGCCCGTTGTGAGCAACACCAGCCAAACAGCCAGCAACAACATCGTCATGCGCATGATAGAATCTCCCTTTCTAACATGCCATTAGCAAACCATCGCGCGGGACGCAAGCCAGAAAAGTGTGTTTGGCTAAACAGCTAAAAGTAGCTCGGTGGTCCTCCACCGAGAATCACGTTGGGGACCAACGTGCTACGATGCCAACTACTTGATTTCATGAATGCGGATATCGCGCCAGCGAACCTCGAATGGCCCGCGATCACCCACCCCGTGGACTTGCAATCCGAGAAAGCCCGACAGGTAGCTGTCCGGATCTGCGATATCCTCGATCTGCTGACCATTGATCCAAGTTTGAATGCGCGTGCCAACGGCGCGGATCACGAAGCGATTCCACTCGTTGTCCTTCATCGCTTTGGTAGGGGGCTGATGAGGGCTCAGCCAGCCGCGCCCCGTAGCTTCGCCATACACATACCCCGCTTCGGCTTCCCCACCTTCAATTTCGACTTGTGGCCCATGCACGCGACCGTTATCGACATCCGGCAAGCTCTTCGAGCGGATTTGAACTCCCGAATTGAGCTCGGGATCGACTTTGACTTCAAACGTCAATTCAAAATCGCTGTAGTCGCGATCCGAGCACATGAACGAGTTGGGGCTGTTCTTAGCCGAACGTCCCAGCACGGCCCCATCTTCCACCGTATAAGTCGCCAAGCCATTCTTCTGCGACCATCCACTGAGATCCTTACCGTTGAAGATCGGCGTCCAACCTTCACCATTGATATCGGGTTGCTTGCTGAAGTCTACGGGTGGCTTACTAGCATCAGCCTGTTGTTGAATGCCCGGTTTGGTGAGCGTGGCGGGATCGCGCGTCACTGCGGTCTTGTTGCTCAACAGTGCTGCCGTGACAGCGGGCTGAGTCACTTGGCCACTGGCGGCCCATTCAGTTCCACGCTGCAGTGTGACTTGAAACGCAGCGCCACTTTGCGACACCGCATCGTGCCCTAACGTTGTGTGAAAGACGCGTCCCTTGCCCGCGTCGACGACCATCAAGATCGGTTCATTTTCGCCCGTGCCACCCGTGGCCGGATCGCTATAGGCGGTGGCCAGCACATCCATGTCTTTGGCCGGTCCACGCAGCTCGGCATATAGTTCGTCCTCAGCTTGCAAGAACGATGTCGGTATTCCTCGCGTGATTGGATGATCGGTATCGCGCACCACCACCTCGAATTCATGTCGCTTTCCGTGACTGCCGCCGCGACCAGGCTGAGTGTCGCGCACAAACTTGTCATCGCGCCAGCGCACATAAGGCCCGTCCTTTTCCGTCCGACCGCCCCAGCCCCCCAAGCCGATCATCTGATTGTATTCGGCCCACTTGGGAAACGAATTGTTCGCCGCATGTACGCAGACAAAGCCCCCGCCACCGTAGACATAATCAACAAACGCATTTTGGGTAGCTTCCGACCAAGGTTCGCCGTTGTAATTGCTGACCACCACATCGTAGTCGGCGAACTTCGGATTGAATTTTGACATATCGCCACCGGCCGGCGGCGCAGTAGCCACGTCGACCTTGAAGCGTCCGGTACTCTCCAGCGTGGCGCAGATCATGGGCGTCGCCTGCTGCCAGTTGTGATTGTTCTGGCCGTCGATCAACAAGGTTGTGAAAACCTTTTCCTGACAGCGACCAACTGCAGTGACGCAGGTGACCAGCAGGCAAGCGAGCAGCTTCAATTTAGTGTTGTGCATCATAAGTCCATGGTGTGAGAGCGGAGTGAAGGAGTGAAGGAGTGAAGGAGAAAATCATTTTCGATGGTTGAAACACGATCTCGTCCGACATCACCGATTCGGGAAGATTGACGTTCCATTCGAGAACGGCTGCAAGCCCGGCTCCGATGCATCGATCATTCTGCCACCATGATTGTGCCGTGAGTCGATTTGGGGAACAAGCAGACATGGTGGGCAGACGGATCGAGCGTGTTGCGGTGCTGGCGTTCCGCGAAAAGCGTCAGTCTTTTGAGTAGTATTGTAACCTACCGAGCACGTTGGCCATGGATGACGGACGCGCCTCAGGCGACTTCTCTAAACATTGGCTAATTAACTCATCCAAAGCCGCGCTAATGGGCAGCGCTGCCAGCGACGAAGCTTTGGGGGGAGTCTCGTGGATCTGCTTCCACAGGATTTCAATCGAAGTCGCTCCGTCCACGGGTAATTTGCCGGTCAGTATGAAGAACGCCAGACATCCAAACGAATAGATATCGCTAGCTTGACCGATACGTATCGCAGAATCCGCAGCCTGGCAGCTCTCGGGACTCATGAAGGCAGGGGTGCCTCGGACCTGCTCGAACTTCGCCGAATCGATAGCGCGCGCCAGCCCAAAATCAATTAATGTTATCCGCTTACCATCGCTCACCATGAGGTTCTTGGGTGCCAAGTCACCGTGGATATAGCCCAGCTCATGAACGGCACTCACTGCCGAAGCGATTTGTTGCAGCAGCGGTAGAGCTCGCGTCTGAGCTAACCCGCCATCGCGCTGGACCAATTCCCACAGTGTCTCCCCTATCACACGCGGCATCGCCAAGTAGGCGCTTCCGTCACCATCCACACGTCCGGCCCCCAAACAGCAAACGATGTTCGGATGATCGAGCCGCTGTAGCAAATCGGCTTGTCGCTCCCAGCCTGGTAGCTCATCGAGAGATGAACTGACTGGCCGCAGCACTTTCACGATCACCTCCGCCGATTCCGTTTGGTCTCCGCGGGCTAAGTAGATATCGGCTGACCTCCCTTCACCAAGCTGCTTGATCAATTCATAAGTGCCACACTTGGGCCATGATTGCGGCGTAAACTTCCAGCTTGCGATTTCTGAACCACAAGCTGGAAGCTCATGCCACTTATTTGCAGCACGCCGCGTCGATCCGATAGCGGTCATGTCGCGCACGTTCCACGCTAGGTAGACGATCACACCGAGCGCGAAGGTGACGAGCATAGCGTTGAATTCTGGAGCGTGCGTCAAGCGCGAGGCCCACAGGATGGCCAGTGTAATGAGAAGATAAACGAACATTGCCGCTGTCTCCCACCAACGCAGTGGCTGTGCGTCCGGGATGCGCCGCCGGGCCCACCACAGCGACAGCACTGCCAATGCGCCACAGGCCGACAGGGTCAGTCCCAAGTACTTCATCAACTGAAGCAGGTCGGCCATAAACACAGCCACACAACTCAGGCCAGCTTGCACCGTGGTCGCCCAACGGGGGGCGCCCCCAGCCGAGTGAAACAGCTTGGGCATCACGCCATCTTCGGCCATCTTCTGATACACGCGCGGACCAGCCAGCAACATGGCAAACACACTGCTAACCATCGCCAACACAATTGTCACTCGCACCAGCAGGGCAAGCGTAGTGCCACCGACCGCCTCGGCGGCAATGGATGCCACGTTGGTTTGGTTGGAGATCGCATCGGGCGCGGGAGCGTACACAAACACATAGTTGAGCAGCAAATAAACGACCGTGACCACCAACGTTCCCCACAACATGGCCAGCGGCACGGTGCGTCGCGCATCCTTGGCTTGTCCTGCCACGTAGATCGCCGCGTTGAAGCCCGTATAGCTGAGCGCGATCCACGACATCGAGCCGACAAGCACCGTCCAAGCCGACGAGTCCTCGGGCCACCAAGACAGACTGTGCCCCGGCAGCGCGGCGCCTTGCCAGACGTCGGTCGAAGTAAACAGAAAGGCCCAGCCGATGATCACCGCTAACAACGCCAGCTTGGCCGCCACGATGGCATTCTGCAGACCGGTCCCCAGCGACATTCCTATCAAGTGGAACAGGCTGGCCACCACAATCAACCCGATGGCCACAGCGGTCAATCGCCAATCGGTGGGAGGGACATCTCCCAGCGCGTACAGCGCTGCACCCTGCGCGGCTACCGCGATCGGCGCTGTGAAGCCCGCCACGACGGAAATCCACCCCGCCAGGAAGCCAACGGACGGATGCACCAAACGACTTAAGAAGAGGTATTCGCCTCCCGACAGTGGCAACCGTCGAACTAGGCCGCCATAGGCAACTGCCCCCGCGATAGCCCACACTCCACACAACCACCACGCCAACATCACTCGGGCCGGACTCCCCACGCTCGCCAGCGCAAAGCCGCTCGAAGTAAACACCCCCGCCCCGACCATATTGGCCACCACCAGCGCCGACAACGTCAGTAGCCCCAGCCCGGCCCGTGGCTCTGTAACAATAGAGGCTGGATTTGCCATGCAATAATTTCTTTGAAAGTAGAGCGAACAGCGTTGCTCGTGGAGACGAATCGGACGCGTGCATCAATTCGCCGTAATACATGCAGTTTAGCATCGTGCGGAAAATTACCAACGTAGTGAACGAGGCCCGCGAGTCCTGAAGCTCGGGACTCGCGGGCCTCGTCCACTACCGATTGCGGAACTTATTTTCAGCACGATGCTTACCCTTATTCTCAGCCATTCTACCCCTCTTCAGCCACGGTCGCCGCGACCGCGAGCGACTTGCCTGATTGCTAGCGATGCCCTGCTTTATTTCGAGAACTTGACTCTCACGACCAGCGACGCCACTGCGACCGAGCCACACAGCACTTTCTACCAACCAGGTGCGCCCGATCCGGGGGCCTTTCAGTTTGCCGTTCCAAATCATTGGGCCGGCGGTACCATACTACTGAGTTTATCTGGCTCGGCGACCTACGGAACCGACTATTCACTCGGGCTGTCGAGTATTGGAGGCAATCCAACATGGAGCTCTGGTCCGCAGGCTGGCACAATGTCCATGTACATTCCAGCCGGTGTGACGCAAGTCATCGTACCCGTCAATCCGATTGGGGATACCATAGAAGCGGAGCCTGACGAAACAGTTGTCCTCAGCGTTTCCCCTTCCGGCCAAACATTCATCGGTTCGCCAAGCACCTATGGCATCACGGCTGCAGGGAGTGGAACGGTCACCATCGGCGACGTTCTGGAAGGATTAAATCTTACGACAACTCCCAGCTCGACAGAGGAGTATCGTACCGATGGTATCTTTCCTGAGTTGGTTATCAAGCCAGACCTAACTGCGGCAAACATGCAAGGTAGCGCCTACTTGCGGATTGACGCATCGCAGAAAGGTGACGCCACTCCAGGTGTAGACTACAAGCTGACAGTCGGTGGTCAGGCGCTAACCCTCACGCAGGGGCCGCCGAATATCTGGACATCCGCCCCGATTGCACTAATTGGCACGGAGTGCCGCGTCGTCGTCGTCCCAATCAATGATAAAGAGTTGGAAGGGGAAGAAAATATCCGCGCCGACCTGCGCACTCTACCGATCAACACACTCCCCGACATGTCGCATGGAACCGCACAGGTGAAGATCACCGAGGATTATAACAACGCCAAATCAGAAAAAGATGAAAAGACCGTCGGTTGCAACTGTAGTTGTAAGCAGCCACGCATAAGTTTATGCGCATATTTGGCCCGATTGGCGTTAGCCAGGGCTAATTGATATGCCAGGTAACTTATGCGTGGCTGCTTAAATAGGGTGCCGAAGTCGTGAACCAATTCGCACCATACGTCGGGTTCAAGCCCTAGTCGCTGAAGGATCGGGGGCGTGTCCGAGGGCGTCACACCTCGCTTGCCTGCAGCTGCTTGACGAGCGGTCCAATCGAGTAGAGCCAAGTAGTCTTCGCTCGACATGTTCAGAAAGCCATTGTCGCTACAACGATAGCCACTAGAACTGGGACGCGGCCCGAGTTTATCGCGCAGCTCGTCGATGGTCAGCGGTGCTAAGAAACGATCGGAAGGTTTGTCGGGAGATTGCAGAGACTCGATGCGTCGCTGGGCCGAAGTATACTCGCTGTCTTCGAGCGTCTCG
>JADYZV010000080.1 GCA_020852965.1 Pirellulaceae bacterium | reverse complement strand
TGGTTAGCGGGCCAACCAGCCCGCTACGGCAAAGGTTGATCCCCTTAGAGATGGATGGCACGCTCGGCGGCAGTAGCTTAGCGGTAATCAGTGTGGCCGACGAGGCGGCTGCCGAGTGGATGGCTGCGGCCGGCCAGAACTTGCGCGACATTCAAACCGAGCTCGACCAAGGTGACATGGCGCTGGGTTTTGAATTTCCCGACATTCGTTTGGAGGCCAACATCGATATTGAACCGGTCACATCGCATGGCCGCAACGTACTCGCGTTGCTACCTGGGAATCGCAATGGCGGACAAGCCGCCCAATCCGCAAGTAAACCGGCAGCAGATAGAAGCGAAAACACAGGCTCACCACTGCCTATGATTGTCGTGGGGGCACACATCGATCACTTGGGAACGGGCGGCAGCGGAGGCTCCTTGGCCAAAGAGGATGAGCGAGGTGGGGTGCATCGCGGAGCGGATGACAACGCCTCCGGCGTCGCCGGCATGTTGGAAATCGCGCAGTATTTAGCAGGTCAAATGCAGCCGGCGAGCTCGGCCCTAAAACGCGACATCCTGTTTGCTGCTTGGAGTGGTGAGGAGTTGGGGCTGCGCGGATCGCAGGCCTTCGTTGACGATTTTGCAGAATTGTTTCCCGATCGTAGTCAAGCATTCATCGGGCTGCAGGCAGCCTCCGGCAATGCAACTCAACAGCCATCTACAGCCAGCAGCACGCTCGAAGAGAATTCGTCAAGCGGGCCGCCATCGACTGGGCTGTATCCTGCAATCAGCGCGAATATCAATTTAGATATGATCGGGCGCCTGCGCGACAACCTCGTTTTGCAGGGCATCGGTTCATCACCCTACTGGACCGGAGCCATCGAACGGCGCAACGCTGTGGTGCGTTTGCCTTTGGTCTTGCAAAACGATTGCCATCTGCCCACCGACGCCAGCACGTTCTTCATGCGCGGCGTTCCCATTCTGTCAGCTTTCACAGGTTCGCATGAGGAGTATCACACGCCGCGCGATGTGCCTGAATTGATCAACTACGATGGTGCCGCGCAGGTTGCACGCTTGTTAGCGCTCATCGCTCGCGATTTGCTGCTAGCCGATCAGCCACCCGAGTACCAAGAGCAACAGGCTCAACCCGAAATGCGCGCTAACTTGACCGCCTACTTGGGAACCATTCCTGACTACAGCCAATCCGATCTCAAGGGGGTCAAGCTGGCGGGTGTTACCAAAGGGGCACCGTCTGAATTAGCTGGACTGCAAGCCGGCGATATCATCGTGGAATTGGCTGGACGGAAGATTGAGAACATCTACGACTATACCTACGCCATTGAAGCGTTAAAGGTCGGCCAAGAGACATCAGTTAAAATCCAACGTGGCGAACAAACACTCAAGCTCGGTGTCACTCCTGCGTCGCGTCAGTAGTTAGTATCGGTAGTTTGCTGCGGGGCACACTCCCCAAATCCTCTTGCGCATAGTCTCGTGGCTAGGCGCAATCATCTCCGCTCCTGCCTGCGCCTACATAGCCGGTACACCCGCGCTGACCGTGTCGCTACCATACCGAGCTAACTCTCCGTAGTAGAAGCACTCCCAATCCACCGCTAGTCCGGCTAGTCTTCGACCACATTTAATCTTAGGGTTTGTTGTAATGGACGAGGTTACGAGTCCCTGGCACCTACTAAGTCGAAAGGACTCGTAACCTCGCCCACTACCCCAACTTTTAATGTGGTCGAAGCACTAGGCGTTAAACAATTTACGTCGACTCGGTATGAAACAATTTCAGTTCGATCGATTCCTTCCAAAATGGAACTGTATTGCAGCAATGTTCGAACTCCAATTATCGGCGCGTTGCTTATGCGTGGATGCCTACGTCGGAAGGTATGCCATCGGCTAGCGAGCCGAGTGGGATATGAACGTGGTTGGTGTACTGGTCACCAGCGGTCGTAAAAGCAACGGCCATGGCGCGAGCTACATGGGCTTCGGCGACAACTATTAGCGAGCGATTCTCGATGATCAAGGCTGACATCTCGCGTTGCCGTGCAATGGCTCCGGCGCGACGCGCTTCGGCGGCAGCTAGGGCGACACGCATGTCAGCATGGGCTTGATCGGTGTTCAGTCGCGCACCGATATTCTCGCCGATGTCGATGTCCAGAATGTCAATTGATACGATTTCGAAGGCAGTGTTGGCGTCGAGTCCACTTTTGAGTAGGCCTTTGGAAATACGATCAGGAGTTTGCAGCACGTCCATGTGCGAATTGGCCGAACCGATGGTGGTCACTATTCCTTGACCCACGCGGGCGATGATGGTCTGCTCGGTGGCACCGCCGATGAGCGTGGCCATGTTGGTGCGCACAGTCACTCGAGCCCGTACGCGCAGTTCAATACCGTCCTTGGCCACAGCGCTAAGCTTGTCCTTGCCGGTGCTGCTGTCGGGGCAATCGATTACACGGGGTGCCACGCTGGTTCGCACGGCATCGAGCACATCGCGACCAGCCAAGTCCATGGCGGCTGCTTGATCGAAATCGAGCACAATCCCCGCGCGGTGTGCAGCGATGATGGCTTTCATCACCAGTTGCACATTGCCACCAGCCAAATAAAGCGCCTCGAGCCCTGCGGTCGAAATTCCACTGCGCCGTCCAATATCTAACCCAGATTGCCGCGCCATGATCTTGGCGGTCACGATCATTCGCGACGGGACGCGGCGAAAGGTCATGCCGATCAAACTGGCGAAGCTGACATCGGCGTCGGACATGTAGGCTTGAAACCACATGCTGCCATAGAAGGTCAACATCGCCAGCAACCCTAGCATCGCCAGCAAGAATACGATGCCTACGAGCCAGATCAGCGGCGATAGACCGACCAGCGGTAATGCTGAATGGATAGCGAACTGGCTGAGCACAGGCGGAATCTCCGTGTACATGCCTATGGACAAAGTTGGACACTGCCGAAAACCTAACGCTTTGTCAAGGCGATCAAATGGGGGAGACGCTATGATCCGGTTGGGCGCTAGCCTCGGTTGATAGCGTTGGAATTAGGTCTAGCTTTCTAGCGGCTAACGCCGGTTGACTAGTCTAAGCAAGCGCTAGACTCGTTTCTTGGGCGGGACGACAGTCATGTTATCGATTACTCTGCGCACGCCGCCAATGCTACTCATAGCGCTGGTGATCGAGCGCCGCAAAAACTCTTGTGAGAGCGTGCCGGTCAGAGTGACTGCACCGGAGCTGACCGTTGGAATGATCTTGCTTCCAGAACCACCCACGCGTTGGGCTAGTTTCTGTGTGACACTTTTCAGCAAAGTCTTATCGGGTACCTGTTTGCCTAAAACCATGAATTGGGCTCCTAGTGAAAGTTTCTCGATCGAAAGTGAGGCAGAGCTTAGCGTGCTTCGGAACAAGCGAGCCGTGACAACCCGCATATTGACGGAAGGCGTAGTACGAGACCACAACGAGTCGACAACCCGCAGACCTGCTTTCGAATCAAGAATAGCCGAGCACGCCAAGAACCGGCGTCCGTAGAGACCGATGCTTCGCACTCAGGCCGAGCCGAGAAATCAACTCCAAGCGAGAGTTGCCGCGGCCGTTCGCCGAAGCGAAAAGATGTGGCGAATCAGTTTTCGAATTGATCGGTGACCATCACCTAACGTTGAGCTTAACAGCGGCTGAAGCCGAAAGATAGTGCCGTCCTACAAATGCTTCGGATCGAGTACCACATGCTTTATCGCTTGGCGTCGCCAAGTGTAGGTGATATGTACCCGCCCATCAGCGGCCTGGATGACCGCAGGATAGCTATAGCCGGCAGCATCCCCTTCGTTTTCTAGACTCATCAATGGCTCCCACTGTTCGCCGTCGGAACTGATCGCCACGTTGAGAATCTGGCGGCCGTTGGCCTGCGGAGTCCGGCGAGAATGGTTATAGACGAGCAATTGACGACCGTCGGTAAGCGTCACCGCGTCTGTGCCTGAGTTGGGATTGGGGAGCGCCAGCGACTGCATTGGCCCCCAGCTTTTTCCCGCATCGCTCGACCAGCTCGTCCCCAACACGCCTTGTCGAGTACGACATACGATTTGCAGGCGACCGTCAGAATGGGTGAGCAGGCTGGGTTGGATCGCATCGAGCTGTTCACCTGCTTGCAATGGTCCGACAACTTGCCAAGTCGCATCGGATAGGCGTTCGATATCTGTGGAGATTTCAAAGTGGATGCGCCAGCCTTCGTTCTCCGAGCTACTGGGACAAATCACGCTGCCATCGGCGAGTTGCAATGGTCGGTTCTTAACTGGACCGAGCAGGTTTCTATTCTGCGCGAAGAGTTGTGAACTGGTTCCCAAACGCCATGGCTTCGACCAGGTGCGCCCGTTGTCTGGGGAAGTGGTGGCCATGCCCCACCACATCCTTGGACTGACGCCCACTTTATAAAATAACCAAAGTGGCCCGCCGCGCGGTTGAAACAATACCGGATTCCAGCATGCATATTCCTGCTGCTCACCTTCGGAACCATCGACCACCTCCACCGGTGCTCGCCACTGCGCCCCATCGTGACGTGCGACCCATATTCCCACCTCGGGGTGATTCTCATGCAAACCACCAAACCAAGCGGCTACCAATCCATCGGACGTGTCGACAATCGTCGACGCGTGGCATTCGGGAGTCGGCCGACCTTCGAGCGCATAGATGAATTCGGCTGATAGAATGCCCTGCTGGCCGACCTGCACGACCGGCAATTTCTGCATAGCTTCGATCGATTCGGCCAGTGGATCGTCCGTTGGCTCGGCGTTGGGCGAGGGGGAGCTCTGTGGCACTTGCGCCGTCGTGGGATTTGCCGCTAGCGAGAGCATACAAAAAACGCCCATCATGCAGCGAGTCAATAAACACAAATATTTCATGGTGTGGCGCATGGTTTCCTCGGGAGTATTCCAAAGTAGAGAATTTGCCAGAGACTAGCATCTCAGGCGATTGCTGCCTTCGCATTGTGCGAGTGCGTGGATGATTAAACTACTCGTTGTCAGAGGACGAGCTCCGGACATCGTGGCCCGCAGGGTTTGGACTGGCCCCGCTACCACCAGACGCTCGGCGTAAGTGGGGTGCCGGAATGCCTTCACTTTCGGCGCGCGGATGTGGCGGCGAGTAGGGCTCGTGCCCTTCGTAGGCATCGTCGTAGCGCGAGATATAGCCAGGAAGTTTGGCACGCTCCAGCTCGAGCTGATACTCCTCGACCACATGCTGCTGAATCAGATCGCGACAAGCTTGATTGATCGGATGCGCCACGTCGGCGTAAAGTTTATTCGGAGCATCGTCATCGGAATGGCGATTGTCGCGAACACGCGATCCGCAGTTATTGCAGTAGTTGCTACGAATATGGTTCTTGTTTCCACAGCGACCACAGCGATTGGAAAGCTTGCGGCTGGGCATGGCCACGAAAGGGCCGTGGCTACCTTCAATTATCTTCAGATCACGGACCACGAAACTATGGTCAAAGGTGATGGAGCAGAACGCGCGTAAACGATCTTCGGACTCCTCCATGAGCTTGATTCGAACCTCGGTGATATCCACAGCCTTATCTAGCCCCCTGCCTATACTTCTTGTTGTCACGACTAGCTGTACTGCTTCGACAGTTGTTGCTCAATCGAATCTCCGTACCATGCCCGTGCCGAGTACACTCGTCGCAGCCCCAAGGCGGATGCAGCACAGCGAATACGATCGAAACAGCTCGGGTCATCGGTCAACGCAAAACAGCTCGAGCCACTCCCCGTCATCAACGCGCCAGACACGTCGTTGGCAGCAAAAAGTCGCATTTGCCGATCGATCCAGTCCGTTAAGCTGGCTGCAGGTAATTGTAGGGTATTGAATAGCTGCTCGGCAATCTTTTTAGGTTGCCCAGTTTCACAAGCGGCCACAATTTTTCGGAAATCGCGTTTTTCTCCGTAATCTGCGTAGTTCAGGTAGACTTCACGAGTTGAACAACCCACTGGAGGGTGAGTTACGATCAGGTCTAGGTCAGGCTGAGCCGCTAACCATTGACACTGCTCACCCCGCCCGGTAGCTAGTGCTATGCCGATGCCTGAGACTCCTCCAAGGAAGAACGGGACGTCGCTGCCGATCTCCGCTGCAATCTGCACGGCGAGTTGACGATTCCAGCCTTGCCAGGCGATCAAGCTGGCCGCGATGGCGGCGGCCGTATCGCTGCTGCCACCACCGAGCCCTGCTGCCGCCGGAATTGCTTTGTGCAATTCGATTCGGCAGCCGAGCGCAGTTCCTAAGACTTGCTGCACGCGCCGCACTGCGCGGACCACCAAGTTATCATCACCGGTAGGAATGTCCCAAGCGGGGTCAGTCTCGTGTTCGGCCAACTGTGGATGGGCGGCCGGCAAATGTAGCTGGAACTCGATTTTGCTTTGCTCGGTGACCTCAAAAGTAAGCCGATCAAACAGCGAAATCGGGCATAGTAGCGTCTGCACTTCGTGGTAGCCATCGCTGCGACGACCGAGGACTTCCAGGAACAAATTGACTTTGGCAGGTGCCGCGATGTCTAGGCCCGTCGTTGTGCGCTGAATGATCATCGTCGCTGCACGGCTTTCCGATTAATAGTCGCTGACCGCTCCGAGGGTCGATCGCTGCACGCTTTGAAGGTGAAGTCGACGCCAATGACTCGCCTGACACGAAAAACATCGACCGGCGGAGCGGTCCACGACGAGTGCTTCAACCGCATTTAAATTGAGGGTTGGTCGTAGTGGACGAGGTTACGAGTCCCAAACGTATTGCGAATCAATCGGGCTCGTAACCTCGTCCACTACCCCAACTTTTAATGTGGTCAAAGCACTAGGTTGCTATTGTTCGTCGCCTGCCCGCAGGGCTGGGGTGATAAGCAAATCGTGTTCGCAAAAATCGGCGTCAGTAAAGTACAATGCTAACTCGCGGGCGGCGCTTTCGGGGCTGTCCGAGGCATGCACTAGATTCATCTGACGCGAGCTGGAGAAGTCTCCTCGGATCGTGCCGGGGGCCGCGTTGAGGCCGTTGGTGGCTCCCAACATATCGCGGATGACGCGAATCACGTCCAGCCCTTCAACGGCCAAGGCAACCACGGGAGCGGAAGTGATAAACTCTTCCAAGCTAGGGTAAAATGGTTTGGAGACATGCTCTGCATAGTGCTTCTTTGACAGAGCCGGAGTAACGCGGAGCATTTTTAGAGCCACAATATTGAAGCCCCTGGCCTCGAAACGGGCCAGGATCTGCCCCATCAAGCGGCGTTCCACGCAATCAGGCTTCAGCAGTACAAGGCTACGTTGTAGCATTTATCGATCTCCAGTACGAAAGTTGGTAGGTATTGGCTTGAGCCTGGAGATTGTGCCCCGAATCGTCGAGAATGCAATGGGCCCCAGCTAACGATAACGATAACGATTTACAGGTGGAACCGCCAACGATTGCACTGAGGTCTGGACTGGCTCCTGCGCAGCGCGGGCTCGGTGGCCGTTGATCGGGTAGCTGGCGTCGAGGATCGAGAAGTCCACATTTTTTCGTGGAACAATCGCTGACTGGGCGCCTTCCGCAGGCAGCTCGAACAGCAAGTCGCTGGGGCTACTTTCAGGAGCGTCGTCTTGTGGCTGACCGTTATCATTGGAGTGGGGAATCTCGCCGGGCGCTTTTTCCGCTGCTTCTCTTTGCAAATAGTCTTCCAGCCAACGTGGAGGTGGTCCGGCGGGTTTAGCTGGGACTACCGGCCTGGGCAGCTCATTGGCTTCCGGCGCGCCGGGCTTTGCCTCAGATTTCTTGGGTGCCGAGCTCTTGTCACCTGATTTCTGGACCGTAGGGGTAGGGGCGACTACCGGCGACGGTGAGGCGGGTGGCGGACTGTAGATCGGTTGGGAATATTGCGGCAGGCCGCCAGGGCGATAGTTTGGCGCAGGGTGACGATTGGTCACAATGTCAAAGCGTCCGTCCTGAGCTGCATGATAGCCCCCTCGGGTATAGCCCACCCCCCAAAAGCGGCCAATGGAATTCAGTACAGGAAACTCGCTGTCGGCTCCCCAAGCGGCATGAGGTACCGCCAAAACGATCCCCAGTAGCACAGCTCGTTCTACAAATTTTGGCACAGCAAATCCTCCTTGATTCCGATCGACACTTTGAATGATAGTGCGCCGCGCACTCAATTGAAAAATCGGCGAGCCGGTGAATCGGTCTGGATCGAAAGCGGATTGCTGGCCAGCATCGGCGAACAATCGTAGCGATTGTGCGGACTGCATAGGTTGTCTCGATTCTGCCCGCCCGTTGGTGTGCCGCTCTTAACGAATGCAACGAGGCCAATACGTCTATCGAACGATTTTCAAAGATCGTTTGCCTGTGAGAATTGGCATCGCCCAAAATGGGGACCTACGGTTTCCAATGTGCCACTCCCCTGCGGCTTGCGATAGAACCAATTCGTATATGCAACCCTAAGATAAGCCGCTTAACGCGCCCAATCAGAACTCAGTAGACAATGGATCGAATCATGGCCAAGCAACGCAAAACAATTCTGGTAGAAAAACAGGTCCAAGGTGCCTTGGGCTGGAGGATTGCCGCTCACTGGTTTATTTTTCTAGGCCTAAGTGTCTCTGTGACCTGCTCGCTGCAAGTGCTTAGCAATTTCGAACCAGTCAGCCTTTGGAGTCGCCTGGAAGAAGCCTTGATGAGCCAAGCTGGTTCGATCCTCGTGTTGCTGGCACTGCTCCCCTGGTTTGTCCACGACTCGTTAAAGCTCAGTAATCGCTTCGCAGGGCCAATGGTTCGTTTGCAGAAATCGATCGTTCAATTGACTAACCAGGACGAGACACCGCCGGTCGTCTTTCGCAGCGGCGATTTTTGGCAAGAGATTGCGACCAACTTTAACGAGCTACGTATGCGAGTGATCGCCGAACGCGAGCAGTTGGCCAAAGGGAAACATCCGAGTGCGTCAGAAACGGCTGAGCAGAACATCGCATTGATTCCTAGCGTGGTTCTGGACACACCGTCGGCCCGCGCGGGCAGTTCGACAACCGCTTAGCATCGCGCGGAAAAGCGGAAAATAGCTGTCGGATGTGGAAAGTGGCTTAGGCTTCCAGCCTGTGTTTTTCGGCCCGACAAGCTGGAAGCCTATCCCACATATTTCCCGTGCGATGCTTCGTTCGAGTTCTGCACCTTCGCATCGCTGCCGATTCATAGGATGCAGAACCAATGTCCCGCTGCCTTAAAGCGACTATTGCGCGTCAAACGCACGTAGGTGCAATCCGTTGCTGGCTTGTGACGGGTCGCCCAGCGATTCGCCAACAAAAAAAGCCAATAGCTTTTGTTGCTGAGCATCCCATTGCAGCCCCGCGACAAGCGATTGCTTGGGGCAACAATGGAGGTTGCCTACAAATTCGCACTGATCTGCGCTCCACAGCTTTAGATTTCCCTCGGCGTCCCCACTCAAGTAACACGTATTGTCTGGTGAACGAGTGAGACATTCAATTTCACCAGCGTCCGCGTTAAGCGTGTGCAGCAGGGCAAAATCTGGGCCCGTATAGACTCGCAAACGGCCGTCGACATGACCGCTAATCAGCCGCTGTCGCGCGTCATCGTACATCATGCAGCCCGTTCGGTGAGCCCCTGGGATACGCTGCCGCAAAGAACCGCTGTTGGCATCGAACACCAATATTTCTTCAAACATGCCTCCTACCGCGACAGAATTGGGGCCACAAAAAGTTGTCGAGTAGGCCATCGAGCTGAGGCGATATTCCCACAGTGGATGAGCCGGTTGATCGACGTTCCACACACGTAGACGTGCGTCGTCGCCGCAGGCGGACAGTCGCGAACCGTCGGGGCTGAAGGACAAGCCGTTAATCTTTCGATCATCAAGCGAATCGGTTGGGGGGGGACAGGTGAATGCGCGCTCTACCCTTGAATCCAAATCGATGATTGCGATGCGACCGTCGTCCCAGCCCACTGCCAACTGACGATGGCGGGCATCGCAAATAAGGGCGCTTACTGGACTAGTGCCAGTGACTGTCAACTCGCGCTGACCTCCCCCGTGAGAACCGTGCAGGCCGGATTCATTATCGCCGATTTCTGTGGCCATGACTCGTCCATCGCGCATCCCTTGTAGGATCGTAAGCTTGCCAGCGCAAACAGCGACGGTGGCCACCAGCGCATTCGGCCCCAGCGGTGTGGCACCGCCGCCAACCAAACAATCCGAAACCACTGAGCCACATTCGCTGACACTCGTGACACGGCCATGCTGATCGATGCAAACTGCGGTGACCTCATTATTGTGTGTAACGACTCTCGCAATGCACTCCAGTTTCGCTGGTGGAGCTTCGCTTGACAGGCCCTCCAAGCGCCAAGTAGCCACCCCGCCGCGGCGCGTACCTGCAATCAACCACTGGCCATCGTCGCTAAAGCAAAGCGATTCGATCGTTCCGTGCGATTGAATCAACTCCACACTTTGATAAGGTGGCGTGTTGGACATTAGACGAACTGAAGGATCCGAAAAATTCGAGTAGGCGACCCAATCTCCCGTCGGCGACCAGCGCGATGCCTGAGGTGTCCCACCGCAGTGGACCGACCTCACCTCTTCGCCACTATCGGTATCGTAGATCAACAAGTTATCCTCGTTTCCCAACACCAAACAAAACTGGCCGTCAGGCGAAAAATCGACCGTTCGATTGCGGCTCTCGGTCGCGAATTTATGGCGCAATTCTTTGGTCTGGCAGTCATAGAGCATGACGGGTAGATAGCGTGGCCCGACGGCCAAGAGGCGCGCATCATGGGAGAATTGCAGCGATTCGACCGTAGTGGGGGAAAAATACATGGCCGTACATTTGCCTAGCCAGGACTCTTCACCGCTGCAATGCAGCGGATAGACGCTGGCATAGTTCACGCCTAACAAAGTGTTCATTCCTCCCACCGCGATCTGGGTCCCATCGTGACTGACGTCGATGGCATGAATCTCAGAACCCTGCGTTACGAGTTTTGAATGGACGCATTGTCCACTGCTTGCATCATGGAAATACAGCCACCCGTCGCACCCTGTGGAAACTACCCAGGGCGTATCACGAATCGGCTTCACATCCGTAGCTGGCGCCGAGTGGCTGGCCAGATAAAAGGTCGAGTCCCGAGAGGTGTTTGCCAGCAATCGGAAGTCGATCCCCGGATCCATGAACCCAACCACCTGGCTACTGATGGAGGTAAGCAGTTGATTGGTCTCTAGTACTTGCCGTTTGTTCCATGCTTCGTATGCACGATGCATATCGGCTCGGTAGGATTGAGCAATGGCCTGCCGCGCATGCTGCTCGGCTTGTTGTTTCTGTATCGTTTGGGCCTGCAATGCGAGTTCGGTTTCGTGGCGAGCTTGAACGGCTTCCGACTCACTGGCAGTCAGCTCGTGGAGCGTCTGTTGCAATTCGCGATGATGAGTTTTGAGATTGGCTGCCATTTGAGAGAACACGACCGCGCTGGTCAAGCAACCTAACACAATCAAACCGATCAGCGACGAAACGATCGGCGCGATACAGATATTTCGCCATGCACATTGATAGAACCGCAAGGGTCGCGCGCGAACCGGCAAATGATTGAGGAAACGATCCAAGTCGCGCGCCAGTTCTCGGCACGAAGCATACCGCCGCTCCGGTGACTTGTCCAAACACGTGAGCGTGATAGCGGCCAAGTCGCATGGTACGTCTGAGCGAAGACGACGCGGTGAGCGTGGTGGTTCGCGGCAGACGCGTTGTAAATGTTCGACAAAGTCCTCGCCCTCAAAAGGGAGTTTGCCAGTCAACAGTTGGTATAAAATAACGCCGAGCGAATACTGGTCTGAAGCCGGAGTGACCTGGCGGCTTTCTCCACGTGCCTGCTCCGGAGACATGAAGTCGACCGTGCCGACCAATCGAGCTGACAACGACTTGTGATCATGCGATAGGCTATCGTGAGCCAGTCCAAAATCTGTCACGCGTGGAATGAACGGTAACGAACTACTGTCATCGTGGTTGGGGGGTAGCAAAATGTTGTTAGGCTTCACATCGCGATGTACTAACCCACGTGAATGAGCATGCGCCAGCCCGTTGGCAATGTCGCGCACTATGGCGGCAGACACGTTGAGCGGAATAGGACCTTTCTGCTCAGAGATCCAATCTGCCAGTGTTGGTCCTTCACACATTTCATAGACCAAGAACAACACGCCGTGCTCTTCGCCGTATTCGTGCAAGCAGACCACGTTTTGGTGGGCCAGCCGCGCCGCCGCGTGCGCTTCACGGATGAATTGCCCCCGCAGTTCTCCGCTGTTATGTTGCCCCAGGTGCGAGACTTTCACGGCGACTTGACGTGTTAGACGAATGTCATAGGCCAGATAGACGCAACCGTAATTACCACTTCCGATCCTTTTAAGAATCTGAAAGCGACCAATCGATGCTGGGAGCGGTTCTTGGGCTTCGTCGTCCAGCGTCGCCAACGAGTCGAGCGTCAGGGCACTGCATTGCGAACGAAAGATTGACAGTTCTTCGTCCGTCACGCGTCCGTCGCCCCGTCCGCTTTCCGCAACAGGCCCCTCAGTGGGTAACGATGTGTGCTTGGTAAGTGCATCGTGCGTCATATATATGGCGTCGGCGAGTCAGCGGAGGGAACCGGCGATGGGACATGGTAGGCCTGTTCATTATGCGCCCCAAGTGCGGTTTTTACCATAGATCGAAACCAGCTCCCGTGCTTGGCTCGAACTCCTTCCGAGTGTATCTACCCAGCTAAAAGTAGGGTGTCAGATGTAGCCGTTCATCGATCGCCATGCGGGATTCTACCGTTTTGCGACGGTAGCTGCGTAGCTGCGATCGTTAGCCGACTTGCAATTCAGCTTCGACGCGGCGGATGGCGTCGCGGATCGTTAGCCCGCGACCGGCTTGAAGCTGAGTGTCTTCGCTCAGCCAGCCGCTGACCGTTTTTTCGGCTGAGATTACAGTACTATGACGACGTTTGCCAAAATACTCGCCGATCTCTTTGTAGGCCGCCGGCGTGTACTTGCGCGACAGGAACATGGCCAACATACGGGGCTGGCTGACGCTACGCGTCTTATTGGCCGACTGTAGGCTCTCGGGCTCCAAGCCGAACATGCTGCATACGGCTCGTTCAATATCGGCAATGCGCACTACGGGTTGTGTTGACTGCACCAAATCGTAGACTGCGTTCCAACATTGCTCCCAGTTCAAGGCTTGAGCGTGCAAGGAAGAGACGGCCATCAAGCGTTTGGCAATACCGCTCAATACGCGGCCATCCCCGGCCGCTCGGCTAGCAATTTGACTCACGATATCGGGTTCGATGCGCAGCCCCGCAGCCGTGAACAGCCGAGTCAAAACTTCCGCACGCGTCCCTTCGTCCAGCGGAAATATGGGCGTTACCATCCCGCTGCGCAGACGCCCCACCACATCGCTGCCAAGGGCTTGCAGGTCGCCTATCGAACGATCGGCGGTCAGCACCACTTGCTTGCCAGCTTTCAACAAATTGTCGAGGGTGTGCTTGAGTTCACCGATGGTCGACTTCTTACCGACGAAGAACTGGATGTCGTCCAAGATCAGCGCTTCGACATCGCGATACTTGCGACGGAACATCGGCAGCCCGCCACCACGCAAGCCTTCCATGAAATCGTTGGTGAATTGCTCGCTAGACATATGCACTACGCGGCGCATGCGTTTAACCGTGCGCAGACGCTCGGCCACCGATGCCGCCAGCAACGACTTGCCGCAGCCATTGGGACCATGCAGGACGAGCGGGCTGAGTCGTCCAGGTTCGGAAACGATCAGGTTGGCTGTGGTCCAAGCGAGTTGATTAGAAGGCCCCTGCACAAACTGCTCCCACAGCTCGTTCTGCTGTCGCGGTGTTGGTTGAAGATGTTGTGATTCTTGAAGTCGTTGTGATGGTTGAAGTCGTTGTGGTGAAGCCTGTTTGGCTAGTCGCAGGTCGTCCGCCTGAGCGACCGTTGAAAGCGCGCTCACTGAGCGAGGTTCGCTGCGACGGATACCACCTATATCTGCACTTGGAATCTCGGTTGATGGGGACGTTTTGCTCTTGGGTCGAACATCAAAATAAACATCGACGGCACAGCCCATCACCCCCTGGACCGCTGCGGAGATATCTTTCGACAACATTCGCTTGGCTAGCTGACAAGTAAAATCATTTTTAAAGTCTATGCGCAACGCGCCGTCAATCCACGACCACTGAGTATCTTCGGCAATCCATAATTCGTAGCGTTCTGGGCTGATCGTATCGACCAAAGCAGATCGCACTTGAGCGGCGACATCCATTTCGCTGTGGTTCACGTCGTGTGCCATGCCCTGCGCGCACTCCCATCGGTCAACGCTCGCGCAAGCCTTGCGCGAACTAGTTCCTGTTTGACACTCATGGCAAACCTTGCCACGCTCCTCTCGCTAAGCTCGTGGGTTGAAAAGAAAGGCCACTAACTTTCCACCGAACTTAACCACCAGCGGTAATCAGTTGCAGCCACTCTCTCACCGACAGGCTGCCACTGACGAGTGCGATTGTAGATTTGCTAGCATCAATGTCAAACTGTTTTCCAGACCGTTTCTAGTCGCCCAGCGCGTCAAGCCCAGATGCCCATGGCAGAACCATAGTCAATCGAGTTTGCACCAAGCTAACATGTTAGCACAGTTTCTATTTCTACATCGTCGAGCAACGTGGAAAATCTGTTCATGAATTGCCCCGGCTCGCGTGCCCCGTCTGCGACGATTTCTATAAACCATTGGTGCCGTAGCCTTTACGGCGGCTAAAATGCACGCGAAAATCTTAGCCAACCCAATACGTGCTAGTTTACGGGATTGCAAGCATTAGGATTGGCTCGCCTGGTTGCTTTAAACAAGGTAGTGAATCAGGCGAGCGAATGGGATTGATTTCTATCCATTGCACCACTTGCCCTCCGTGCTCCGGCCTTGCTATCCGTGCTAAACTCGACTTTATTGGACAGCACAGATTGCACAGATAGCAAGGCCGGTGCACGGATGGCAGGTACCACAGTCATGCGACGGAAGAACGGTTACCTTGTTTTGAAAGCCCTGCAAGTATGACTAAACTGGCAGAAACGAAGTCGCAACAAGCGACGCTCCAAGACCAGATCGAGCGACTCGGGATTCCACCGGCGAGCATCTGCCTGGATTGGGCTTGGCAACTCCGGCAACTTGCCCCACAGTCGCAGACAGAATTGTTGGTGCCGTCGCACTTTCCTCGATCTCGCCCTGGACTCAGCCAGGCGAACGAAACCGCAGCCAGTCGTTGCGATTGGTCGCAACTAACACTCGATGCGGAAGGCAAATTGCACTGGGTGGATAACGCTGCGGCCAATATCGATGTGCGTGACGCTCTGTGCGCGAGTTGGCTGACACAATTGGTCCGCTGGAGCGGAGCGCCCACTACCGCCTTGGTCCAAACAAATGGCACTGCGACGCTCGAAGAACGTACGCTGGCGTGGGCTCAAGCACAGGACGGGAAACTACGAGTCGAAAAGCCTCCCACTTCCCCAGTCTGCATCGCGTCTTCGGCCATGCAGGCCCAGCACTCCCGGCGACACACTCGGCGGTCTGCGGAGTCTACGCGGCCTGCGAGAATAAGCCGAACGAAGACAGTGCTGGCTGTTGGCCTCATCGGCTTGTTATTGACGTCGGCGATTTTCTATTACGTAGCCAGACCGCCGAGCGCGCCGCTGACAACGACCACACGAGTTCCCCCGCACGCACTCGAACCTCGCACAGCCGAATCGCTCAGCGAAAGTTCCAACAACAGTAGCGCTGCGCTCCTGAAGCACTCACTGGCGCTGTCGACCGATGCGATCGAACATGCTTCCACGGTCAGTACGGCGGGGAGCATCACATCGCACAACCTCCCTCAATCGCCCGCCGCTTCGTCGAGTGCCTCCGAGTCCTCACCAGCGGTCGCCGATCCTAGCTTGGAACCAAACCAACCCACGGCGGCCACCACGGACTTCATCCGTGGCCACACGAACACGTCTGTCAGTCCAAATGCTGTCGGAAGTCTTGATTTCACGGCCGAGCGCGATGTGCTGTCAGAGTTGACCGAACTGAGCAAGTCGGCCGAGGCGAACGTTTCGGAAAGACTTCTACCCGACGCAATATCTGAAGCGGACTCAGCGCCCCCGCCTCCCTTGACGCTCGAGACCTTCCCCATGAACCAGTTGCAAAAGCTCGACAAGTCGTTGCGGCCGCGACAACCTTCATGGCAATTGCGACTGGCGGTGAGCGAAGGCCTTGAAGTAGTGCCAGCTACGGCCCAAGTATTGGCCCTGGATCAACAGCTAAGCTGGACGATACGCGCCACGGAGCCGGACAAGTCGACAGAGGGAAGATTTTGGGGGCGCGGAGCAGATTCTAAGCCCAGGCCCAGCCTGATAGTGGTCCATGCGCAGTTGTCTGGCAAACGCGATCCGTCGCTAAGGTGGCGTATCGTAGCCACCAGCGAGAAATACGCGCAGATTGCTCTTCCTCTGGACCGTACCTGGCTCGATCAATTCCAAGACGTTTTGAGCAATACCGCCAGCGGACTCCAACAGCGTGGCCAGCAGTTGAAAGAGCTGAGCCATGCTGCGGGATTGCCCAGCCGAACTCGAAGCGCGCTGTCGGCGCAGAGTCGCTCGACGGAGATACAGCGCAAGCTGTCGGCCGAGTTGCTGGAGATCGTTGCCGACGTCAATCAAATGGTCGGGTGGATGGATGGCCAAATCGAAGTGCACGGGGAACTGCTCGACACGGCTGCTTCGCCCGCGACCACTCTGCTACAATTCGGCAATCTTTAAACGTAGACTACCTTACCTTTCAACACGAATCATCGATGGCTCCCGGACATCCCCTTAAGTCGATTTCCCAGGCAGCCAGTGCGCAATCGGCTGCGTCAATTCGAATTGATGACTTGACGGTGGCCTATCAGGCAGACACGCCAGTGTTGGATCAGGTCTCACTTTTGATTGAAGCTGGCGAAATTGTAGCCTTGGTCGGCGCCTCGGGCTGCGGTAAGAGTACTTTGCTACGGGCTGTTGCTGGACTCTTGCAACCCCAACAGGGCGAAGTCCATTTCGATCCCGCACTGTCTCGGCTCAGCGGAGAGCTGTCGTATGTTTTTCAAGCGCCCACTCTTCTTCCATGGCGAACGGTTGACGAAAACATTGGATTGCCACTGGAACTGGATCGTAGTCAAGGCAAGCAACCCCGCAAGTTGGCCGGCAGGCCAAGTCGCAGCGAGACCATTGCCGTTGCTCGACGATCGGTTGGATTAGAGGACCGTGCGGCGACCATGTTTCCGCGCGAGCTGTCGGGTGGCATGCAGATGCGAACCAGTATGGCACGCGCACTGGTGACCGATCCAAGCGTCTTGCTGCTGGACGAACCGTTTGCAGCGCTTGACGATATACTCCGCACTAAGCTCAACGAACTGTTGTTGCAATTATGGGCGTCGCGCCCACGTACTATCATGTTTGTAACGCATAATATCGCCGAAGCGATTTACTTGAGCCATCGGTTGGTCGTGCTCGGCAAAGGGTGTGTGGCCAGGGTGATCGACAATGAATTGGCATGGCCACGACGCGCGAAGATTCGTTCGTCGCTCGAGTTCGCCGCCTTGTACGGTCGTGTCAGCACAGCGCTGGCCGAGGTGAGCGGCTAGCGTGAATCGACATAATTCTCGACTTCAAACGGCGGTGCTTACCAGTCTAGTTTTCTTCGGTATCTTGCTGCTTTGGCAAGCCGCTGTGGTATGGCTACGTATCCATCCGATCATTCTCCCCTCGCCAATCCGCGTCGCTGGTGTCGCATGGCAGGAGCGAACTACTCTAATAGCCGGCTTTTGTCTGACCGGCGCGGCGGCCCTCCTGGGGCTTGTCGCCAGCATTTTTTTGGGAACGTCGGTAGCCGTGCTTTTCAGCCAATCGCGTTGGCTTCGAGCAGCCTTGTATCCCTACGTCGTTTTCTTACAAACCGTTCCCATCGTGGCCATCGCACCGCTGTTAATCACTTGGTTCGGCTACGGCTTCCGCACAGTGGTCTTCGTGGCTTGTATCATCAGCCTGTTTCCCGTGATTTCCAATGTGACCGCCGGCCTTTTGTCAGTCGACGAAAACCTGAAGGATCTATTTCGTTTGAACCGTGCCACGCGCTGGCAGACTCTGATCAAGTTGCGCATCCCTCTGGCGATCAGCCACCTCATCTTGGGGACGCGGGTCAGCGCGGGACTGGCAGTGATTGGTGCGATTATCGGCGAGTTCTTCGTGGGCAACGGCGCTGGTGGATATCAAGGTCTGGGAACGTTGATGACGGGCTGGCAGAATCTGGCTCGCACGGACGCGCTAATGGCCGTTGTCTTGACTAGCACATTGCTGGGACTGGTGATGATCGGACTGGTCAACGGAATCGCCCGAAGGGGACTGAGTCGCTGGACCAGGAGTAGCCACTTCGAAGCGGAATAGTCGACGAAAACCGGTAGTTTCCGAATCAGGGAATTCCCCACAGAAAATGCAGGATGGGGCAAGCCTTCAGCTTGCTGACGTCGGTGGTGTTCAGGCTAAGCGGGTCGCACACAACGCCCAATGCCAACCTGCTACACACGCTCTTCAATTCACTTTCTTCAGGCCGTGAACGACTAAATCCACGTGGGCATCGAGCCAGCGTTTGGTGTCGAGCTTTTCAGCCCTTTCGAACGTCATCTTCCAGATGGCAGCCGTTAGGGCTGGCCCCACCAGCACGAGCGGCTCGATGGCAATGGGCGCATCTCGGAACTCTCCATTTTTGATACCGTTCCTAACAATATTTTTAAGCATTTTGCGCGCGGGAACCAAGATTTCTTTGTGATAGAACTTGGCGAGCTGCTCGAAACGATCACTCTCAGAGATCAACGTCTTCAAGATCATGCGCCGCATGTCGTTCTCGACGATCTCGCTGTAAAACCGAGGGATGATCTGTTTCAAAAGCGCTGTCTGGGAGCCTGGCCAGAGTTTGACCATCCCCGAAACGATTTTAAAAACTGGGCTGACGCGGTCGCGGACGATTGCCTCAAAGAGCTCTTCTTTAGTAGCGTAATAGAGATAGACCGTACCCTTGGCGACGCCCGCTCGCGCCGCAATGGCTTCGATTTTCGCGCCAGCAAATCCGTTCTCACTAAACTCTTCGATCGCCGCCTGTAGGATCTCGGCGGGGCGTGCTTGTCGGCGTTTGGCCATTATCGGTTGACTTGTTCCCAGGAGACTGTTCGACGTGCTGCCTAAAACGGATTCAGCTTCACCTTCAACGATCCGGACTCATTGAGTTCAAACAACGCCTTGCGAAAGGTCGGTGGGTTGGATACGCCAACCGACGTGTAATTGCTCAAGCCAACCGGTTCCTTGGGCATGCCCAGCAAGATTTTCCATTTCATCGTGAATACCTTTTCAACGGTTGAGGGTGGAAAGTCAGTTGACATGGGGTATACTGACTGACGGGTCAGTATCTGTCAAGAGAGGATGTAGCCATGAAAAAGTTTGCGATCATCGCGGTCGTGCTGGCGGTTGCCGGATTGGGTGCCTATTGGGTGTTCTTGCGGACGGCGGACGAAGATCCGAACCTCATTCCGGTTTCGGGGAATATCGAGGTCACCGATGCGGAAGTCAGCTTCAAGATGCCCGGACGTGTTAGCACTCGTGCAGTCGATGAGGGGCAATTTGTTCAGATGGATGACCTGATCGCCACGCTGGATGATGCGGAGTTGAAATCTGAGTTGGCGTTGCGGCAAGCGGAGTTGCAAGCGACCGAGTCCGCTCTGGCGGAACTTGTTGCCGGCTCTCGTCCAGAAGAGATTGCAGCCGCCAAGGCAGCCATGGACCAGGCTCAGGCGCTGGTTGATGAACTGGTTGCCGGTTCGCGGGAGCAGGAGGTCAAAGCTGCTGAAGCAAAATTCGCGGCGACACTAGCCAACGTTCAACACCTAAAAAATGATTTGGATCGCGCTTTGACCTTGGTTCGATCGAATGCCATTTCGCAAGGAGAGCTCGATTTCAAGCAGGGGCTGTACGATGTGGCAGTCGCAGAGCAATCGGCGGCGAGCGAAAACCTGCAACTAATCAAGGAAGGTCCACGTGTCGAGAAAATCGCGCAGGCCCGAGCTGCCCTGGCTCAGGTGACTGCCCAATTCGATCTGGTCCTGACAGGACCGCGAAAAGAGACAATTCAACAGGCAATCGCGCGAACCGAACAAGCCAAGGCAGGCGTTCAATTGGCTCGCACGAAACTGGAAAATGCGATTCTCAAATCCCCTCTAACGGGAATTGTGTTGTCCAAAAACACTGAGCCAGGTGAGTTCGTCGCGGCGGGAACTCCGGTGGTTACCGTTGGCGATTTGGAAAACGTCTGGTTGCGGGCATACATCAACGAAACAGATCTGGGCCGAGTCAAGATTGGTCAAGTGGTACATGTGACGACGGATACTTATCCCGACAAGCGATACGACGGTCGAGTTTCGTTTGTCTCTTCGGAAGCCGAGTTCACGCCAAAGAATGTTCAGACATCACAAGAGCGGGTGAAACTGGTTTACCGCATCAAGGTCGACATCACGAATATCAACATGGAGCTCAAGCCGGGGATGCCAGCCGATGCGATCATTGAAATCGAGTAACGGAGTTCGTCGGGATTCCCAGTACACCATCCATGCAAAGACAAGCCATGCACGCCATTGAAATCAACAACCTAACGAAGTCATTTGGTGAACTAACTGCCATTGAAAATCTCTCATTGTCAGTTGCCGCAGGAGAGATTTTTGGTTTGGTCGGTCCCGATGGAGCGGGGAAAACTACGACGATGCGCATGTTAACTGCGATCATGGAGCCGACTTCCGGTGAGGCTTGGGTGGCGGGCCATCACATCGTCAAGGAAGGGGAAGCGATCAAGGAAGAAATCGGCTACATGAGCCAAAAGTTCGGCCTGTATCCCGATTTGACTGTCATGGAAAACATCGACTTCTATGCTGACATTTACGAAGTGCCCAGGCGTGGGCGAAGCGTGAAAGTTGAAGAACTGTTAGCATTCAGCAACTTGACCCCGTTCAAACAGCGGATGGCTGGGAAGCTTTCGGGCGGCATGAAGCAAAAGCTTGGCCTAGCTTGTGCCTTGATCCATACGCCGAAGGTTCTGTTTCTGGACGAGCCGACCAATGGTGTCGATCCCGTATCACGACGCGACTTCTGGCGAATCTTATATCAATTGTTGCGAGATAACGTGACGATCTTTGTTTCGACGGCTTATCTCGACGAAGCCGAACGTTGTAACCGGCTGGCGCTGCTGAACCAAGGCAAGTTGCTCGCTTTGGGGACGCCCGACGAAGTAAAAAAACTGATGCAAGGCACGATTTACGAGCTCCGCACTTCCGAGCCGCGCCGTGCATCGTTGTTGCTGCGTGACAAGCTCGACGGAGATTCGGTGGGGCTGTTTGGCGATCGCGTGCATGTCGTTACCAACCGACCTGAACGAGTGCAGCAGATTTCGAAGACGGAGCTCGCTGCTGCGAACATTCAACTCAACCAGATGCAGGTGATTGCACCTTCACTGGAAGACGTCTTCGTTTCCGTATTGGCTGGTCAGCATGTCGCCGCCGCCGATGGAGTTAGCAATGACCACAATTGAGACCGACTACGCCGTCGTGGTGCGCGATCTTGAAAAACACTTCGGCAAGTTCGTTGCCGTCGACCGCGTCAGTTTCGAAGTCTCACGCGGCGAGATATTTGGTTTCCTCGGTTCCAACGGAGCTGGCAAATCGACAGTGATTCGTATGCTCGTTGGCCTGCTCACCCCTTCCAGTGGCAGCGGTACCGTGGCGGGATACGATGTGCTTACCGAAGCCGAAGAAATCAAAAAACACATCGGCTACATGAGTCAGAAATTCTCGTTGTACGACGATTTGACCGTGGAAGAGAATATCAACTTCTACAGTGGCATCTATCGTATCGACCGCGTCAAAAGGCAGCAGCGCAAGGAGTGGGTGCTCGAAATGGCAGGCCTGCGCGATCACCGCTATTCGCGCACCTCGATTCTTTCGGGCGGTTGGAAACAACGCTTGGCACTCGGTTGTGCGGTATTGCACGAGCCCAAAATTATTTTTCTGGACGAGCCGACCTCCGGAGTCGATCCGATCAGTCGTCGCCAGTTCTGGGACCTGATTAACGATTTAGCCGGCAAGGGTGTAACGATATTCGTGACGACCCACTACATGGACGAAGCTGAATACTGTGATCGGCTGGGGCTGATGGATCGCGGTGAATTGATCGCCGTCGGCACGCCCCAGTCGGTAAAGTCGGATCTGATGAAAGACGACATATTGGACATCCTGTGCCAGCGCCCGCAAGATGCTATCGCGGACATCGGCCGACTGGCATCCGTGAAGGATGTCGCACTGTTCGGACGCGGACTGCATGTCGTGGTCGAAGACTCGGAGGTGGCCGCTACAGACATTCGTAGGCTGCTGGAGGATAACTCGTTCGCGATTGAACGCATCGAAAAAATTTCACCAACGCTGGAAGACGTTTTCGTTTCGCTGATCGAAGCCCGCGACAAGGCAACTGGCGCGCGAAAGGTTGCAGGATGAAAGGAAATTGGAGTTCTCATTCTGCCTGCCCAAACCAGTTGGCTCAATTGCAATCTGGGCGTTCATCGTACTGGAGGGGACCACCAGCATGAAGCCTATACGTGTTTGGGCCATAGCCCGCAAAGAGTTCATTCACATTGTGCGCGATCCACGTTCACTGATGATGGCCATTGCGATTCCCATGCTATTGCTGGTGTTGTTCGGATACGCACTTACCCTGGATGTGGACAACGTTCCGATGGTGGTCTGGGATCAGAACCAGTCGCAAACCAGTCGCGAATTCATTAGTCGTTTTGATGGATCACGTTACTTTTCGATTCGCCAGTACGTCCGTAGCTACCACGAAATAGAATGGTCGATCGACTCCGGCGAAGCCTTGGTCGCCCTCATCATTCCAACAGACTTTGGCAGCAACATTGAATCGGGGCGCGCCGCGCCGGTACAGCTAATTGTCGATGGCAGCGACTCCAACACAGCCACCATTGCGATGGGCTACGCCGACTTCGTCGCCTTGAATTACTCACAAGGCGTCGCCATTCGCGAGATCGCCCGCAGCGGCGGTCCCAAGCTTCGTCCGCCGTTAGACATGCGTCCGCGCGTGTGGTTCAATGCCGAACTGGTTTCTAAGAACTACATTATCCCCGGCTTGATCGCCGTGATCATGATGGTCATCGCCGCGCTGTTGACGTCACTGACCGTGGCCCGCGAATGGGAGCGCGGCACGATGGAGCAGCTCATCGCGACGCCGGTAAAAGGAGCGGAGTTGATTCTGGGTAAGCTATTGCCCTATTTTGCGCTCGGCATGCTGGACGTGCTGTTGGCGGTGCTGATGGGCGAGTTTTTGTTTGAGGTTCCGCTTCGTGGCAACGTCGGGTTGTTGTTCGGGATGGCAGCGGTTTTTTTGGTCGGTGCACTGTCTCTGGGGATCTTGATCAGCATTATGACGCGGAGTCAGTTGTTGGCGAGTCAATTGGCGATGGTGCTGACATTCCTGCCTTCGTTCTTGTTGTCAGGGTTCATGTATTCCATCGCCAATATGCCGACACCGATTCAAATCATGACACACTTGATTCCAGCGCGATACTTTGTCGTGCTGCTCAAGGGGATTTATTTGAAAGGGGTCGGGTTGGAGATCCTCGGCTTGGATGCCCTGCTGTTGGCGGTTTTTGCAGTCGTAATGGTCGCTGTGGCAAACTTCAAATTTCGTAAGAAGCTGGAGTGAATCAATGGTCGAACGCATCCAACAAATGCTGGTCAAGGAGTTCATCCAGACCTTTCGCGATCCGAAAATGATGGGCATCATTTTCATGATGCCCATCGTGCCAGTTTTGGTTTTTGGCTATGCGGTGACGACCGATGTGCGACACGTCAAGACGGCGATCCACGACCTGGACAACAGTGTGGTCAGCCGCGAGTTAATCAGCCGATTCGAAAAGTCGGGCTATTTCGAAATCGTCGAGTATGTGGAGGACGACGATCGAGCGACCGAAATGATCGATCGCGATGAGGTCAAAGCGGTGCTCCGCATCCACAAAGGATTCGGCGAGTCGTTGCGGGCGGGACGAACCGCCGAACTGCAGGTTATCGTCGATGGAACCGATTCCAATACAGCAGGCATTGTGTTGGACTATAGTTCGAAGATCAGTCTGCGTTTTTCACAAAAAGTCCTGATGACACGCTTCACCCGCATTCGTGGAATGGCACAGGAGCCTGGGCACGTTACACTCGAAACCCGCGCATGGTTTAACGAAAACCTGGAGAGCCGGAACTTCTATGTGCCGGGCGTGATCGCGATCATCGTCATGCTGATAACGCTGATGTTGACCAGCATGGCCGTTGTTCGCGAAAAGGAGATAGGGACGATGGAGCAGATTATGGTCACGCCAATTCGCCCTTTGGAATTCATACTTGGCAAAACCGTTCCGTTCGCCTTGATCGGGTATGCCGACGTGGTGCTCATTACGGTGATCGGAGTGTTCTGGTTTGAGGTTCCAATTCGCGGCAGTCTGCCTCTGTTGTTCGGCGCGACCTCGCTCTTTTTGATGACGACACTGGGTGTAGGACTACTCATCTCGACCGTCAGCAGCACGCAGCAGCAAGCCATGATGAGCACCTTCTTCTTTTACTTCCCAGCCGTACTACTGTCCGGTTTTATGTTTCCGATCAGCAACATGCCAATGGTAATTCAATGGTTCACGTACCTCAATCCGCTACGATACTTTGTGGTTATCATTCGGGGTGTCTTTCTCAAAGGCGTCGGGCTGGAGATCCTCTGGCCGCAAATGGCCGCCTTGGCGATTATGGGAGTAGCGACATTGTGGATGGCATCGAGCCGTTTCCAAAAAACACTGGCATGAGGCGGCAACGGCTCGATGCTCACATGACCGTCGAGCGCGCAGGCTGCGAGTCATCGGGAATGAGCAAGCATCTGCCGGATGGCGGCATCACGAGTGCACGCCTGAATTGTGTGCTTGCGGATTTTAATGTGCTTCTAGCCAATTCTTTCCAATTCCAGTTTCGACTTGCAGCGGGACGCGCATGGCGAGGGCTGACTGCATGGCGTCGCGAATAGCGGGAACGACCGTTTCCTGTTCCGATTTATACAAATCAAAGACGATTTCATCGTGGACCGTAAGTAGCATCTTGGTTTGAAAATTGCCGGCGCGCAGCGCGTTGTGCACGCGAATCATGGCCAGCTTGAGAATATCGGCTGCGGTCCCTTGAATGGGGCTGTTCATCGCCAGTCGCTCGGCCACGCTGGCGACCGCTCGGCTGCGTGAATTGATATCGCGCAAGTAGCGTCGTCGCCCGGTCTGCGTTTGTACGTAGCCGTGCTCGCGGGCAAAGGCTATGGTGTTGTCGATGTAGGTTCGCACTTGTGGATATTTTTCAAAATAGTTTTCAATCAACATCTGCGCTTCGGCTCGCGGAATATTCAACCTTTGCTGAAGACCGAAAGCAGAAATGCCATAAATAATCCCAAAGTTGACCGTTTTGGCTTTGTCGCGCATCTCGCGCGTGACTACCTCTACGTCGACCTTGTAGACCTTGGCCGCTGTGAGAGTATGAATATCGAGGTTGCGCTCAAAGGCGTCGATCATGGCTTCATCACCACTCAAGTCGGCCATGACGCGGAGCTCGATCTGTGAATAGTCGGCTGACAGCAGCAGATAGTCCTCATTGCGTGGGACGAAAGCGGCACGGATTTCACGTCCACGCTCTTTGCGAACGGGAATGGTTTGTAGATTTGGATTGTCCGACTGCATGCGACCCGTAGCCGTCCACGTCTGACTGTAGTGGGTGTGCAGTTTACCCGTCTGCGGATTAACTGCGGTGGGAAGTTGATCGACGTAGACGCTCTTGAGTTTCACAGCGTTGCGATATTCGAGGATATCGGCCACGATCGGATGACGGCTGGCTAGCCGAACCAGCTCCGATTCACGCGTTGTGTATTGGCCGGTGGCGGTCTTTTTGGGGTTGTTTTCGAGCTGCAATTCATCATACAGAACCACGCCGAGCTGTTTGGGGGAGTCGATATTGAACTCGCGCCCGGCGGCATCGTAAATACGTTGTTGCAGTTCAGCGATCTCTGGGACTAGCTTCTGAGAGAAGTTGGCCAAGGCTTCGATATCGAGTCGAATCCCTTCATACTCCATGTCGACCAATACGGGCACCAACGGGCATTCGACCTCGTAACAAACTTGGCTTACGCCCTGTTTTTCGATGTCGGGGCGCAGCACTTGAGCGACTTGCCAAGTCACATCGGCATCTTCGCCCGCGTACTCGGCAACCGTTTCTACAGGGACGTCACGCATGTTCTTCTGATTCGGGCCGCGCTCGCCAATGAGATCTGTGATCGAAATTGGATTATAATTGAGATAGAGCTTCGAAAGGTAGTCGAGGCCATGACGCATTTCAGGCTCTTTCATCGAATGCGCAAGCATGGTGTCGAACAATGTTCCACGCACTTCGATGCCATGCCACTTGAGCAACGATAAATCGTACTTGAGATTGTGCCCCATTTTCGCGATCTGAGGATTCTCGAAGATCGGTCGGAACTCATCGAGTACAGCTTGCGCTTGCCCCGGCTCCTGGGGACAGGCGACGTAGTAGGCCTCGTGCGTTTCAAAGCAAAAGGCGATCCCAAGCGGAAGCGCAGTGCGCGGATCAAGCCCCGTGGTCTCGGTGTCAAAACAGATTTCACGTTGTGCTGCGAGCTTTCGCAGCAACGCTTGTCGCTCGTCGGCTGTGCGGACAACGTGGTAATCGTGCTTGACGTCCGAAAGGGTCAATTCATCAGAGAGGCCATCGAATAGTGACGCCTGAATCTCTTGCTCGCGTTTCTCGCGCACCACAGTCGCCCGGTTTTGCGCCGATGAGAAGGTCTTGCCGAACAATCGTTTGCCGATCGTGTCAAACTCTAGCTCACTGAGTAGCGCTTTGAGCTTGGCATCGTCGGTCGGTTTGACACCCAGGGCGTAGACGTCGGTCGTGTGCGGGACATCGAGCTGAATGGTGACGAGCTGTTTCGAGAGCCGCGCTTGATCCGCAAACTGCTCGACGCGTTCGCGCTGTTTGCCTTTGAGTTCGTGGCTGCGTTCCAACAGTTGTTCGAGCGATCCGTACTGCGCGATCAGTTTCTGAGCCGTCTTGGGGCCGATGCCGGGAATGCCCGGGATATTATCGCTGGCATCCCCCATCATCCCCAGTACGTCGATTACCTGCTCAATTCGCTCTACTTCCCACTTTGCCAAGACCTCGGGAACGCCCAGAATCTCGACTTCGCTCCCTTGGCGTCCCGGTTTCATGACAAAAATGTGCTCGCCGACTAGCTGATCATAGTCCTTGTCTGGCGTGACCATCAATACTTGGAACCCTTCGGCGGCAGCTTGGCGAGCCAGCGTGCCGATGATGTCGTCCGCTTCGTAGCCCGGTAGACGAATGGAAGGGATGTTGAAAGCGTCGAACAGCCGATCGATGTAGGGGAGCTGCGCGGCGATATCCTCGGGCATCGCGTCGCGTTGAGCTTTGTACTGTGGGAAAATATCATGCCGCGCAGTCGGCTCCCGCGTATCGAAGGCTACTGCAATATGGGTAGGAGATTCTCGTTTGAGGATATCCATCAACGTGTTCATTACGCCAAACACGGCCGAGGTGCAGATACCACCGGAGGTCATGCGCGGGCTGCGAACTAAGGCGAAATGGGCGCGATAGGTCAAGGCCATGCCATCGAGCAGTATAAGTTTATTGAGCATCTTTATGGAGCATCTTTATGGAGTGGCAGGCTTGCCGAGTTTCCCATGTTGGAGTCGCTTATGGGACTTGTAGATCGATCCTGTAGATCACCGCCAAGTGAATCTAAGCCAGATGGACCGTTTCTTCAATTCCTCTTAAATGTGGCCCGACGCTCCGCCGTCGGCATGCACTTCCCCATTCTTGTAATTCTTTTTATCTTGCTTTTCCTCACTGTGTCCCAAGTATCGCCGCACAAACCATCCTCCCCTGATGACCGCATCGTCAACTAGGCTACAATTCCAAAGTAGCATGCACAGTCCCTGTGCCAGCTACTTGGAACCATGTTGAATTGCGATATGTGTTTGAAAATCAACTGGAAGCGGACTTAGATTGAATTCTTTTTTTTACCAGATGCGAATTGCGATATTGGCTGTCGTCGTCAGCGGCGCTCCGCTGCTGTTTCAGCAGGGGCTCGGGACGCTGACAGCCTACGCTGCGATTGGTCCGCAGGTCGATCCGCAGGCAGGCTCGCAGGCTGGGCCAGTGCATTCGCAGTCTAGTATTGACAACACGGAACGACCACCAAGTCCGCAGCGAGTCGCTCGAATCGAGCCAGCCAAAGCAACTGCGGCTGAGGCTTCGACGGGCGTCGATGCTCCACAGGCCACTGCAGCCGATCGTGAACCGGCAGCAGCCACTTCGCCAATACCGGCTGCTGATGGAAAAGCCAATCTGTCACAGACGGTCGACGAACCACAGGTGGAAACGGGAACTACTGCAGTAGCGAGAGCCGCAGCGGGCAGCGTCGATGGGCTCGACCCAGAATGGCTCGATACGCAGACCAAGGTACTCTTAGGAGTCGTGCTGGTCACGCTGGGGATTGCCTCGCTGGTCGGGCAGTATTTGCGGCGGCAGCCGACCGAATCGTTAAATCCTGCATTGGTGCAGCGTTTTCGCCAGCGTTTGAACTCGTGGTGGCTGATGTGCGCGATTTTGGTATTTGGACTGTTGCTACAGCCGATGGGCACCATTGTACTTTTTGCATTTGTGTCGTTTTGGGCGTTGCGTGAGTTTATCACCATGGCACCCACGCGTCGTGGCGATCATCGCGCGTTGTTTTGGGCATTGATTGTGATCACTCCCTTGCAGTACGTGTTGATCGGCTTGGAGCACCATGGGATGTATTGGCCCAATGGTCGATCGATCGACTTCTACGGACTGTACAGTATTATGATTCCGGTCTACGCATCGCTGCTGGTGCCAGCCCGCATCGCGTTGTCGGGAGATCACAAGCGTTTTTTGGAGCGATCGGCGCAGATTACTATTGGGTTGTTGATCTGTGTTTATTCGCTTAGCTACGCGGCTGCGCTGGTCAACTTGCATTTATGTAGCAATTCGGGCTTGCCCTGGACCGGCAGCCCTGCCGGCTTGCTCTTCTTTTTCATCTTGATTTCGCAGCTTTCCGATATTCTGCAGTGGACCTGGGGGCATTTGGTCGGCAGGCGCATCATCGCCGCAGAAGTCAGTAGCAGTCGCACCTGGGAAGGTTTTGCTGGCGGCACGCTGTCGACAGGACTGATCGGCGCGGCTCTATACTGGGTAACTCCCTTTTCTTTTTGGGAAGCAGCCTGCATGTCGATGGTTATTGGCGTCATGGGCATGTTCGGAGGCATGACCATGAGTGCCATCAAACGCGATCGAGGTGTCAACGACTATGGATCGCTCGTGATGGGACACGCCGGCGTGCTCGACCGCATCGACACACTCTGCTTTGCGGCCCCCGTATTCTATCACTTGACGCGATTTTTCTTTAGTCAGTGAACCTGATTACCCCGGAGTAGGCTCGTAACGAGTACCGCGAGTTACGGCAGACCGAAGCAAGTTATCATGGTGCCACGTTTCCACATCCCAAGGAATACCGGCGTCCCAATGCGCTAGAGTTGATGTTGAGCCAAACTTTACGGTGCCCACACGCCGCTGACTCGAACGCGGAATTAAAGGTCAGGCCTCTTTGACAGAAAAGAGGCGGCCCCCTCTAATTCGCCAGGCATTCACTCCCTTTACACGCCGGCGGCGCGGAGGGCGGCGGCGGCTGTTTCAGGGGCCAATGGGTTGATGTAACAATCACTTCCCCACTCGAAGCCGGCAACTTTGGTTATGCGTGGGAAGAGCTCGATGCGCCAGTGGAAACTGTCTGGACGGTGCAAGCGATTGGGCGCGGTGTGAATGATAAAGTTATAGGCCGCGTCGGGGTAGCAGTGTTCGATTCGTCGAACCATGCGGTGAGTAAGCCATGAGAGCTGTTCCAATTCGGACTCGCTCAAGGTCTGAAATCGCGGCTGATGGTTGGTAGGTAGAATGGTTACCATCGACGGAAAGCGGCTAGCGAAGGGACAAAACGCAATAAAATTGGGCGTCTGCTCGACGATTCGCACCATGTGATCGAGCTCATCTTCGGCCATGCGACAGAACAGGCAAGCCGATTCTTTGTTCTCGAAGAGTTCCATTCGTTCCGTCGCTCGGGCGATATCGGCTGGCAGAATGTCGGTCGCGATCAACTGCGAATGGGTGTGAACCAGTGAGGCCCCCGCATCGAGTCCTACGTTTTTGAAGACGACGCCATAAGCCAAGCCCCGAGCGTCGAGCCAGTGTCGCAGGCGATCACGATAGGCGGTGAAGACTAGCCTGGCCGACTCTCGATTCAACTGCGAGATACTGTGTAAATGCTGGGGGCTTTCAATAATGACTTCATGTCCACCGGTCAAATCGCGGCGTTGAAACAAATCGATGGCTGAAGCGTGGCTTTCGGCAGTTTCCACTGGCACAGGGAAGCTGGCTGATTCGACGAGGCTCTTTCGATTGGAATTGACCGCCGGAAATTTATTGGGAACAACGCGCACGCTCCAGAGATCGAGGCAACTAGCTTGATGATTGGCTTGGCTCGAGCCGTGGTGGCAGGCATGTTTGTAGGTGGCAACGGCCGCAGGCGTGCAATCTTCGTGTCCGACACAAAACGGGCAATTCGCATTGTCCAACTCGCGCGTCGGTCCGATCACGTAGTCGTTGGGGCGAGCACTGCGTTGCGGAGCCATGATAACCCAGCGATCGGCTAACCAATCGTGGCGCATCTCGCTGCTGGTCGAGTCTTCACGTTGTTGGGCCATTATGGGGCTCTGCATTTCATCCTGAGGAATATTCTCTGTGGAGAGTGCGGTCGAAGATTTCCATGTAGCGCTTTGCACTTTGTTCCCAAGACCAGTCATCGCGCATTCCCGTTTCAACAATTTGAGCCCACTGAGGTTGGTTGTGTAGGTAGGAATCGACCGCCTTATTGACAGCGCGTTCGAGCCCGACTAACGAATAGTCGTCGAAGCGAAAACCGGTAGCCGACTTGTTCAACAGATTAGCTGGGCTGGCGTCGCGGACGGTATCGGCGAGTCCTCCGGTGGTATGCACCACCGGCACCGAACCATACTTGAGACTATACAATTGATTCAGGCCACACGGTTCGTAGCGGCTGGGCATCAGAAACATGTCGCAAGCCGCTTCGATTCGATGCGCAGCCTGCTCGGAGAATTCCAGCCGCAGTGCCAAGCGATGCGGTGCCTGTTGGGCCAACTGCCTGAGCTGAGCTTCGTAATGGGGAGCTCCCGTCCCCAGAATGGCCCACTGCACATCGCGACTGGTGACCCAATGCTCCAGCAGGGGAATGATCAAATCCCAGCCCTTCTGATCGGCCAAGCGACTAACGATACCGATCAGCGGCAAAGCGGGATCAACTTCAAGTCCCAACTCTTGTTGCAATGCATGTTTGCATTGGGCCTTGCCCACTTGCCAATCGTCGACTGAATAATTGGCTGGCAAGTGCTGATCTGTTTTAGGGTTCCACTGGGCATAGTCCACACCATTGACGATACCTACCAATTGATCGCCGCGTGCTTTCAGGCTTGCTTCCAGCCCACAGCCGAATTCGGGGAGCGTGATTTCTCTTGCATAGGTCGGGCTGACCGTAGTGACCGTATTGGCAAAGGCGATCCCCGTCTTCATCAGATTCAGCTCGCCATGAAACTCCATCTGGTGAAAATTAAAGTACTGCCAATCGAGCCCCGTCAATGGCATGTCCACATGCCAGAAGCGACCTTGATAAGCCAAATTGTGGATGGTCATAACCGAGCGTACCCGATCCATCCAACGAAAACCGCCAAGCTTGGTTTCTACGTAAGCGGGTACCAAGCCAGCCTGCCAATCGTGGCAGTGGATGATGTCGACGTCTAGGTTGAGCTGTTCAATGGCCTGAATCACGGCGCGGCAAAAAAAGCTGAACCGCTCGCAGTTGTCGCGATACTCACCATGGCGATCATGGTACAATCCGTCGCGATCATAGTATTGCGGTTGATCGATGAGGTACACGTCGACCGAGCTATTGGGCAACTGCGTATGCAAGATACGACAGGCAACATGTCGCCCACCGATAGGAATCGTGAAGGTGTGTGGCGTCGGTTCAATACGCAGCCCGCTGCGCATGACACTGCGATAGGCGGGTAAGAAAGCGCTGCATCGGCAACCACATTGTTCGAGCGCGACGGGGAGCGATCCACAGACATCCCCCAGTCCGCCGGTCTTGGCCAATGGAATCATTTCGCTTGAAATGGTGGCAACGTGATAGGAGTTCACAGATGTCGGCTTCAAATGGGACGTGAGTAAAGGGCGCGAGAGCGGTACTGTTTGATCTCCGTATTGTCAAGGCAGCCTTGCCCGTGGGGAGCCACCATGTTCTCCTATATGGCAATGCCCGCTAGCATGGCGCAGGACACGCTGCAGCGCAATTTAACACTCTTTGCACCTAATTGCAGCGCGTAGCGTAGACTAAACTTGAAAAGTTGTTGAGCGAATGCCATGCGATCCGAGTGATGACTAAAGTCATTAGGAAGGTTGCAGGTGTTGATATTGGTATAGATTCCCACCGCTGCTTATAATCAAGGGCGGATTGATTCCACCGTAGCCAAAACTTGTTGGCTGCGGCCCTTAAATTGCGAGCCAACGCAATCGAGTCAAAATGGACCAGAATTAATTTCTTACGAAGAACTAGATTAGGATACTCGGCGATGGACATTTCAACCGTGCGGCCCAAAGTGGCTCAGTTGACGTTCCAGTTATTGGGCCGCTCGGTGCATCCCGAGCTGTTTCAAATCTACAAATCGAATTTGATCGAGCGTGAGCATTATCGCGCTCGCTTACACATTACGGCCGATGGACATGTCATCAGTTGGACTGCCGATGGCACTACCTTGACCGAAGTCGCGGCGTCGATGCATCAGCCGGTGCCGCTGAGCCGGCGTTTGCTGGCCGTGCCACTCCGCGATGCAGGGAGTGACACCATCGAGGTTCGTCCAGGCGTGACGTACAGGTACTCCTACCAGCTCGAGCGCGTCCCGTCAGAGATGTTTTGGATGATCCAAACTCAGCTCGGCGATACCGCCCAGGATCACGAGCTGATTCAGGTCTTCGACTCCAGTGGGCGCATTGCCATTGGTGGGCTGAGCTTCATTCATGTCGATAGTCGACTCAAGAGCCTACGAGTCCAAGCCATCCACACTTTTCCCGACGATCTGGCACTCGTCAAAACCGAGTCGACCTTTTCGCTCCAGCCCTCGACAAAAACTGTGTAAATGAAATGCCTACTAGTCAACATGCCTACTGGTAATGGACGGGGTTACGAGCCCTTTTGCGTGTCGGGGACTCGTAACCTCATTCATCACCATCAAACTCTTATGAACTGGAATGACTCAAGATGAACCGACTTTGTATTTTTGTGTTAATCGTTAGCTGGAGTGCGAATCTCAACCCACTGGCCGGTCAGGATATGCGTGAGCGACTGAAACGCAATGTCGAGACGCACCGCGTTTTTGGAAGCGAACATCCTGGACTATACAAACATCCAGCTTCGATTACCGAGTTGGCCAATGGAGACTGGTACATCGCTTATTACGGTGGCTCGGGCGAGTACAGTACCGATACGGCAGTCTACGGATCGCGCCGAGCGGTGGGCGAGACCACTTGGACTCCACCCGCAGTCATTGCCGACACGCCGTTTCAAAGCGATGGGAATCCGGTTGTCTGGCAAGCCCCCGATGGACTGGTGTGGCTGTTCTACGTCAACCTCGATGGAGACACCTGGTCCGATGCGCGCGTCAAAGCCAAGATCTCAAAAGATGGTGCAGCGACTTGGTCCGATTCCTTTGTGCTCAGCGACGAGCGAGGTAGCATGGTGCGTGGCAAGCCCATCGTGCTCAACGATGGCAACTACTTGCTACCCATGTATCATGAAACGGGCAACGATCGTGAAAAGATGGGAAGCGACACCACCAGCTACTTCCTGCGGTTCGACCCAGCGACTCAAAAGTGGACACCGACCAATCGCATCCATTCGCCGCTTGGCAATCTGCAGGCTCAAGTCGTGCAGTTGACCGACAAGCATTTGGTGTGCTTCATGCGTCGCGGCGGAGGGTATGGCCCAGAGAGCAGTGGCTATATCCAACGCGCTGAATCGCACGATGGCGGTTTCAACTGGAGCGATGCCAGCGATACCGATTTCCGAAACCCAAACTCGGCAGTCGATGTCGAGAAGCTGCAAAACGGCCACATCGTGCTGGTTTATAACGACCACATGTACGAACGTACGCCTTTGTCGATCGCCATCTCGACTGACCAGGCGAAGACCTTTCCGCATCGACGCAACATAGGCGGCGGGGACAACACATTTGCCTATCCCTATATGATTCAAGTGAGCGACGGTAGGATTCTTGTGCTGTATACCACCAACGCGCGGACCACCATCATGTTGGCCGAATTCCCCGAGTCCGCGATTTTGAAGGAGTAGGGATAGTCGTAGCCGATCGCGATTTTTGTAATCGCTCGTGCCATTGGCTAGCACGGATGGCAAGGCCGGAACACAGATAGTAGCGCCACTCTATGCACTCCACACCTCCGCGATACCCATAGGTTCGTCTGAGGAGCCAGCTTGAGAATGCTCTACAATAGACGACGGCGCCACATGTTAAACTAAAACTCTCGTTCCTGCCGGACAAGCTGGCGAGGGGACGAAAGAACAGCAAGCTCATCATGGATGATTCGAATAGGTAGTCAATAATGTCGGAACGAACGCTCGAATTGCCGCTGGCCGGAATGACTTGCGTGGGCTGCGCCAAGTCGATCGAGCTGGCGCTGGGGCGCAAGTCCGGCGTGCTGCAATCTTTGGTGGACTTCCCGAGTAGCCAAGTTCGTGTGACCTTCGACGACGCGAGAATCGACAAGGCGGAGGTCGTGCAAACCATCCGCGACTCGGGCTTCGAGGTTGTCGAAGCGGACGAAGGCGAGTCGCTGGAAGAGGCCATCGATAGTGCCAACCGCGCGGAGAGCAAACGACAATGGACTCGACTGTGGGTTGGCGGTGCGTTGACTCTGCCTCTATTCGTATTGAGCATGGGGCGCGACTTCGGGCTGCTTGGCAATTGGGCGCACTCCACTTGGGTCAATTGGCTGATGTTCGCCCTCGCCACACCGGTACAGTTTTACGTTGGCTGGGAGTACTATCGCAATGCAATCAAATCGCTGAAGAACGCCAACGCCAACATGGATGTGTTGGTAGCGATGGGCGCGACCACGGCATATTTGTTTAGCGTGCTTGTACTGTTGTCATTGACTTTTGGAAATAGGCTATGGGGCGAGCACCTGTACTTTGAAACCTCGGCTACGATCATCACGCTCATCCTGCTGGGACGTATCGTCGAGAGCCAAGCCAAAGGCAAAACCGGGGCGGCCATCCAGAAGCTACTCGGGCTACAAGCCAAAACGGCGCGTGTTCAGCGCCATGGACAGCAGATCGACTTGCCACTTGCCCAAGTCGTCGTAGGGGACATAGTGATCGTTCGGCCGGGTGAGAAGATTCCCGTCGATGGCGTCGTGCTGTCGGGCCAATCCGCAGTCGACGAAAGCATGTTGACTGGCGAAAGTCTTCCGGTGGACAAGTCGGCCGGCATGTCAGTCGTAGGGGCGACCGTCAATCGTCAAGGCTTACTGACCATCGAAGCTCAAAAGCTCCCTGGCGATTCAGCCTTAGCGCGCATCGTGCAACAAGTCAAACAGGCGCAAGCCTCGAAGGCCCCTATCCAATTGCTGGCCGATCGCATCACGAATGTGTTTGTGCCCATCGTGATCGGGGTCGCCCTGTTGGCGTTCGGCGTATGGTACTTCGTCATCGGCGACCTGAATCAAGCTCTACTGCGAATGATCTCCGTGCTGATCATTTCTTGCCCTTGCGCCATGGGACTAGCCACGCCGTTGGCGGTGATGGTGGGCATGGGACGTGGAGCGGAGCAGGGTATTTTGTTCAAGTCGAGCGAAGCCCTGCAGCGCATGGGAGATGTCACGCAAGTCGTGCTCGATAAGACGGGCACCATCACTCAAGGTAGTTTGAGCGTGACCGACGTAATTCCTACCGCTGACTACTCGCGTGAGCGAGTCCTGGAATTGGCCGCCTCGCTAGAGCGTGCCAGCGAACATCCGCTGGCCGCCGCCATTGTGGCCGCAGCGGTCGAGCAAGGCATTGCGCTGACGGATCCTCACGAATTCCTCTCCACGGCAGGCCAAGGTGTGGTCGGAGTTGTCGGTTTGAAGAGAATGCAAATCGGCAAGCGAGCCTGGCTGGATTTAGACCAGGGTTCAACCCAGGACACCGACAGCCACGCACTCCAGCTCGAACGTCAAGCCAAGACGGTGATGTGGGTTGCCGCTGATGGCGTTGTCGTCGGCTTGATCGGTGTGGCCGATACCTTGAAGCCAAGCTCATCCGCCGCCATCGCGCAGTTGAAAGAACTTGGCTTGAAGGTTGCCATGATCACGGGCGACAATACACATACCGCCCGCGCGACCGCTGAACAAGTTGGCATTACGGAGATCTTGGCCGAAACGCTTCCCGGGGACAAAGCGGCCAGGGTGCAGCAATTGCAGTCTCAAGGGGGCGTGGTCGCCATGGTCGGCGACGGGATCAACGACGCTCCCGCGCTGGCTTGCGCCGATGTCGGCATTGCCTTGGGAACCGGTACCGACATCGCGATCGAATCGGCCGATGTAACGCTCCTTCGTGGCGACCTGAATAGTGTGCCACAAGCGCTGCGGCTATCGAAAGCCACGCTGCGCAACATCAAGCAAAATCTGTTTTGGGCTTTCGCTTACAATGTGCTACTGATCCCAGTTGCCGCTGGTGTCTTGGCCAGCTTCACATCTCTGCCGTTGATGCTGCGCGAGTTGCATCCGATCATGGCCGCCTTTGCCATGATCCTCTCCGACATGATCATCGTCGCCAACGCTCTGCGACTTCGCACCTTGACGTAGCGAGCGCGCCGCCCTTTCCCGGCGCCCTGCCCCCTCCCGCCCCCAATGGCCCGCTTGCCGGGCTGGTGCGCAAGTTTTACCGCTAGACGTTCTGCTTTCAACGCCCTTTCCCGACGCCCTGCCCCCTCCCGCCCCCATCGCCCGCTTGCCGGGCTGGTGCGCAAGTTTTATCGATAACTACGGCGCCGCTCGCGATCCAACCCACCGCGTTTCATGCGCGCGACCGCCGGCTCCAACCAAAAAAGACTTCGTAGCCGTTGGGGTGACCCCACTGGCGGGATCGCTTCAGGCAACGCGGCGGATGCTCGTCGCAGTGATTGCAGGAGTCGCTGAGCTTGCGACATCAGGCTTGGCTGGCGCGGTGCCACCGAGCTTGAGCGCATCGCGAATGGCTTGCATGTCGAGTCCAGCGGCGCGATGGGAAACGGAGTCGATCAATTCTTGGTTGATTCGCACGAGCAACGGTCGCAGCTCGCAGTTGACCCGCGTCGCGTGGCCCGACCAATCCGAGCGGCGGCTCTTCAAATTGTCGATAATCGTCTCATGATGCTCGATCTTCTCTCGCATCAAACCGGCGATGTGGATCAATGCGTTGAGGCGACTATTGAGTCGAATCTCGTCGCGCTGCAGCTTCAATTGCCAAATCGCTATGCACAAGGCGACGACGGCGACAGTGACTTCCATGTCTTGGCTCTTAAGTATTGGGGGCATCGGGGCAGGGGTCCATGGTGCCGAGCACTCGCAGGACGCTGGCGGCAAGGGACTCCTAACTCCTCTACCCCAATGTTATGATGTGAACGACGCACCAATTTCGGATTATTCCGATTCGAGTCTCGTGAGGGAAGGCGGATTCGCGTCCGACCGGCCGCTTTCGGCGAATTCCCTGTCACCCCAGGGTGAACTTGGGCAGTTTCACGATTTCACCCCCGCGAGTGGCCGACTGGTGGGCACAGATTCCGACGCAGGTCCAATTGGCGCTGGTGACGGCATTGGGTCTTGGGTCGCGGTCTTCGAGCAGTGCGTTGACGAACTCGTTGACCAAGTGGGGGTGCGAGCCACCGTGCCCCCCTCCTTGCAAAAAGGAGAGATGCTCGGCGTCGTGGATTTCTTGCGGCAGCGTGAAGCGTTGGATTTCGGCAGGAAGTAGATGCGCGAAGTCTGGAATCTCTACCTGCTGCGGAATTTCAGGCTCGGGCTTCTTGGCGGTATGAATCACGTGGGGTTGATGTTCGACCAAGGTCCATTCGAAGCTGCGTTTGGTTCCGTACACATCGAAACTCTCTCGGTACTGGCGAGCCACATCGTACAGAAAGCGCCATACGTGCGCGGTCAGATCGCTATCTTTGATTTTGATGTGGCACGATTCGACGGCAAATCGATTGCCGGAGAGTTCGGCGATTTCATCGCGCACCGAACCTGAGCCGAAACAACTGACGTACTCGGCCAGGCCATCGACTAGGGCCAGGCAAGGGCTGACGACATGGGTAGCGTAGTGCATGGGAATCATTTTCTTCCAGTAGTCGGGCCAGCCATCCATGTCTTGCGGATGGCTGGCGGCCAAGTGCTGGATCTTACCCAACTCTCCCTTCTGCACCCTGTCGCGTAGGAACAGGAACTCTCGGCTGTAGACGACGGTCTCGGCCATCATGTACTTGAGACCTGTGGCTTTGACCTTGTCGACGATCTGTTGACATTCCTCGATCGTCGTGGCCATGGGAACGGTACACATCACGTGCTTGCCCGCATCGAGCGCTTGGAGTGACATCCAAGCGTGATCGTTGATGGGGCTGTTGATATGCACAAAGTCGATGTCAGCATCGGCCAGCACATCGTCGTAGCTAGTGTAGCGCCGCGAGATCGAGAACTCGTCGCCGGTCTGGCGAAGCTGTTCGGGGTTGCGGCGGCAGATAGCCAGCACGTTGGTCGCTGGGAGGCTCTGGTAAATAGGGATGAACTCCGAGCCAAAGCCTAGGCCGACCATGGCCACGTTGAGTACTTTAGTCATATCACGTCTCGCTCTTGCGGTTTAATAGAAGGCTTGCAGACTGAAACTGAGGAAGGTGGACAGTTTACTTAATTTCCATGGCAATGCCTACTCTGTAGGTAAACTCGCCAGGCGGTAGTCTCTTGCCCTCTGGCGACAGCACTACTTCACCTGGGGGCCGTGTCATTACTAGCGATCCGATGATAAAATAAAGGCGTAGAAGTTTTCGAATTGCATGGGAAGGTTATTGTTAGCCACGTTGAGCCCAACTCGTCCCCACCTGCCATTATTACTTGAGAGCAGCGCACAGCCTTTGGTGCGAGCGTTGCCGCGCGCCTACACGCCCGAGTATTGTTTCGAGCGGCTGGCTGCCTTGGGCGGTTGCGTGTGGCTCGACAGCAATCTTCAATCGCCCGAATTGCAGCTTAGTGGGTTGGGGCGTTACAGCTATCTAGCCGCCGATCCATTCAGCAAAATTCGCGTCGACGAACCTGTCGGTGCGGTGCTGGATCAAGTGGCCGGTCTGCTGCACCAGTTTTATCAGCCGCGTATCCCCGACTTACCTCCCATGCAAGGTGGCTGGATGGGCTGGTTGGGATACGAACTAGGTCGCACATTCGAACGATTGCCAACGGCGCGTTACAACGAATTTCAATTACCTGCCGCCGCCTTAGGGCTTTACGATGTCGTCCTCAGTTGGGATCACCAGCTCGAGCAGGGTTGGATCGTCTCGCAGGGTTGGCCGATGACCGAGTCGATGGCGCGAGCGCGGCATGCGTATCGACGATTGCAGCATTTTCTGCGGGTACTCGAAGCGCCTGCGCCTCCCCTGGCGAGTTCGACGGCACCGCCTCGGAACGATCGCCAGTACCGGTTGCGTCCATCGCAGTTGGCTTCGCAGTATCCCACGCGTTGGTCGCCAGAGTGGACCAGCAATTTTTCCACCACTGGTTTTCGCGAAGCCGTCTCACGTTGCGTCGAGTACATCCACGCTGGGGACATCTTCCAAGTCAATTTAGCGCAGCGACTGATTCGCCGAGCAATCTGTCCACCAGAGCAACTTTACTTGCACTTGCGACAAAAGAATCCTGCTCCGTTTTCGGGATACGCCGATTTTGGCCGGACACAAGTCATCAGTTGTTCGCCCGAGCGTTTTGTTCGCGTACTCGACCGCGAAGTAGAGACGCGTCCTATCAAAGGAACGCGGCCGCGTTTGAGCGATCCAATCGCAGATGCGGGAATTGCGCAGTTGTTGCTGCAGAGCGCCAAAGATCGTAGCGAAAATGTGATGATCGTCGATCTGCTGCGCAACGACTTGTCGCGTGTGGCCGAGCCAGCCTCACTGAAGGTGACTCAACTCTGCGGCTTAGAACAGTATCGTTTTGTCTGGCACCTGGTCAGCGTGGTGACCGCTCGCTTAGGCACTGGTAAGACACCTGCGGAACTATTGACGGCCATGTTCCCCGGTGGCTCGATCACGGGTGCCCCCAAGATCCGCGCGATGGAGATCATCGCCGAATTGGAGCCGACCGCGCGTGGGCCCTATTGCGGCAGTTTGGGCTATTGGAGCTTTGCCGGTGACATGGACACCAGCATCTTGATCCGCACCGTGACCGCCTGTGACGGCTGGTGGCAAGTTCCTGTGGGAGGAGGCATCGTGGCGGCCAGCGACCCGCATTTGGAGGAGCAAGAAACGTGGCATAAAGCGGAAGGAATACTGCGCGCCATCGATTCGCTCGACCATGTCAGTTGTGATACAATGGTGAGCGTATTGCCGCATTAATTCAACAATGATCGATCTCAGGAGAACCACATGCAACGTCGACAATTACTTACTGGTGCAGCCGCGTCGCTGGCCATGTTTCACATCGTGCCTAGACATGTGTTAGGTGGTCCCAACCATGTGGCCCCCAGCGAGAAGATTAATGTGGCCATCGTGGGTGCCGGCGGGCGCGGTCGCCAAGTTCTACGCCAGTTGTTGGGCGAAGATGACGTGCGTGTCGTAGCCGTAGCCGACCCTGCCAAGTCGTTTAGCCTACAGAATTTTTACTACAAAGACGTAGGCGGTCGCGAGCCGACACGCGAGATGGTTGAAAAGCACTATCAACCGCAAGACAGTTCCTATAAGTGCGCGACGTTCGAGAACTTCCAACAGATGCTCGATGAGCAAAAGGATTTGGATGCGGTCCTGTGCGCTACCCCTGACCACTTGCATGCCTACGTGTCTGCCAAATGTCTGCAGGCAGGCAAACATGTCTACTGCGAAAAACCGTTAACCCACAATATCTGGGAAGCTCGCACCATTGCCGACTTGGCCAAAAAGAGTGGTCTGGCAACTCAAATGGGCAACCAAGGACATTCCACCGATGGAATGCGAGAGACGTGCGAGTGGATTTGGGCAGGTGCCATCGGTACGGTGAAGGAAGTGTTCGCTTGGTCGGGAGGCAATCGCTGGAATCCCACTTTGACCGGCCAGCCGACGGTACCCGGCGGCGAGGGAGGATCTCCAGTCCCCGAAGGACTGAACTGGGATCTGTGGCAAGGGCCCCGCGAGACTCGTCCGTTTGACCCTGCATACGTTCCGGTCGCGTGGCGCGATTTCTGGGCTTTTGGCAATTCGAACATCGGTGACTTTGCGTGTCATGACCTAGATGCGGCCTGCTGGGCATTGGACCTGGTCGATCCGAGCTTGGTCACTTTTTCTGGAGCCGGGATGGGGCCTGGGATGGGGCCTGACGGTTGTATCGGCTACTACCACTTTCCCGCCAACGAAAAGAGACCCGAAGTGAAAGTGACTTGGTATGACGGTGGCCTCAAGCCGCCCAAGCCCGATGGCTGGCCTGCCGACCAACCACTTCCTGGCCGGGGCGTGTTGTTTGTCGGTGACGCCGGGGTGCTGTTTTGCGGCGGTGCCGGAGGCGCTCCCAAGCTGGTTCCCGAAAGTCGTATGGCCGATTTTAAGAAGCCCGAGCCGACGCTCAAACGCGTCGCCAGCCACCATCGCAATTGGCTCGACGCCTGCAAGGGAGGGGAAGCGGCCGGAAGCGAGTTCGGTTACGGAGCCAAACTCACGGAGCTGGCCTTATTGGGCGCGTTGTCGCTGCGCATGGGTAAAGCCATACGTTGGAACGCGGCCGACATGAAAGCCATCGACTCGCCCGATGCCGACGCCATCATCAAAGAAGACTATCGTGAGGGCTGGGAGATTCAGGCGTAGCGCTTTATTAAGATTATTTTCCTTCCGCCCCCTCGCCGGCTTGACCGGCGGGAAGCAAAGTCCAACTGGGGGAAGATGCGGCGCGCTTTTTTTTAAAAAAAATCACCAAAACTTCTGCTCATGCCAGGCAAGCTGGCATGGGGTAAAGAGGGCTAGTCCTGCTTTTAAAATAGGCGGTTTCTTCGATTGATCGACGCGATCCCTGAGCTGAACGGTGCGGGCCTGCAGTTGCTGCGCATTCCTGCCGAAGTCGACGTGCCGATCACACCGCGCGTGGTGCAAGTACTCGACACCCCTGCGATGCAACGACTACGTAGAATTTCGCAACTTGGACTCGTGAGTTACGTCTATCCCGGTGCGGTTCACACACGTTTCGAACACAGTCTGGGGGTCTATCGACTGGCCTGCTTGACGCTACGCCATTTGTTAGGAAACGAACGTGTATTGGCGTCGAGCACGACGACTGACGAGATCAAAATATTTCTGTTGGCGGCGTTACTACATGATATCGGACACTGGCCTTACTGCCACGCGATCGAGGACTTGCGACTGGCGGAGTTTCCACGGCACGAAGAGCTGGCTCGCACGCTGATCTGCGATTCGCCACTTGCCGCAGTGATCGAACGGGAGTGGAGCGTAGAGCCGGCGCGAGTTGCCGAGCTGATCGCATCGACGCGCGATGGTGGCGCTGAGCCATCGGTACTGCGCAGTTTGCTGAGTGGGCCAGTCGATATTGACAAACTAGACTACTTGCAACGCGACAGCCTGCACGCTGGTGTCCCCTATGGCCGCAATTTCGATGTGAATCGTCTAGTGTCCAGCCTGTGCGTCGGTCAGGACGGCAAGTCGCTTGCGATCACTGAAAAAGGGAAGACAGCGGCCGAGATGATGGTCTTTGCGCGCTACGTGATGTTCAGCGAAGTCTACTGGCATCACACGGTTCGCAGCGCGACCGCCATGTTGCAACGCCTAGTCTACGATTTGCGAAGCGAGCTCCCCAGCCAACAGTGGCTCTGTCTAACGGAAAGCGAATTTGGCGACCGCTTGAAGGATAACGCGGCCAAACAGCCCTCCACACAGCGCTTGGCCGATGGTTTATTTGGCCACCAGCGCGGTTTGTACAAGCGTCTTGCGCAGTACACGCTGTCAGACAACCCGAGCGTGTTTGCCGCCGTGGCTCGTCGGCCCTACGCAGAACTCGTCGAGCTGAGTGGACGTCTGGCACAACAGCTTAGTTCTCAACTAGCACGTCCACTCGCCGCGCACGATGTGTTGATTGACGCCCCACCAGTGAAGCTCGAAGTTCAATTCAATATCGACGTCCGACAAACGGCCAAGCATTCTCCAAACGACGCGAAAAACGGCTCAGCAGACTACGTGCGACTGTCGCATGTCTCTCCGGTAGTTCGCGCATTGGCGACCGAGCAATTCGACAATTTCGTCAAACGCGTGCGAGTTTTCGTCTCCCCCGAGCGCGCCGCCGAGTTGTCACTCACTCCCGATTGCGTGACCCAAGCCCTGCTAGTCGTTGCCGAAGATGTGCTATAATGGCCAGTCATTCAGTGCATATCCGTCGAGTCAACTTTACGGGTGAAACCGTAGCAACGGACCTGCGGAGCGATCAGACACAAGCGGGTGAATAGTTGAGAATTCGTTTGCGATCACAAATGGCTAACGGGCACTTAGACTTTTGGCAACCGTTCACAAGTCCGTTTACTGACCACGAAAAACACGAAGAACACGAAAAGCTTGCTCTATTTCTTCTTTAATTGCTTTGTGCATCCTACGAATTCATCCTTAAATTCCGTAAGTGGACGATTCATTCCGCTTGCCCTTTGTAAACCTCGAACATCGCTTCCATGATTTTGCGTCTTCCATCTCCGAGCAGTATTACGGCATTGCTCATGACCTCTCGTTGCTGGCCACCAGAAATGCCAGCAGAGGCCTTTTCGTGTCCTTTGTGTCCTTCGTGTGTTTCGTGTGTTTCGTGGTTAATACAACTCCCAATCCAGGTATTTCGTGAACCGTTACAACTTTTGTTTGAGTTCAAATCATGAAAATTGCGAACGGTGATATTACATTTAGAATCGATCCCTTTTCGGCAAGATACATGTTCGCTAGATCTCTAAGTCGCGTCTCACTCCTCGTACCGGCCAGCATCTTGTGTGGGCTGATTGGGATGACGCTGGCAGGCTGCCAGCCTACCGACGTGAAGGCCCCGACCGATGAAGTGAGTGATACGCCAGTAGTCGCCTCGAAAATTCCGTTGCGAGTATGGATCGTCGCTCCGCTGACCGAACCCGATTTGTTACAGCGACAGTGGCTGGCCAGTTCGGAACAGCCGCTCGAACTGCGCTCGCTGACCGCACTCGAGCTACTGCAAGAGTCGCAATGCCAATGCGACGTATTGATCTATCCTGCCAACCTGATGGGGGAACTGATCGAACGGAGCTGGATCGTCAAACTGCCGTCGGGAGTACTGCAAGAAAACGATTCAGGTTCCGGAGATACTGAGCATTCGACGACGCCCGCTACCTGGCTGGCACAAGCCGCCTATGGTGGAGAAGTGAAGGGACTCTCGCTTGGATGCTCCGTGCCAGTCTTCGTTGCCAGCAACGCCTTGGCCGAGAGCCATAGTGCCGGCAGTTGGGAGAGCTTGTTGGCCCAATTGCAAATTGAGGCCAACGAGTCGCCGCAGTTTTCTTTCGAGGCCGCCGATGTTTCCCCCGATGCGTTGGTGGATCGTTTTTTTGCCATCGTCGCGAGCCTCTCCGATCGAGACCCCGGTTACGGCATGCTGTTCGACCTGCAGTCGATGCAGGCTCGATTAACCGACCCTGAGTATCGCCGAGCGGCCGGCATTATGGCCGCGCTCGCCTCGCAGCCCAAGGGCCTTGCATCGATCCTCGGCAGTCACTCGTTGGCGTGGACCTGGGCCGCTTCCCATGAGACACCAGCCCTGGCCATTGCTGCACCGACGCTGCTCGACAAGCCAGCCGCTGCCTTGGCGACTGGCGGAATCGTTTCCATCAAATGGGATTCCGCAGAGCGCGAAAGTACGAGCCCCTCAGCCGACGCGTTGGCCGAGCGTCCCCAGATCGCTTGGTGGAGCACGGGCGCGGGGCTGGTCGCTTCGCAATCCAGTCAATGTCGTCAAACCAATCAAGCCAACGCTTGTTTGCGTTGGCTGGTCGATCCAGCCATGCGCGGCGTATTGGCGACGCTGCTACCCGGTGTGGAAGCAGGTGCTCCCAAGGGAAGCGGTGAGGCGCTGAGCTGGATAGCCGAGCAAGGGTTGGCTCAATCGATCACAGTGAAAGGATTATCGCTCGAGCCACGTCTGCCATCGACCCATCTCTATCGACAGACGCTTGCGGATGAATTGCAGCAATTCCTGTCGGGCAAAAAGAACGCTGAGCAGGCTTTACAAGCCGCCGCGCAGCGCTGGGATGAAATCACCAGGAACATCGGCTCAGCGCAACGTCGCAACTATGAAAAGAGTCTCAATCTATAAGGTAGTGGACGAGGTAACGAGTCCGTTTGATTCGGAACGGGTCAGGGACTCGAAACGTCGACCACTACAGTTTTCTATTTTCAACGCAGCGGCGATTGCCAATCCGCATCCCCCACCGTCCGGCGACGTGGCTACGGAGTTTTACGGGAAGGAAACTGGGGGATCAAACTTCCAATGACCATGCCGAGCAGACTGGCCGCAAGACCGCATAGCTGGGCAGGAACGATGAAATCAGGAAGGGCGAACAGAACCACTAGCCACACACCCGTCCCGGCTAGGATCGATAGCACGGCTCCTTGCGTGGAAGCGGGGCGCCAGTAGACCCCCAGTGCCAAGGGGACAAAAGCACCGACGAGAACGATGCTATACGCACCTTGTACCATGTCGTACATGGTTGAATTGTTGCTGAGTGCTTGTAGCGTGGCGCACACGGCAAACACCACCAGGACGATTCGTAATACCCCCAGCATGTTTTTCTCATTGAGTCGCGGGGCGAAGGGACGCAGGACATTTTCGACAAACAGACTGGCTGGGGCCAGCAGAGTACCGCTGGCCGTCGAGAGAATCGCTGATACCAAGGCACCAAAGAAAATCGCTTGTGCCCATAGGGGCGTTTTGTCCAGGATCAGAGTGGGCAAGATCCGCTGCATTTCGCGCTCATCGGCTTGATTGAAAATATCGAGGTAGCTGGGATCGATGACGATAGCCGAGTAGGCGATGAACATCGGCACGAAGGCAAAAAGAAAATAAAACCCACCGCCGAGCAGTGTGCCGATAACAGCCGTGCGCTCATCTTTGGCGCTGGTCACTCTTTGAAAAACGTCTTGCTGAGGGATCGAGCCGAGAGCAGCGGTCAGCAGACCAGCAACGAACACTAGCCACGTCCTGAGCCCCCCACTGGGGAACAGTTGCAGTCGCCCATTTTCACTTGCCGACTGGTAGACCTTGGCCACACCACTGGAGACGCTACCGTCGCTCCCCGCCATACCGGCCAACAGGGCTGCGATGATGACTAGGCCAATGATGATCACGACGGTTTGAATCATGTCGGTCAAGGCGACCGACCACATCCCCCCCACTACGGTATAGAACATAACCACAATCGCTCCGATGACGATGCAGCGATCGAGTGTTAGCCATTCGTGCCCCGCACTCTGCCCCAATACAGACAGTACTAAGCCCAGAGCGGTCAACTGCGCGGCCGCCCAGCCAAGATAAGAGATCGTGATGACCATCGACGTGAAGACTTCCACCGACTTACCGTAGCGCCTGCGGTAGAAATCGCCGATGGTCAGTAGATCCATTCGATAGAAGGCACGCGCGAAGAATAGGGCGACGAACACAAGGCACAGCGAGAAACCGAACGGATCCCCAGGAATGGCCTGTAGACCGTCTCGGGCGAACGTCGCCGAGACCGACAGTACCGTTTCGGCCCCAAACCAAGTGGCAAACACGCAAGTAAAGTTCATGTATAGAGGCAGCGATCTCCCAGCTACCATGAAATCCTTGGCCCCATGCACGCGGCTCGATGCGTACACTCCAATGCATATCGTGAACAAGAGATATCCGAGCACGGCGGCAGTGAGCATGGGCGGAATCCGCTTGCATAGGGTTGGATCAGGCCAAACGTTTGATTTTGCAAAAGATAGCCCGATTCACTTGCAACGCAATACCGCTTTTCGTTCTAGCACCTTGCCCGCATCAAATTTGGAGGGTGGTTGTAGTGGACGAGGTGGCGAGTCCCGAACGTATTGCGATTCAAACGGACTCGCGGGCCTCGTCCACGACCCTAAACTCGAATGTGGACAGAGCACTGGTCAGCCACTCGACATCACAAAACCTGCAAAGATTGACTGTTCACATTGTGACGATCAGTCCGATAATAGGGAGGATGTCATGTTGTGACGCCCAGCTTCGAAATCCGCTTCTTTTTCCACTCCACAGCCCAAGAAAACGCCATGAGTGAAACTGTCCGCCTTTGTTTGGTACTCCACAATCACCAGCCAATTGGCAACTTCGATGGTGTCATTGAGCAGGCCTATCATGACAGCTACCTACCCTTTCTCGATGTCTTCGAAGACTATACCGACCTGAGCATTTCGCTGCATACATCGGGGCCGCTGATACAATGGCTAGTGCAGAACCACCCGGAATACATCGAGCGGATCAAGACACTGGTGGCTGCCGAGCGGGTTGAAATCATCGGGGGGCCGTTCTACGAGCCCATCCTGACGATGCTCCCCAGCCGCGACCGCATCGGGCAGATTCGCGCCTATTCACACTACTTGAACGAGCTCTTTAGCACCAATGTACGTGGCATGTGGATGCCTGAACGGGTGTGGGAAAGTGCTCTGACGACCGACATCTACAAAGCCGGCATTGCTTACACCGTGCTCGATGACTTCCATTTCAAGGCCGCTGGCTGGAGCGACGAGCAATTGCTCGGAAGCTATTTGACGGAAGAAGATGGGAATTTGCTGCGAGTTTTTCCTGGTAGCGAGCTGCTGCGTTACCTACTCCCGTTTGCTCCTCCCCAGGAAACGATCGACTACGCGCGGCAAATTGCTGAACAGCACACGGGAGCAACCTTGGTTTTCGGTGACGACGGCGAGAAATTTGGCACTTGGCCAGACACCAAAGTCCATGTCTACGATCGCGGTTGGCTCCGGTCCTTCTTCGACTTGCTGGTTGCCAATCAACAATGGTTGATCACCTGCACGCTCGACCAGGCCACGCGAGAGCAAGCGCCGCTGGGCAAAGTCTATTTGCCCGACTGTAGCTACCGGGAAATGACCGAATGGGCCCTACCTGCCGAGCGTCAGGAACTGCATAGCGACGTCACCCATGAATTGCATCACCATCCGCGCTGGAACGAAATCTCGCAGTTTATACGCGGTGGAAACTGGCGCAACTTCAAAGTACGTTACGCCGAAGCCAACGAAATGTACGCGCGTATGATGCAAGTCAGCAAGCGGCTCGAAGCAGCGCGTCGCACCTGCGGCGATGGCGAACTGCTAGGTGAAGTGGAAGACCACCTGTATCGTGGGCAGTGTAATTGCCCATACTGGCATGGTGCTTTCGGCGGCATTTACCTGCCGCACTTGCGCAATGCGATCTATCGCGAGCTGATTGCTGCAGATAATAAACTCGACTATCTCGAGCATGGCCGTGGGAGTTGGGTCGAAGCGGTCAGCGATGACTTTAACTTCGACCTCCGCCCCGAAGTGCGGTTGGCCAACGAGCAGATGATCGCCTACGTCGCCCCGTCTCAAGGTGGGATGATCTATGAGCTCGACGTGCGCTCGATCCAGCACAACCTGCTGGCAACGCTGCAGCGTCGACCAGAAGCCTATCATCGCAAGGTGCTACAAGGTAGTGTGCAACCGGAAGGAGAAGTGGCAAGTATTCACGATCGCGTTGTTTTCAAACAAGCCGGCTTGGATAAGCGATTGCAATACGATAGTTTTCCACGTAAGAGTTTCCTCGAACACTTCTATGACAACGACGTATCGCGAGAATCCGTCGCGGAAGGAACAGCCCTCGAGCGCGGTGACTTCGTCGCACAGCCCTTCGAAGCCAAACTGCGCCGTGCAGCCAGCAAGGTCCAGTTGCAACTCAGCCGCGATGGCAACGCTTGGGGTATCCCCATCCGCTTGACCAAGGCTATCACGATCGAATCGGGCAAACCACTTTTGCAGATGGTCTATCTGCTCGAAGGCTTGCCCCGCAATCGAAGTTTGCACTTGGCGCTGGAGTGGAATTTCGCCGGCATGCCATCCGCGGCGGACGATCGGTTTTTTTACAACGCCAGCGCGCAGTCGCTGGGACACCTGGGAACACAACTCGATCTGCACGACACGCAACACCTGGGCCTGCTCGACCAATGGCAGGGGCTCGATGTGCTCATTGGCCTCAGTCGCCCTGCTGGTTTGTGGACCTTCCCGATCGAGACGGTAAGTCAGAGCGAAGCGGGTTTTGAACTGGTTCACCAATCGGTGTGTGTCATGCCACACTGGCTGGTCCAAGGAGACCATGAAGGGAAATGGTCGGTTCAAATGCAGATTCGCATTGCCGCCGGCAGTCAACCCTGTGTGCTGGCCGAGCAGGTAATGCAGTCGATGGTATTGGCCAGCATGGATTAGACCACGGCGATTGGGGCGCCAGAATTCCGAATGGGCACCCGAGAAGGTTAGATGCCGGCATTGAAAACTGGCAAATTTCTATAAGAGAATTTTTGTGAGAAAGCTTTCGACAGCAAAAGCTTTATGCTCATCACTGCCGCAGCGGAGGGGGATTCAGAAAAGTCGTCGCCGCTGAAGCCCATTTCCGTAAGTGCTTTGCCTGAAGTAGCTTATGGCTCAACTACCTTGTCCCCCAACGCGATTCTCCGACACTCGGTGGGGACCACCGAGCTACGCTGAGAGACGACACGAAAAAACCGCCTTCAATGATATACCGAAGGCGGTTGGATTGGCTTTCGTGAGAAAGCGTGTGTCGTTGCCGGAAGTTAGTGATACGTCACTACTACTTCTTCTTGGCAGTCTTCTTCTTGGCGGCCTTCTTCTTAGGAGACGCCTTCTTGGCAGCCTTCTTAGCCGACTTCTTAGGAGCAGCCTTCTTAGCTGCAGCCTTCTTAGCTACCTTCTTCTTGGTAGCAGCTTTCTTCTTCGCCACGTTCTATTCCTCCGCTAAACGGAAACATGGAAAAGACCCATAAGTTGACGACAACAGCCACATGCTAGCGTCGAGCCTTTTCCGAATCGAGAAAATCACCACCCCCTCAGGTCCTCGCAGTGGCCACCGCGTCAATCGACCCAAGTCAATGGAGATCACCTACGTCCTATGAAACCTATTTGTACGAATCTTTGAAAACAATGCAATATGTTTCTGACAACTTTTAAACATATTTTCAACATTTTTTTAACAGCGGTTGTCTTCGACAGCAAAAGAAGTGAGCTACGAAATGTATCCCGCTCAGCTCGCTGACGAATCAATACCCACGCGATCCATACTGCATCGCTTGCCAGTTGCTGGCGGCGAACAGAAAAAACATCAAGCCAAACATTTCTCCGTTTTGCATAAAGTAGATGCCCAGCAAGACGCCAGCACCGATCGATACGATATGCGCCACACGCATCGGATCGTGAGCGCGAGAGAGCATCAAACCGCTACGCATCACTTGACCACCATCGAGTGGCAGTATCGGAGCGAGATTCAAAATGGCCCACGCCGTACTCGGATAAAGAATAGCATCGAACAACGCGTAGAGCATCATCGACTTGGGGAATTCTCGCTCAGCCATTTCACTGCCGATGATACTATCGATCCAACCACTCAACTCCATGCGCACACCGACCTGCAAGCCAATCAACCATACGACGAGCGCTAGCGCCAATTGGGCAACGGGTCCCGCCAGCGAGATCACGATTTGCTCGCCCGGTCCAATGCGTCCCCGCCGGGCTCCATCCCAAGCGCCAAACGAATCGGATATCGCCAAGCCGCCGAAATGATAGAGTACAATTCGGCTGCGAATACCGTAGAAACGCATCGCAAATGCATGTCCCAACTCGTGAATTAAAATCGATAACCACAGCGCGGCGATCCACACCAACAGCAGCACCGGCGCACCAGGACTATCGCTATTCAGTCTGACGGCAGCATCATCTAGCATGCCGCTCCAACCCCAGCCCAAGATAGCTGCCACGACCCAGAAGCCCCACGCGACGCGCACAGGGAAGCCGAAGCAATTGAAGTGTAAGTCGTAGGCGCTTGCGCCAGGTTCTTGAAGCATCTGCGATAGGTTTCCTGTTTCGAATCGTAGCCCGCCGCGTCAGCAAGGGCGTTTGGCTCGACTGCGAATTGGGTTGCGAAAAACCAAGGTATTTCACCTGTTTGATATTCAATTCGGGCTCAAACGTTTTGGCTGGCGCTGCGGTTTATGAAAAATCGAGTTAAGGTCGTGCGGCGCTGATCAACTCGGCGGCCCCCTGCCGTTTCAACTCGTCCGCTAACGCGGCACCAATTTTTATAGCATCTGACGGAGCTCCACGCAGCTTGCCACGCACTTCGCGTTTCCCATCGACCGAGAAGACCCCCGCCGTCAATTCCAACTCTCCACTCTCGGTAACTTGCCCTAAGCCGGCCACAGGCGCCAGGCAGCCAGCCAACAAGCTCAAGAGAAGCGATCGCTCGGCAGCAACCGCAGCAAAGCTGTTTGGGCAGTTGAGGAGCTCGACGGCCGTGCGAGTCTGAGTATCCTCATGGCGGCACTCCAGCCCGAGAGCGCCTTGGCCAATCGCAGGCAGAATTCTCGACTGCGGGAGCGTTTGAGTCACCTGTTCGGTCAACTGCAAGCGGGTAAGTCCAGCCGCAGCCAAGATGATCGCATCGAATTGGCCTTCGTGCATCTTACGAATGCGCGATTCGACATTTCCGCGGATGTCGGCGATCACCACATCGGGCCTCCAGGCCAATAGCTGAGCACCGCGCCGCGAACTTCCCGTCCCAATCGTCGCTCCGGCAGGAAGTTGTTCGAAGCCGCCGTTTGAACGGCTGAGCAAACAATCGGCCGTAGTCTCGCGTGGTGGCACAGCAGCCAGAACGAGTCCGTCGATGGGAAGTGTCGGCAAATCCTTCAGGCTGTGGACGGCCAAGTCGACTTGCTCGGAGAGAACTGCACGCTGGATCTCTTTGGTAAACAGCCCCTGCCCACCCACGTCGCGAAGCGAAGCGGTGGAGATATCACCTCGCGTTGCAATCGTAACTAGCTCGACTGCGTGACCGTGACGAGTCAACTCTGCGGCAACCCACTCCGCTTGCCATCGAGCCAACTGGCTTCCACGAGTACCAATGCGAATGCTAGCCAACGTTGCTTCCCCCGAAATTGCGTCTACTTGTTGAGAAGACGAATTGTAGCAAACAGCGACCGCTGCCAACAGGAGCGGAGATGGGCGCAACCGCAGCACAGCGTAGCTGCGTTCGCCAGATCGCAGAAGTCTACCGCCTGGCGACGGTAACCAAAGAAGGAAAAGTTGCTGTCGGCGAATGAGGTAGAACCAGCACCGTGTATTCTACCTTCAGCTCTTGAGCTCGTTGCCGATAGGCGGCTTGGCAATGCGGGCAATGCGCCAGATGTTCACGCACGGCTGTTTGAACTTCTGGCCGAGCGCTGCCTAACAAAACGCGATCTCGCACCTCGATCGCATCGCGGCAAGAATAACTAAGGCGGCCGCTTGAGACGCCACGGTTCAATTCCAATGGTGATGCGCCCGATGGAGATACCGAGCTCAGCCCCAGCCAGCCCAGGCTGCCTAGCAATAGAAACACGCAGGCAGTCCCACCCACAGCCGCTCCGGCAATCGTCAACGAGCGATGGAGCATGTGCCGACGCCCCGCATGCTGAGCCATTTGAGTCAGCATTCCTGGCGGGCAAGGCTCCCAAGAGTCATTCGGGTTGTCAGGTCGCTCGAGGCTCATTTCGTCCATCGGTCCATTTGGTAACTTGTTGGTAGCTTGTTTCAGCAACGAATAATTCGACAACGTTTAATTCGACGACGCTTAATTCGACGACGCTTAATTCGACGACGCTGTGCGGTTCCTCCAGGCTTGCAACTTGGAGTAACGGATGAGGCACCGAGTCCGCATGGCAGGGCGCTCTTCCGAGACTCGTAAGCTCGTCCACTACCACTATTATCGTTCTTCTATGCCGAGTGTGTAAGTTAGGCAGTTCACAAATTGACTAAATTTAGGCACTTAAGCACCGTGTACTAGGGGTTGAAGGTCCGCAACAACTTCCGCCCCCGGTAGAGCGACAACACGCTGGCCGGCGTGAGAGACGTGGGGCTCGAGTTGATTGCAAAATGTAGCGTTTCAAAGCCATCGGTAATGGCACAACCCCGCCCACGATCGCTCACGACGATCGCTAGCAGCGCCACTTCGCCCAAAAAGAAAGTGAGCGCCACCGGTTCCTCGACGCGCAATTGCTGTGCATCCAGGCTCTCGATTAGGCGATCGGCCTCACGTCGTTGAGCCACATTGAGCCCCGTCATTGGGAGTTCAAAGATGTCTTCATGCTCGGCTTGCCAGCCAGCGAAGATGGCGTAAACGTCGTCCAGCGGAAGGGATGAAAGATCGACGGTGAAGGCATGGGTGGCTGGTCCTGCGATCCCAATGTTGCTTACCATCCCAGCCGGTAGTTCGTACTCATAGCGAAACAGGTAGCAGTCGCGCGGCTCTTCGTAACCGGGCCAGAACTGCGTTCGCGTGTCGATCAGCTCGACATGCTGCGGTGCAATACCGTACTGTTCCGCACTCGCCAGCCAACTCACCAGCTCGGCTTCCGCCAGGGCGGCGGGCAGGCGCAGGTCTTCATCAATCAATTCGGCGCAGCCCAGCTCTTCAGCGTAGCTCACCGCGCGCAGCCGCGCAACTGGATCGCGAGCGAGCTCCAACAATCGCTGGCGTCCCTCCTCGACCCCGAGCCGAGCCAGCGCACCGGCTGCCTCGCCCTGAATGCGGCGGTGAGAGAGCTGCATGGCTTGTCGCAAGGCAGGAGACGATTCGTGCTCGCTGCCCACCAAACCGAGTGCGTCGCACAACGAAATGGTGAGCGACACGCTGTCGCCCAGCACGCGTTGTACTTCAGCCACATCGGAACCGAACTTGGACGGCTCGCGTTCGAGCGAGTACAAGCGCTGACATACACTGCTTAACAAGCTGGCTAACTTCGTTTGGCGACCGGTCCAGGGATGTTCGGCCAACTTCCCCTTGCGCGTCGCATAGCCGGCCAAATCGATAAGGATGGATAGGGTCGCGGGATGCAAATGGTCACTATCGAGTCGCTCGAAGAAGAACGCCAACCTTTCCGAATCTGCATTCCACAGCGGACTCAGCCCCAAAGCGACTTGCTTCCAATCCACTGGCGGGCTCTCGGCCAACAGACCAGCCAGCAAGTCGATCGACTCCTCGTCGGGCTGGGCCGCCAACATTTGCAGCGCGTGGGCGGCGGCTGGACCATCCAACTCGCTCAATCGCTGGTAGAGCTCCGTCAATGCCGAAGGGCTCACGAGTGGCTGATCGAGCAAACCCTCTCGCTGTTCACCGTCTGCAGTTGACAGACACTGCAACAAGCGTGCGGCTAGCACTTGCATCAGCAATCGCAATCGCGACGGGTGGATCGAATCTAGATCAATACGCGAGACGAGCAGGTCCACCAGGTGTGCTAGCTGAGGAGGCTCGGCGGCAGCGATCGCCTGGGTGACGTGTTCAGTAGTCGCGCGGTCGTGCGCGTGTTCACTCTCAGACGCTTGCAGCCATTGGCAAGCCGTCTCAATCCACGTTTCGTCGCTAGTTTCCATATCGCTTTCTTCGAATGAGCCGGAGTGGTTTCGCGGCTGCTCCGCAAAACACAACCGTTCACAGCCACGGCTGGTGAATTGGTTTAGTGTAGTGGACGAGGCTACGAGTCCGTTGGATACATCTAAATCAACATGCTTCCGGGACTCGTAACCTCGTCCACGACAACTATCGCTAAAGGGAGTCGTGACCTCAAAACCGGCTTTTTATTGCACATCTACCATGAAAAATAGGCAATAGGGAGTGACACGGTAGCATTCCAGAGGCTAATATAAGAGTACCGAAACGAATAGATGACTACCCACAAGTCATTTCAGAACGCAATTTTCGAGCCGGCTAGCGAATGTTCTGCTAGCCCGAAGCGCCGGTGAGGTGTTGTGCCACCTCCTCGGCGCGTCGGGCTAGTACTTTCACAATGGTCCATGGTGGACTCTGGCTAAGCGGCTCTCTGTTTTAGCTAATTGATAGTAGAAAGCCCATTCAACACCGCATGCGATCTTCAACATTGTCCGCACAGACATCTCCCCCCTCCCCTTCCTTGTCGACGCCAGAAATAACCTCTTTTGAACAGCTTGACCTTTCGCCGGTCATGCAACGTGCTCTGAAGAGATTGAAGTACGAAACCCCTTCACCGGTTCAAGCCCAAGTCATCCCTCCAGCACTCGACGGGCGCGACATCTTGGGGCAAGCACGTACGGGAACGGGCAAAACCGCAGCCTTTGGCATTCCCATCCTGGAAATGCTCGATCCGCTCAGCGAGTGCCGCAACCCACAAGCGTTGATCTTAGTCCCCACACGCGAGTTGGCCGAGCAGGTCTATTTAGAGCTCGGACGATTAGCTTATGGCTGCAAGACGGCGATCACCGCCATGGCGGGCGGCAAGCACATGCGCCGCCAAACGCAAGAGTTGCAGGATGGCACGCAAATTGTCGTGGGCACACCCGGTCGCGTAATGGACCACATCGCTCGGCGAACTTTTCGCACGGAAGACTTGTGGTGCGTCGTACTCGACGAAGCGGATCGGATGCTCGACATCGGCTTCCGGCCAGCCATCGAGAAGATTCTTCGCGCCTGCCCCAAAGATCGGCAGACGATGCTGCTCAGCGCCACCCTGGCAAATGACGTCGAACGCTTGAGCAAGCGCTATATGGACGATCCCGTACACATCAACTGTTCGAGCACGCAGATCTCCGTCGAGACGATCGAGCAGCGGTACTTCACCGTTCGCCAAGACGAGAAGCAAAGCACCCTCGTCCGCTTGCTCGATCGCGAACAGCCCAAGCAAGCCATCATTTTTTGCCGCACCAAGCGCGGTACCGATCGCTTGCATCGCGCCCTGCAGTCCGAACTGTCGCGCATCAAATCGTTGTCGCATTCCAAATTGGCATGTATTCACGGCGATATGAATCAGCGTGATCGCGATCGCGTTTTCAATGACTTGCGCAGCGGCGATGTGGGCATTTTGGTAGCGACCGACGTGGTGGGGCGTGGTATCGATGTGTCGACCGTGTCGCACATCATCAACTATGACATGCCGCTCGACTGCGACGATTACGTACACCGCGTTGGCCGTACGGGCCGGATGGGTCGCGAAGGCATCGCCTTTACCTTCGTCACCAACGACGAAGGACAACAATTGACCGCGATTGAATTGAACATCAATCGCCTGCTCGTGCGCGATTCGCTCGATGGCGAAGTGCCACCCACGCGAGCCACCTTGGCCGCAGTTGCCGCTGCAGAAGCCGACGCAGCCGCGGCAGCCGAGCCGGATGTACCACGCAAAAAACGGCTCTTCCCCATTAAACGCAAGGCCAGCGGTCGCCTCGCCCGACTCGGCGCCCGCAAATAATTCTTTCTTGGAGTGCTCCGAGTTCTCGGAGCTTTGGTCTGGAGCGCGGTCTACAGCGCATGGCAACCGAACGCTGAAAACCAAGTTGGCAGCGCTCAGGACAATTGCATTCCTGGAGTAGGCTCGTAACGAGTAATGCGAGTTACGGCACGGGCAGCGAGTGCGGATCGCGCCGCACTCGTATTCGCATCAGCTCGTACTCGCATCAGAGTCTTGTTGCAACCGCCGAGTATGGCTTGGTATCAAGCGTTGCGCATCGGCACGTCGGTACGTGTTGGGACACGGAAACTCGGCGCAATGATCACTTGCTTCGATCTGCCGCAACTGCGCATTACTTGTTACGAGCCTACAAAGAAGCATTGGCAATTTACTGCGGCAGCTTCCAACCAAATCCTTGCGATGCAAAAACTTGTTGGCTTTCGGTCGAGGCAATAGCGGCAAACAGTCGAGCGACCGTCTGCGGGTAGCGCGAATCCTCGGCGACTCCCCAAGGTTGCGTCGCGGTCGAACAGGAAATGCCTTGGATCTGCACCGCATCGAGCACATCGGCCGAGCCGGCTGCGTTGCTCAAATAGGCTACCGCAGCATCCAGCGAGCCGGTCCGCAGTTGATTGACCAACATATCCCCCGTCGGCGATTGCACAGTGACGTTCGCGTTGATCTCGGTTTGAATACCACCTTCTTTAAAAGTGTTTTGCGTGATCCAGCCCATGGCGCATTGCTTTTCATGACCGACTCCCACGCGCAAACCCTCGCGCGTAAGATCTCTCAACGACTTGATCTTGTGCGGGTTTCCTTTTTGCACCAGGATCACCAGTTCGTTCTGCGAGACATCGACCGACTGAGGGAAAATGTCGACTACCTGATCCATGAATTCTTTGTCACAGGCGAAGTAGGCATCGGGGTGTTGACCACCTTTCATCTGCGCGACGAGGATACCGCAGCCGTTATAGTTTCGCGACACACGCACCCCTTCGCGGTGTTCGAACTGGGCAATGGTCTCCTCGATGGCGGGCCGGAGCATCGAGCCCGCAAAGATGGTCACCTCCGGTGTCTCCGCCCAGTAGTCCCCTGGGGCCACGCGGAAACCGAATTTTTGGTAGTGTTCAAGACCTCGGTCTCGGGCGGTCAGGTAGCGAGCGAAATGGAGTGCGGCCGTTGGCTGCGTAGAGAAGCCGAGTACCCCGACCGAGACTTGAGACGTGGCGCTCGCCAACTCGGGCAATTCAACAGGGCTTAAATCGGGATAGGTAGCCAGCACGGCATCGTAGACAATCCCCGCATCGGCAGCTCCCACAATCAGATCGTTGGCCACATCGGTTACGGTAGTTCGATAGCCCTCGGTGGCCGCGTCCAGTTGACTCCACAAATCGTTTTGACTCAGTACCTCGCGAGTCAGCTTTCCAATTGCCGCTCCATCGGGGCTAGCCTGAACCAGTCGCACATCGTCGCGCAGCAGATCCTCGAAGCGGGTGATCTGTTTGGAGTCACCCTTGCGGACGGCGACTACGGCGTGCATGGTTGCGATGGGAAGCACTTCGGCGACCAGTTGTTTATCGCTGGCGATTTTCAGGTAGCTGTCGTCGGCAGGCAGAAACAGATCGCCGCTCCGGCTGACTTCAAGCGACGACAGCAGGGTCTGCGAGGGACCATATTGGACTTGGACCTCACGACCGGTTTCGGCTTGGTAGGCGCTACGGATCTCTTCCACCACCGCTCGATTACTGGCCGCGCAGTAGATCATCAGTGATATCGGTTGCCCCTCCGTGCCGCGCGAACTGGGGATTGCTGGAGAGTCCTTGCGCGCCATCAGCGAAAAGACGAGCACTAGTACCGCGATCGAGCCCAATAACAGGGCCAACATCTTGCTCATGGTGACTTCACTTCTTCGAAAAATCAGGCCGAATTGCAGCCAAGTTCCAAATTACCTTGTCTATATGATAACCGTTTTGCAGTTCATTGGCCTCCACTGACGTTTTCTCGCCCCCGGAGCAGCGACGACAAAGCACCAACGACGGCGGAGCGTCGAGCCACATTCAGGACAAAGCACCAACGACGGCGGAGCGTCTGGCTCATTCAGGACAAAGCACCAACGACGGCGGAGCGTCGAGCCACATTCAGGACAAAGCACCGACGACGGCGGAGCGTCGAGCCACATTCTTGGATCGGAAATGCCAAACCTACCCTCAATTTTTTATCTTCTCATGCCGCATAGCGACTCGAAGCGAAAACTATTTCGATTCTCGCCTGCGACCCTTGCCTGGAAGCCACTTCCGACCGACAATAGTAATTGTATCTGGGGGCGAATTGGATTCGACCGGGTAGACAGAAGTGGAAGTGGCGTGTCGTGGTTGGTCAGTTGGCCACGTAAAAAGCTGACTAAAAATTTAGTTGCAGATGCAAATCTAGCAATGGCAGCCTAAATAAGGTTGTCCTGACTGAGGGGGTCCGCCGGAGACGCCCGACTGTCAGTTGCAATTCCGGATCGTTTGTCCCCGTGCTAGGCACGTGATGAACTAAAAAAAGCTCCTAGCTGGTCCGCTCGATAGTCTTGCCAATAGACGCTCGAGAGGACGAGAACCAAACAATTGGCTACACACGTAGAGGCTTTCATGGAAATATCGCGGGACGCGGGTTCGATTCCCGCCGCCTCCACTTCGCAAGTCGTTGCCAGTCAACGACTTGCGATTTCTTTAAACTCGCTGGCAGCGGATAGGCAGCGGGCGGATTGCCCTTACTGTCACATTCCTGCCGATTCTGACCAGGAAACTTCCTCCCCTATCGGCTACATTGCCGACCGCTGGCACCTATTACCGCCACATATTCGTGAGTCGATTCTGACTCTTGTCGACGCCGCAAGTTCGAAATGAACTTGCGTGGCTGCCGGGCCGCCTGCTTCGAGCGAGCCTGAACTCAGCGTTTTTGTACCATGCAGCAAAAGTCGATGGGTGGCGACGCCGTCTTGTCCGGATTCTTAGTCATTTCGACAAGCTCGGTTCGGTGTGTCCAACCGCTGTCAGTTTGCAGAATCGGAAACTGAGCTCGGTCGCTACCATCCACACGAGTTTGCCTGTGCCGCAGCCAACAACCGAAGACAACAATAGTATTAAAGCTGTGAAGGCATGCTGCCTGCTTATCCAATACCTATCTCGCGTAAAATGTCACTGCTCTTTTTTTTGGGGGGTACATGAGATTGGCAAATGAAAATGCAAAACTTGGCGCGAAATCCCACGTTTTGATCCATTGCCTTCACGCTGGACACTGCATAGTATTCGGCTGTGGAAAGAAATCTTACATATCTTCGATTCAAATATCGCTCTACGTTGCCAACAACGGCAACTGTATTGGGTGCGATCTCTCGGCACGAAATCTACGTGTCTGAATTCACTGTGCCTTTCTAGCACGCTTCTCCAGAAACTGATTCTCGGTCGCATTTCCGCGCCCTGATTCGCTGGCAGCCCTGCCTAATCAATTATGGGGAATCCCATCGCCATTCGTGGCGATTCTCCATTGCGATAGACCGCACTTCTCGTTTCAACGGAGGTAAATCGACCAAAAGCAGATGGGCTATTGAGCAGTGCCCATACAAAAAGTCCTGCTCGACAATCTATTGTGCAGTCGCACAGCGTGTTCGGCTGCAAGCAAACTAACTAACACGGAGAACATTCAGATCCCACATGGGAAAAAATCGCGGAAACAATCAAATTAATCGTAGCATGACCTATCGCCAGTATATCGAGACGCTGGCAATCCTTGAAAACAAGGACTCATGGCAAGCCATCATTCCGACGCTTGTCATCTTAGTGGGGGGCTTCGGTGGAGACACCGGTCGTACCATCAAGTGGCTTACCAACAAGTTTGGAAAGTCACAGCTTGTTGAGTTTCTTTATCTCGACACGGATCAAACCGAGCAAGGGGCAAAGGGACACCTGCCCGGCTTCGATGACGACGAGTTCGTTCACGCAGCCATGGAGATGTTGAACGTCGTCCTGCAGTACCCAGAACGGCACAAAGCGATCGCGGAACGCCTTGGGCTTAACGACCCCGAGGTCCGCACCGCACTGCAACAAGTCGTCGCGGGCGATCCTGGACAAGCCAGCCAACTATGTATTCTTGGCTGCCTCTCGATACTCTTGGTCTCCGACGTCTTTCGCCGCAAGGTCTCCCAGAAGATTGGCAACCTTCGTTCGCGGTTCAAGCAGTTGGATCTACCAGAAAACTTGCGAGTCAAGATCGCAGACCGAGTCAACGTGATCATGGTTGGCTCCTCTTTCGGGGGCACTGGCAGCGGTATGATTTTGGACGCGGGCGCCATGGTGCGTCAGGAGTTAGACGGGAAATGCAACTTCGATCTGGCTCTCTACACCATTACTGCCGATGTCTTTGAGCGAGAACTGTCCGGTTATCCAGAGGAGGCGGGCCGCTGCAAAGTTAACCAGTACCGGCTGTTCCATGAACTGGACGCTGCCGAGACGGGCTGGTTGAATCGCAATCGGATTCGGGTTGGTGGCATGGACAAAACAGATTTCCCGTGCCCACCTAAGATTTTTAGTCACATCTTCGTGATGCAGCGAGTGGATTCCACCGGGCACGACTACCGCACCAAAGAAGCGATAGCGGATGCAGCAGCACTGCACATTGCGATCGACATCTGCACGCCGGTTGGTGCTATGTTTGACCGCCCAGAACGCAACAGCTTGTTGGGCCAAGGCCTGATGAAGGACGCTTGGTCTCAAGCCCGCTGCTATTTGGCCACTGTCGCCGCGACGTCGATGGGCTACGATGGGCGAAAGTTGCTGCAGTACAACGTGACTCGCCAATTGCACGAATTTATCAAACAGTTCGCAATCGGACGCGATGTGCCACCGGCTAATACGGATGAAGCTGTCGACATCTTCTTGCAGCAAAACGAGCTGGAAGAACGCAGCCGCCACAACGCGGACTATGTGAACGACCGTTTGCGAAAGCGATCGATGAGCACGGCGCCAAGTGCCTACGCTCGTCCGTTGTTCAGTGCGGTCAATGGCGACATCCGCGAGTATTATTCGGATGCCGAGCTGCCGACCATACTGGCGGAGACTCAGCAGAAGTTCAACAGCGTTCATCTCGATCAGTTTCGGGAGCGACTCAAGGAAGCCAGAACGCAGTTGGCTGTTTCGGCTGAAGAAGCCATCAATCAGCATATTTCTCGGCTGATAACGGAGACTGGCATCAAGTCCGCGAAAGAATTCGCAGATGCGCTGGAAAACGCTTTGCGTGAATCGCGCGAAGAACTGCAAACGGAGTCTGCTGAACGCGCAAGCTCGGCGACACGTTTCGAGAAGTTTGCAAGCGAAACCGCCCGCAAGCTGACCGAGTACTGGTTCCCATCGTGGCGGACCCATAAGGAAACCCATGATCTAGTTGCACTGCACTATCGCGACATGGTGCAGGCGAGCTTCGAATCCGAAATTCGAAGCGCAGCCGCGACGGTGATGCAGTTGGCCGCTGGCACCACCACCGTGTGGGTCCAGAAGCTGGCCACGGCTCTCCGTGCGGCAGAGTCCAAGCTAGGCGAGCTGGAAGCTGAGCGCAAACGACTACGTTCTCGATCCGAATCGAAGACGACGGCATTGGTGAGCGAGCTGGATTGTGCAACGCCCGAGTTCCAGGCGGAATTCTACCGCGCCAATAGAATCGACAATGAAACCATTGTTCAGCGGATCGAGCAGGTAGCCGGCAAGGATCGCGTAGGCACGCTGCTCACGCTGGCAACAGACTCCGAGGTGGTTAACTTGACCAACCGGTTGGTGGCAGACAACTGGCGAGCTAAGATTGCCAAACTGGACATCGCGACGGTGCTTGAACACCTGCTGACTCGTCAGCAAGGTGGTGAACAGTACCTGAAGTTGCTGTTCACGGAAATGATCAGCAACACCTGGCCGATGTGGCGAGCGACGCCGAATCACGCCGGCACCAAGTTTGGTGACACGCTGGTGCTGGGGTTGCCTGAATCGATATCGGGCGGTACCCAAAACCGACTGAAGGAACTTATCGAGGAATCGATGAGTGCGTCGGGCCAGTCTGCGCTATATCAGGCGCAGGTCGTCAAGTGCCCAACCTCCATGTCGGATCGTATTGTCTGCGTCCGTCGCAGCCACGGTGCGCGTCCCGACTGGTTGGCCGGCTGGGACGATAGTCGTCGTGAAATGGAAGCGTGGATGAAATCCCCGGCACACCCGGTCTACACTTTCAACCCCAGCATCGTATCGCGGTTTCCACAAGTCGAGCCGATCGAGAACGCTGACCGTGGTGAGTTGGCATTTGCTCTAGCGCTGCCGCTGGGAATGGTTGCAGTGCGAGGCAGTAATTACGTCTATAACGCGCGGCTGGAAGGGGCGAATGGTTCCACGCGCCGAGTAGTCCCATGCGTCAGCCACGCAGACGGCTTGGCGTTTCGTGGTCAAAAACTGGAGCCTCAGCCGCCGGTACAAAAGCTGATCGATGCTGGCAAGCTGCACTACGAACAAACCGATGCGTTCGATTCGAGCGATCGCTTTGCTCAAGGTCGCGAACGAGCCATGATCGAGTTCGCGGCCAACGGTGAGGCCATCGAGCACGTCATGGAGGTGTTCGACCTCATGTGTGAGGCCGCTGGCAACACCGAAGTCGTCGACTGCTTGGAGGTCTATATCGAAGACCTTCGGAAGTCTGCCGGCCCCAAAAGCAGCCTCTTCGAGCAGGTTAACCGAGAAACCATGCTCTTGCGACAGTTGATCGAGCAGTTGCGACAAGGACGTTAGTCAACAACTCGAATGACACAGTTCACCGGCCCGCTCTTAGTAGCGGGCCGGTGTTCTTTCTACGGTAGTTAAACCATGCGCTTAGTGCCTACTCCGAAGACCGTCCACCCTGACAAGCTTCCGGAACTATTTCAGCGATTCGACGTCGAGGGAAGCGATTGAGATTTCCGAAGTGCCAGCCACGACTACCGATGCAGAGAAAAAAGCGAATCGTCGCGATTCAGTTTCTCGGCTAGCAACCGCAATACCCCAGCGTCGCGGCTAGTCTTCGATCCATCGAGCAGTTTAAGAACCCTGTCGGCCAATGAATCCGACTGACACGCATCCCAAATAAATCCCCTGGGACCGCCGACCTGTTCGGTCATTTCAAACGGCGACACAACCAGCGGCATCGCACCGTGTTCAGCAATTAACGCCGCCGTTGCTAGGCCCTCCGCTCGGAACCCAGTATCGTATTGGCGAAACATCTCCAGGATAAACAAGTCGGTCAATTGAAAGAGCCGTGGTGTCCAAATCGCCATCGCACTTTCCCAAGTAGTATGCCTCACAAAACTGTCTACGGTACACGCAGTCAAAACGCTTTGCTCAATCACGCGACCAAAATCGTCTGTGCCAATCACCAGGACGGATACGTCACGTTGGAACATGTCGATACCTCTCGTCCAACCACGACGCGTCGAGCATAAGCTGGGTATCGGTCGTGTCGTCAATGATCTCACCATTGCGCATCACGATCAGTCGGTTCACTAGCGGCTCGATTCGCCTAAGGCGATGCTCAACAATCACAGAAGCGAATGAGAACCGTGACTTCAGCGACTCCAGACTGTGCATCAATTCGCTGGCAGCGGAGGGTGAAAGTCCAGCAATTGGCTCGTCAAGCAACAGCAACGAAACTGGCCGCATTAAAACCATCGCCAACGCAAGACTCTGACGTTGGCCGCCCGACAATAACCCCGCCCGTACCTTCAGCCTATTGCGAACCACCGGAAAGCAATCAAGCACGAACTCTGCTCGTTCCCCCGCCAACGCTTTCGCCCCCGACGCGATTGACAGATTATCTCGAACAGAAAGTTGCCGAAACACGTTTTCAGTTTGCTTCAAATAGCCAATTCCTATCCGCACAATCTGGTCCGTCGGCATCCGCTCAATTTGCGTTTCTCGAAACGAAATTTCGCCGGTAGTCGAAGGCACAAGATTCATAATCGTGCGTAGCAGGGTGCTTTTGCCACAACCATTGGCCCCTATTATTGCGATGTGATTATCATTGCAGACGTCTAACGAAATTCCCTGCAATACAACGCGATTGCGATAGCCTGAAGTCAACGATTGAACTTGAAGGACATTCTGTAGAGTCATTGAGCTATAACCCCAAACATATTTCCCTCGTCTCCGCATGGCTCAGCACTTCACTGGCGCTACCGCTATCAATCACTACACCTTCGTTCATCACAATAACATCATTAGCAAGCGATTCAACGAAAGTTATCTCATGTTCGATCAACGCAACGGCTACACCCGCCTCTGCTAACTCACGGATCAACGGCACCATCCGATTGGCCATCAACGTGGATATTCCCGCGATCGGCTCGTCCAGAAACACGCATCGAAACTCTCCAGCCAGCAGTCTAGCTAACGCTAACAACTTCTGATTGCCCCACGATAAATTCTTCGCAAGCGCTTCCTCATTCGCGTCAAAGCCGACGCGTGACAAATACTCCCTTGCTTTCTTGGCCAGAACTTGACTGCGGCCGTTCCTGACGAGGCCAAAATCGAATGGCTTGTCGCGGTACGACTGTCGAGCCACGATGGCAACAATCACATTATCCAGGATGCTCAGATTTGGGAAAGCTCGAACATCTTGAAACAACTTGCCAATCCCCCGACCCGCCAAACGGTAGGGGCTACTGCCTAAGATATTTTGACCATTCAAAGTGGCACTTCCACGGTCAGGCTTCAATTCCCCCGTCAGCAACTGAAACAGCGTCGTTTTACCTGCACCGTTCGGGCCGACAAAAGCAGAGATTTGACCGGGAACCAGCTTTCCCGATACACCCTTCAATACCGCAATGTCGCCAAAACGCTTATGCAAATCTTTAAAAACCAGTATTCCTGAATTGTCGGCGTCTAAAGGTGATATTGAATTGATCATGTGCCTACAAACCTTTCTCCGGCAATACCCTGCGGACGCCAGAACATCAATCCCGCCAACAGCCCGCCGTAAATGATCTCGCGGACATTGGCTGCCACGGCATCCGGCAGTCCGACAAACCTCATTGCCTCTGGAAGCGCCACCATGATCAACGTTCCCACCACCGGTCCAGTAAGGTTTCCAGCTCCACCTAACATCAATAATGCCACCAGAAATATACTTTCAGACAGCGAGAACGACGTCGGGTCAATGTAGGTGACATAGCTGGCGTAGCTTGCACCCGCCAGCGCGGCCACCCCCGCTGCAATAGTCATCGCCAAGCCCGCCATCCGGTTTGTCGCAATTCCCGTCGACATGGCGGCCCTTTCGTCTTCCCTCATCGCCTTGAGCTTCAATCCGAATTCAGAGCGATACACGATCCACAATGCGCCAACCACCGTAGTCACCACAGGCACTAGCATCAGCAAATACTGCCATGAATCGCGCAGGCTCCACCCGAACAAGTCCGGACGAGGAATACCGTATAGCCCGTATGGCCCGCGAACCAGTTCCACCCAGTTGTAAAGCACAGAGAAAATGATCATCTGAATACCCAGCGTGGCAAACACGAAATAGTCACCACGGAATCTTAGCGTCACCAACGACACCAGCCAACCAAACAACGCGCCCACTGCCATAGCAAATAATATTGCCGGAACAAATGGCCATCCCGCAGCCCAAATAATCGACTCGGCTTGATCTCCCGAAGGCCCAGCCTGCAAGCGTGCGACTGCATACGCATAAGCTCCAATTCCGTAAAAAGCCGCATGGGAAAACGACATCAGTCCACCGAATCCCGTCACCAAATTTAGCGACGTCGACAGTAGTAAATAGATACCGAACATCACCAACAAATGCGAAACGTACGTTGGACGCCATGCGTACAACAGAACAATGAGCAGTAACAACAATCCCCACAGCATCCAAGCTGGGACAGGGTCGTCCGGAGATTGCGCGGAGTGTCTAACGGCTTGGGGCGGCAGTTCCTTGCTTGGTTCGATGAGGCTCATCCCTCCTCCTTGCGCTTGTGTAGGCCTACTAAACCCTCGCGACGAAACAGCAAAATCGCCAACAGTAGTGCAAAGGCCACGAGGCCCGTCCATTTCGCCGAGAACTTCCAGATCACCACACTCTGCAAGACCGCAACTAAATACGCCCCCAGCAACCAGCCCGGTGCCCGGGCCACGCCACCCGCTAATACGGCCACGGCAGCGATCAACAAGTAACTCATTCCGGCATGAACATCCATTCCCACATCCGTCATCACCAGACATGCAGGTACGGCGGCTATGCCGCTGGCCAATCCCAACACCAGCATTCGGTAGCGAGGCAGTGAATGCCCGAGCGTTTGCACCAGTTCGGTGTTTTCTCCCATCCCCAATACAATTTTGAAGCTTGGCAACCGCAGCAACAGAAAAACAGCACTCGCAACAGATGTACAAATGGCAAACTGAGCGATTTGAATCATCGTCAGCCGCACCGGCCCCAGTGTCACCGACTGCGACAGCCCTCTGGGGATCGCTGCAACTTCGTTTCCAAAAAGCAACGCCATCACATTTTCCAGCATGATGGCCAAGCCAAGCGAAGCCACCAACACCGCTTCGCTCGAAATTCGCCGGCGGTAGAAAGGCCAATAAAACCCCGCCTCCATCAGCGTGCCGATAGCCGCGCTCGTCGCAATTGAGCCAAGCCCTGCCAGCCACCACGGCCACCCACCGCACGTGACCAACAAGTAATAAACGAATGCTGACAACACGAAACACGCACCATAAGCGACATGAAAAACGCGTAAACTGCGATAAACCAGCCCGAAACCGATCGCCAGCAACGCGAACATCGCACCGTTAACAATACCATTGGCCAACAATTGCAGCAGCAGATTCAATTTGCCCGCTCTCCAGCATTCCGTGCTCCAAGAAACATTTCCGCCACCGCAGGAAACTCTTTCGCCAGCCTTGGATAGTTCGTCATCGCTTTCCGTATCCGGCGCAACAGTGTAAAGCGATCCGAGTACCCCAGCTCTTCTGCCAGTCGTGTCTTGACCGTAATCCCACGTCGTACAATCGCTTGATGCACAAGTTCGATTTCTGCACGCGAAGTTTGATAGCGATAGTCCCATGATGCACTGTCGTTACCAACGCTGCCTGAACTCGCCAACGTGCTTGGCAAATGTCGGCTCTCAATCAAGTCATCTTCGTTAACGTGTAAGCGCAGCGTCGCGAACTCTATCACGTTCCGCAACTCGCGAACATTTCCGTACCAGTGGTGTTGTTCGAGTCTTTCCATCGCATCGCCCGCTACTGACATGACTCGCCCGCCATGAAGTTGACGCTGTTCCTGAACAAAGTGATGAGTCAGAACGGCAACGTCCTCGCGGCGATCACGCAGCGGCGGCAAGTAGATGGTTCGCCTCGACTGCGCCCACTCGTCGCTCCGCTGTCGCACTTTATCTGTCGCGTTCCCCGCCACATTCGCGATCACAACCACACGCGGCTCCTTGTCGTCCCCTGTTGGTGACATCTTCCCATTTGAATTATCGATCACCTCGTTCATCAAACGGTCAGTCGGCTCAACGACGTGATCCACCACCAGCGTCCCTTTGTAGGCCTTGTTCCAGGCATCGGTTTGTCGCAGATCGGCCAGAGAAAAACGTGGAGCGGGGGAAAGACGATTGGCATCGACTTCGACCAGTGGTCCCGACGAACGATCACTGAACCGATGCAGCAACCGCGACAACAATGTCGTCCCCGTCCCCATTTCGCCAACAACCAGTGGTGACGCCTGCCAGTCAATTGCCAGCGACTGTAAACGTTGTCTCGCTTCCTGAACCCCAGCCGACTGTCCGATTAGATAATCCGGATGATTGCGCCAAGCCAAATCCCTTAGCGATTGCGTCTGTCGCCGCAATCGTCCTTGTTCGACCACGGCTTCCGCCATCCGAATCAACTGGGCCGGAGTGAACTCCTGCTTGTGCAAAAACATCATCGCCCCAGCGTTCACGGCTTCGATTGCCGCATCTGCATTGCCAAAGCGAGACAGCATGATCACCGGCTGGAGCGGATCAGCCGCATAGACACTCCGCAGCACATCCATCCCCTCCCGATCGCCCCTCAGCCGCATATCCAACAGCAACAACTCGTAGCGGAACGGCTCAAACTTCGCCCTAAACCCAGTCTCATCTCCCGCTTCATCGACTCGAAAAATCACGCCTAAAGCATCCCGCACCATCTTGCGGAACGCCATGTCATCATCCAAAATCAGAATCCGGCTTGTCTTCATCGTGGCAAAATTGTAACCTCTCGGCATATTTAAGCAACGCTCGACCAAAAGGAACAATGAAATTGAACAAGAAAATGGCTGCCCTAATCTTGCTGATTGTTCTTGTGGTTTCGGTTGGCTATTGGATGACGCAGCGTGAGCGTGTCAAAGAGCTAAAGATCGGTGCGATTTTGGCCCTGACAAGCAGTTATCCTTCGTGGAGCGAAAGTATTCGCGATGGCCTCGCAGTTGCTGTCGAAAGACACAACTCTATGACCAATGATGGACCGAAAATCCAGTTGGCAATCGAAGACAACAAAGGCAAACCAGAGGCGTCAATTAGCGCTTTCTTAAAGCTGGCTACCCAAGATCAGGCTTCTTTGATCATCTCAACACATACTCCGTTGAGCCAAGTGCTTCAGCCAATAGCTTTAGAGCAGGAAACGCCGCTAGTTGGGACTGTTGTTTCCGCAGTAGGATTCGGCGAAGCGAATCAATGGTCGTTTCTAGATTGGCCATCTCAAGATGACTTGAGCCCGCCAATAGCAAAGTACGCACTGAATGAGCTAAACGCAACGAAAGCGGCAACCATTGTTGTCAACGACGATTATGGACTGTCAGGTGCCAAGCAGTTTACATCGACGTTCGAGTCTAACGGTGGAAAGGTCTTATTGAGTGAGACGTTTTCAAATGAGGACACCGACCTGCGATCTCGAATGTCCAAGATCATTGATTCGAACGCTGAAATTGTATATGTGGTTGGTCGTGAAACGCAACTAATCGCCGCCGTGCGTCAAGGTCGGGAACTAGGGTTCGAGGGGCACTATGTGGGCGTCAACGCATTTGATGTCGCGGCGATCTGGGAAGCGCTTGGAGAGGAATCTAACGGCGTTATATTCTCGAACATCGAGATTTTAGACACAAACGACGCTTCCGGCGCAGGTTTCCATCAGGCGTTTCGTTCAAAATTTGGACGTGAACCCAGTTGGATTAATATGTATGGGTATTCTATAGGCGAATATTTGTGCCCAATTGTTTCGAGTGCGGATGGTGACAGGAAAGCAATTCGAGACCAACTAGCGAAACTCAACCGAGAGACAATTCGGGGTAACGTCAAAATGTCCCCAGTGCGATCAGTAGAAATGCCCATAGCGATTTTTCGCAGACAGAAGGAAAAAAACGTTCGTGTGGACGTTAAATAGCATGGAAAGAACGCGAAACTACCTTTCGGGCTTGAATTCCTCAGGCGTTGACTTGGTTACTGCGTCAATTGAAAAAGAAATTTCACGAAAATCATGCGCGACAATTCTCGACGTCGGGTGCGGATGCGGTCCGTATTGGGACTTTTTGGTCCGCAACGGTAAACTCCCCGATACTCTCAACATAACAGTACTGGACAAGAATGTTCAGTACAGTCGCCACTACTCCAGTGGTCGTAACTTCAATTTCATCACCAAAGACTTCTTCCAATATCGGAGCGATTCAAAATTTGACATTTTGTTATTTTCAGCAGTTTTTCATGAATTGCGACAACAGTTTCAAATCAGTCGCTACAAAAATCGTGTACCTACCTCACCTTTGACCCCATCAGACGTCGTCGCTGAAATCATCCGTTTGGCGACTCAGTGGCTATCAACGGGAGGCCTATTGCTAATTGGAGATTTGCAGTACCAAAGATATTGGTCCAACCGAATTCTCAGAACGACGTTTGAATGGCAAAAAGAACAGGCACCGGCGGAAGAAGATGGGCATGCGGACCCAGCTTACTCATTTTTCTCTTCACTTGAGTTAGTCGAAGGTGCACACAAGACTGGACTCGAACTAATTCGTCACCGGACGGTCAGTGCGAATACTACGTCACAGGGTTTGTCGGAGCCGCCTAACTACGCATTGCGCGGAATCGAAACCCGCGAGTTCCATCTGTTTACGTTTTGTAAAACCGAGACCCCACCTGACGATACTTCCTATCGTTTTTGCACGGGGACGGGGACTTTGGGGCTTGGCGTGACTCCATCGGCTTCCTCGCTAGAACACATCGCTTCAATGCAGGACCTTTCGAGGCAGGACCATTCAAAACTGCTGCAAGCAACTCGCGACCATCTGATAGAAGCGTGTAAGCAAATCGGAGCTACCATTTGCCTTGCCTCGCAACGTTCAAGCATTGATGCGACAAATTCTTGCATCTTCCATCCGTCCATTCAGAGCAACTATTTGAGTTTATTGAAAGAAGAGGTGGGCGCAATTCGCATTGTGGCAAACGGAGTTTTCGGTGCCCAAGATCCAGCCGCCTGGATCAGCAATTTTGATGAGTCGCCAAGCACTAGACAATTAGATTTCATACTTAAGCAAGACGAATGGACCGTGAGCTGCTATCGAAATTTTTTTTACCTTCCCAATTTTCCGGAGGACGGAGGTGATCGATCGTGGCAATCGGCTGATGTTGTTCCTTCACTTTTTTCCGCTTTGACAGGTGAAAATCTTAAGACCGAAGTTGGTTCATTGACCATCGCCGTGCTCCCATACAAAAACGGATTTGAATGTGAGAGCGATTTTGGTGAAAGAACTCGAGAGTTTGAGATTTTTGGTGCTGAGAATGAGACGAGTGCCAAAACACAGAATAACGAACGGAATCTTCTGGTTCTTATCGCTGGTATCGATGACCGCAAAGACCTCCTCGGAAATGCAAAGTCAATTCTAGCTGTGTTTGGAGAGGACATCAATTCAACCGAGATGCCAACACTGCTCAGGCTCTCCGTACTCGCGTTGTACATTGATATGCTATTTGCATTCTCATTCAAAAGCGACAGGCTCAATGCCACGAAAAGTAAATGGCTCTCTGAAGAGGTTTGCTTTATTGGCAATACGAACGACTTCGCCGATTCATCATGTGTGGCGGTGTTGCCAGCTTTCCTGAAAGAGAGGATAGCGAAAATCAAGGAACCTTCAGAAGTCGCTCTATCAGATGTCGCCGCCTGGCACCTGATTCCTGGGTCGAACTACATAAAGTCAAAAGATGTAACTGGGAACTTAATGATCTTCTGCGACAAGGTTTTACCTGCAGGCGTATGTCGTGACATCCGTGAGATACATGATTTCTACTTGAATGTCTATCAACGATTTGATGATCAAGGAGTCTCGCAGTTCTTGCAAACCAAAATTGAAGAGCATTCCATTCGAGCGCGTAAAGCCGCCATCTTTGCGCGCAACTTCTCCCACGTGACCGGCAGTCACGTCATTAGCAATCCATTGTTCGCGGAGAAACTGTTTCCAGATTCCAACCAACTGAAAGGTGCGAGAGACGGACTCATTCGCGAACTTCAAGGATTCGAAAAAGCGAGAAAAGCACTCACAACCCACAATTGGTACGACTCACCCTATCAGCCGCTGGTGAATTGGGAATCAGGGCTAGAAACGGAGATTGATCGACTTCGGAACGAGCCTGACCTGTGGCCGTTGAAACGGTTCCATCAGTATTTGCAGGGGAGGTTTGATTTCATCGCGAGAGCTGTCACGGAGACGCACGATCAACCTGAACCGGTCTTCTTCATTAGCGACTTGCTGGATAGTTTCCTCGAACAGACCGCCTTTATCGACACCTTCGTCGCCGATCTCGGTGTCCCACGCGACAAGATGAGGTTTGTGGTCGAACTGCCAGGAGCCTCTAACGACGACGTTTCCGCCACGTTTATGAGTGTTTGGGCCAAGGGCACCCCAAAGACGGGCGATGGTCCACCGTTGACCCATGAATGGGAATTCCAAAAAAAAGGCAATGATGCGACTTCACGGAGGATTGAAGCCTACGATTTTCTCGTCGGTTTGCCGGGGGGAACGATCGCGGTTCATGCTTTTTACTCGCTGCTAGAAAATATCATTCGTAACAGCATCAAGTACCAAAACGCGAAACAGCACTACGAGATTACGATCAGAGTTGAAAGTTACAAACCATCCTCGGGCACCAACGCTTCAGATTGTAAACGCTTCAACATTTCCATCTCCGACAACTACAGCAAGCAGAAAGTTGGCAGCGACGACTTTCGTGGAAAAATTGAGACAATTCTCGGAACCGATTTGGTCGTCGGACAAGGAAAAACGGAAACGACGAGCTTGGGCATTCAGGAAATGAAGCTTTGCGCAGCAAGCTTGCGCGCCGACCGCGTAGATCCAAAGGAGGCGCTTAAAGTTCCGAAAACGACCGACAGTGAGGTGTTATCATATCAGTTTGACCTTGAGCAGCCAGTCCTGCTTGGATTGGTTAGCGAGAGTGAAGACGCTACGACCGCCGCGACACTAGGTTTTGGAAGCATCGTACGCAGCGGGACGCCGGATTTCTTTTTGACACAGAACTGCCACATTCTGGTGGTCGATGCTGCGAAGGCAGGTGAGTTGGCAGAGGTATTGGAGAGCCATGACCAGCAACGCCAACTTCCTTACCGCATACTGGTGCTCGGCAAGATTAATGGAGACGGTGCAAATCTTGAAAATTGGATTGCTAACCGTCGAGTAGTTCACGTTGCTGACATGGACTTTGACTCGTTTATTCGACAAATGCTAGCAGAACACTCATCCGAGGCACAGACGCCTGCAAGCGACAGATCCCAGCCGGCGAAAAAGCTTGCGCTTGACGAGCAGTTAGTACTGACGTGTTACCAAACTTGGTTGGCTGGCTGGAAAAAGCACGAGCAATCCAAAGACGGGAATCGCAAGTTGTTGCCTTGGCTCCTGTGTGTCGGTATCGACAGGGAAACGAAGCAGGTCAAAGAGGCATGGCAGAATTCAGTCGATCGCTTCAACGACAGCAAGTTGTCTGGCGATCTGGTGAATACGATCATTTTCGCAACGTCCGCTGACGGCAGACAACAGGGCCAGTGTGTTCACAAGTCGCCCGTTGAGCGATCGATCAAGTGGAAGTACGGTACGGACCAGGATCGAAGCCGGATGCTGATGTTCGACAATCATGGCAAGTGCTTTGGTGACATTGGAGAAAAGTCAGAAAAGGCAACGAATTTCCGCGATTCGGTTCGTTTCTATCAGCAGTTTGGCGGCCAGACGCCAGAGTTGTTTCGGTTGCTCAGTTCGCCTCCCCAAAGCGAATTCGGCTTTGCTTTTTTCATCTACTCGATACTCGAATCCTGCCTTGCTAACGTGGCGGTCGTGGACGAACGCTTGGCCGCCAGCCTACTGTTCTCCAAAGACGAAGGTGGCGATACGAATACCGAGTTTGCAAAAGACTTGGCTGCCCATCAAAAGGCGGGCATCTTTCCGGTGTTTACTTTCAAACAGAATGATAGCCACTGCACGACTAATAATACGGTTAACTCAACGCCAACACCGGCCGTGCTGCCGTCGGGACATTACAAGCCAGTCTTCCAGCAGGCCTATGATGTGATTTGCAAGAATTTGCAAGGAGGCGTCGAGGAAGGAATTAGATATTGTGGATCGCAAGTTGGTGCCGAGGCGGCGTCGTTCAATATGTTGGCAAACGACGGATCGAACCCAGTGGTACTCGAACGCGACGCGGCTGATCGCAAGTTCGATTTGATTGTGATCCACGAAGGAGCGCTGGATATTTTGTCGAAGGGAGGCGTACAATGGGAACCCGATTTTGTAGATCATTTGTACCATATCGCCCCAGTGGTCATCCGCACTTCGGGACGCGGACGCACAACGACGGGGTTGCCACCTACCGTTCCATTCATCGAATTCAATATCGTCAGCAACGCGATCCTGACTTCACGCAACAAATACGGATTGGTTCGTGGGTTGCTCGGTTCAACGGGCCAAGAGCCGGAGCCGAAGGTGAGGTAACGCCATGTATCTTCTGCTAGATCAAAATGATAACCAGTCGTATTGGACCAACAAGCTGACGGAGTATGGCTTTCTCATTCAGCCCGTAGATGCCGTCGCCGAACGGTTGGATTTATCGGAACAATGGCCCCGATATTGGCCACACAAGACGATCATCGTTTTGTTCCCTAAAGCTAAATCCGAAGACAACGATGACGTCTGCGAGTTGGTTAGGCGGATATGCGGTGCCTCTCAATCGAATCCACGTGACAAACCATTGACGATCTGGTGTCACTATGGTGGTCAGCTCACGTACGACGGGCTTGAACGGCGATGGAGCAGCTACGACCGCATCACAGTCGAATGCAAAGAGGCAATATCGGCGTGCATACGCGACACGGGATTACCCAACTCGTTTCCACTTCCCTTTAGCTGGAATCAGGACCATGCTTGGAAGTCGGAGTTTCAGGAGCTCCGACGAATTGCACCCGATCCGACACGACACAGCGACGCGGTTAAATTGTTGGTTGAGGCGGCAACGAAGGTCGGTGAACAACTCGACTACCAGGCTAGATTTGCAGACTTGAACTCCGCCGCGCCAGCCTGCATCGCCTTTCGGGAACTGTCTGCCAAATTGCCGATGGTTCCCAAGCTTGGGGATTGGGAGCGATTCCGAGACCTTACCAACAGCTATGGGTTCGGTCTTCGTTTCCTGAACCACGGGGGCAAAAAGCTGGTAGACAAGCGAGATCGAATCGATTCCGCTATGGCATTGTTGAGTCGCTATCTGAGTGGCTACGTCTCTGGGATAGCGAACGCTCACAGTGATCCTCACGTTGTTTTGACCGGTTGGCAAGAGTGCCTAAAAAAACTATTCGGGGATTTTGCCACCGACTACAATAAGACGGCAAAGGAACTGCGCGACCAGATGTTCAAAAGAACAGACCGTGGCCGTACGAACCCTCCAGCCTAGTGGTCTGTCAGTAAACAACCTTATTGTAGTGGACGAGGTTATGAGTCCGTTTGAATCGTTAACGGCTTGAATCGTTAACCGTTAGGGACTCGTAACCTCGTCCACTACGGCCTACCCTAAGCCTTAACATTGACAAACCTCTAGCTGGGAGCTTGGCAACGCGCGTTGCCTCGTCCCGTTTGCGTTACAAATCCAAGCATTGAACATAACTTTATCGTCACGGAGTCGACTCAACAAAACACCATAGCCCGGCCCATGACTCGTAACTTTGCCATCTTGAGTTCAACAGCGTCGCGGAATAGCACCCAGGATGAGCGGATTACGGTTGGTATCCTTAGTGAGCTGTTGGGTATCCCCAAGGAAAATCCCGTCGACGAGGTTCGGCAGAACGTCGATGCTCAAGAGTGCGACGAGGAAGCTGAAGCACCCGCTGCAATGTTTCCCTATTCACGGTTATTGCTGAACGCTCCGATTCTGCGTCCGTCGATTTTCAATCCGGATTTACGAGATGAATTCCCTGCTTTTGCGCGGGCGATTGATGCCCAGTTCGTTCCCGGCCAGCAACTGGTCGTCTGCGTAGACGAAGTGGAGCTGACGGAGTTGAATGCACTGGTTGACCACGGCTGGAATAGCTTGGTCGCTATGTTGGTTCTTGCCTTTCCCGATGTGCGTTGGGTATTCTTCCGTTCGACGGCGAAGCCCACTCAACTAAAAGAGTTAGTTGATGTGAGTACTCTGGCCATCAATGAAATCGTTGCCTACTGCAACAATCGTGCAGTTGTCAAATTGGCGGATGATGCGCAAAGGTTCGTCTCCGCGCTGCGCAGTGCATTTTCGATCGACCAGCTTATGCTCCCTCAAAGCAATCCTCTGTTTGACGACAGCGGGCTTCGCTGGTGGATCAAGTTCGTCAATCGCTACGATAACGCTGGGAAGACTCGTAGCGCAGGGCATCTGCCAGATCGAATCAAACGCGCTCTAGTCCTTGATGAGGAGCGCGAATTTCGAGAAATGCACGCGTTGATGGCTTATGGTCGAAATCTACGTGTTGAAGTCATCGAATCCTGGTCGCAAGCTATTGCCCGGTTGGGACCTGGCTCCCATGCGGAGCTCATTGGCGGCTCGCAATTGACTTTGGAGGATCTCTACCTCAACTATCCAGATCAAGCCACCAGTGAGATGAGTGATCTTGAAAAACGCAGTTACGCACTCCCTGCGCTGGTTGATTTCAAGCATCGTCGCTTTGTCACGGTCGGCCACCGTCGACGTGATCCAGATGGGATGATGAAACACGCAAGGCAGCAACGCTGGCTGGCTGAACAGCGTCTAAAACATCAAGGTAAGACGAGGCTAAAGCGGCGAGAACAGCTCATCTTGAAGCCAGCGGCCGGCATTTACCACATGTGGAATAAACTCGGCTTAGATCGGCACATTCACGGGAAAACGAAGCGGGGAACTGAGCAACAGCAAAAAAGCACAAGTGAAGACGGGCATAGCTCACCAGGCAGACTACTTCAAATCGCCGAATTCCTTGTCGCTCGTGCAAAGCGGTTGCGCGGAGAGGTTCAATCCGTTGGCGATGCAGTTCGTGGCGCGGTGCTAGCGATTCAGTCCCATGAACTACTGGGCGGCAAGACTCCTGTGCTTTGGCTGGATGCAATCACTTTACAGCAAGAATTTGAGGTAACAGCGGAATGCCAATTTGCAGGGGTGCAAAACCATCTGGACATCCGCACACGGATGAACGAAATTCGAGAACTACTGCAGTCTCAAGTCGCAGACTATTTTGGTGGTAACCAGTCCACGCGTAAGCACGCGGTCCGCAATGGTGAATTGGCGATCCTTGAGCGGATTGTCGATGTACTCCGCCGTTATGATCAGTTCGACGAGGAGCAACAGGTCATGCGTAGCATCCGCGACATCCAAAGGCAGTTGAGTTTCGCAAATCGCAGTATAGTCTTTAGAGTTTTCCAGCCATTGGTTTGGTACATTCACAAACTGGTAGGATCAGTGCCGACCTTTGTCACCGCCATCGTTGCGTGGATACTAGCGCTCGGTGTATTGCATTGGCTGGTGGCCCAACGATATATCGAACAGGTAACAACGGCCCAGGCTCTAAAACCGGTAGAAGACCGCTTTCCGATTCCTGACTTTGACCAAGCAGATGGACTTGCGACCGCGTTCATTACGTTCTTGGGGCTCGGCCCAGCAGACAATGGGACGGTCTGGAGTCCTGAAATGCCGTATGGCGCACTAGGCGCGCTATTGGTTTCATTCACTGTATTCCTAGGCTTCATTCATCTGGGCGTTTTTGTAGCGATAGTTAATTCAATAATTCAACGCAAGTAGGCAAAGCAATGTCAGCAGTCCCGCCAACGGCCACTTCCCTCACATCCCCCTCTGTGGAAACGCAGCCTGGATCTTCGTCTCAACAGCAGACGTTTATGAAAGCGATCTGGCAGGCGATTGTGTCGAGTGGGTCCGATATTGGACAGTGGCTTTCCAAACACCCGTTCATCAAAGCTCTGACCACAGTTCTTGTCGCACTCATTGCCCTGGCAATTTTCATCATTACTGTTTACTGGCACTGGGTTTGGTTCCCATTGTTAATCGTTTTGCTCGTTTCCTGTGCTGCAGTCAATGACGCTGCTCACCAACTCCAAGACGAAAAAAGATCGCTATTTTCATTTCAAGTGCTTCCAAAGCTATGCGTTTCGATGGTCGTGATTGCGTTCGGAATCGGGATTGCTTCTCTGGTGGATCACTCGTTTCCAGATTTTTCAGTCCCTACCGACACAAAGGGTAATAGTGTGCTGTTCCTGACGAGTTCGATTCACCCGAATGTTTTGTTGCTGGTGTTGATCAGGACTACTTCGCTCTTGGCCATTTTCTGCGCCACACTCTATTTCGTCGCAAAGGCGGTAAGGGACGACTAAGTTTAACTAAGTGTCCAGTAGCAAAATAATTCATTCTGTCCCCGTTTTTGACCGCATTTCCCAATCGAGTGGCTAGTTGTCAGCGCTTTTCTATTGCCTACTCGTGGCTACTGGCTAGGATTCCGCTGTGAAAAGCCCAAACCAAACCACTATCACCAACCACATGCTGAGCCGAGTTGTTAATTGCGACAAGCAAACGGGGCTTTCTTTGGTTGATATCTTCATGGTGGAATTGACCGTCCTGTATTGATGGTCGATGTCTTCGCGCCCTGCTGGCGCTATTGTTCCGCCTTTTAATCAGCGGGCCATCGGCTCAAGCTGAATCGTCCTGGCGGACGCAAGCAATCGCTCCCTGCCTTGTCGCTCGGCTGGCTGGTAGCCATTTCTTGCATCCGAAGAAACGTGACGCGTCGTTACGTTTCAGACGGTGAACTCTTTTTGGAGGTACTAAACTGTGGACCCTCGTATGGGTGCGATGGACGAAGATCACTTGGATTCGGATTACGACTTTCTATCTCGACCAACTCGAACGAGAAGGCGACGACCGCGAGCGTTGCCAATCGCCGGGGCTGTGGTAGTTCTGTGCTTGTTCGCCTGGGGCATGATTTCTTGGATGGGCGGTGGTTACTCGCACATCGAACTGCGCGGTGCCGATGTTGCTGATTTGAATGAGGGCTCGGCCGTAATGCTGGAAGGCCTGCAGGTCGGTGAGGTCCAAGGTATCCGGCTCGAACGAGGACAACTGGTGGCGGATCTGGCAATTGATCGAAGCCAGGCGTCGCAGATCCAGCAGGATTGCCGGTTCCAAGTGGGGCCGCTAGGTGACTACCTGCCGGGAAACGTCGGCGTAAAGATTGTTATTGAGCCAGCGAGCCGCGATCTTGTTTCGACTGTTCAACTCGGTGGGCGCTCGTTGGCGGACATCCGAGAAGCAACTGCAGTAGATTCCGTCCTGCCAACTTCGACGCCAATAGGAATGTACATGGTGATCGGGGTGGCCGTGTTGGTGGCAGCGATCGGTTTGGGAATCAGTTGGAAGGTAGCGCGGTCAAGCTTGTTCTTCTACGTAGCGAGTGCAGTCGCGGCGGCTGCCATCATCTTCCTCTTTGCCAACGGCCACATCGACTTGGGTGATGTGCGCGGCTGGATCGATTGGGCCATGAACTTGATTCGAAGTGGTGGAACAGAACCCAACAACCTTGAGATCGTCGATTTAGCGCCCCGAACCTAACAAACCAGTGCCAATTGATTTTGGCGACCATGGACTTCGCACGGACGCTTATTGTCGAATGGATTCAATTTGTTTCTTTCCACGTAGGAGAATCACCTCTGCCCACCGCTAGTTCGGTAGGAGCAACACCCATGAAAAACTTTATTAAACTCTTGGCCATCCCAGCAAAGGGATGGTTGTTGACCGGAATCCTAATTCTGGTGTTGACTGGTCCGATTATCGCGGACACTCTCACGGTTCCCGATACGTTCGTCATTGTCATCGACGTGTCCGGCAGTATGAACGATGCCTTCCCCGCTCCGGTACAGGCAGATTTGGCTGACAGCAAACACAAGATCCTGGGCGTGAAGCGACGTCTGATGCGACTGGCTGAGCTTCTCCCCAGCAATACGCGAGTGATCGTAATTGTCTTCGATCACCAGGCGAAGCGTGTCTGCGATATTGAGGTTGTCGACGCGAAAACTCGCCAGCAGCTTGTTGACGCGTTCAACTCGATTGAGGCTGGGAACGGAGCAACTTTTTTGTGGAGAACCCTCGACGGTCAACTCGACATGGCCCGACAGCTAGCCAAGTCGAACAAGGAGTCTTCGGTGCGAGTTCTGGTTTACACCGACGGCAATGACTCCGAGAAGAATCCACAGTTCACTTTCGAAACGGTGCTCAACAAGCATGCGGGAAGTCTGCGCGAGAGTCTGCGCCTCGACTGGGTGACGATCGGGTTCGACATGAATCCGGCTGAGAAAACGGCTTGGGAAAACGCTGGTGCACGAGTGACCAAGGCAATCGAGCCGAATGACTTGATCCCTTTACGGGCGGAGTTCACGCTACGGCCGTCAGATATCAAGGTGGGGGATGTGGTTGAACTTGCAGATTCGAGTCTGGGGCTTAACCTTCGCCAACATCATGTTGATTGGGGAGACAGCACAGGCTTCCAGGAAGGGGCGACGCTGACGCACGCGTATTCCAAGGCCGGTGAGTTCACCGTGCGATATGCCGTTGTGAACGAGGTCGGCAAGCAAAGCCAGGCGTCCAAAGTGATCCGGGTTGAAGCCCACGAGCTTCCCATTGCTGAAATAAAGGTTGATACGACTCGGGTTACAGTTGGCGAGTTCATCAACGCCTCCACCGTCACGAGTTCCCATGATGGCGCCTGTGAGTGGAAACTCGATGGCCGGTTGATCGGAAGGGAACGCAATTGTCAATGGAAAGCTGACTTGCCTGGCCGACACAAGCTTGAGCTACACCTGGTTGATGCGCGTGGGCAGTCGGCCTCGGACGGAGTCGAGATCGAAGTAGCTCTACCGACTCCGCCAGTCGCCAAGTTCCGTTTCAGCTCTAAGAGTCCAAGGGTTGGCGAGCAGTTGTTACTGATCAACGAGTCCAGCGAGTCGGCTGTGCGCTTTCTCTGGTCATTGCCGGACGGTAACACCAGCACCGAAAGGCAAATGTCCGTTACGACGACCAAGTACGGCACTATGGAAATTGGCCTTCAAGTCTGGGATCAGTTCGATCAGCCCTCGACATACAGCGAATCGATACTGGTTCCGCTGCCCGAGGCTCCAAAGGTAGACTTTACCCTGCCTTCGGAAATCGAGCCCAACCAGCCCATCGTTGCAATTGACCGATCAACGGGTGAGATCGTCACCGACCGATGGTTAGTCGACGGTCAAGCGGTTGGGTCGGGCAGTGTACTCAAACTGGAACATGTTGAGCCCAAAATGCACACTGTGCGCCGCGTCGCGACCGGTCCTGGGGGTGAGGCCTTTGCCGAAAAGACCATTAATGTTAAGCCGTACCTACCGCCGATCGCCGGTTTCACGATCGGTTCGCAAGCCGCGTACTTAGGCGAATCGCTGGTCATTACTGACATATCGCAGAATGCAACTGAGTCCCGGTTCTACATTGGTGATTCTGAGCAGCCACACACCCTAAGTCCGGCAGCAAGCGCTGATAGTCGAACTTGGGCCGTGAAGATGAACCGACTGGGATCGGTGACGATCCGCCAGGTTTGCGTAGGCAGAGGTGGGACGGCAGAAAAAACGCAGAACGTGACCGTGTCGAGTCGACTCAAGGTAGCAAAGGCATGCTTCGAAATGGTCGTCGATCAGTCCAGAGCGCCCGCAGAAGCAACTTTCAAAAACCTGTCTGAAGGAGACGTCTTCGCGACCGTGTTCTATCCTGGCGATGGTAGTGCTCCCACTCGTCTCGAAGGCAACGCCAGTGTTAAGCATGTGTATCTGGCGGGTACCTATAACCCCAAGATTGAGGTAGTCAGCGCTGACGAACTCAAGGTCCCAGTTTCGCAGTGGACACCGGAAAGGCCCCTGACCGTCACTCCACCATTGCCAGTGTGGCTAAAGCAGCTTTGGTGGATATTGCCGACTTTCGTTGGATTGGTTGCATTTGCTGGGTTCGGATGGGCTACCAGTCGCAAACAGGCCCGCAAGAATCGGCTATTGATGCTTCGTGGAACACTGTCGGTCCAGAGCAATGGCGGCAAACCGGTGGTCTTCGCATTCTCCGGCAAAAATGCAAAGGAATCAATGCAACTAGACGCTCGCACGCGGGCGACCATCGAGTCCACGATCGACCGATCGAGCGGGGATTTAGAACGCCGAATTGAAATCGTTCGCAATGAAGAAACGTTGACGGTCGAGTTCCTTGAGGATGACAAGTCTCATCGTGTAGCCGAATACACGGTTTGCTACACGAGCTAATCAGCGACTCCTGGCGATCAATTTAATCGTCCCATGCTCGGCAGTACACGACCGAACATGGGACGTCGGATGTTATTTTGTGTTTCGGATTATTTTTTTAGGAGAAATGGATTCCATGTCGCACAAGTGTGCAATCTGTGGCCAGTTGACGACAACCAAAATTTACGAAGGCTGCGTCGTGCATTGTTGCCAATGTGGATGTAATATCGTTGCGAAGCAATCCCTTGGCAACATTATTCAAAGAAAGATCGTTGAATTTGATCAACATGAGTGTATTGCATTGGCACGCCGATCACCCCATGACGGCGTCGACGAATCGACGACCCGAGTTGTTCTGTGTATGCAATGCGGTCAGCCAACCATCCCCAAGCAATATGCGGTAGACTCCGCCATCGTGATCGACGAGTGCTCGCAGTGCGAGTTGGTCTATCTCGATCCGGGTGAATTGGAAAACATGCAGATGTACGTCGAAGGCATCGATCTACTGGTCTTGAAACCTCGTTAGTCGTAACCCCCGTTTTGCGAGGTTTATCAGATGAATTCTAGAACGCCCGAAGCTCACTTAGAATCTGTAATTGTTGATTCTGCGTGCGATGGAGTGTTGTCAATTACCGAAAGAAAGGCGATTGCTCATGCACTCACGCGAGTGGTCATCAGCGAGAAGGATCTAGTCGGCTTCGGATTCTACTTGGCTGAGCAGGCGTCGAGAACAAGCGGGCAGAATCTCTATGATTGGCTAAGGGACTTTGTTGGTATGGCAAGACTTGTACGGTCGAGCCCAATACAACAACCAAGTTGTGCTTGGTTTAGTCCTGGAACTTCGATTCGTCGAGTCTTGGTTGACGCAATTGCATCGGCGAAACGAAATCTCGCGGCCTGCGTTTACCATATCACGGATGATATTTTGGTTACCGCAGTTCTCGGCGCGGTCGAACGCGGCGTCCATTTGAGGCTAATCACGGAGCAATCGAGCACCGGAAGTGACGGTTCAAAACTGTGCCAAATATTGCAAGCAGTCGGCACCTTGGTCGAAGTGGTTGTCGTCAATCGTAGCAACCGCCGCATGCATCACAAGTACCTGATTGTGGATGCCAGCAAGGTTTTCGCTGGTAGTTACAACTGGACAAACTCAGCCGTTAAGAATGATGAAAGTCTCTGCTTGATTTCCGATCCCGCGCAGGTTGCACTATTTGTTGAGAACTTTGAGAAGATTGTGAAGCGGAGCAAGGCCCGTACACCGAAGATCGGCTGATCTCCCGTGCCTGAACTGCGATAGGCCGACCATCACGGTCAATTTCGGAGACCCCTGGACCGGCCTGTTCCGGTGATCCTCCAGGTTCATCTACAATTGCCGCGAGTGTAGTCGGTCGTTTCGCGAGCAGTCGGTGAACGACGTTGGGGCCTGGATCGCGGCGAACCTAGATTCTCAAGTCAGACCTGACTTCGAGGTGAACTGAGACCCAAAACCGCCAATCGGATAGTTGCAGGACAGGGGTTGGATTCTCAGCGACTCCAACCCCCGTCGCAATACGATCTATCTGACCGAGGAAAAGTTTCGGTCAGATAACTGGTCAGATAAGCCGAAGCGGTATTGCCACAAGTCCTTTAATTGCAACACTTACGACTACCAAAGCGGACGCCCGCCGCCTCCACTTTTGGTCTTCGCCAGCATCCGCTGCCGGGGACTGACTGAAACTGACAACAGCCCTGGTTTTTCCAGGGCTTTTTTCTTTGGCACCCGCCTCCTCCGTCTGCCCATCCGTGTCAACCGATGACGACCAGTGACTAGCTGTGCAGGCCGATTTCCTGACAAGGAAGCGCTATTGCGCTCAGTGCCCGAGCCTGCTCAGCAATCGAAACATGGGTATCTCGCATGGTCATCCGAACATCGCTGCGGCGGGCAAGTTCCATCGCCTGCGGAACTGTCGCACCACTACGCAGCAACTCAGTGATGTGGGAATGACGGCCTGCCGCATGGAAATCAGCGATGCCATCGTCCGTGCGGTATTCTAATCCAGCGCGCTCCAGATCCTTTCGGACCATTAACCAAGTCTTGCGACTAGCCAGTTTAGGGAACAGAGGCTCCGTAGCACGCAAGCCTTGCGTCCACTTTCGCAAGTAAGGGACCAGATCGAGATGCAGTGGGAGAACATCCGTTCTGCGGTGCTTGGACGATTTGGCTTCGATGGTTACCGTCGGTTGAGCCACCTCGAACTGCTGAATCAGGTAGAATACTACTCTTATTTCCAGGCTGACGCGCCGGAGAGTTACTAGTTCGCTGCTCACGATAAATGACTATCCAATGTTTTCGAGAATCTTCTCAGACATAAAAACGATTGAAGGCTGCAAAACGGCTTCTCTGAGGCTCGATTGGGAGAACGCCGAGACTGTCTATGTTGAGCTTCTCGATGACGGACGATTTCGAATATATGATAGATACGAGACACTTGCCGCTTTACGAAACAATCCAGACAACTACCTGACGCCACATGAATTCGGAATCGATCGCATTCGTAGTATTTGCGCACGCTATGATCTTCAACTGATCGACTTTTATCCGAATGGATTCGAAACGGAAGAAGAACAGACTTTTGCCATTGTAGGTAATTCCGCTGAATCCACTGTCGCCCAGACAGCTGCGAATCTAGCGGATGCAATCGATCAGATATTTGCGGAAAGCATGGAAGCCAAGGAGCAGCGAACCAAGCGATGAACGACAGTCGCCGAGCTTGCCAAACATACTAACAAATCACTCTCGGCGACGACATTGTCGCCGCCGTTACGTGTGCGAATCCCATGGCAGCAATGAATTGAGAAACCTTTCGAACCCGTACGAACCGCCCGAAGACAACACCATCGAGCGATCGCATCGGAGGTGGCGGCATTTGCGCCGTGCCGCGATTCTCGGCGCGATTATCGGTGTTGCCATACCGTTGCTGAATGTTGTTCGTGTGTTTGCATGGATGTGGTCTAGGGCGCCGGCTCCGCCTGGTACTGGCTATAGTGGAACTCCGGGGTTTGTTGCACTGCTCGCTGCTGTAATCGGCTGCCCACTCCTTGGTGTCGCATTCGGTGGGATCGGCGCTTTGATTGGCGGAATTTTGGATGTGATCTGGCCAAGATACGATAGAATCGAGCACACTTCGAAAGACACGTAACAATGGGTTGAACGGCAGGATTGGCATTGCCTCCACTTTGCACGTCTAACTCAAACCCCAATCCGCCGTTAACCTTGCCATTATGCGTTCAAAACGATGAATCCATATGAGCCACCATCGCAGAACGACTTTATCGTCGGGTCATTATTGCGCTTTGACGAAACTCTTTTGGTTGCCGAAAAAGACTCCGCTTTGCCAGCGATCTGCGTATCGACTGGACAACGCATTGATTCGGGTATGCTTTCCTGGCGTCGGCTCACGACTTCGATGTGGGGTGACGTGCGGATTCGCTCTTGCCGTCTATATTATGGATTGTCCCCGAATGAACGGCGTCGTTATCGCAGACGCGAGCTATTCATTCGTGTCTACCAGCTAACGACGTTCCTTACCTTCGTTGGAGTTTTCGCTACTGGCAATTGGGACGTCGTCAAACCGTGGCTGCCGATTGCGATTGCACCCGTCTGCTTACTCAGCGCCGCAGTATATAGCATACCAACTGATCCTCTACGGATCGAACGATATGACAATGGACGCTTCTGGATCGCGGGAATATGCGTGGAGAGTCGACGGCTAATTTCTGCTATGCTAAAAGAAAATGCAACCGATGCAACGAGATCAGGCAATCAAACTCGCAAAGACTGATGCTCGCAAGGCACTAGCAAAGGCGCTTTCGGTGGGCGATCCTTGGTTTCGCGCACAAGCACTGTCGTGGGTCGCACGTTTCACTGATGCCGCGCCTGAGCCAATAGCTGCGCAGGCGGCAAATGCTGCTGCGGCCTGCGACGACGACTACAAGAAGTCCGCAGTTCGCGCCTGGGAGATCGCTGCTTTAGCGGAGCGCAAGTGTCATAAGAACGCCAAGAGGGCACTACGAGAAGCTGTCGAAACAGCCCGACAGGTCCAACCATCAGCATCTCGAAGCGAAGCATTGCTGTTACTCATGCAGGCAGCCTTTATGATTGATCGTGACACGGCCGCGAATGTCGGTAATGCGCTCACACAGTGTTGTCCGATCAGCGATCACTGGCGATGCAAGCGAGCCGCGACGCATGCATCGCAAATGCTGGAAGGAAAGCTCGAACCTCGGAAGCTCTTCTGGTAGACTTTATCGCAGAACAAAGCGTGAACCGGAGTACTCATTCACGCGGCAACTCAAATCAATGCCTTCTGTTCCTGCCCGGTTACGGCCAACGCTATCCGACTGAAAAGGACTTCAAGACTATGCCATTCCCTCGATTCGCTCCACGTTTGACGCTAAGCTGACTCTTGACCTCAACCGCCATAGTCGCGATTGCGTTAACGCTCTTCGCAACATATGACCGGTTTGCGATTTTGCTGACGGTCGTGATTTCCGACGTTTAGGCTGCTGAATTGTGATGCGACAAGTTACTGTTCACGATGTCGACGATCAAATCTTGCGCAGCGAATTAACTCACCTCATCCTTTACCTCCAAGGCTTAGGCCACGAACAATGCGAGGTGCTCTTTGGCTGGCATTGGGGTATAGACTATTATCCAACCGCGAGATGGGTCGCTGAATGTTTCCCGCTTTCGGAGCTCGAATCCAGGGTCCATGACGTTGAGACCGCAGGTTTGGGAAGGCTTGGCGGCGATGACCTAATCATCAAATTGCTGGGGCTCGACTGTGAGTTCTGCTTCTGCCATCACTCAGGGATCCATTTGAAATGCGCTGCATCCGATTCAGTCGCGACTTATTTCCTGGAGAGGTGGCAAGCAGATGGACTACCCGCGATCGATACGAATATCGAACAATAGGCTTTGCGTGGTGATTCAGCCTACCTTCACAATTGCTCCCTGTCTCAAATTGGAAGTATGGTTCGCGGGGCGATTGTTGGAACGCTCGTAATTTGTGGGCGCCAGAAGCCAAGAATACCCGTTGCCGAGCGAACTCAATATAGCTGCGCCAAATCATGGGCCTTGTTTTACTGGGACGGCAATGTCACAAGACGACAATCACGTTGGGAACATTATTGCTGGGACGCTACTGGGCGCATTGTGCGGCGGGGGACTTGGCTTGGGCGCATGCATGTTCATTTTTGACGAACCTCCGCTATTTACTGGCGACACGATTCTTATCGGAGCAATTCTTTGCGGAGTACTTGGATACTTCCTTGGTGAAGGTTTTATCGAATTGCTCAAGGAAGGCTGGTGGTGGTTCTGGTAAACTCAAGATGTGACAAAACTCATCTCGTCCGGAATTGAACGCTCGAATTCGATTGAAGGCCGACGAACAATGGGATGCAAGTGAGTCGCCGAGCTGAGATTTTTCGAAGTGGCCAGTCGTTCGCTACGACCACGTGATCCGTAACGCTATGCCAGAAAGCTTAGGATTGAATGCGTCAGCCGTATTGAGCGAAATCGCTGGCCCAATCTTGGAGACTTACGTGCGTTGGCTCGGATACGATCGCAAATGGGTGCGATGGTTCCTATTCGCTGGCGGGACAGTCCTGACTGCGATACTCGCACTGATCTCGCTTGCGTCAGGATTGATTCCAGATCAGAATTAAGGGGCAATTGTCCGCGGCAAAGTACGGCGAACCACACCTTGGACTGGAGTCGCCGAGTCAGTCCAACTTTACAAACCACGTCAGCCCGGCGACCGCAGCCAACGCTAACTTTATGTGGCTAGAAGATTCGCTCAATGACGACTCCTGAGCACTCCTTGGTTGGAATACACGCAGCAATCGCAGTCGGTGCCCACCAGCGATTCGGTTGGGCTTTTGTCGCACTTGCAGGCATCGCATCCAATTTGCCAGATTGGGACGGCCTGCCGATGCTTTTTGACATGGCAAGATTCGAACATGGACATCGGGTATGGGGGCACAATGTAACTTCGATTGCCCTATCATCGCTAATTGTTGCAACGCTGCAATACCGATTCCACTTGATTGAAACTGTCGCAACACGGTTGAAAAACTACTTGCCCAAAGAAGTCACGATTGAACGAGCGAGGATTGGCGTACCCTTCATAATGCTCTTTCTGATTTGTGCAGTCGTGCAAACTATCCATCTTCCATGCGATATGGTTGTCTCCGGTGGCAATGGGCTTTCGGATTGGCACATAAAGCCGTTTTGGCCGATTTCAGACGTGGGATACGTTTTCCCATTGATTCCTTGGGGAGACATTGGCCCGACAATAATTATGATGTGTGGAGTTCTATTAATGGTAAAATACCCAAAGAAACTTCCGTTACAATCAATTGTTACCTTAACGATCTTGTGCTGCTATTTGCTGATCCGCGGTTGGACACGTGGAATGCTCTAGTCGTATCGAAACGTCAAATAACCACGCGGTGAACGGGAGTTCCGGTATCTCGTTCACTTTGATGTAAAGTCCAACCACGGAACCGCCGTTGCCGTCATCGTTCGTTGTCACTAAGAAGTCCCACATCATCGATGTCAAGATCGTGAGTCAATATTGGAAGCTAGTTTTGTGCTCATCCGCTGTCGGCCTATTGTGGTCTGTGGCAGCGTTTCTGTTTAATGCCGACGAATTCAGCGATGCACACGCTACCGTACCACAAATCTTCATGCGGACCTGTGGGTTCGCCGCTTCGGGGGCGTCAATTGGCGCGTATTTTGGTGTCCTCGCGACCTTGTGTTCAATGTTTTACTCGCGTCACTTCTTCCTCCCATCTATATTGTTACTGGTGTTGACGATGCTAATCGGCGTCACCATCACAGCGCCCCGAACGAAATCTGAATATTCAAATCGATCAGCAACGATAGAATTGGCTGCGATGCTTGGACTTCCTGTGGTTGTTGCTGGAATTGCAGCTGGCGTTGGGTATTGCAAACGCCAGCAAGGCAAACGAGTGCGATCGAACAGCGAACAGCCAACGAACAAACCCATGAATCCAAGCGGCGGATCAGGCGTTTCCTGAAATCAACATTTTTTAGCCGCCGCTGGGTTATCGGTGGCGTTACGTTTTCGAGTTGCCCATGATTCCCGCAACGGGCTTAGATTTACTTGAGCTCGTCGCCAAGAGCGGCCTGTACATTCATTTCCTACCTCTATCGGTGGTTTCGGAACCGAACTGCCAACACCGTGTGAATTAACACCAGCGGATATCCCGCCTCATTCGATCCAATGCAGCAGGACACAGTCAATGTCACACGACCTAAAGTTTGTGCTCCAAGCGACTGACGTTGCAAAGATGCGATCCGTCGTTTTCGGTAAACGCTATCGCCCGTTTGCACTATGCGTTTACGGTTTTGTCCTTGCCTATGCGCTCTATGGAATTGCCACCGGAGCAAACTTGATTCTAAACGCTATCATGGTAACGACTTCACTGGTCATGCTCTTCGACGTACAACTACTTTACCGCCCATATTTCTCCTTCATCGACACGAATGCTCGGGTGCGCATTGACGAACAACACCTTACCTCATCGCTCGGAGCGAAAAAATACGCAATCCCGTGGCCATTCTTTAAACAGTATGGCTCGATCATCGATGCTGGCGATCACTTCTACTTCAAATGCAACTTAGGAAACATTTACCTTCCCAAACGCGCTTTTGAAAACGGCCACGATATCGAACGCTTTCGCAATGACATGACGCATGCGATTGGATCACGGTATATGACGCAAGTTTCGGAAGACTCGGCACACATGGTGGGATAACCAAGCCATCGGGATAGGGGCCCGGTTACCCGGGACCCCTCCCACACCACCGCACATGCGGATCCGCTACGGCGGTTGAGCACGAGTTTTGAATAAGAATGTTGCCACGCTGACTCAAGCCATTGACTGACTGCTATCGCCGCAACCGATTGATCACCTTACGGTGGTTCGCGTCCGAGGACGCGACAGTGTGAAATCGCAGCCATACGTACTTGCTCGTTCCCTTCAGGCCTTCGTCGACCACGTGGGCCAACTACTTATGCCCTCTGCTTACTTCCAACCGGCACCGAGTAACTTGGCGTATGCACGGCCCCGCCTTTCGGGCAAGCGCTACTCACGGGTACGCTGATCGGATCTCCCCAGATAAGAGCGTGGACTATCTCTGCCCAAGCTCCGCATCTACTTACGCCCCGTTTCCGATTTGGCTTCGCATTCTCATGCACGCTCGCCTGGAGCCGCCGGCCTCGTATGCGGTTGCTGTTCGTAGCCTGGCAGGTCTTGGTGTGAAGATGTCCAGCGACGATGCTTTGCTGGCTTACCGATCATCTTCGCAGGCTTCCTCCCCACGGTTCGTTACCTCCCTGCATTTGCCCTCACCTCGTGTTTGTTGCTTACGAGCTATCCATCTGGTATGATGACTCCCAAAGAAATATTGGAATTGAACACAGGGGACTGATTCCAAAAGGAATGGCACCCCATAAGTACACGCCCATGCCGGGGCGTACATGCAACGGAGCGGTGGTGGTACGGTTTCTGGTGAGACAAACGTCAACGCCCGCCGACCGCTGATCCCGGACCTTCTGTGAATGAATTGCGAATTGGAAGCACCACGATGTCGCGACTGTCCAATAGATCCATCGCAGAGCAGACCGCGATGTCTATCGGCGTCGCTATTACCCTCATCTCCCTATTGCCGATCATTCCCAAGCCCATTTTTGCTGCGGGGTTTTCTACAGTGTTTCTTGGAGTGGCATTCTCCTCTTTCTCGTCGCGGCGAGAGATTCCGAAGGAGAAGCGTCTCCCGTACATTGTCGTAGGAACGATCATCGAAACCGCGTTGATCGCGATGGTGTGTTACATCGTTTGGGACTGCACGAATAGTTTTCCTCTATTCATCGCAGTTCTCGCGGGGTCTAGTGCAATCTATTTCTTGGTCTACTGGCTCATGCAGGGTTGCTTAAACAAACGCAGGCAGGAATGTCAGAAAGCCACAGAACAATGAAATGCACGGGAGATCTTTGAACATGGACCCTACGCTCGAACATCTCTGGTCAATTCGTCAGCGGCCTGCAGGGAATACGGCTGATTGGGCTATCTCGCTACTCGAAGCGGGACATGACTCTGACGCTCTACGCCGTTTGACTGACCGCCATTTGGCAGACCGTGACCGCGATCGGTTCGCTGCAATTGTGATTGCGGAACTGAATTACACAGAGCTCTTGGACCCAGAAGTGCTTACTCTTGAATACGAGCGTGCAAGCATCGATGACTATTTTACTGGGCTGCTTGACGGACCAACTTTAATCCAACGATGCTGTAACATGTATTGGAGCTCCACGGACGACAATTCCGGCCTGAAATTCTGGACAGCGCTTGCCGACGACGCATGTCAGCACGACGGTCAAGGCATTTGCATTGAGTACGACTTTATCCATCAAGAATTTGACACTGCCTTAAGATCTGCGATACTGCAATCTGACCGTCCACTACCTAAAAAATGACCTAACCAAGACATGCGCCCAAGTCGCCGAGCCCGTCCGACTTGCTAACCAATCAACCCCGGCGACGAGGTGACCCTCGTCGACTATGAAGTCCTGGGTTTGACAAGTGACGGTCGCCACTTTTTTTGGGAGCTCTTGGTTTTTACATGATAGGGGTTGTCGGTAGGTGCCTTCGTCGGAGCCGCCTGTCGGTCGCTCACCCCGGCG